>CADCUI010000009.1 GCA_902805845.1 uncultured Nocardioidaceae bacterium
GTTGGTCTTCGCCACCACGCCGAACTGCTGACCAGCCCGTTGCGGCTGGCCGAGCGCGAGGTGGAGCTCGCCCAGCTCGGTGAGGTACTCGGGCAGCGGCAGCCGAAGGACCACCCGCTGCCAGAGGGTGACGGCCTCGCGAGGCTCGCCGCGGGCGACCGCCAGCCGCGCCCGGCTCGCCAGCGCGGGCACGTAGTCCATGTCGGCCCGCAGCGCCTGCCGCAGGTGCGTCGCCGCCTGGTCGAGCAGGCCACGACGCCGCTCCAGGTCGGCCAGCAGCGTGAGGGCGAAGGCGCGGTCCGCGGGGGCGGTCGAGGCGCCGACGCGGGCGAGCAGGGCGGAGGCCCGGCGCAGCTGTCCGCGGAGCTCGAAGGCGTAGGAGTAGCGGGTGGTGACGGGTTCGCCCGGTTGCCTGCGGTCGGCGGCCTGGAGAGCGCGGAGCTGGGCGCCGTACCGTCCCAGCTCGGTGAGGGCGTCCACCCGCACGACGAGGGCACCGGCGTGGAAGGGGTCGATGGCCAGCGCCTGTCGAGCACCGGCGAGGGCAGCCGAGAAGTGGTGCTGGGCGGCGTCGACGGCCGCCTGGGCCGCCAGTGCGCCGGCATTGTCGTCGGGCTGCTCCTCCAGCGAGCGGTCCACGGCTGCGGTGGCCTGCCCGTAGAGGGTGGCGTCACCGGTCACCCGGGCCTGCTCGACGTACGCCAGCGCCAGGGTCGCCCACGCAGGGGCGTCGCCCGGCACGTCTCGGAGGTGCTGCTGGAGGGCGGGGATGACCTCGGTCAGGGAGGAGCCGCGGAGGTTCGCGGCACCCTCCGCCGGTACGACGACGCGGGTGCCGTCCTCGCCGCCCCGGATGAGGCCGAGCCCGCCGGAGACCGCAAGGGTCACGGCGACCGCCACGACCACGACGATGCGCGTCATCTCTCCCTCTCGATGCTCCCGGCCGCACGGAGGTCCGTGCGGCCGGGAACGTGATGTCGAGCAGTCGTCAGGAGACGACCTTGCGGCGGTTGCGGCCGAGCTGCGTCATGCGTGCAGCCCCACTCGCGAGTGCCAGCAAGCCGATCGCGAGGGCGGCAGCGGGTGCCACCTTCTCGGTCGCGCTGGACGTCGCCGACGAGTTGCTCGAGCTGACCATCCCCGACGGGTGCGGGTCCGGGTCGCTGCCGCTGGTCGGCAGCGCCAGGTAGGGGAAGGTCGCCTTGAACCCGTACTCGTTGCGGTTGACCGCGTCGCCGAGGTCGTTCGGACTCCCGACGAGCTCACCCTCGACCACCTGCAGCGAGATGTCGATGACGTCGTCCGCCAGGCGCCGGCCGTTCGGGTAGCCCTGGTTGTCGCCGCCGATGACGCCGAGACGGTTCGGGTTCTCCGTGACGGGCGTCGTCATGTTGAGCCGCAGCTGCTCGCTGGGCGTGACGCCCTTCGGCTGGTTGAGCCCGTCCACACCGGTGAGGAACACCGAGACCAGGTCGTTACGGGGCTCCTTCGGAGCCTTGATCCCGTAGACAGCCTCGATGAGCTTGGGCAGCTCCGGCTTCGTCACGTAGTCCAGGAACCGGGCGTCGCCCGCGGGACGCGACCGGTTGAACCTGTTCTTGTCCTTGAGCGGGATCACGACCTCGTTCACCAGCGGGTTGCCCAGGCGGGACACCTGGTGGTACTTGCCGTCGACACCGCGGCGGCTGGTGGTCGACCAGACTCCGACGACGGGGTTGTCGGTGACGTGACGCTGGTGCGCGATCCGGTACCTCGGCACCTGCAGCGCGACGGAGTTGACGTTGAAGCCCGCCAGGGTGTCGTCGCCGGTCTCGCTCAGGTCACCGCCGTACAGCAGGTCGAACACCCGGAGGTCGAGGAAGAACGGGTCGTCGGCCTGGCCCACGAAGGACTGCATCTTGTTCGGGCCGGTGCCGATGTCGGTGGTGGCCTGCGCGCGCAGCTTGCCGTAGCTGGGCATCGTGGCCTTGCCGACGTTGGACGGAGCGACGATCCGGTCCTTGACGAGCACCCTCGTGTTGCCGTTCTTGATCTGCACGAGCCGGTAGGTCTGGTAGAAGTTCAGGTTCTCGTCCCTGAGCGAGGTCACCGGGCCGTTGGCGTACAGGAACGTGTTCCCGTTGCGGATGTGGTTCTTGAAGGTCCACCGGAAAGTGATGTCCGGGCTGGCGTCGCCGTCGTTGTCGATGTTGACGTCGTAGCGGGCGTCGGTCGCGAACTGGTAGAAGTTCGGGCCTCCCGCCGGCTCCTCGAACGGGATCCAGTTCGCCACGAGCGTGACGGTCTTCTGCCGCTCAGGGCTCCTGAACGCGTAGACGTCGGTGTTGTCGTACTCGGGCAGGCCCGCGATGAGCGGTGCCTCGCGGTGGCTCGAGGCGTCGGCCGCGAGGGGCCCGAGACCTGCGATGCCGGCGCCGGCAACGAGGGCGCCGGACGCCATGAGGGCGCCTGCCTTTCGCTGTGGCGACGTGCCACCCTGGAGATGCTTGCCGATGGTCATGAACGGCCTTTCCCGTGCAGCGTTCCGGTGCGTCTGGATGTGACGCCTGCCACAGGGGTTTTCGCGCAGCGCAGGTGGTCGGCTTGGTCGGTGGAGCAAGTGGTCTAGTCAGGCGCGTTGTTGTTCTGACGCTGCTCTTGCGAGTCGTTCGCAACAACGTACGGTGGCGAACGACGCCAGCCGCCTGACCAGTGGAGGAACCATGCACGTGCCAGACGGGTTCCTCGACATCTCGACCTCGGTGGCAACCGGTGCCGTGGCCGCTGCCGGCGTCGGTCTGGCGCTGCACCGCGCCCGGCGCGAGCTCGACGACCGTGCCGTCCCGCTGCCGGGGCTGGTCGCCACGTTCGTCTTCGCCGCCCAGATGCTGAACTTCCCGGTCGGGGCGGGGACGAGCGGGCATCTCCTGGGCGGCGCGCTCGCAGCGGTGCTCGTCGGGCCCGCCACCGCCGTGCTCTGTCTCAGCGTGGTCCTGCTCGTGCAGTGCCTGCTGTTCGCCGACGGTGGGGTGACCGCGATCGGCACGAACATCACGCTCATGGGGATGGTCGCCGTCGTGGGTGCCTCGGTGGTCTTCTGGGTGCTCCAGTCGCTGCTGCCCAAGCGCGAGGGTCTGGTCGCCCCGATCGCTGCGGTGGCCGCTTACGCGTCGGTGCTGCTCACCTCGGTCGTCTTCGTGGCGCTGTACGCGGTCGGGGGCACCGCGCCGGTGCCGCTCGACACTCTGACCACCGCGATGCTGGGGTGGCATGCCCTCATCGGCATCGGCGAGGCCGTGATCACCGGGCTGGTGGTGGCGAGCATCGTCGCGGTCCGGCCCGACCTCGTGCACGGGGCTCGGCGGGTGCTGAAGAGTCGGCCGGTGGAGATCCGCACCCCCGGAGCACCACCGGCGCAGGAGGTGGCGGCATGAGGAACGTCCCGACCCGGGTGGTCGCCGTCGTGATGCTGCTCGTGGCGCTCGCGTTCGCCGGCCTGGTCAGCAACTACGCCTCGTCGGCGCCGGACGGGCTCAACCGCGTCGCCGCCGACGAAGGCTTCTCCGACAAGGAGACCCGCAATGCCGCGGAGGACAGTCCCCTGGCCGGTTACGAGGCGGAGGGCGTCGAGGAGCCGGCAGTCGCACGCGGGGTCGCCGGTGTCGTCGGGTCGCTCGTGGTGCTGCTCGTCGCAGGTGCGGTGACCTACGGCGTACGTCGGCGTACCGCTGCCGAGCACCGCGAGACCGCGGACTCGTCCTGAGGTGGGCGCGGGACACGGCCACCGGCTGCACTACCACGGGCACTCACCGATCCATCGGGCCCGACCGGAGCTGAAGCTGCTCGCCCTGCTGGGGTTCGTGCTGACCGTCGTGGCGACGCCGATCGCCTGGCGGCCGGCATTCGTCGGATACCTCGCTGCCCTGCTCGTCGTGGTCGCGCTGTCGGACGTCCCCGCGACGTACCTGCTCAAGCGCATGGTCGTCGAGGTGCCGTTCCTGGTCTTCGCCGCGCTGCTCCCGTTCGTCTCGCACGGGCCCCGCACGGACGTTCTCGGTGTCACGGTCAGTGAGCCTGGCCTGGCCGCCGCGGTCGGGCTCGCGGTGAAGGCGACCCTCGGCGTCCTGGCCAGCCTGACCCTGGCCTCCAC
Organism: uncultured Nocardioidaceae bacterium; assembly: GCA_902805845.1. Classification (GTDB taxonomy): domain Bacteria; phylum Actinomycetota; class Actinomycetes; order Propionibacteriales; family Nocardioidaceae; genus Marmoricola_A. Next base: position 4,130 of record CADCUI010000009.1, read on the forward strand.
CACCGAGCCGCGCGACCTGCTGGTCGGGCTCGAGCGGCTCAGGGTGCCGCAGCAGCTGGTGCAGATCATGAGCTTCATGGTCCGCTACCTCGACGTGGTCGGCGACGAGCTGCGGCGGATGCGCATCGCGCTGGCGTCGCGCGGCTTCACCGCCCGCGATCCCAGGCACTGGCCGGTGATCGGCCGCTCGGCCGGCGCGCTGTTCATCCGGTCCTACGAGCGTGGCGAGCGGGTGCACCTCGCGATGGTCTCCCGTGGCTACACCGGCGAGCGCCAGCCGTGAGCAGCCCGCCGGTTCTCGAGGTCCGCGGCCTGGCGCACGTCTACCCCGACGGGCACCAGGCGCTCTACGGCGTCGACCTGGTGCTCGGGGCGGGGGAGCGGGTGGCCGTCCTCGGGCCGAACGGTGCCGGCAAGACCTCCCTGGTGCTCCACCTCAACGGAGTCCTCACGCCGTCTGCGGGGTCGGTGACCGTGTCAGGGCTGACGGTGACCAAGCCGCACCTGCAGGAGGTACGCCGGCGCGTGGGCATCGTCTTCCAGGACCCGGACGACCAGCTCTTCATGCCGAGCGTGCGTGACGACGTGGCGTTCGGCCCCCGCAACCTGGGGCTGCGCGGAGCGACCCTGGAACGACGGGTGCTGGAGGCGCTCGACCGCGTCGGGATGGCCGAGCACGCGGACCGGCCGCCGCACCACCTGTCCTTCGGGCAGCGGCGCCGCGTGGCCGTGGCGACAGTGCTGGCCATGGAGCCCGAGCTGCTCGTCCTCGACGAGCCGTCGTCCAACCTCGACCCGGCGTCGCGACGGGAGCTGGCCGACATCGTCCGTGGGCTCGACGTCACCGTGCTGATGGTGACCCACGACCTCCCCTACGCCCTCGAGCTGTGCCCACGGACCGTCGTGCTGTCGGACGGGATCGTGGTCGCCGACGGCCCGACGAGCCGGATCCTGGGCGACCGCGAGCTGATGGCCGCGCACCGGCTGGAGCTGCCCTTCGGATTCGATCCCGAGCGGCTCCCGGTGCCCGGGGCCGGGTAACGTTCGGCGGGACCGGGGGCCGGAGGCGCCCCACGGCCACTGACCCGTCGACGAGGAGCTGACCGTGTCCGACGCCGAGCGCCAGCCCGACGCCATCGAGCGCGATATCGAAGAAGCGCGGGAGCGGTTGGCCACCACGATCGACCAGCTGGTCTACCGCGCCAACCCCAAGACGATCATCCGCCGCGAGATCGCCACCGTGCGGGCCTACTTCGTCGACCAGCGGGGGAACCCGCGCACCGAGAACATCCTGAAGGTCGCCGGTGGCGTGGCCGGCTTCGTCACCCTCGTGGTGGTCATCCGCCGCGTGACCCGCTGACGCGCGTGTCCGACAAGACGCCGATCCGGATGCTCCATGACCGGGTCCTGGTGCAGCTCGACACGGAGGCCGGCGAGCGCCGCTCCACCGGCGGCATCGTGATCCCGGCGACCGCCGCCCCCGGCAACCACCGGCTGGCCTGGTCGCGGGTCGCTGCCATCGGACCGCACGTGCGGGCGGTGGAGGTGGGGGACCGGGTGCTCTTCGACCCCGACGACAAGGCGGAGGTCGAGGTGAACGGCGAGGACTACACCCTGCTCCGCGAGCGCGACATCCACGCGGTCGCCGCCGACCGGCTGGACGACAACGAGACCGGCCTCTACCTGTAGCGGCGTCGCGGTGGACGGGCGGGTGTGCGGCAGCGCCGACGCGGCGGGTCAGCGGCGGGTGTAGGAGCGGTGCGTCATGCCCGGCAGCGGCGTGCGGTTGATCGTCGCCAGCTCTGCGAGGTCCGACTCCGAGGGCTCCCACGCCGCGGCCGCCACGTTGGTGCGCACCTGCTCCGGCCGGCTCACCCCCGCGATCACGCTGCCCACAGCCGGTTGCGCCGCAAGCCCGCCGATGGCGACCGAGAGGAGGTCGAGCCCCCGCGCGTCGGCGTACCCCTGCAGCGCGGAGACCCGTCCGAAGTCGGCGCCCTCGAGCCGGTGCCGCTGTGACTCCGCGCTGAGCCGGCTGCCTTCCGGAGCCGAGCCGCCGGCGTACTTGCCGGTGAGCAGGCCGTAGGCGAGCGGGAAGTACGGCAGCAGGCTGACACCCGCGGCACGGCACGCAGGCGCGAGCTCGTCCTCGGCGACCCGGTTGTAGAGGGAGTACTCGTTCTGGGCGGTGACGAAGCCCTGCAGGTTCCGGCTCCGGGCCACCCAGTGCGCCTGGGTGACCTCCCACGCCCCGAAGTTCGAGCACCCCAGGTAGCGGACCTTGCCCTCGGTGACCAGCTCCTGCAGCGCCTCGAGCGTCTCCTCGACCGGGGTGACCAGGTCCGGCTGGTGCAGCTGGTAGAGGTCGACGTAGTCGGTGTCGAGCCGGCGCAGCGATGCCTCGACCGCCCGACGGACGTAGCGCCGCGAGGCCCGGGCACCGTGGTCGGGTCCGTTGCGGCCCGCCATGTCCATCCCGAACTTCGTGGCCACCACGACATCCTCGCGCCGGCCCTTCAGCGCCGCCCCCAGCAGCTCCTCGCTGGCGCCGAGCGAGTAGCTGTCGGCGGTGTCGAAGAAGTCGACCCCCACGTCGAGGGCGGCGTCGACGATCGCCCTCACACCGTCCGCGTCGACACGCGCCCCGAAGGCGTTGCAGCCGATGCCCACGACCGAGACGACGAGGCCACTGGCGCCCAGAGGCCGGTGCCGAAGGGTCATGCGGTCACCTCACCAGCAGCCGCAGCAACAGTGTCCCGCTCTCGTGCTCCTCGACGTCGACCGTGCCGGGCTGTTCGAGGATGAGCTCCACGGTGCTCCTGCCGGCCTCGAACCCCACCTCCTGCTCCGGGGTGGAGTGCACGTGCAGCTCGCCGGCACGGTCGGCGTCGATCTCGAGCTCGACGGTGGCGCCGACGGCGACATCCATGGTCAGGGCCGTGGGCGTCACCGTGTCACCCTTCACTGTGACGCGCACCGTCGCCGATGCCTCATCGTCGGGGGTGTCGGAGGGCGAGGGCGAGTCCGACTCGTGCCCCGGGTGCTCGGTGTCCCCCGACTCGTGGTCCGACTCGTGATCCGACTCGTGATCTGACGGGGTGCTGGACTGGCTGCTGTCGGGGGTGCCGGTGGAGGCGGCCTCCGTGCCACCGCAGCCGCCCACGGCGAACGCGAGGATCAGCGCGACGACGGCTGAGGTTGTCGTTCGGCCGATCGTCATGCCCCCATTGTCGGGCCGCGGCCAAGGTGCCGGACCGTCGGGTCCGGCCCCCGAGACCTGCCGGGACCGCCGCATCCCGAGCGCCGCGACGACCCGACGTTCACGCACAGTTCACCGCACTCCTCACTCCCGAAGCCCCAGATGATCACCTCCGGTCGACAGCCTTCGGGCGTGACCGATCTCCTGCAGACGGCGTCCCCCTCGATCACCTCCGCACCTACGAGGAGCACCGCTCCTGGGAGGCCGTCGACGCCGATCACGGTCGCGCACCGCGGCGCCAGCGCGGAGGCACCGGAGAACACCCTGTGCGCGCTCCGGCGGGCCGTAGAGACGGGCGCGGACATGGTCGAGATCGACGTGCAACGGACTCGGGACGGCGCCCTGGTGCTCATGCACGACTCGACACTGCTGCGCACCACCGACGTGCGGACGCGCTTCCCGGGCCGGAGTCCGTGGCGGGTCGAGCAGCTCGACCACGACGAGATCCGGGCGCTCGACGCGGGCTCGTGGCTGTCCCCGCGCTTCGCCGGTGAGGTGGTGCCGACCGTGGCCGAAGCAATCGAGGTGCTCCGGGGGAGCGGGACAGGGCTGCTGCTGGAGCTGAAGCTGCCCGAGCACCACCCCGGGGTCGTTCCCGACCTCGTCCAGGAGCTGGAGACCATCCCCGGCTACCTCCCCGGTGCGGTCGCCTCGGGGAGCCTCGTCGTGCAGTCCTTCGACGTCGCGGCGATGAAGCAGCACAAGACCCTCGCCCCGGCAGTTCCCGTCGGCCTCCTCGGGCGCCCCCGGAGGAGCAACCTCCCCGCGCTGAGCACCTGGGCCCAGTACGTGAACCCGGCGTACCTCTGCACCGACCAGGCCTACGTCGCGCGCGTGCAGCAGCTCGGCATGCGGTGCCTGACCTGGACCGTCGACGCCGAGCGGAGCATGCACAGGGCGGCGCGCCTGGGTGTCGACGGGATCATCACCAATCGTCCCCAGCGCCTGCACTCGGTGCTCCGGGCGACCCCGTTTGATGACCGGGCGGCCGGGTATCGGGTGCCCACGGGCACGGCAGGAGCACGTCGGCCGACACCGTCCCGGGAGGAGTGAGGATGCGTTCCCTGGCCGAGCAGACCACTGCCGAGCTGGGCGGACGCTGGAGCGTCCTCACCCGGCAGAAGCGCGATCACGTCGAGCTCGAAGGCATGCTCCAAGAGCTCGACGTCGCTGCGGTCGAGGAGCAGCCCGAGATCCTCCACCGGATCTACCGGCTCGTCTTCCCGCACGCCTTCGCGGAGGAGTCGGTCCTGTGGCCGACGATCCGGCGGGTGCTGCCCGACGGCGAGCACCTGACCGCGATCGTCGAGCAGGAGCACCAGCAGATCAACGAGCTGGTCGCGGAGCTCGAGGAGCTGTCGTTGCAGGACGCCGACCGCCCCGCGCTGCTGGCCTCCATCGTCGAGCTGCTGCGTGAGGACGTCCGTGACGAGGAGGACACCTTGCTGCCCCGGCTCCAGGAGGCTCTGCAGCCCAAGGAGCTCCGCCGCCTCGGGCTCGCCTGGGAGGCGGTACGCCGGAGCGCACCGACCAGGCCGCACCCCGTCGTCTCGCGACGGCCGCCCGGCAACGTGCTGGCAGCGCTCCCGTTGTCCGCTCTCGACCGGGCCCGCGACACCCTGGACCGCGCCGCCCTCCGGTCAGAAGGACTGCGCCCGAACCTGAGCCGGGTCAGCGCCGCCCTCTGTCGCGGCGCGGCGGTCGTGGAGCACATCCCCGTCATGCGCACCGGCGAGCGGGCCGGCACCCGCGACAAGTCGACGTCGCGCTGACGGGCTCCCGAGGTCCGGCTCAGCGACCCCGGCGCGGGTGAACCTCAGCAGGTCTGTCCTGTACCTCAGTAGCGGGGGCGGGAGCCTCCGGTGCCACCGGAACGACGCGCCTTCAGAGAGGCGACCGCCTGCTTGATCTTGGCCTGGTTGTGCGGCTTCCGCGACTCGTCGTACAGCTTCTTCGCCACACCGGCGAGCATGGCCGACCTCATGATCTTCATGGTCGCGTTCATACCCACTCGCCGGCGGGTCACGCGCCTCCGGTCAGCTGGTGCCGGCCAGACCCAGGTGGCGTAGCAGTCGATCGGTGGCCTGGCCGTCCTCGAGGTGGCAGAAGCGTCGGCGGAAAGCCGCGTAGCGCTCGGCGTACCGGTGCTCGATGGTCGTGAGCTCGGCGAGCGCCGCCGCCAACCCCGCCGTCGTGTCGGTGAGAGGCCCGGGTGCGACGTCGACGAGGTCGAAGTAGAAGCCCCGTACCTCGTCCCGGAAACGGTCGAGGTCATAGGCGAAGTACACGATCGGCCGGCCGGTGATCGCGAAGTCGAACATCGCCGACGAGTAGTCGGTCACCAGCACGTCGGCCGCGAGGTACAGGTCCGACAGGTCGGGGTGGTACGACACGTCGACCACTCCTGGCACCTGCTCCGGCGCGCTGCGGCCGGTCATCAGCGGGTGTAGCCGGACCAGCACCACGTAGTCGGGTCCGAGCAGCTCCGACAGCGAGCGGAGGTCGAGGGCCAACGGCACCCGCGGCTCACCGGGGACGAACTTCTCGTCGTCGCGCCAGGTCGGGGCGTAGAGGACGACCGTGACGCCCTCGGCCAGTCCGAGGCCCGCGCGGGTCCGGTCGCGCACTGCACTGCTGTCCTTGCTGAGCAGGGCGTCGTTGCGGGGGTACCCGTTCTCGAGGACCTTGCCCCCGTAGCGGAACGCGCGGCACAGCCGTGGCGTGCTCTCCGCATTCGGCGAGAGCAGCAGGTCCCACGTCGCGATGTCGCGGTCGAGCCGCGCGAGTCGGCCCTCAGGAGCCCACAGGACGTCATGGTGGACACGCTTGAGCGGCGTCCCGTGCCAGGTCTGGACGTACGTCGTCCCGCCGCTCTTGCCCCACTCCACCTCGGTGTGCGTGTTGGCGATCACCACGTCCGACGACTCCAGGGCGCTCCCCGCCTCGGGCGACGTGATGTCGACCAACCGCGCATCGGACCGGAAGCCCGCAGCATGGTCGGGGTCGGCAAGCCACACGTGCTCCACGCCGCGGGCTCCGTCGAGGCGCTCGTAGACAGCCCGCGGGCTGTCGGAGTAGCGGCCGTGGAAGCTGTTGTAGACGACCCTCACGCGGCGCGACCGTAGCCCAGCACGCCCGACCACCGTCCGCCGCGGGTGGTCGCGAGGTCAGACGCGACCGCGACGACCGCGCATGAAGCTGAGCAGCAGCCAGACAAGAACCGCAAGGACGATGAGCACGATGATGAACCTCATACCGGAAATCTACCCCTGACTTCCTCCACCCATGCCCGGATCCCAGGCGGCCGGGCGGCGGTCAGAACTGGTCGGTGTGACGGAGCGCTTTGGGCCTGCCGTCGGGATCGTGCAGAACCAGGTACGGCGCCAGGGCCAGTGCTCGCCTCACCGGGCCCAGCTCAGGCAGATGCAAGCGGCGTAGTCGTCCCGGCGGTCGTGGCCCGGCCTTCCCGGACTCCCACCAGGCGTCGAGGCGTGCCGCGCTGGCCTCGAAGGCCTCGAACATGCCGTGCGGGTCGACGCAGTCGCCGACCGTCGCCGGATCGGGGTCGGCTCCCGGGACCCGGTCGAGGTGCTCGGCGGCCAGCGTGAGGCGCAGCCGGCGCGCGTAGTCGCCTGTCCCCACGTCGATGACGGCCGCCGTGACCTCTGAGTCGTGGGTCCACGACCGCCGGTTGAAGTTGTCCGACCCGATGGTCGCCCAGGTGTCGTCGACGATGCAGGTCTTGGCGTGCACGTAGACAGGCGTGCCCGCCCGGTTCTCGATGCCGTAGACGGCTACCCGGCCAGGTGCTGCCTCGGTCATCTCCCCGATGGCCCGGCGCCGACCCAGCAGCTGCGGCGCGCGGGAGGCTCCCTCCAGGTCGGGGTGCAGCGGGATGACGGCGATGAGGCGCAGGTCTTCGTGCCGCCGCAACGCCTCGGTGAGCACGCTGCCGACATGGCTGCCCCACAGGTACTGGTCCTCGATGTAGACCAGCCGGGAGGCGCGCAGCAGTGACTTCGTGTAGCCGCGGGCGACGCTGCGCTCCCCGCCGCGCGCGAAGGGGTAGTCACGTCCGTGGCGGAGATTGGGATAGGTGCGCAACAGCTGGACGACGTGGGTGCCGCCCTCGACCGGAGGAGGCGGCGCCGCTTGCGGCGGCAGCGGATCAGGACTCAGGTCGAGACCGAGCAGCCGGTCCTGGGTGAAGTAGAGGGGACTACGGCTCAGCCGGGTGGGGTCCTCCCAGCGCTCCCGGAAGACGGTCTCGACGTCGTGGACGGCGGGACCGCTGATGGCGGCCTGGATGTCGTGCCAGGGCGGTGTCTTGCCGTACTCGCGGGCCAGGGAGGTCAGCGCCTGCGGGTCGCCGGCATGGTCGGCGTCGTCGCGGCGGGAGTGGCACAGGTCGATGCCACCGACGTAGGCGATGTCACGGGTGGCGTCGTCCTTGTGCCTGATCACGACGAGCTTCTGGTGGTGCGACCCACCGGTGCGCACCCGCATGTCGAGCAGGGCCTCGGCACCGCGTCGCTGGAGCTCGCGCCCCAGGCGACGGTTCTCCGAGGCAGTGAACCCGAACGCCTCCCGGTGCGAGCGCCACACCAACCCGCGGACGTCGACCCCTCGCTCGTCCGCACGGGCAAGGACGTCTGCGACCTCGCTGCCGGGGTCGCCGGTGAGCCGCTCGTCGGCGTCACCTTGCCAGTCGGTGAAGTAGATGAGGTCGCCGTCGCGGGTGGCCTCGATGCGCTCGTGCAGCTCCGCGAAGTATCGGGAACCGTGGATGAGGGGGCGCACCAGATTTCCCTCGGACCAGGCGCTGTTCCCCGGGTGCCCGTCGTCGAGCCGGGTGCTGCGGTTGCCTCGCTCGTCCTTGGTCAACAGCCACTCACCGGGGTCGACCACGGAGAAGGGCGCCACCTGCCCAATCTACGCACGTGAAGGGCTGACACCGGTACGGCGGCCACCGCGGTGCACGTTTGTGCAGCAGCACGTTTTCGCGAACGACCGGACCGCGTGTCGTGGCTCGTCCTCGGGCATGGTGTCCTCGACGACCTTCTAAAAGTGGGGTAGCGGTATGCATGAGGCAATGACCACTCGGGTGACCTTGCAGCGGGACCCGACGGAGGCAGGAGAGGCGCGTCGCCACGTGGCGCAGGCCTGCAGCGGCCTGGCGCGCGACGTCGTGGAGATCGCGCAGCTGCTCACCACCGAGCTGGTGGCCAACGCCATCGACCATGGCGCCGGCGAGATCACCCTCGACATCACGCGCGCCTCTCGTGACCTCCGTGTCGACGTCATCGACGCCGCTCCCGGACGACCCCGCATCGGGCGGGCGGGGGCCTACCAGACCCACGGCCGCGGAATGCTGATCGTGGAGTCGCTCGCCTCGGCCTGGGGCGTCGAGCCTCCGTCGGGAGACCGGCAGAAGAGTGTGTGGTTCAAGCTGAGGACGGCCGGCGGCAGGGGCTGAGGCCGCGGGTCGTTCACGGGTAGTCGTGGAACCATCGGCCCATCTCCGCTGACGTCCCGGGACAGGTGATGTCACGGGTCCGGTTGGACTCCAGCCACTGGGAGATCACCGGCTTGCCGCCCTGGAACATGCGGTCGGGGCCGCACCGCGCGAGCGCTTCGGTCAGCGACGTCTCGCCCGCCGCACGCCACTCCGGGATCCCGAGCCGCAGGTCGCCCACCACGGAGGCCCACAGCGCCTCGGTCGAGTAGGCGCCGACCCGGTACCCGGCGTCGAGATAGCCGCGGGCGGCTCCGACGACCACGGCAGCGTTGGCGACCGTGTCCGGGCTCCACTCGAAGATCGGGACCGGCTCGACGTCGAGCCACACGATGGGCGTCTGCAGGCCGGCGCTCCGCATGGTGCGGAGGTTGTAGAGCGCCTGCTGATGACCCACGTTGCCGAGCGCCCCGAGCCGGGTGCTGCCGTCGAAGGGTCCCTCACTCCCGTACCGGGCCAGGGTGTCGCTGTCGGGATAGCTGTGGACGGCGTACGCCGCGGCCCACAGCCCACGCTCCCTGACCCATCGGGTCTGGGAGGCGAGGCAGGGGTTCGGCGTGAAGGCGGGACCGTTGGTCAGACCGAGGACGACGAACTCGGCCGAGCGGAGTGGCATCGGCAGGCCCAAGGTCGGCTTCTGCGGGATGCCCAGGCCCTTGGGGCACTGCGGCCAGCTGATGTCCCCGCCGAGGATCGGGCCGGTCGGCGTCGGAGGGAGCGTGAAGTCCGGGACGGTGATCGTCGGCGTAGGCGTGGGCAACGAGGTGGCCAGAGGCCGCGTCTTCCTCGGCCGGGGCGGCTTCGTCGCTGACGGCGTCTCGGACGCGGAGGGGAGGGGGGTATCAACGGCGGTGGGGGCCCTCACCGCGTCGGCCGGGTGCTCGGTCAGCACGCTGCCGTCGCACCCACTGACAGCCAGGACGATCAGCAGCAGTGACGCGAAGGTGGGCCTGCGCATGCGTACCTCACCTCCCGGGTCTCCATGGTGTCACGACGGGCGTGCTGCGTAGGTTTCTCCGCTTCTGGGGCCGCCTGTTCGTGCCATGGCGGAGGGGGCGGAACCGTGCCTACCGTGTGGGAAACCCCTGTCATCGGGAGCGGCCATGAACCCACTAGCCATGGGCGCAGGCACAGCCCTTCTCGCAGTCGCGGCCGGAACCGTCGTCCCCGCGTCGGAAGGCACGGTCCGCGCCGCAGCCGTCGAGACCACGATCACCGTCCATGCGGACCAGCCGCGTGGGGCGGCCTCGCAGCACCTGCTGGGGGTGAACCACCACTACGACCACAACGGCTTCGGGCTGTGGAACCAGGTGGTGGACGCACCGGAGCCGGAGGTGGTTGCGGGCGCGAGGCGGGCCGGTGTCGACTCCCTGCGCTTCCCGGGCGGGACGGTGGCCAGCCTCTACGACTGGAAGCGGGGAATCGGTGACCTGGAGGACCGGCCTTGTCAGGTCGACGGCGCCCTGAGGGGTGACGACAGGCGCCCGCCGATCAGGGACGGGCTGGCGTTCGGGTCGGACGAGTTCATGCGCTTCGTGGACCTCATCGACGCCGAGCCGCTCATCATGGTTCCCTTCGTGAACGGCACCGCCGCTGACGCCGCGGACTGGGTCGAGTACATGAACTCACCCGCCGATGCTCGCGGGAACCCCAACGGCGGTGTGGACTGGGCCGACCTCCGCGCCGCGAACGGGCACCCGCGACCGTACGGCGTGCGCCGTTGGGAGATCGGCAACGAGCTGAGCCACGGGTCGCAACGTTTCTGGATGGCGGCCCGGGCGGCGACCGCGGTGCGGCAGTACGCCTTCGGCGACGACGTGACCGTCAGGGGTGAGCCGCTGGGCAAGGACTGCGACCATCCTGCCGTGGGCTCCCCGTCCGACGGGGGCGCCAGCCAGGTCTTCGAGACGTTGTACTGGCCGCTCGTAGGCCGCTCGGTCCGAGTCACCGTTGCGAGGCAGTCGTGGACCAGGGTGGCCGGCCTGGCCGCGAGAGGTCCCCGGGCCAAGGTGTTCACGGTGTCAGCCGGTGCGGGCAAGATCCGCTTCGGGGACGGGACGCACGGGGCGATTCCACCCCGTGGTGCCACCGTCCGCGCGACGTACCGCCTCGTCCACCAGGGATTCTTCGACTTCGCGCGGAAGATGAAGGCCGTCGACCCGGGCATCAAGGTCTGCTCGGCGTGGGGCACGAACGATTTCCTCGACGCCGCCGGACGGCGCTCGTACAGCTGCCTGACGACGCACGTCATCACGTCGTTCAACGTCAAGGAGGGGGGTTGGTCCGGGCCGCTCGAGGGGCACGACGAGTTCATGGTGACGACCGCGCCACGGCGCGCCAAGGTTGCCCGGCTCCTGGAGGCGAAGCCGGCCCGGATCCCCTTGTGGCTCACGGAGTTCTCCACGATCCGCGGGGACAAGGCGGCCTTCCCGGGCTGGGCGACGTCCGCGAGCCACGCCCTGCACATGGCGACCCTGTGGGGGGACTTCCTCGAGATGCGGCTCCCCTGGGTGATGAGCGACGACCTGCTGTGGCACACCGATCGTGCCGTGATCGGCCCCAGCCCCGACTTCGTGTTCACCGCCGACGCTGTCACCCGTCAGGCGCTGGTCCCGATGTTCACCGCCGGCGGCAAGGTGCTCGCCTCCGGAATCCAGGGCAACCCGTTGCGAGACCCGCCCGACGCCCGGGGCACCTATCGGGGGCTCGCCGTCACCGCCACCCGTGCGCCCGACGGAGGGCTCTTCGTCATGGTCCTCAACCGGCTGCCGTCGCGTGACCTGACCGCGCGCGTGGAGCTGGACGGCTTCCGGAGCCGTGGGACGGCCGTCGTCCGGACGGTGTCCAGCGCGAGCTTCGCCGACTGGAACCGCCCGGGTAAGCCGCCGTCGGTGACGATGAAGGTGAGGGAACAGGCCATCCAGCGCGGAGGCTTCACCCACACGTTCCCCGCCACGTCGACGACGGTGTTCCGCATCCCGGCCGCCTGACGACCTCGGGCCACGCGGGAGCTGTCGACGAGACGTCGCTCCGCGTCGCTCCGCCAGCCGAGGCAGTAGCGTCCTTCCCGTGCAGGACGAGAGCCCGCGGCCGGAGCCGCCGCCGGACCGTTGGTCCCGGTCGGACTGGTGGGGCGTCGTGCTCGACGCACCGGACGTCGGCGTGCTTGCACGGTTCTACTCGCAGCTGCGTGGCTGGCCGATCTGGCGGGAGGACGCCGGTGGCGCAGCACTCGACCTCGGCGAGGGCGTCGCCTACCTCAGCATCCAGCACGACCCCGACTACGTGCGGCCGGTGTGGCCGGCAACCCCTGGGCGGCAGCAGATGATGCTGCACCTCGACTTCGAGGTGACCGACCTCGACGCCGCTGTCGCGCGGGCCCTGGAGCTCGGTGCCGAGCTCCCCGACCACCAGCCCCAGGACGACGTACGGGTCCTGCTCGATCCCGCGGGACACCCGTTCTGCCTCTACGCCCATCCCTGAGGGTCAGCGTCCTGTCGCCTCTGGTGCGGGCGGGTCAGTCGTCGACCAGCGCACCTTGCCGGACCGGCTCGGCCGGAGGCGGCAGCTCCTCGTCGTCGGACTCGTGTGCCAGCTTGCTCGGCCACCAGATCACCGGGCCGAGGTCGAGGTTGAGGGCGGTCACGAGGACCGACCGCACGATGAGGGTGTCGAGCAGGATGCCGAGCGCGACCGCGATCCCGAGCTCGGCGAGGAAGACCAGCGGGATCGTCCCCAGGACGAGGAACGTCGCCGCCAGGACGAGCCCGGCCGAGGTGATGACGCCACCGGTCGTCGTCAGACCGACGAGTGCACCGGCACGGGTCCCACGCGCGATCGACTCCTCGCGCACCCGCGTCATGAGGAAGATGTTGTAGTCGATGCCGAGGGCGACGAGGAAGACGAACGCGAAGAGCGGGAACCCCGGGTCCGACCCGGCGAAGCCGAAGACGTACTCGAAGAGCAGCGCCGAGATGCCCAACGCGGCGCTGAAGGACAGCACGACGGTGGCCAGCAGGATCAGCGGCGCGGTGAGGGCGCGGAGCAGCAGGACCAGGATGAGGAACACCATCACCAGCACGGTCGGGATGATGACGACGTTGTCTCGTCCGGAGGCTTCCTTGGTGTCGAGGTAGATCGCCGACCAGCCACCCACCAGGGCGCCGGCTCCGTCGACCGCGTGCACCCGGTCGCGGACGGTCTCCACCCGCTCGAACGCCGCGGGCGACGCCACGTCGCCTTCGACGGTCGCCTGGACGAAGGCGACACCTTCCTGCACGACCGGCTCCGTCGGCTCGCCCACCCCGGTGATCCCGGTCATCGCCTCGCGAACCGCGTCGGCCTGGCCGGGGTCGCTCACGACCTGGACGGTGTTGGATGCGTCGACCAGGCCGTGAGCGGCGAGCACCTGCTGACCGGTGATGGAGTCGTAGTCCTTGGTGTAGCTGTCCTCGGTCGCGAGTCCGGCCGTGTCCAGACGGAAGAGGCCCAGGGAGGCGATCGCCAGGAGCGCCGTCGTGACGACCCACACCCTGCGCGGACGGACCTTGATCCGCTGGCCGACCTTCGCCCACACCCCCGTCTGCGTCGGCTCCGGCGAGCCCAGGGTCGGACGTCTGGGCCAGAAGATCCATCGGCCGACGATGACGAGCAGGGCGGGGAGGAGGGTGACCATCACCAGGAGCGTGACCCCGACGCCGATGGCCGCCACCGGTCCGAGGCCCGCCGTCGAGTTCATCTCCGCCAGGGTCAGGCACAGCATGCCGACGATGACGGTCGCGGCGCTGGCGAGGATCGCCGGGGCCGCCCTGTGGAGGGCGAACGCCATCGCCTCGTGCCGGTCATCATGACGTCGGAGCTCTTCGCGATAGCGGGCCACCAGGAGCAACGCGTAGTCCGTGCCCGCGCCGATGACCAGGATCGTGAGGATCGCCTGACTCTGGCCGTTCACCGTGAGGTCGGCGTACTTCGCGAGGAAGTAGATCAGTCCCTGCGACACCGTGAGGGCGAGCCCCGCGCAGATGATCGGCAGCAGCCACAGCGTCGGGCTGCGGTAGGTGAGAAGCAGGATGATGATGACCACGCCGAGCGTGGCGAAGAGCAGGGTCCCGTCGATGCCCTCGAACACCTCCGACGAGTCCGCTGCCTGACCACCTGCGCCGCTGATGTAGACGTTCCCACCGTCCAAGGCGGCGATGTCGCGCAGCTCGTCGGCGACCGTGGGCATCTCCATCCACCAGTTGGCGCCGAAGTTGAAGGTGACCAGTGTCTGCATGGCCTGTCCGTCCTCGGACGGCTGCGGGCCGAGCACCTCGCCCTCCACGCCGTTCAGGTCGGCGAACTCCTCGGCGTCGGCCTCTGCCGCGGCGAGGTCCGCCTCGGACAAGCCTTCCTCACGCTCGTAGACCACCACGGTGGGGATGGCGTTGGGGTCCTGGAAGGGCGCCAGCTTCTCCAGGGCCCTGGTGGACTCCGCCGAGGCGGGGAGCCACGAGGAGGCCTCGTTGTCCTGGACGTCGATGAGCTTCTGCGAGAAGGCACTTGCGACGCCGACCACCAGGAGCCACAGGACCAGCACGACCCACTTGGTGCCGCGCCCTGTCAGCCTGCCGGCGAGCTGTCGATCCATGGCTGGATTCGACCACGCGGGACCGCTGCCCGCATCGGACTTTCCGCCCGAGTTCGAGCCTATTCTTTACCCGGGCCGGCCGGTTCGTTGTCCGGGGAGGCCGTCGTCGATGCAGAGGACGTTGTTCTCGCTGTCCTTGAACCAGGCGGCCTTGCCCATGCCCGCCATCGACGCGACATCGCCGTCCCAGTCGACACCGGGCAGGTCGTAGTGCTCGAAGGTCACGCCCTTGCCCTTGAGCTCGGCCACCTCGGCGTCGACGTCGTCGACGTGCCACTGGGCGATGGTGTGGCCCGCCTGTCCCGCGTACTCGGTCTGGTAGACGGTGAACATGGAGCCGCCGGCCGTGCGGTACATCATCGCGATGCCCTCCATCTCCTGGAAGGGGGTGAGTCCCAGCTTGTCGGCGTAGAACGTCCGGGCGCGGCTGAGGTCAGCGGCCGGGATGTTGGCGGTGACGGTTCCCTTGTCGATCATGAGTGATCCCTCCTGAGAAGGAGGCTGGCCAAGCCGGCACCCGGAACCGCGAGGCTGCCTCGCTGTAGTGACGATCAGCACTCTTCCGCGGTGGGGACCCCGGCTCAACCCGAGCACCGACAAAGCGACGGGCAGTCGCGTCCTCGGGACTCGGTGGCCGACACAAGTCGGGTCGGACCGGGCGAAACGAGGGCCCGGCGCTGCACCCGGACTAGTCGGGATGAGCAGGTAGGCCCGGTCTGACCGGCAGGCTGGAAGGCCATTGAGGCCTAGGTGGGTGGATTGCCTGAGGGTGCCAGCTCCAGCCTGACCCACTTCGCGATCGCGGGCACGCCTTGGGAGTCGAGGGCGAACAACATGTAGTACCCGGGCGGGGCCTCAAGCGGACTGGCGGGCGCGCGCAGGGTGTGCACCAGTCCGTCACTGGTGTGCGTGAGCGCGACGCCGCGCTGGTCCGGATTGACCTGGTGCGTGTCCGCGCCGGGGTGGATCAGCACGAACTTGGTCACAGGCGTGTCGGTCGTGACTACCATCGGCTGGCCGTACCCGCTTGCGGCTGGGGCGCTGGTGATCACCGGGCGCGGACCCTTGAACAGGTAGGGCGGGGAGTAGAGCTCACCGTAGTTCCTCATCGTGCCCGTGTCGGAGCCGGCAGACAGGACTCGGCCGTCCGGGAGCAGTACCCCTGTGCCGTGATAGCCGCGCACCACCTGCTGCGAGGCCATGGTCGTCCACTTGCCGGTGACCGGGTCGAACAGCTCGGCCGCCTTGACGGGGGTGCCGTAGAGCTTGACCTGTGTGCCCCCGACCGCGAGCACCGTGTTGTCCGGCAGCAGCACTGGGACCGAGAAGTTGCGTGCCGTCGCCATGGGCCCCGTGTACTGCCACGCGGGTGTCGGAGTCGACAGGTCGAGGATCTCGGCGGTGTTCGTCGGCGCGCTGGTGCTCGTGGATCGGCCGCCGTAGGTCAGGATCTTCTTGCTGCCGAGGAGCGCCACTGTTGCGCCCTGCTGGCGCGCGCCGAATCTCATGGCGGGGCCGTTCCTCCAGGTGGCCGTGGCGTAGTTGAAGTAGATGGACGCGCGGGCGGGGCCGACCTTGATGACGCGGTTGTCGTTCAGGAGGTGCAGTCGCGGATACAGGCCGAGTGTCTTGGTTGCCGTGTTGGGCATCATCGTCATTGTGTTCGAAGCCGGGTCGTAGCGATCCATGGTCGGGCTCGGAGTGGACTTGTCCTCGCCTCCGCCCATGACGAGCGTGCAGCCGTCCGGCATTCCGACCGCGGTCGGATACCAGCGCTTCATGCTCAACACAGGGCCTGGCGTCCAGGCTCGGGTGAGGGGGTCGTAGATGTCGGTCTCCCTGACTCCGAAGACGCTGTTGCGGACGCCGGTGTCGTGGTCGTGCCCGCCGGAGACGAACACCCGTCCGTCTGGGAGCTGATTCATCCCGGAGCAGAACAGGTCACGGTGGTAACCGATCGACGCGTTCTGGGCGGTCCCATCCTTGAGGTCATAGGTGCGGACCGTGGACTCGTGATTGACGGTCAGGTCGCCCTCGACGTACTCGAAGAACAGCACCTGGTCGTTGAACATGAGCTGCATGTGGATCGCAATCCCGCCCATGTCGAAGGGCGCCGACCAGGACCCGATGAGGGCCTCTTGCCCGGTGGCGGCCTCTGAAGCGCGAGGCAGCCCAGCGAGAAGCGCTCCGGTAGCACCAGCGCCCAGCAGGGTTCGGCGTGAAACGTTCACCATGATGGTGTCCCGTCGACTCGCGCGGACCCCGATGATCCTCGTTGTTCACATCCTCGAAGTTTCGGTGGTTGTCCGTAGAGGCAAAGGTCCTCACGCCCGGCAGCGCCGCCGATCAACCGCCTTCGTGACACTCCTCGCGCTGCGCGGAATAGGCCTTTGATGGAGATATGGCCAGAACAGGCTGCACGCGTCGGCGGCGACGCTCGAACACATGGCGGTCTTCTTGACGCGCGCGCTCGGCGCTCTGAAAGCCCCTCGACAGAATGCGAGGAGGGCCTCTGAACTCAGAGGAACATGCGTACGCCATCGCGGACTCGAACCGCGAACCCGCTGATTAAGAGTCAGCTGCTCTGCCAATTGAGCTAATGGCGCCTGAAGCGGGGTCCACCCTACCAGCGGACCCCGCCGTCCCGACACTCGAGGTCAGGCCGCCAGCAAGCGGTCGAGCTTGGTGAACGAGCTGCCCCAACCCTCGCGTGCTGCCCCGAGGATGTCGTCCCCGTAGGGCCCCTGGTGGAGAACCAGGCGGGTCTTCCCGCCCTCGTCGTGGAGCTCGATGCGCATGTCGATCCGGGTGGCGCCGAACATCTCGGCGGCCTCGCCCTCGAGGTCCTCGTGGAGCAGGATGAGCGACGGCTCGACGAGCTCGTCGAAGACTCCCTCGCTCGGGCCGCCCGGAGGGAGGTCGGGGGAGTCCGCAACCATCGTGAACCGCTGGTGGCCGCCGACCCGCAGGTCGACCGACACCGACTCGCGCGGCACGTGGTAGCCGACCGGTCCGAACCACTCGGCGAGCTGGTCGGGATCCGTGAACGCCTTCCAGACGAGCTCACGGGGGGCGTCGAAGACGCGCTCGATGATGAGGTGGGCCATGACTGTTCCTTTCACTGCTGTTGGTGGTTCTGCTGATGTTGGTTCTGCTGGTGTTGGTCCTGCTGGATCCGCTTGAGGTGGGCCTCGAGCCTGTCGAAGCTCTCGTCCCAGAACTTCCGGTAGGGCTCCATCCAGTCGACGACGTCGCGCAGCGGCTCGGCGTTGATGGCGCTGCTGCGCCACTGAGCGTGTCGGCTCCGGGTGATGAGCCCGGCCTCCTCCAGCACCCTCAGGTGCCGCGAGACGGCCGGCAGGCTGATCGAGAACGGCTCCGCCAGCTCGTTGACCGTCGCCTCGCCCTCGAGGAGTCGGGAGAGGATCGCCCTCCGGGTGGGATCGGCCAGCGCCGCGAACACTGAACTGAGCCGATCCCGCGCCATGTTTAACCTTCCATGCAATTAACCGATTGCTTAAGTAAGCCAGCCGGAGCGGGAGAAGTCAAGACCAATCTTGGGAGCACCAAGGAGCGAACTAGAGTCGTCACGCGCGGCGGGGTTCCCGCCAACGAGGAGGAGGCGATCGCATGGGGTCGGATCCTGGCCTCCGGCTCGTGCGCTCCCGGGAGCCGAACGACGTCGACGCTCTCGTCGGCAGGGTCGCGGTAGGTGACTCCGACGCCTTCTCACGGCTGTACGACGCCGTCGCCGCCTCGGTCTACGGAGTCGCACGCCGGGTGGTGCGCGACCCCGAGCGCGCCGAGGACGTGGCGCAGGACGTCTTCCTCGAGGTGTGGCGCAAAGCACCGAGCTTCAACGACGCACGAGGATCGGCGAAGACCTGGATCCTCACGATCGCGCATCGCCGCGCCGTGGACGCCGTCCGTCGCAACGAGTCGCAGAAGAAGTACGACGGGCGGGCCTCGGTCGACGAGGTGACCCGGGAGGAACCGCTCGACGGGCTGATCGAAGCTGAGGAGCACGGCGCCGTACGGGACTGCTTGGAGACGCTCACCTCGCTGCAGCTGGAGTCCGTGCGCCTCGCCTACTTCAACGGCTACACCTATCCCGAGGTGGCCACGCTGCTCGACAAGCCACTGCCCACCATCAAGACCCGGATGCGCGACGGTCTCATTCGTCTGCGTGACTGCCTGGAGGGCGCTCGATGAGCACCGACGTCCACACCCTCGCGGGGGCCTACGCGCTGGACGCGTTGAGTCCCGAGGAGGCTGCCCAGTTCCGGCAGCACCTCGACGTGTGTGAGTCCTGCCGCATCGAGGTGCGCGAGTTCCAGAAGGCCGCCGCCCAGATGGGCGCGGCCGAGGCAGTCACCCCGCCTCCCGACCTCAAGGCCAGAGTCATGGCGCTCGCGGACCGCACCCCCCAGCTGCCGCCTCGCACGTCGGAGGGGCCCACCGCAGCACCCGCCACTGGATCCACCCCTGGACCCACCCCTGGACCCGGCGCTGGACCCGACTCTGGGCCCACGATCGCCTCGATCGAAGCCCACCGCGGGCAGCCCGCCGGCACCTCGCGACGGTGGACGACCTGGCTGGCCGTCGCCGCGGCGGCCGTCGTCCTGGTCGGCGGTGGTGCCCTTGGGGCGCGCGCGCTGCTCGACGACTCCGACGCGGGGCTCGCTGCCGCACCGGTGCAGGTGTTCGAGGCACAGGACGCCCAGACCGCCACGGTCGAGACCAGAAACGGCGGTGAGCTCACGGTCGCGGTGTCGCCCAGCCGCAAGGAGATGGCCGTGGACACCCGCGAGCTTCCGGCGCTCGACGACGAGCACGTCTACCAGATCTGGTCGGTCCAAGATGACGGGACGACGGTGGACGTCGCGATTCTCGACGACCCCGGCTCGGGAGCGGCCATGGGACTGCCCGAGCAGGGCACCCAGGTCGCGGTCACCGTCGAGCCGAAGGGCGGGTCCGAGCAGCCGACCACCGACCCGGTCGCCCAGGTGGACCCCTACGCCGTCTGACCGATCCGAGCATCGCCAGCACGGCGTTGCGCCGATGGGACGCTCGACGAGCAGAAGCCACGACTGGAGTTGACCAGGCGCTGTACCCCCGTTCGGACCTCGATGTCGCGAACGACTCGGCGGTTGCGGGCTGCCCCCGAGTACCGTCCAGGCATGAGCAACGAGGGAGCCGGCGAGGACCTGGACACCGGGGATGCGGAGACGGCCGTGCGGACGGGGATCCGTGACCAACGGATGGTCGTGTCGGGTTGGTTCGCGAGCCATGCCGACACCGGCACCCCGGGTCCGCATGTGCACCTGAGCACCAACGACAGACAAGACCCGGTCCTCAAGACCAGCCAGATCCCAGAACTCATCGGCGCGCTGAACCTGGTGGGCGAGCGCATCGAACGTCTGTGGGAGACCGACGGCGCGGACTACCCGTTCGGCGAGCCGGACGACAACGACCCCGCCGTCATCCGCCGGCGCCGGATCGACCATCTCGTGCTTCTCGACAACCTGCGCACCCACTTCACTGAGATCGCTGACATCCTCCTGCGGTCCCGCGACATGCACGACGCTTCGGCCGCCATTGCGCCGCTGCTCGGCATCGACGAGTCGGAAGTGACCTACCGGCTCAACAACATCAACTTGTTCGCCATGACCCGGACCCCGAGCGAGGCGAGGACCAAGCAGCTGACGGACCTGCGTCAGGAACCCTGACGTCCGTTTCCCGGGTCTCTGTGGCCCGGCCGCGTCCGACGACGTCGTACCGAGGCTGGACCCGAGCGCTCATGCACCTCGGGAGTATCCGGTCGACTGCTCAGCCCCGCAGTGCCACGACGAGCGCGACCAGGCCGATCATCCTCAGCAGCGACCGTGGCCCCGGCGACGATGAGACCGGTTCTCTGCTCGGCCCCCATCGTCTCTGGCGTCGATCCTGACCTCGACGCCCTGCGGCGTCTCCTCGATGAGGTAGGGACAACTCGCCATCCCGTCACCGACGGCGCGGGTGCACCCGATCTCGTGGGCGGCGCGCCAGACTGTCCAGGTGGCTCCCTACCGTGCGTGGTCGACATGAGCGCCAGCCGCTGCACCTGCGAGGCTCATCTGGCCTGGTCGGGCGGAAGGGCCAGGCTCGTGGTGGACGAGGCCGACCCGGCGTGCCTGGCACATCGCGCACGTCCCCTGCCGGCGGCGCCCAGGTTGCCGCAGCCGCGCGGCGGACCGATGCAGGGCGGCCAGAGCAGACCTCACCCAGGGACCTAGCGCCTCCCACGGGGAAGGGTCATGCCAGCGCGAGCTCCCTCTCCCTGACCGGTGGGACCGCCTCAGCGTCGGCGGGGCGCCGGCTGTCCGCGCGCAGGAGCTTGGCCAGCTGGTCAGGGAGGTTCGACCACGTCGTCTCCTCGAGCCAGCGGTTCGGCAGCGAGAGCCGCACCACCCTGTGCCATGCGCTCGCCACCTGCTGCGGCAGCGGCCGGGCGTTGTAGGACAGGCCGTAGCGCTGGAACAGGTCGCGCACGTCAGGGGCGATCTCGTAGTAGCGGTTGCTCGGGAGGTCGGGGAACAGGTGGTGCTCGATCTGGTGCGAGAGGTTGCCGGTCATGAGGTGCATGGCCCGGCTGCCGGAGATGTTCGCCGAACCCAGCATCTGCCGCAGGTACCACTCGCCTTTGGTCTCGTTCTCGTCGAGGGCCGGCTGCTCGAACGTCTCCACACCCTCGGGGAAGTGGCCGCACATGATGACCGAGTGGCTCCACAGGTTGCGAAGGATGTTCGCGGTGAGGTTCGCCTTGAGGGTGCTGCGCCAGGAGCGTCCCGTCAGCGCGGGGTGAACCACGTAGTCCTTCACGACCTGCTTGCGCGCCTTGGCGAGCGTCTGCTTGACGCGTGAGCGCAGCTCGGGGGTGAACCCGCGCTTCTGGCGCAGGTGCTCGCCGAGGTCGATGTCGTACATCGCGATGCCGTACTCGAACAGGCAGGCGTTCGCGAAGTTCCACAGCGGTTGGATGAGGAAGCGAGGCTGCCACGTCTGGTCCTCGTCGACGCGCATGATGCCGTAGCCGAGGTCGTTGTCCTTGCCGAGGATGTTCGTGTAGGTGTGGTGCTGCACGTTGTGTGCGCGCTTCCACTGCTCGGGGGGCGACGGGTGGTCCCAGTCCCAGGTGGAGGAGTGGATCTTCGGGTCACGCATCCAGTCCCACTGCCCGTGCAGGACGTTGTGGCCGATCTCCATGTTGTCGAGGCTCTTGGACACAGCCAGACAGGCGGTCCCCAGCAGCCAGCCGGCACGGTGCCTGCTGCCCAGCAGCAGCACGAGGCGACCGGTGAGCTCCAGCTTGCGCTGGGCGTCGATGACCCGCCGGATGTACGCCGCGTCGCGCTCACCCCGGCTGTCCAGCACGGAGGCACGAAGCGCATCCAGTTCTCGCCCGATGTTCTCGATGTCCTCGGAGGTGAGGTGGGCGACCTGGCTGCCCGGCTTGTTCTCGATCGCCGTCACTCCGGGATCCTCCCCACTTCGACCCCGAGGCACGCCTGCTTCGCGTCACCCGTGTCCCGCCCATGTCCGCTCACGCCGCTCGACGTGAGAGGCCCCCGCACATCGCCGTGCGGGGGCCTGCCACGACCTACCTCGGGGTGAGTGACGGGACTTGAACCCGCGACATCCGGGACCACAACCAGGTGCTCTACCAGCTGAGCTACACCCACCAAGGCTCCGACCGCTGGCGCGGCGAGGAGCAGCGAAAAGTGTACCCGCTGTCAGGGGCCGGCCTGCGCCTCGCCCAGTCCCGTCAGCGCGCCACCGTGCTGCTGGGCGAGCTCCTTGGCCTCCGACGATTCCGGACCCGGCGACGCCACGAACACGGTGGCTCGGTAGTACCGCAGCTCCTCGATGCTCTCCTGGATGTCGGCCAGCGCCCGGTGGTTCCCGCGCTTCGGGGGGGCGTTGTAGTAGGTCCGGGGGTACCAGCGACGGGCCAGCTCCTTGATGGACGAGACGTCCACGACCCGGTAGTGCAGGAACGCGTCGAGCATCGGCATGTCGCGGGCGATGAAGATCCGGTCGGTGCCCACGGTGTTTCCGGCCAGCGGCGGCCGGGCTCCGTCCGGACAGTGCTGGCGCACGTAGCCGAGCACCTGCTCCTCCGCCTCGGCGACGGTCACGCCGGAGTCGAGCTGCTCGAGCAGCCCGGAGGAGGTATGCATGTCGCGAACGAAGGAGTCCATCTGGTCGAGGGCGTCGGCCGGCGGCTTGATGACCAGGTCGAGCCCCTCGCCCAGCACGGTCAGCTCGAAGTCGGTCACCAGCACGGCAACCTCCACGAGCGCGTCCTTGACCGGGTCGAGACCGGTCATCTCGCAGTCGATCCACACGAGTCGGTCGTTCATCCCTCCGACCTTACTCAAGGGTCGGGAGCCGCGGGCGCCTACATTGGGCCGGTGCACGCCGACTTCATCGCAGGGCTGCCCAAGGCCGAGCTGCACGTCCACCACATCGGGTCGGCCTCGCCACGCATCGTCTCGGCGCTCGCCGAGCGCCACCCGGGCACGGTGCCGTCGGACCCCGACCAGCTGCGCGGCTTCTACACGTTCCGCGACTTCGCGCACTTCATCGAGGTCTACCTCGCGGTGGTCGACCTCGTCCGCGACCCCGAAGACGTACGGCTGCTGACCTACGAGATCGCCCGCGACATGGGCTCCCAGCGCATCCGGTACGCCGAGCTCACCTGCACGCCGTACACCAACGTCCGCGCGGGTGTCCCCATCGAAGCGTTCGTGGAAGCGGTCGAGGACGCGCGCACCGCCGCCGAACGGGACCACGGGGTGCGGCTGCGGTGGATCTGGGACGTGCCGGGCGAGTTCGGGGTTCCGGCCGCCGACGCGACGGTGGGGTACCTCGACGTCGCGCCCCCGACGCTGCTGGGCTTCGGGCTCGGCGGGCCCGAGGTCGGCGTACCGCGACCGCAGTTCGCACCCCACTTCGACCAAGCGCGGGCGCTGGGGCTCCACTCGGTGCCGCACGCGGGGGAGACGACCGGCCCGGAGACCGTGTGGTCGGCGCTGCGCGACCTCGGGGCCGAGAGGATCGGACACGGCACCTCCTCGACGCGGGACCCGGCGCTGGTGGCCCATCTCGTCGAGCACCAGATCCCGCTCGAGGTGTGCCCGACGTCGAACCTCGCCACCCGTGCCGTCGCGTCGCTCGAGGAGCACCCCGTCCGGCAGCTGTACGACGCCGGGGTCGTCGTCACGGTCAACAGCGACGACCCGCCGATGTTCGGGACCAGCCTCAACAGGGAGTACGAGATCGTCGCCGACCTGCTGGACCTCGACGAGCGGGGGGTCGCAGAGCTCGCAGGCAACGCCGTGCGCGCCTCGTTCCTGCCCGATCCCGACAAGCATGACCTGCTCGGCGCGATCGACGCCCACCTCGAGGCGCCACGGGCGGTTTGGGGACCGGGGGTGGAGGGCACAGGATCGTCATGACTCTCGGACGATTCACTGCGCGGCTCGTCATCGGCGGCCTCTTCGTCGGACACGGCACCCAGAAGCTGTTCGGCTGGTTCGGAGGCCCCGGCATCGAGGGCACCGAGCAGATGATGGGGGCGCTGCGGATGCACCCGACCCGGCCCAACGCCATCGCCGCGGGAGTCACCGAGACGACCGGCGGGGCTCTGCTGGTCGCCGGGGCGGCGACTCCGCTGGCGGCGGCGGGCCTGATCGGGACGATGATCACCGCGATCCGCAAGGTCCACAAGCCGCAGGGCCCGTGGGTGGCCGAGGGCGGTTGGGAGTACAACGCCGTCCTCATCGCCGCGCTGATGTCGCTGGTCGACACAGGACCCGGCGAGCTTTCCGTCGACGCCCTGCGCGGCCGCGACGAGTGGGGACCGCTCTGGGCGCTGGGCGGCTTGGCCCTGGGCGCTGCCGCGTCCTCCGCGGTGGTGTCCCTGGGCAGCCGCAACGCTCCCGAGCCCGGCGACGCCTCGGGGGACCCCGAGGACAGCACCGTGGCCAAGGCCGTGGTCGACGACACCGCCGGCGACCCGGTCACCGCCGAGAGCTGACCTGGGCCTTCAGCAGAGCGGCTCGCCGGGCTGCCGGGGGACGCTCACCGCGTTCCAGGCCGCCCGCACGGCCTTGAGCGGCCGGCAGCTTCCCGGGTACAGCCGCTTGGCTGCGGTGATGGTCCAGAGCCGGTACTTCGGGTAGCTGGCGGCGGAGGTCTTCGTCAGCATGGCGTGGTAGAGGATCTTGCTGACCTTGATTATGCCGATGCCGCTCACCTCGGCCCTGTTGCACGTCGGGCTGGCCGGTTGACCCGTGGCCCCGGTGCTGCCCTCCGCGGCCAGGAAGAACCAGTGGTTGCCGGGGCCCGAGGCGGCGTGCATCTCCATGTTCGGCACCGACGCCGAGAAGCAGTTCGGGTCCCCGGCGAGGGAGGGCCGGTACATGTACCGGACCGGGCCGTCACCGAAGATGTCGACCTCTTCCCCGATGACGTAGTCCGGCGGGTCGTACCGGGCTCCCTGGTCGCTGTAGAACTCGGTCATGGTGGCGAAGGCGTCGGCGACGAACTCCGTCGTACCCGCCCAGGAGATGCCGCCGGGGGTGTTGTGGTCGACCCCGTGCCCCAGCTCGTGGGCCACGACGTCGATCGAACCCAGCCAGTCGCCTGCCTCGTTGTGGCCGAGGTTGACCTTGTTGTAGTCGAAGTACGCA
Source organism: uncultured Nocardioidaceae bacterium (assembly GCA_902805845.1). Classification (GTDB taxonomy): domain Bacteria; phylum Actinomycetota; class Actinomycetes; order Propionibacteriales; family Nocardioidaceae; genus Marmoricola_A. The sequence goes on from CADCUI010000009.1 coordinate 29,269, forward strand.
TCGACGGCGTCGAGCCCGACCTTGATCGGATAGGAGCCGCCGGTGGCTTTCACGCCGGGCCGGCCGAACCACGCCAGGAGCATGCGCTGCTGCTCCTGCGCCGCGAACAGGGCGTCGACACACCCGGTCTCCTTGTTGGTCGCCGCGCCGTTGCCCCAGGCGTCGTCGGACCCGGTCAGGACCGTGGCGCCGCCCTGTACGCCGCAGGCGAGCCCCGGGTGGCTCGGGTCGCGCAAGGAGAAGCCGGTGAGCAGCTTGCTGGTGTCCAGCGCCACCGGGCTGGGTCCGCTGTAGCCGGGCCTGCCGGTGCCGTGCACGACGAGGTCGTCGCGGCGAAGCACCTCGCCGCTCGATGCGTCGACGTACACGCGCAGCCTGGGGCCGGCGTCGGTCGAGACGGTGCTCTCGTAGGTCAGGTGCGAGCCGCCCTGTTGCAGCACCACGAGCTCGCTTGCCGTCGTCTCGCCTGTGCGGGCCCCGAGCTGCTGGCGGGCGACCGCCGCGGCCCGTGACCTGCTCAGTGCCGGACGGGTCGTCGGCAGCCGGACCGGTCGGCGCTGGGCGACCGAGGTCCCGAGGATCGTCCCGTCGGTGTCGGCGACGACCACGAAGTCGCCGCCGACCACGCGCACGCCGCGATAGCTGCGGAGGTAGGGGACGTAGACCAGCCCCTCCGGCGTCGCGATCGACGGCTGCTGGTGGTAGCCGTCGAACGGACCGGGGTGCAGGGCGGGCGGCCTGTCGCCGAGGAGCTCGTGGGCGGCAGCCTCGGCCAGCCCCGTGGGATCACCGGTGCCGGCCAGTCGTCGGACCTCGGCGCTCCCGCGGGGGGACGGTCCGACGGCGGCGTCGGAGGGGGCCGTCAGGCCCACCAGGGTGAGGAGTGCCGCGACGGCGCCCGCTCCGAACGCCCGCGTTGCCCGCGAAACTTTCAACACATGTGCCCCAGGTGATCTCGTTCCGATCCTACGTCTGCAACGCAGAATTCGAGGGCTCTTCGCCAACTGGGGACCTACGGCTGCGAGACCGCGAAACTAGGCCTGATTCGGGCACGACGGACGTGTTACGGCCGCTCGAGCTCGACCTCCTCGAGCGTGCCGTCGTCCTCCAGGTCGACCTCGATCACGACGGCGTCGGGCACCAGGTCCTCGGTCGAGCCCTCCTCACCGGAACCGTGACCTGAGCTGTCGAACTCGATCTCGGTGTCGTCGGTGACCACGAAGGTCAGCAGGCCGGAGCGGAGGCTCTTGATGACGAGGTCACCGGTCTTGGCGTCGAAAGAGACGATCGGGCCGAGGAGGTCGTCGGTGTCCTCGCTGTCGTCGGAGCAGCTGTCGTCGTCGGAGTCGTCGTCGTCCTCGTTGCTCTGTCCGTCCTCGTCGGAGTCCTCCTCGCCGTCGGGCGTGCCGTCGTCGTCATCGTCGTCGTCGCCGGCTCGGAACCCGTAGTCGTTCTCGTCCTCGTCGGAGATGTTGTCCTCGTCGCGGTCGTCGTCGTCGTCGGAACAGGACTCATCGGCGTCGTCCTCGTCCTCGTTGTCGATGTCGTCGTCGTCGGAGTCCTCGTCGCCGTCGCGGGTCCCGTCGTCGTCGGAGTCACGGTCCGAGATCTGCGTGCCCCGCGCCCCGTCGTGGACCTCGTCGCCGTCGTCGTGGCCGTCGTTGTCGGAGTCCTCGTCGCCGGGGAGCCCGGTGTGCCGGTACTCGCCGAGGTTGCTCAGTCCGTCGTCGTCCTTGTCGCCGCGGGCGTTGGCCCGGTCGGGGTTGAGGCCGTGGGTGACCTCCCACCGGTTCGGCATCCCGTCGTCGTCCCGGTCGCTCCGCGAGGCGTGAGCCGTGGAGGAGGACAGCACCGCGGACGACACGGCGAGTGCCTTCGTCGTGAGCAGGATCGCGGTGCGCGCAGTACGGCGGTGGAACACTGACATGAGCATCTGCCTTCTCGGGGCACCTCGCGAGTCGAGGTGGATCAGCTCCAGCGTGAGGCTGCCCGAGGTGGTTTTGGACGTTTTGCCGCGATTGGCCGCTACCCGATGGTCCTAGTACCTCGCGCCGGGTCCGGGGTCCTCGGCAGGCTCCTTCTGCTCCGTAGTGGGTCGTCTGGCAAGCCATTGGTTGACGTACTTGCCAGATTGCTGGTGCCATAGGGGGGTGAGCGACGACATCGCTGCGCGCCTCCGGGCCGCCGATCCCCACAAGCTCGGCCAGCGCCTGCGTCAGACGCGGCGATCCCGGGGGATGACCCAGCCTGCGGTGGCCGGCGCGGATGCCTCGGCGGCGTACCTCTCCCGTATCGAGTCCGGACAGCGACGGCCCGACGTGGCGCTGCTGCAGCGGATCGCCGACCGGCTCCAGGTTCCGGTCGACGCCCTGCTCGACGACGGGCCGCAGCACGACCCTGACGAGGTGCGCCTGACCTTGGACTACGCCGAGCTGGCGCTCGAATCCGGCGAGATCGACGAGGCGGAGACACGGTCGCGAGCGGTCCTCGCGGACGGGTCCGCTGCCTTCGCCGGGATGGACGACCGAGCGACCTATCTCCACGGCCGCGCACTCGAGGCGCAGGGCCGGCTCGACGACGCCATCGTGGAGCTCGAACGCCTCACAGGAACGCCGACGGACCTCCAGTGGGTGAGGAGCAGGATCGCTCTCAGCCGGTGCTACCGCGAGGGCGGCGACCTCACCAAGGCGGTCGAGTGCGGTGAGGGTGTGCTTGCGGCGCTCGCCGGGAGCGGACTCGCCGGGTGCGACGAGGCGGTGCAGCTGGCGGTCACCGTCGCCGCGGCGCACTTCGAGCGGGGCGACCGCGGGGAGGCGGTGCGGATCTGCCGTCGGACCGTCGAGGAGGCGGAGGGCACCGGCTCGACGACGGCCCGTGCCTCGGCGTACTGGAACGCGAGCCTCGTCGAGGCCGAGCGCGGGTCCACCCGGGCGGCGGTGGCGTTGGCCGAGCGGGCTCTGGCCCTGTTGGGCGAGGGGTCGGACCCGCGGAACGTGGCCCGGCTGCGCACCACCCTGGGCGACCTCTACCTCACGCTCGAAGAGCCCGAGGTCGACCTCGCCGAGAGGTTGTTGCTCCGGGCGGCCGACGAGCTGGACGGCTCCAGCGCCGGGCTCGTCGACCTGGCACGCAACCGCCTTGCCCGGGCTCGGGCCCGGCTGCTGGCCGGGGATCCGGTCGCGGCCAGGGCGCTGGCCGAGGACGTGTGCGGCGAGATGACCGGCGTCGCGCCCCTTCTGCTCGCCGACGGCTACGCGGTCCAGGGTCAGGCCGCCGCGGCCATGGGCGACTTCACCGACGCCCGTGACCGTTACCGCCGAGCTGTGCTCGTCCTCACCGGGGTCGGCGCGGATCGGTCGGCGGCCGACCTGTGGTACGACCTGGGGTCGTTGTGGGACGACCTGGGCGAGCTGGACGCGGCCCGGGACGCCTACCGGCGGGCGGCTGCCTCGAGCGGGCTACGCGCCCGCCGAGCCGCTCCCCAGCGGGTTCTTCAGCAGCACCAGCCGCGGTCGCGGAGCTTGGAGTAGGTGAGAGCGGACTGCGAGACGGCGTCGTCCGCGCCGTGCGAGACCACGTACCCGAGACCCAGCACGGACGCGAACGTGAGCATGGTTGCCACCAGTCGGGGCATGACGAAACGACGCATGGGGGAGCTCCTCCCAAAGCTTCCGGGGCGGTGGCGTCAGCAGATGGCCACCGCCGGTCTCATCGACCCGGACGTGTGCAAGACGAGGAGTACGTCGACAAACAGGACGAACGGTCAGGCGCATGGTCCGATCGGGTCTGGTCTGGCAAGTGCCGCTTGCCATTCTTTACACTCGCCCTTGACAAACCCGGTCCGCTGGTAAAGGCTGTAGGCACTGGGAGGACGCCGGGGTCGGGAGCAGGTCAACTGGGAGGGTGACCTGCTCACCGCCCCCGACGCGTGAGCATCTCGGGCACAGGCACGAAGTCTCGGCTGACGGGTCTCGGCTGGGCGCCCCCGGCAGGACTCGAACCTGCGACCAACAGATTAGAAGTCTGTCGCTCTGTCCAGCTGAGCTACGGGGGCCTTGCGGGAATGCCGCCGGTCGGAGGCTATCCGACGCCACGGGACCGCACGCCTGACGCCCGGCGCCTGAGGGACGCCCGAGATCACGGAAACGGCACTGCGCTCGGACCTCTCCCGGGGAGGCGCGGATGTCCCGGACCGCCGCGTTGCGGCCTAGACTGCCGCGGTGGCGGGATCAGCCGATGACGACGCGGTGGAGCAGGCGACTGCCATCGCGATGGACCGTTATGACATGAGCCAGCCTGGGGCGCTCGCGTTGCTCTCCCGACTTGCTCGCCGCGGCAAGGTCGATCTACGCGTGGTCGCACTGGCCATGATCGCGGCCGCGGTTGCGCGACGTGCCCGGCAGGAGCTGCTGCCGAGGGTGCAGTGATTGGCCGAGGGACCTTCGGGCCTCGGACTGTCTCAGTTCACCTGGCGGCCACTCCGCACGGCGACATTGGCGCCATGAGGATCCAGCTGGCACTCCTGTTCAGCCTCGCCGCCTACTTGGTGGCCGCGACCACGTTCGCCGGCGCCCTGGCCGGAGTCGTGCCCGGAGGCCCCTGACCCGGCGCGGCCCTGCCGCGCGCGGTGCAAATCTTGAGGCGGTCAGGGCAGCGGCGCGTAGCGGATGCCGCGCCGGTACTTGCCGCCGAAGCGGACCCCGTCGGTCACGAACCAGACGCCTGTGGTCGTCGGCAGGATCTGATAGCCGCCCGACGAGGCAGGCATGACCGGGTTCCACGACAGCGCCAGTCCCGTGACGGGGTCGACCGCACCCCCGCCGAGCCGGTCCAGGGCCCCGGGACCCTTCGAGTCCTTGCCGTAGGGGTTGTCCAGCCACCGGTTGTGACCCTGGACGTAGACAGCCTCGCCCGTGACGGCGACCGACTTCAGCGAGTCGCCGCCGGTGTAGTTGATCCAGGTCGGCCGGGTCGGGTCGGCGACGTTGGTCTCGAACCTGGCCACCGAGTCGCACAGCTGGCGGAAGAGTCCGCCTTGCTGCGGGACGTAGCCGAACGAGGCGAGCGCGAACCAGGTGCTGTCCGGGGCGAAGTCGACGTCCTGGACGTAGGCGATCGCGTTGGCACGCGTGGAGGTGCATGACTCACTCAGCGGCTTGTAGTACCACGCGGACAGGGTGCTGGAGGTCTCACCGAGGTCGAGCATGAAGGCACGCGCCCGGGGCTGGTTGTCCACGGTGGTGAAGTTGCCGACGGCCACGAGGCGGGAGCCATCGGGGCTGATGTCGAACTTGAACACCTGGGCGGCGTCGCTGTTGGGAAGCTTGCCGGTGACGAGGTTCGGGATGTACGGCGTCGCCTTCCCGTTGTCCGGCCTGAGGGCAAGAAGCTTGCGGCCGAACGTGCCGGCGACGACGAGCCGTCCGCGGTCGAGCTCCATGTCGGTGACCCTGCCGACGTTGATCGGCGGGACGAACGAGGAGTCGAGCTGTCCGGTGGCAAGGCTGAGCTTGGCGAGGGCAGGTCGGCTGACTCCGTTGACGGTCTTGAAGCTGCCTCCGAGGTAGACCGAGGTCCCGTCGGACAGGACGGACCACACGTCACCGTCGACCTGCGGAACAAACCTCTCGTTGATCGCCCCTGTCGTGGCGGAGAACGCCACGACGTTGCGCCGCTGCCACTGCTGCGTGCGGGCGCTGTTCTCGACGACCGAGAAGCGACCACCCACCACCATCTGGTCCCCGGCAGTGGTGATCGACAACGCGACCGGTGCCGGTGCGCCGTTGACCGCCACCAGGTTGGGAGTCCAGGAAGCAGCGGTCTGGCTCACCACGGTGGGGTGGCCGAACTCCGACGCCTCGACCGAAGCAGCACCCGAGAGCAGGCCGAGTCCCAACATGGTGGCGAGCGAAACGCGCACAGCGGTCTTTCTCATGGAAACCCCCACCGATCCATCCCCTGGTAAGAAACTGCCCCACGCAGCCACAAGGACGGTAACTCGGACAACTCCGACGCGACAGAGGACCAAAGGCCTTCCGCCAAGGCAAGCCTCGCAGTCGCATGGTCAACGGGTGGTCGTCGACGCCCCTGTCACGACGTCGGCGACGGCTCGGCTTGGGTGTCGCTGCCTGCGGAATGGGAAGGTGCCTCACGTGACCGATCTCAAGGCCCTGACTCTCGTGTGCACGCTCAAGCCGTCCCCGAACGACTCCAGCTCCGACCTCCTGGCCCGGGACATCCAGGGCGAGCTCAACTCCAGGGGGGTCGCAGGTGAGATCGTCCGGGTGGTCGACCACGACGTCCGCTTCGGCGTGACGACCGACGAGGGGGACGGCGACGAGTGGCCGGTGATCAGGGCCAAGGTCATGGCCGCGGACATCCTGGTTCTCACGGTTCCGATCTGGCTGGGACAACCGTCCTCGGTGTGCAAGATGGTGCTCGAGCGCCTCGACGCCGAGCTCGGTGAGACCGACGACCAGGGCCGGAAGTCGACCTACGGCAAGGTGGCCATCGTGGGCGTCGTCGGCAACGAGGACGGAGCGCACCACACCGTGTCAGCCTGCCTCCAGGCGCTCAACGACGTCGGGTTCTCCCTCGCGGCGAACGCAGGCACCTACTGGGTGGGCGAGGCGATGCAGGCGGTCAACTACGACGACCACGACGAGACGCCGGAGAAGACGGCGTCGGCCACGACGATGGCGGCCTCCAACGCGGTCCACCTGGCTCGGCTGCTGCGCGCTACGCAGTACCCGGCGCCGACCTGACCTCAGAAGTCGCCGAACCCCCCGAAGTCCCCGAACCCGCCGTCACCGAAGCCGCCGCCCCCACCGCTGGCGTCGAGGTCCCCGCCGAAGTCACCACCGCCGTCGCCTCCGACGTCGGACCCGCCGGTGTCGAATCCGTCGACCATGCCGCCGTCCCAGGAGCTCGACAGCAGGCTGCCCAGGAGGAAGCCCGGCAGCAGCCCGCCCATCGCGTACGCCGAGAAGTAGCCCATCGCCCACGGCGAGTACGCGGGGCCGGCCTGCCAGTAAGGCACGCGACCGGCGCCCATCGGCACTGTCCGGACGTCGGGCTCGGCACCCTGGGCCAGCCGGTCCGCGTCGGCGCCGCAGACCGGGATGCGGCGTGGCTGGCCACCCGGAGGGGACCAGTCGACATCGACCATGGAGGGGCCGTGCGAGGGGTTGAAGAAGCACGGTGGCCTGCGCTGGGGGAGGGGCTTGCCCTCCCGTCGGGCCCGGACGCAGGCAACGGCGTACCGGCCGTCCTCGAGTGCGGAGGTGACGTGGCGGACGTCGTCGGGCTGCTGCACCATCTCCAGGGCCCGGTTGGCCGCCTCGTAGGAGTCCAGCGCACGCTGCCAGTCCTGCAGCATCGCCTCGTCGACCGAGCCCATCTTCACGTCGAGGTCGAGCCGCTGCAGCTCCTCGCCGAAACGCGTGACGTCCTCCTCGGCGGCCCGCCGGGCGGCGTCGAGATCCGCTGCGGAGAGCTGCGGGCGGGAGCGCGTCGACGACAACCGGCGAGCACCACCGAGCGCCATCCAGATGACGGCGAGGAAGAGAAAGACGAGCAGCAGCTCCATGCCTGAGTGTTACCCCTCCGGTAGTTCTCGAGAACCTCAGCCCCGCAGTGAGGCCATCCACTCCTCGACGGCGCCCGGTTCACGGGGCAGGGCGGCCGAGAGGTTCCGACAGCCGTCGGCGGTGACGAGGATGTCGTCCTCGATCCGGATGCCGATGCCGCGCAGCTCCTCGGGAACGAGCAGATCGTCCTCCTGGAAGTACAGCCCTGGCTCGACGGTCAGCACCATTCCTTCCGCGAGGTCGCCCCGGGGATAGACGTCGAGCGAAGCGCGGGCACAGTCGTGCACGTCCATGCCGAGCATGTGGCTGGTCGAGTGCAGGGTCCACCGGGCGTAGACGCGGCTGTCCGGCGCCAGCGCCTCCTCGACCGGGACCGGAAGCAGCCCCATGTCGGCCAGCCCGTGGGCGAGCACCCGCATCGCGGCCTGGTGCGGGGCGGTGAAGGCAACCCCGGGTCGCACCTCGTCGATGCCGGCCTGCTGGGCGGCGAGGACCAGCGAGTAGAGCTCACGCTGCAGGTCCGTGTAGCGGCCGCTGACCGGGATGGTCCGGGTGACGTCGGCGGTGTAGAGGCTGGTGGCCTCCGCACCCATGTCGAGGAGCACCATCTCGCCCGGGATGACCGGCCCGGTGTTCTCGATCCAGTGCAGGGTCGTGGCGTGCCTGCCGCCGCCGACGATCGAGTCGTACCCGATGTCGTTGCCCATGGCGCGGGCACGCCGGAAGAAGGTGCCCTCGAGCCAGCGCTCGCCGAACTCGAGCACCCGGTCCCACTCGCGCACGGAGTCCTCGAAGCCCAGGGTCGTGATGTCGCACGCTTCCTGGAGCTGGGCGACCTCCCACTCGTCCTTGACCAGGCGCAGCTCGGAGAGGACCGTCGCCAGCTCGGTGTCGCGGGCCTCGTCCTCGGGCACCAGGGCGTCGACGCGGCTGTCGACCCCGCGCAGCACACGGGTCTTGGCTCCTGCGCTCAGCGCGCCCGGGAGGTCGTCGAGGTGGCGGCACTCCACCCCCAACGACGACGACATCTCGCGCAAGGAGGGCCGCCGGCCGGCCCAGAGCTCGCCGTAGGCCCGGTCGCGGAAGAACTCGTCGGTGTCCCGCGACGAGCGGGGTCGTGCGTAGAGCACCGCCTCGCCGCCCTCGATGACGAGGACCGCGTCGGAGGTCTGGTTGCCGCTCAGATGGGTGTGGGCCGTGTCGGGCCGGAACCGGTAGTCGGTGTCGTTGGCTCGCACCTTGAAGGTGCCCGCCGGCACCACGAGCCGTTCGCCCGGGAGCAGCTCGGCGAGCCGCTCGCGCCGGGCCGCTGCCCAGGGGGTCACCGGGTGGGGCGGCAGGTCGAGCTCCCGGTCCCCCCAGCCGGTGCGCATGAAGGCGGCGTACGCCTCGGGGACGGCCTGGTCATGGGTCTCGGTCTTCTGCTCGGACCGCTCGACCTCCGCAGGGCTGCTCTCGGGGGTGGCCTCCGGGCCGACGCTCTCCTCGCTCACGCGGTCACTGTACGTCGGAGCGCGCCGGGCGGCACCGGGGTTGACGGCGGGGTCGACGGGGGTTGGCGGTGAGGTGGCTTCGGGGTTGACGGTGGCGGCGCCTGGATACATTGACGCCATGACCTGGACCGCCGGAGACGGCCCCGGGCCGGTTCTCGGCGCGACACCTCCGGGCATGCCCGCCTACCCGCCGGCGCTCCCGCCCGCGCTGACGCGCAAGCACGGCGTCCGCGGCGTCCTGTTCACGGTCATCGTCGCGGTCGCCCTCGTCGTGGGGGCAGTGATCCTCGCGCTGGTCTTCGTCGTCTCCGGGCGGCCGCAGGCGATCGCCGTCGGTTTCGTGCTGGCGCTGCTGCCGGTGGCGCCGCTGGTCCTGTGCTTCCTGTGGCTGGACCGCTACGAACCCGAACCCGTCCGACTGCTGGTCCTGTCGTTCTTCTGGGGAGCCGTCGCCGCGACGTCGGCAGCCCTTGCGCTGCAGTCGGTCGACCAGCTCGTCGGCCTCTCCGACGACATCGTGTCAGGGGCCGTGGTGGCCCCGTTCACCGAGGAGGCGACGAAGGGCGTCTTCGTGCTCCTGCTCCTGTGGTTCCGGCGCAACGTCATCAACGGCGTGCTCGACGGGCTGGTCTACGCCGGTCTTGTCGGCGTCGGATTCGCCTTCACCGAAAACATCCTTTACTTCGCCAGCGCCTACACCGGTGGTCCCGACTCCGGTCCGGGTGGGCTCGGCGCCGCCACCGGGCTCTTCGTGCTGCGCGGGATCTTCAGCCCCTTCGCGCACCCGCTCTTCACCTCCGCGATCGGCATCGGTGTCGGCCTGGCGGTCACCACGCGCCGCCCGGTGGTCCGGGTGGCGGCGCCGGCGGTCGGCTACCTCGTCGCGGTCGCCCTGCACGCGACCTGGAACGGCTCGGCTTTCCTTGCCGGTGGCCAGTTCTTCGTGCTGACCTATCTCTTCGCGATGGTCCCCGGGTTTCTCCTGCTGGTCGGCATCGCGGTATGGGTGCGCCACCGGGAAGGTGCCACGCTGGCCCGCGCCCTGGACGACCTCGCCTACCGCGGCTACCTCGACCCCTCCGAGGTGCCCTGGCTGGCGCGCCTCCCCGCCCGCCGTACCGCCCGGCGCAACGCCGCCCTCCGCGGCGGCCCCACCTTCGAGCGGCTGCTGCGTGAGTACCAGCAGCAGGCCATCGAGCTCGCGGCCCTCCACGACCGCGTCATGCGGGGCAACCCTCCGCAGGACTCCCACCACCGGGGAGCGCTCATGGCGCAGCGGCTCGCCGCGCTGAGGGCGCACCTCATGCTGCCGCAGCTCCCGACCGGAGCGTCCTCGCGCCGAGGCGGGTGGGCATGAGCATTCCGGCCGGAGGAGCGCCGCTGCTGATCGTCGCGCTCGAGGAGCTGCGCGCCGCGCTCGGCGCCGTCGAGCTGCCGCTGGAGCTGCCCGACGTCGCCGCGCAGCGCGCCGCCCGCCGGGAGATGCTGGGCCAGCTCGAGGACTACGTGCTGCCACGGCTGCGGCAGATCGAGGCGCCGCTGCTGGCCGTGGTGGGTGGCTCCACCGGCGCGGGCAAGTCGACGCTGGTGAACTCCGTGGTCGGCCGCAAGGTCAGCGAGCCCGGCGTGCTCCGACCCACCACCCGCTCCCCGGTGCTGGCGTTCAATCCCGCGGACGTGGGCTGGTTCGACGACGCGCGCATCCTGCCGGAGCTGGCACGCACCACCGCCGCCTCCACCGACCCCCGCTCGTTGCAGCTGGTGGCCGTCGAGGCGGTGCCCGCCGGCCTGGCCATCCTCGACGCACCGGACATCGACTCGGTCGAGGCCCGCAACCGGACACTGGCGACCCAGCTGCTCGCCGCCGCGGACCTGTGGCTGTTCGTCACGTCCGCGGCGAGGTACGCCGACCAGGTGCCGTGGGACTTCCTGCGGTCCGCCGCCGAGCGCAGTGCAGCCGTGGCCATCGTCCTCGACCGCATCCCGCCCGGTGCGGAGCAGGAGGTCGCGGTCCATCTCCGCGAGATGCTCCAGCAGAGGGGGCTGGAGCGGTCGCCGTTGTTCACCGTCGGCGAGGGACGGGTGGACGAGGACGGCCGGCTGCCCGCCGCCGAGGTGGCCGAGGTCCGCGCCTGGCTCGAGGGGCTCGCCGCCGACGCCCACGCGCGCGCAGCCGTCGTCCGGCAGACGCTCGACGGGGCGGTCCGCTCGGTGGCACGCCGCTCGGAGGAGGTGGCGGCCGGCCACGCGGCACAGACCGACATGGTGCGGCGGCTGCGCACCGACGCGTTGCACGCCTACGACAAAGCCGTCCGCGAGGTGAGTGACGCCTCCGCCGACGGCAGCTTGCTCCGCGGTGAGGTGCTGGCCCGCTGGCAGGAGTTCGTCGGCACCGGCGAGCTGTTGCGGTCGCTGGAGTCGCGGGTCGGCTGGCTGCGGGATCGGGTCGGTGGCTGGCTGCGCGGAAAGCCGCAGCAGGTCGAGCGCGTGACGGTCGCGGTGGAGAGCGGGCTGGAGTCGCTGCTCATCGAGCACGCGGAGGCGGCCGCCGAGGACGCGCGACGCTCGTGGGCGTCGGTCGAGGCCGGCAAGCAGCTCCTCCGGGACGCCGAGGGCGACCTCGGCCGCGCGTCCCGCGACTTCCGGCGGCAGGCCGAGCGAGCCGTCCGCGACTGGCAGCAGAGCGTGCTGGAGATGGTCCGCACCGAGGGTGCCGACCGGCGTACCACCGCCCGGTTCCTGGCGTTCGGGGTCAACGGGCTGTCGGTCGCGCTCATGGTCGTGGTGTTCGCCCACACCGCCGGGGTGACCGGCGCGGAGGCCGGCATCGCCGGCGGCAGCGCGGTGCTCGGGCAGAAGCTGCTCGAGGCCGTCTTCGGCGACCAGGCCGTGCGCCGGCTCGCCGAGCTGGCGCGGAGCGACCTCGAGCAGCGGGTCGGTGAGCTGTACGGCAACGAGAGCAGTCGCTTCCTCGCCGTGCTCGACGCCCTGAGGCTCGAGGAGGACGCCACCGACCGGCTGCGCCGGGTCTCGGCGGAGGTCGACCGCGTGCGGCTGGCTCCCACGGGCGGTGACACCGCGTGACCTCGCTGGTGGCGGGCGTCCGCAAGCTCGCCGGACGTGGCGGTCCCTCGCCGATCGCGGACCGGCTGACTGCCCTCGACGAGGCCGTCGCCGCTGGTCGGGGAAGGCTCGACGACCGCCTCCTCGAGCGCGCCGGGTCCGTCGTACGCCGCGCCGAGGGGCGGCTGGCGTTGTCAGGCGACCACACCGTCATCGCCCTCGGCGGTGCGACCGGGTCGGGCAAGTCCTCGACGTTCAACGCACTCTCGGGCGTGCCGATCGCCGCGGTGAGCGTTCGTCGCCCCACCACCTCGGCCACCACGGGAGCCGTCTGGGGGGCCGAGGACGGCGCGGAGGTCCTGGAGTGGCTGGGGGTCCAGCGTCGCCACCGGGTCGAGACGAGTCCCGGTGAGCTCGACGGCCTGGTGCTGCTCGACCTGCCCGACCACGACTCGACCGAGGTCGCCCACCACCTCGAGGTCGACCGGCTCGTGCAGCTCGTCGACATGCTCGTCTGGGTGCTCGACCCGCAGAAGTACGCCGACGCCGCGCTGCACGAGCGCTACCTCCGGCCGCTGGCCACGCACCGCGACGTCATGATCGTCGTCCTCAACCACATCGACGAGGTCCCTGCGGAGCGCCGGGACGAGATGGTCGCGGACCTGCGCCGCCTCCTGGAGGAGGACGGCCTCGCCGGCGTGCCGGTCCTGGCCACGTCCGCGGTGAGCGGACAGGGCATCGACGAGCTGCGTCGGCTGGTGGCCGGCCGCGTCCGGGAGAAGCGTGCCGCCGCGGCGAGGCTGGCGGCGGACGTGTCCGCGGTCGCCGCGGAGCTGCAGGAGCACAACGGCACCGCCGACCCCGGACGCCTCGAACGGGTGGAGCGAGGCGAGCTCGTCGACGCGTTCGCCGACGCGGCGGGCGTGCCCACCGTGACACGGGCGGTCGAGCGGTCGGTCGCCCGGCGGGGGAGTCAGCACACCGGCTGGCCCATCACGGCGTGGCTGGGCAAGCTCCGTCCGGACCCTTTGAAGCGGCTCCACCTCGACCTCGGCGAGTCGGGCCGGGAGCTGACCGGGCTGGGACGAGCCTCGGTCCCGGAGCCGACGCGCGTGCAGCGGGCCCGCGTCGACACCGCGGTGCGCGCAGCCGCCGATCGGGTGGGGTCCCAGCTGACGCCTGCCTGGTCCGACTCCGTGCGGCGGGCCTCGGTGTCGCAGCTCGACGACCTCAACGACGCGCTCGACCGGGCCGTGGTCGGCACCGACCTGGGCGCGTCGCGGACGCCGCTGTGGTGGCGGCTGGCCCGTCTCCTGCAGCTGCTGTTCGCGCTGGCGCTCGTGGTCGGGCTGCTGTGGCTCGGGGCTCTGGCGGTCCTGGGCTACCTGCAGATGCCGCAGCCCGCGACGCCGCAGGAGTACGGGCTGCCGCTGCCCACCCTGCTCGTCCTGGGCGGGTTGGTCGGCGGGTTGGCGCTCGCGGTGATCGGCCGCATCGTCAACGGGCTCGTCGCCCGGTCCAGGGCCCGCGCGGCCGAACGCCGGCTGCGGGGGGCGATCGGCGAGGTCGCCGACCGGCTCGTGGTGGCGCCGATCGACACCGAGATCACGGCGTACTCCGAGGTGCGCGGCTCCCTGCAGCGCGCCCTCCGCTGACCCGCCCTTCATGTCTGCCCGACCCGCCCTTCATGTCTGCCCGACCCGCCCTCGATGTCTGGTCGACCCGCCCGTCGTGCACGTCGAACGCCGCAACCCGTCCACAGGCTGAGGCCGGTGGCGACTTCTGCACGGCCCGGGTACGACGCCTCGCCCCCAGCGCCGCCTGGGGCGCACCTTGGTGCTCGCAGAGTCGACCGACGAATCGAGGAGCTATGAACGACACCTTCGTGACCTTCCACGGCTGGGCCGGGAGCGAGGTCCGGCACCGCGTCGCCAAGGACGTCAGTGTTGCCACCGTCCGCGTCGCCGTGACGCCACGGCTCAAGCGAGACGGCGAGTGGGTGGACGGCGAGACCGCGTGGTACTCCGTGACCGCCTGGCGGACCCTGGCCGACCACCTGCGTGACTCGGTGCGCAAGGGCGACCCCGTCGTCGTCCACGGCCGGCTCCGCACCGAGACCTGGACACCTGACGAGGGGCCCTCCAGCACCACCCTGCAGGTGGAGGCGAGCCTCATCGGCCACGACCTCACGCGCGGGATCAGCCACTTCATCAAGGCGCCAAGGCCCGATCGGAGGCCCGACGACGTCGACGACCAGGCAACCGACGCGACCGAGCCCGACGACACGCGGGGCGTCGACCCACAGGCGGCCGAGGCGTCAGGTGGCCATCTGGCGGCGTGACGAGCCGCGGTGCCGGCCTGGTGACCGGCGTTGGTCCGCGTCGCGTCGGGCGGGCGACGTCCTTCCCAGGCGGGCCGAGAGCGCTCACGACCGATGGGGGAGATGGCCGGCCAGCCACGTAGGCTTGTCGATCATGGCTGAGTATGTGTTCACGCTGCGCAATGTGCGCAAAGCCCACGGCGACAAGGTCGTCCTCGACAACGTCACCCTCTCGTTCCTGCGCGGGGCGAAGATCGGCGTCGTCGGTCCCAACGGAACCGGCAAGTCGACCCTGCTGCGGATCATGGCGGGGCTGGACCACCCCTCCAACGGTGATGCGATCCGTGACCCCGAGGCGACCGTCGGCATGCTCCAGCAGGAGCCGCCGCTCTCCGAGGGCCGCACGGTGCTCGAGAACGTCGAGGAGGCCGTCGCCGACCTCAAGGCGAAGATGAAGCGGCTCGAGGACGCCTACATGGAGATGGCCGAGCCCGACGCCGACCAGGACGCCCTGATGAAGGAGACCGGCGACCTGCAGACCGACCTCGAGCACGCGAGTGCGTGGGACATCGACAGCCGGCTGGAGCAGGCGATGGACGCGCTGCGCTGCCCGCCCTCGGACGCGCTGGTCGACAACCTGTCCGGCGGCGAGCGTCGTCGGGTGGCGCTGTGCAAGCTGCTGCTCCAGCAACCGTCCCTGCTGCTGCTCGACGAGCCCACCAACCACCTCGACGCCGAGTCCGTGCAGTGGCTGGAAGGCCACCTCGCGAGCTACCCCGGCGCGGTGCTGGCCGTCACCCACGACCGGTACTTCCTCGACAACGTCGCCAGCTGGATCCTCGAGCTCGATCGGGGCCGGGCACACCCCTACGAGGGCAACTACTCGACCTACCTCGAGACCAAGAAGGATCGCCTCAAGGTCGAGGGTGCCAAGGACGCCAAGCGGGCCAAGATGCTCGAGCGCGAGCTGGAGTGGGTCCGCTCCAACCCGAAGGCGCGTCAGGCGAAGAGCAGGTCACGGCTGGCCCGCTACGAGGAGCTCGCAGCGGAGGCGGACCGCAACCGGAAGATCGACACCAGCGAGATCAACATCCCGGCGGGGCCGCGGCTCGGCGACATCGTGCTCGAGGCCGACGACCTCGCCAAGGGCTTCGACGACCGGGTCCTCATGCACGACCTCTCGTTCAAGCTGCCCCGCGCCGGCATCGTCGGCGTCATCGGCCCGAACGGCGTCGGCAAGACCACGCTGTTCCGGATGATCGTGAGCGAGGAGAAGCCTGACGAGGGCGACCTCAAGGTCGGGCAGACCGTGAAGATCTCCTACGTCGACCAGAGCCGCGGTGGAATCGACCCGAACAAGAACGTCTGGGAGGTCGTCTCGGACGGTCTCGACTTCATCAAGGTCGCGAGCTTCGAGATGCCGAGCCGCGCCTACATCGCCTCCTTCGGCTTCAAGGGACCCGACCAGCAGAAGAAGGCCGGAATCCTCTCGGGCGGCGAGCGCAACCGGCTCAACCTCGCGCTGACCCTCAAGATGGGCGGCAACCTGCTGCTCCTGGACGAGCCCACCAACGACCTGGACGTCGAGACGTTGCAGTCGCTCGAGGACGCCCTCCTCGAGTTCCCGGGCTGCGCGGTCATCACCTCCCACGACCGGTGGTTCCTCGACCGTACGGCGACCCACATCCTCGCCTGGGAGGGCGACGACGAGGACGAGGGCAGGTGGTTCTGGTTCGAGGGGAACTTCGCCGCCTACGAGGCCAACAAGATCGAGCGGCTGGGCGCCGAGGCGGCACGGCCGCACCGGGTCACGCACCGCAAGCTCACCCGCCCCTGACCGGACGAACCGCCGCCCTCCGCGCAGCACCTGCACGAAGGGCGGTTCGATGAGCAGGGTCAGCTCAGGCGCTCGAGCACGATGGCCATGCCCTGGCCGCCGCCGACGCACAGCGTGACGAGTCCGAACTGCTTGTCGTGGTGCTGCAGTGCGTTGACCATCGTCGCCTGCAGTCGCGCGCCGGTCATGCCGAACGGGTGACCGACCGCGATCGACCCGCCATTGATGTTGAGCCTGTCGATGTCGATCCCCAGCTCCTTGTAGGAGGGGATGACCTGGGCGGCGAACGCCTCGTTGATCTCGACGAGGTCCATGTCGTCGATTCCCATGCCGGCATGGCGCAGCGCCTGCCGGGTGGCCTCGACCGGTCCCATGCCCATGATCTCCGGTGACAGCGCGGTGAGACCCGTGGACACGATGCGGGCCAGCGGCGTCAACCCGAGCTCGGCGGCCTTGGTGTCCGACATGACGACGACGGCTGCGGCGCCGTCGTTGAGCGGACAGCAGTTGCCGGCGGTGACGATGCCATCGGGGCGGAACACCGGCTTCAGCTGCGACACCTGCTCGTAGGTCACGCCGACCCGGGGGCCGTCGTCAGCGGTCACCACTGAGCCGTCGGGAAGCGTCACCGGGGTGATCTCCTTGGCCCAGAAGCCGTTCGTGATGGCCTTCTCGGCGAGGTTCTGGCTGCGCACTCCGAACTCGTCCGCCTCCTCCCGCGTGACTCCCTTGACCTGGGCGACGTTCTCCGCGGTCTGCCCCATGGAGATGTAGATGTCAGGCAGCGTGCCGTCCTGACGCGGGTCCGCCCACGTGTGACCGCCCTGCTCGAAGGCGTCGGTGCGCTCGGAGGCTGCGGCGAACCTGGGGTTGCGGGTGTCGGGGAGGTGGTCGGAGGTGCCCTTGGCGTACCGGGAGACCGCCTCGACGCCGGCGCTGATGAAGACGTCGCCCTCACCGGCCTTGATCGCGTGGAACGCCATCCGGGAGGTCTGCACCGACGAGGAGCAGTAGCGGGTGAGCGTGGTGCCGGGCACGTGGTCGAGGCCGAGGAGCACCGCGACGACGCGACCCATGTTGTTGCCGGCCTCGCCCCCCGGAAGACCGCAGCCGAGCATCAGGTCGTTGATGTCTCCGGTGTCGAGCGCCGGCACCTTGTCCAGTGCCGCCTGCACCATCTGCGCGGCCAGGTCGTCGGGTCGCAGGTCCTTGAGCGACCCCTTGTTGGCGCGGCCGATGGGTGAGCGTGCTGTCGAAACGATCACTGCCTCGGGCATCAGCTGTGGTCTCCGTTCGTACGTCGGCGACGCCTCGTGATCACCGTCGGCACGAGGACGAGGAGTCAGCCTAGTGGGACGCGGCCCAACCCGTTCTGCGAGCATTCGCGGGTGACCCGACACCGCTACCAGTGCCCGCTCCGCTGGGCGGACATGGACCAGCTGGGTCATGTCAACAACGTCGCCTACGTCGACTACCTCCAGGAGGCCCGCGTCGACATGCTGCGTGTGCATCCTCCGACGCCGGGCGGCGAGGCACTCGCCTCGGGCGTCGTCGTGGTGCGTCAGGAGGTGCAATACCTCTCGCCGCTCGTGTTCCGCCAGGAGCCGGTCGGCATCGAGATGTGGGTGACCGAGGTTCGCGCCGCCGCGTTCACCATGGCCTACGAGGTCTACGACGACCTGCCCGAGGGACGCCGCGTCTACGTCCGCGCCCGGTCGGTGCTCACGCCGTACGACTTCGAGCGGGAGCGTCCCCGCCGCCTGACCGCGGACGAGCGGCACGTGCTGTCCCGCTTCGTCGACCCTGCGCCGGCCCCGTTGACGCCCACCGTGGCGGTGGACGAGACGACCGCGGAGGAGCGGCAGCACCGTTACCGCTGCGCCGTGCGCTTCTCCGACGTCGACGCCTATCGCCACGTCAACAACGTGACCTACTTCGAGTACTACCAGGAGGCGCGCATCGGGCTGCTCGCGTCCCTCGGACGGTTGGGCGGCGGGCCGGCGGACCTGTTCGGGGTGGTCGTGGCCCAGGCCGATGTCGACTACCGGCGGCCGATGTTCTTCCGTGAGGAGGCCTACGCCGTCGAGACGTGGGTGTCGCGGGTGGGTGGAGCGTCGTTCGTCGTGGACGGCCAGATCCTCGACGGCGGTGAGCTTCTCTCGCGTTCACGGATCGCCATGGTCGCCTTCGACCCGGCGACGCAGCGGCCGCGCCCGCTCACGGACCAGCAGCGCGCGTCCTTGCTCGGGGCCCCGCGTCGAGAGCCGTGAGAAGCGAGCCCCCGCCCATGTCGACCATGGGCGGGGGCTGCCGGGTCCCCCACCCGTTGAGAACCGCGCGTACCCCCGAAGGCGGCTCGACCTCCGACGCTAGGCCGCCCGTCCGACAGGGTCAACGCCAGGCGGGGCACGCAAGGTAAAGACTTGGGCTTACCTGAGGAGAACCGTCGAATCTTTGCTCAGGTGCCGCCCGCGGCCGCCGATGGGTAGCCCGGTTGCTGCTCGGAGCGACCCCTCCGGCGTGGGCCGGGGCGAACCGGTGCGAGGTGAGCGGCGTGCGGAAGGCAACCAAGGGAGTCCTCGGGCTCGCCGTGGGTGCTGCGCTGCTCGGTGGCTCCGGGACGCTGGCCTACTGGAGCGACAGCAGACCCATCGGGGGTGGCGCGATCACCAGCGGCCACCTCGCGATCGTCACCGACGCCACCAACACAGGTTGCGCCAGCTGGATGCTCGACACCGGGGAGGCTCCGCCGCAGACCTATGCCGTGGGCAACCGGCTCGTGCCCGGCGACGTCCTCACCCGGAGCTGCGCCTTCACCGTGGACGCCAGCGGCAACCACCTGCGGGCCACCGTGGGCATCTCCGGGGTCAGCTTCTCGGGGGCCGCCGGGAACTTCGGAGGCAAGCTCACCGCGACGGTCTCGGCGGTCCGGCTCAACGGCAGCCCCGTCACCAGCTTCACCGAGGCTGCCGACGGCGCCACGCTCTCCGCCAGCGTCACCGTCACCTTCGACTCGACCGCCGGAAACACGACCCAGAACCTCACGACGTTCCTCGACACGCTCACCCTGACCGCCACGCAGGTGCACGCCTGAGACAGCGTTGGGGAAATGAGACGGCTGCTCGGCTTCACAGAACGGGAGGGCGCCGCAACGTCGTCTGGGAGTGACATCGAGCGCGAATCTGGAAGCCGAGCAGCCAACGCACGGGCCCGCAGTACGGCATCGGCACCCACCGGGTCCCCACCCGAACCCCTGCGTCGCCCAGTGTGACGCCTCCCTTGCGATGACGGCAGGGACCAAGGCCCCGCAACGTCGTGGGTTCCCCGACCAGGTCGCCCTCGCGAGCCCGGTTCGCCGCCTGCACGCCGCGAGCAGGCGGCCGCAGACCATCCCTCGTTAGCCGGGTGGAAGGCCCGGGTAGCAGTGGCACATGTTCGAGGGATTCACCGATGAGCACGTGACCGTCGGTGATGTCTCGTTGCGGGTCCGGCACGGCGGTGACGGCCCTGCCGTCCTCCTCATCCATGGCCACCCTCGGACCGGAGCGACCTGGCACCGGGTGGCTCCCCGGCTGGTGTCGGCCGGCCTCAGCGTCGTGTGCCCGGACATGCGCGGCTACGGTCGGTCGAGCAAACCGGCGCTGCAGCCGGACCACCGCCAGCAGTCCAAGCGGGCAGTGGCGGCCGACCTCGTCGCGCTGATGCGCCGGCTGGGCCATGAACGGTTCGCCGTCGTGGGGCACGACCGAGGGTGTTACGTCGCCCTGCGGGCCGCGCTGGACTACCCCGCGGTGGTCACCCGCCTCGTGGTCATGGACGGGGTGCCCATCAGCGAAGCGCTGAGCCGGTGTGACGCCAGGTTCGCGCGGAGCTGGTTCCACTGGTTCTTCTTCGCCCAGCCGGAGCTGCCGGAGCGGGCCATCCTGGCCGACCCCGACGCGTGGTACCGCGGCGACCCCGACGGCATGGGCCGGGAGAACTATGAGGAGTTCCGAGAGGCCACCCGCGACCCCGAGACCGTGCTCGCCATGATCGAGGACTACCGGGCCGGCCTGGGCGTCGATCGGCAGCACGAGGAGGAGGACCGACGAGCGGGACGCACCGTCGCGTGTCCGACCTTGTTCCTGTGGTCCTCGAAGGACGACATGGAGGACCTGTACGGCGACCCGCTGGAGGTCTGGCGACCGTGGGCGGCGAGCATCGAGGGGGCACCCGTCGCGTCCGGTCACCACATGGCCGAGGAGAACCCCGACGAGGTGGGTGCGGCCCTGCTCGGCTTCCTCACCTGAGGTCCGCCGGACCGGGGATCGGGCCGCCTCTTATCGCGAGGACTCAACCAGCGCCAGACCACTCGCCCGGAGGGTGGCGGGGGAGCGAGAGGTCGGCCACCACCCCGAAATGGTCACTGGGATGGAGGCCGTCATGTGCGATGTCGAGGGCCACGCGACAGTCGACGACCTGCAGCGTCGGCCCGTGGAGCCCCGCTCGCACCAGGAGGTAGTCGATACGCCGATCGATCGCGGTGGCGACCTGGCCTTCCCGGACCAGCGGGTTCGAACGGGCGAACGTCAGCCCCGGACCGCCTGCACCGGCCAGCTCCCAGGCGTCGGAGTAGCAGACGCTGACTCCTTCGAGGCTCCGTCGGCCGGTCCAGAACTGCACGCTGGCCGAGTCCGGTGTGGCGTCGAAGTCGCCGAGCACGAGGACGTGCCGCTCCTTCTCGGCGTACAGGTCCTCGAGGGCCGTCGCCGCGCGTACTGCCTGCTGCTCGCGCTCATGCTCCCAGCCGAACGGCCAGACCGGCTTGTGGTGCGCCGCCAGCACCCGTCCCAGCGGCGTATCGACCTCGGCGATCAGGGTGGCGCACCACGGCAGCGCCTCCCGTGTCCGCGCAGAGACGTGCTGGTCGATCTCCGCGACGATGCGCATCGGCCAGCGGCTGGCAAGGACGCCCCCGACTCCGTCGTCGGAGGGCCTCGAGAACCACGCCCGGTGGTACGTGTCACCGAGCAGGTCGTCCACGGCGTCGTACGTGCCGGTTCGCTGCACCTCCTGCAGCGCCACCACGTCCGGCTGGAGCGCGGCGAGCCCGTCCCTCAACAGGCGCCGGCGCTCCGCCCATCGAGGGTTGGCCGGCCCGTACACGTTCAGCGTGACCACACGCATGCGCGGCGCCGAGGTCTCGTCGTCGACCACGCCGACATGCTATCGACGTCGGGGCCGACGCCCGGGCTGCGCCTCGGTAACGCAGACGAGTGGCCAGTCCTCGACCGCATCAAGGCTGGATGGAGAGGAACAAGAACGCAGCCAGCAGCACCAGGTGGACAAAGCCCTGCAAGGCGTAGGCCCGCCCCTGGACGACGGTGAACAACGTCACCACCACCGTGATCGCCAACAGGATCATCTGCGTCGGCTCGAGACCCAGCTCGAGTGGACCGGTGAGCCAGATCATCGCCACCGCGATGGTCGGGATGGTCAGCCCGATCGAGGCCATCGCCGACCCGTAGGCCACGTTGAGGCTGGTCTGCACACGATCCCGGGCCGCGTTCCGGACAGCCGCGATGGACTCAGGAGCCAGCACCAGAAGGGCGATCACGACCCCGACGACGCCGTACGGGAGTCCAAGGTCCCCGACCACCTCCTCGATCGCCGGTGACAAGAGCTTGGCCAGTCCCACCACCGACACCAGCGCGGTCAGGAGCAACCCGAGGCTGAACCAGGCCTCCCGCTCTTCCGGGGGTTCAGCGTGTCCGTCGTCGTCGAGGTCGAGCAGGCCGGTGACCCGGCCCTGTTCGTCACTGGAGACGGGCAGGAAGAAGTCACGGTGGCGAATGGTCTGGGTGAAGACGAAGGCGCCGTACAGGGCCAGCGAAGCCACCGCGGCAAAGGCAA
>CADCUI010000010.1 GCA_902805845.1 uncultured Nocardioidaceae bacterium
CGAGGACGACGCCCATACTTGGGCAATAAGTGCGGAGTAAGCGGTTCAGGTTCAAGACACCGAACCGGCCCCCACTGCCATTGGCGCAGGTCAGAGCCGGTTTCTCGGTCGGGCTGACAGGATTTGAACCTGCGACCCCTTGACCCCCAGTCAAGTGCGCTACCAAGCTGCGCCACAGCCCGTGGCTGCCGCGCACCTGGTTTCGACGGGCTCGATCGAGGTGCGCGAGCGACCAGAACCTTACCTCAGCAAGAGGGTCGGCCCGTCACGGGTGACGCAGTGGAGAGTCAGCGCCTGTCGCGCTTGGCGCGGGCCCGCACCTGCAGGTGTACCGGCGACCCGACGAACCCGAAGTCCTCGCGAAGCCGCCGCTCCACGAACCGCACGTACGACGCCTCCAGGGGCCCGGACGTGAACAGCACGAACGTGGGCGGCGCCGTACCGGCCTGGGTGGCGAACATGATCTTGGCCTGCTTGCCGCCCCGGACAGGATGGGGGTGCTCGGCGACGAGCCGGCCCAGGAAGGAGTTGAGCTGCCCGGTGGAGATCCTTGTCTCCCAACCGCCCAGCGCTCCGTCGAGGGCCGGCACCAGCTTGTCGACGTGCCACCCGGTCAGTGCGGTGATGTTCACCCGAGGCGCCCACTGCACCCGGACCAGGTCGCGCTCCACCTCGCGCGCGATGAAGTGACGCCGCTCCTCATCGACGAGATCCCACTTGTTGAACGCGATGACGAGCGCCCGGCCGGTCTCGGCGACCGTGGTGATGATCCGCTGGTCCTGCTCCGACAGCGGCTGGGACGCGTCGACGACCATGACGCAGACCTCGGCCCGCTCGATCGCCGCGTTGGTCCGGAGGGATGCGTAGTACTCGTGGCCCGAGGCCTCCTTGATGCGCTTCCGGATGCCCGCGGTGTCGATGAACCGCCAGGTCCGACCCCCGAGCGACACCAGCTCGTCGACCGGGTCGACCGTCGTACCGGCGGCGTCGTCGACGACCACCCGGTCCTCCCGTGCGAGCTTGTTGAGCAGCGACGACTTGCCGACGTTCGGCTTGCCGACGATCGCCACCCGGCGCGGACCGCCCGGGGGAGCGTCGGTCTCCTCCGGCGCCTCGGGCAAGGCGTCGAGGATGGCGTCGAGCAGGTCACCGGAGCCTCGACCGTGAAGCGCCGACACCGCGTGCGGCTCCCCCAGGCCCAGGTTCCACAGCGTCGCCGCCTCGGCCTCGCCACGAAGGTCGTCCACCTTGTTCGCCGTCAGCACCACCGGCTTGCCCGACCGGCGCAGGACGCGTACGACGGCCTCGTCGGCGTCGGTGGTCCCGACGGTCGCGTCGACCACGAACAGCACCGCGTCGGCCAGCGACACCGCGATCTCCGCCTGCGCCTTGATCCGCTCGGCCAGCCCCCGGGCATCGGGGTCCCAGCCGCCGGTGTCCACGACCGTGAACGCCCGGCCGTTCCAGTGGGCGTCGTAGGACACCCGGTCGCGGGTCACGCCCGGGACGTCCTGCACCACGGCCTCGCGCCGGCCGATGAGCCGGTTGACCAGCGTGGACTTGCCGACGTTGGGCCGCCCGACCACGGCGAGCACCGGCGTCGCCACGGCTGTCATGCCGCCTCCTCCGCCATCGCGACGACCCGGTCGACGACCTCGTCGAGGCTCAGGGCGGTGGTGTCGAGGTGGACGGCCCCGTCGGCCATGGTCAGTGGCGCGGTGGCCCGGCCGGAATCGATCTGGTCACGCTCGAGGAGACCTGCCTCCGCGGTGCGCACGTCACCGAGGTGGGCGTGCTCGGCGATCCGCCGCTGCGCCCGGGCGGCGGCGTCGGCGGACAGGTACACCTTCACCTGCGCCTGCGGCCAGACCACCGACGCGATGTCACGACCCTCCACCACGATCCCGCCCTCGCCGATCAGCTCATGCTGAAGCCGCAGGAGCCGGGCCCGCACCTCCGGCACGGTGCTGACCGGGCTGACCGCCGCCGTGACCTCGGCCGAGCGGATCGGTCCGGAGACGTCTTCTCCGTCGACGGCGATCGTGGGCGCCAGCGGGTCGGTGCCGGAGACGATGGTCGGCTCCCCGCACCGCTCCGCCACGGCGGCGGCGTCGTGGACGTCGACGCCTCGTTGCAGGAGGTACCACGTCATCGCCCGGAACTGCGCGCCGGTGTCGAGGTAGCGCAGGCCGAGCCGCGCGGCGACGCCCCGGCAGGTGCTCGACTTGCCGGAGCCCGACGTACCGTCGACGGCCACGACCACGTTGCTGAGCACGGCGTCCCTCCCGGCACGAAGAGAACGCCCCGGGAAGGGGGCGCTGTTCGGACAAGTGCCCGATCCTACCGGTGGGCGGTCCATCCTCTGGACTCGAGCGCCTCGAGCAGGTGACCGGCGCGGCCGGTGGCGACGGTGAGCTCCACGAGGCCGACCGGGCGACCGGGGTCGTGGTCGATCCGGACGTCCTCGATGTTGACACCGATCTCCCCCACGTCGGCGAAGAGCCGGGCCAGCTCGCCGGGGTGGTCGGGTACGGCGACGTACACGGCTGTCGCCGCGACCGGCGGACCGCCGTGCTTGCCGGGGATCGCTGCTGTCCCGGCGACCCCGCGGCCGAGGATCTCGGCGAGGACCGGACGCGAGTCCGACTCCAGCGCCTCCAGCACGCCGTCGAGATCGGTCCGGACGTCGCGCAGGAGCGAGGCCAGCGCAGCGGTGTTGGCGGAGAGGATCTGCTCCCACAAACGGGGGTCGCCGGCGGCGATCCGGGTGACGTCGCGCAGCCCCTGGCCCGACAGGGCCAGGTGGTCCTGCGGGGCGGAGGCCAGGGCGCCGGCCACCAGGACCGCGACCACGTGCGGAAGGTGGGACGTGCGGGCCACGGCTTCGTCGTGCTGCTCAGGGGTGAAGGTGAGCGGGGTCGCGCCGCACGCCTCGACCAGCGCCGTGACGACCTCGACGGCGTGGGCGTCCGCCCCGGCGTGCGGTGTCACCGCCCAGGGCCGGCCGTCGAAGAGCGCCGCGGACGCGGCCAGCGGTCCGGAACGCTCGCTGCCGGCCATCGGGTGACCGCCGACATAGCGGGGCAGGGCCTCGGCGGGCACGAGCGCCCGCACCTGCGCCAGCGGTCCGGCCTTGACGCTTCCGACGTCGGTGACCACGGCCGTGGTGGAGGTGAGGGCGGCGGCGATCGCGGTGCCCAGGTGGTCCGGCGGCACGGCAACGACGACGAGCTGCACGTCGTACACATGGTCTGCGCCGCCCTTGGGTGAACGCTGCGGACGCCCGGCGCCCAGGCCGCTGGCGGTGCGGAGGTTCTCCTCATCGATGTCGGTGAGCAGCACCTCGATGTCCTGGGCGCGGAGGGCGAGTCCCACCGAGGTGCCCAGCAGTCCGGCGCCGACGACGAGGACAGGTCCGGTCAGCCGGCTCACTCCGGCTCACCGGGAGGCTGCTGCCCGGGCGGGGTGTCGGGCGAGTCCGGAACTTCACGGACCCGGCTCAGGTCGCGGCGCAGCCCGGCGGCGCCGTGCAGGTAGACGTGGGTGACCTCGGACCGGGACAGGTGGGTCTCGACGTGGGCCAGCATCCGCACCACCCGGGGCATCGAACCCGCGACCTCCAGCTCTCGGGCACAGATGAGCGGCACGTCGTCGAAGCCCAGCAGCCGTGCGGCGTACGCGGGGAACTCCGAGGTCAGGTCGGCGGTGGCGGTGAAGACGATGCTGATGAAGTCGTCGACCGTGAGCTCGTTCGAGTCGAGCACCCCGGTCACCATCTCGGCGACCCGCTCGAGCAGGTGCTCGCGGCTGTCTTCCTCGAGCTGGGTGGCGCCACGGATCGCCCGCACCCTCACGGTGGCCTCCTCTTCCCGACACCGGCCCACTCCCCCCGGAGCCGACCGGGTCCAGCGTCGCCCCAAACCCTAGTGGCCGCCGCCGTACCCCCTTGCCGGGCGCTCACAGGCGGGCGGAGTCGAGCAGCGTCCCGAGCTCGTCGGACGTCAGCTCCCGCGACGCCCCCGGCGTGAGTCCGCGCAGCCCGACGGGGCCGACCGCGGTCCGGGTGAGCCGGAGCACCGGGTGGCCGACCGCCTCCAGCAGCCGACGCACGATGCGGTTGCGGCCCTCGTGGATCGTGAGCTCGATGATCGACCGCTCACGCGCGGTCGACACCAACCGGCAGCCGCTGACCTCCACCGGGCCGTCCTCGAGGGTGACGCCGGCCCGCAGCCGGCGTACCACCGAGCGGTCGGCGACGCCCTGGACCTCCGCGACGTACACCTTGTCCAGCTCGTACGACGGGTGCGCGACCCGTTGGGCGAACTCGCCGTCGTTCGTGAGCAGGATCAGCCCCTCGGTGTCGGTGTCGAGCCGACCGACGTGGAAGAGCCGCTCGGGGCGGTCGGAGACCAGGTCGGTCAGCGTCCGCCGGCCCTGGGGGTCCGACATGGTCGAGACCACACCGCGGGGCTTGTTCAGGGCGAGATAGACGTGGGCGCTGACCGGCGGGAGCCGCTTCCCCGCGACCCGGATGACGGCGGTGCGGGGATCGACCTTGGTGCCGAGCCGGGTGACGACCTCGCCGTCGACCTCGACGAGCCCGTCGAGCATGAGCTCCTCGCACCTGCGGCGGCTGCCGACGCCGGACTGGGCCAGCAGCTTCTGGAGCCGGACGAGGCCGTCGTCGTCCTTCTCCTCCTCAGGCCCCGGCACGGGCCCATCATGCCCCTGACGGCTCCTCGACTGCCGAACCGCCCACCATGCTCGGCGGCTCGGCGAGCAGGTCGGCGGGGTCCTCAACCGCCGAGCCGCCGTCAGGGTCGTCGAGGTCCTCGAGGTCCGGCAGCAGCGGCGCGAGCTCCGGCAGGTCGGTCAACGACGTGACACCGATCCGCTCGAGGAAGTAGCCGGTGGTCCGGTACAGCGTCGCGGTCGTCTCCGGGTCGTGGCCGGCCTCCTCGACAAGCCCCCGGGACACCAGGGTGCGCATGACACCGTCGACGTTGACCCCGCGGATCGCCGAGACGCGCGCCCGGCTCACCGGTTGCTTGTAGGCCACCACGGCCAGCGTCTCCAGCGCGGCCTGGGTCAGCCGCGCCTGCTGGCCGTCGAGGACGAACTGCTCCACCACCGGCGCGTACTCCTCGCGGGTGTAGAACCGCCAGCCGCCGGCGACGTTGCGGAGGTCGAACCCGCGGCCCTGCTCGGCGTACTCCGCCGACAGCTCGGCCAGCGCCGCTCGCACGTCCTCGGGCGGATGGCCCACCGCGGTTGCCAGCGTGAGGTGGTCCAGGGGCTGGTCAGCCACCATGAGAACCGCCTCGAGCGCCGGTCGGAGCGGCACCCGCGGCAGCTCCACTCCGAGCTCGAGGTGCTCCTCGATCTGGGTCACGGCTGCTCCCCTCCTGTGTCCGGCTCACCGTGCGGCGCGCCGTCGAACTCGTCGTCGATGTCGACCTCATCCTCGTCGGTCCCGGTCCACCGCACGGTCAGCTCCCCCAGCGGCGTGAGCTGGTCGAAGCCCACCGCGCCCTGCCGGAAGAGCTCGAGCAGCGACAGGAACCGCGCCACCCTCGTCAGCGTGTCGGCGGCGTCCCCGCACAGCGCCCGGAACGTCATGGTCCCCTGCCGCCGCAGCCGGTCCATGACCAGCGCCCCTTGCTCCCGGACGCTCACCGCCGGCGCGTGCAGGTGCGCGAAGGAGACCTCCAGGACCGGCTTCGGCTCCATGGCCCGCGCGGCGAGGCCCGCGAACTCGTCCAGCCCCAGCCCGATCAGCACCTCCGGCAGAAGCGTCGCGTAGCGGTCCTCGAGCCCGACCGCCCTCGGGAACCGTCTCGCCTCGTCGGTCAGCCGCTCCTCGAGAACGCCGGCGACCTGCTTGTAGGCGCGGTACTGCAGCAGCCTGGCGAAGAGCAGGTCGCGTGCCTCGAGCAGCGCCAGGTCCGCCTCGTCCTCGACCTCCGCCTGCGGCAGGAGCCGCGCCGCCTTGAGGTCGAGCAAGGTCGCGGCGACGACGAGGAAGGAGGAGGTCTGCTCGAGGTCCCACTGGCCGCCGGCCGCCTTGACGTGGGCGATGAACTCGTCGGTGACCCGCGACAGCGCCACCTCGGTGATGTCGAGCTTGTGCTTGGCGATGAGGCTGAGCAGCAGGTCGAACGGGCCCTCGAAGTTGTCCAGACGGAGCAGGAAGCCCGCGCCGGCGCCCGCTGCCTCGTCGCCCCCGACCACCGCCCCTGCCACTGTTCCTGCCACTTCCACAGCCACTGCGTCGACGGCCGTCGTCACCGGCTCACGCCTCGCTCAACCGCTTCACCAGGGGGCTGTCGGCGCCGTGCTCGTCGAGGTCGGCCAGCGCGAGCGCCACCGCGGCCCTGACCAGCCGGCCCCGGTCGACCGCCAGGCCATGGCTCCGTCGCATCTGCAGCCGCGCGTCCTCGATGGCGAAGAGCTCGTCGGAGGTGACGTAGACGGTCATCTTCTCATCGTGGCGCACCCGGCCGCTGGGCGTGCGAGGGGCTGCGTCCTCACCGACGTCGGTGTCCCCGACGACCGTCGGGCGGAAGATGTCGTCGGCTGCCGGCACCCTCACCCGTCGAGACAACGGGTCAGCACCTCCTTGGCCAGCGTCCGGTAGGACTCGGCGCCGGCGGAGTCGGAGGCATAGCTGGTGATCGGCTCCCCGGCGACGGTGGAGTCGGAGAACTTGACGGTACGCCGGATGACGGTGTGGAACACCGCGTCGCCCCATGCATCCACCAACCGCTGCATGACCTCACGGCCGTGCAGCGTGCGGCCGTCGTACATCGTGCCGAGGACGCCGTCGATGTTGAGCCGTGGGTTGAGCCGCTCCTTGACCTTGTCGATCGTGGTCTTGAGCAGGGCGACCCCGCGCAGCGCGAAGTACTCGCACTCCAGCGGCACGATGACGCCGTCGGCAGCGGTGAGGGCGTTGACCGTGAGCAGGCCCAGCGACGGCTGGCAGTCGATGAGGATGAAGTCGTAGGAGTTGATCGCCCCCTGCAGCACCCGCGCCAACGTCTGCTCACGCGCGACCTCGTGCACCAGCTGCACCTCGGCGGCGGACAGGTCGATGTTCGAGGGGAGCAGGTCCATGCCGGGCACGTCGGTGGGGACGATGACGTCCTCCACCGCGACGTCGCGCTGCATGAGCAGGTTGTAGACCGACATCGTCATGTCGTGCGGGTTCATCCCCAGCCCGACCGAGAGCGAGCCCTGCGGGTCGAAGTCGACCAGCAGCACCTTGCGGCCGTACTCGGCCAGCGAGGCACCGAGGTTGATCGTCGTGGTGGTCTTGCCCACGCCGCCCTTCTGGTTGCACATCGCAATGACGCGCGCGTTGCCATGGATGCCGATCGGGCGGGGCTCGGGCAGGTCGGGCCACGGCCGACCGGTCGGGCCGAGCACCGTCTCCGCGGGCGGCTCGTGACGACGCGGCAGCGGGACCGTCTCCGCCGGGGCGGCCTCCACGACCCGTGCGGCCAGGTCCGTCGGGGGGCGCGAGGCGTGGGTCGACGGCTGGGTCGGGGCCTCGGTCGGGGCCTGGCTCGAAACCTGGGTCGAGACCTGGGTCGAGGGCATCGGCGGGCGGAACATCGGAGGCATCTCCGGGGCGCTCGTGCCGTGGGAACCGGGGCCGAAGTCGTTCACGCTGGCTCTCTCTCGTCGGCGGAAGGGACGCCTCCAAGAAACCACCGGCCGACCCGCCCCTCGTGCAGGCGCGCCGGTGATTTGTCGACAATCCGGCGGTCAGCCGAGGGCAGGGGCGGGACAAACGTGCAGCCTCCCCCGGGGGCCCGCCATGGCGGGCGATGGCCGTGGGGTTGCACGTCCGGATGGCCCGCCGGCCGCGGTCAGCCCAGGGCGCGGGGATGGGCGGTCGCGTAGACCTCCCGCAGGCTGTCGACCGTGACGAGGGTGTAGACCTGCGTCGTGGTGACCGAGGCGTGCCCCAGCAGCTCCTGCACCACCCGGACGTCGGCGCCGCCGTCGATGAGGTGGGTCGCGAACGAGTGCCGCAGGGTGTGCGGAGACACCTCGGCGGTGACCCCCGCCCGCTGCGCCGCCCGGACGAGCACCGTCCACGCGCTCTGCCGTGACAGCCGGCCACCCCGGGCATTGAGGAACAGCGCACCGCCGACCCGGCCGGTGCTCGCTGCCACCAACGTGGGACGCGCCCGGACCAGGTAGGCCGACACCGCCTCCCCGGCCATCGACCCGAACGGGACGACCCTCTCCTTGCTGCCCTTGCCGCGCAGCAGCACCGCCGCGCCCTCGAGGTCCACGTCGTCGACGTCGAGCCCGACCGCCTCGGAGATGCGCGCGCCGGAGGCGTAGAGCAGCTCCAGCAGGGCCCGGTCCCGCAGTGCCAGGGCCGTGCCCGGGGCCGCTGCAGCGTCGAGGATCCGCACGATGTCGGTAACCGGCAGCGCCTTGGGGAGCCGCTTGGCAGGGGTGGGTGGGCGCACCGCAGCGGCGGGGTCGGCCTCACTGAGCCCGTCCCGGACCGCGAACCGGTGGAAGCCTCGGACGGCCACCACGGCCCTTCCTGCGCTGCTCGCCGAGAGCGGCGGGTGCTCCTCGTCGCCCTCCCGGAGGTGGACGAGGAAGGCCGAGACCCCCGCCTCGTCGACGCCGGTGAGATCGGTGACGTCTCGGGCGGCGAGGAACCTCAGGTAGCGACGCAGGTCGCGGCGGTAGGACTTCAACGTGTTGTCGGCCAGGCCACGCTCGACGACCAAGTGGTCGAGGTAGGTGCGGAGCGCACGCTGGACCGGCGTACTCACCGCCTTTCCCCGCCTCGTCCGATCGGGCGCGCGACATGAGCCGCGCGCAATCGGACGCGGCGGGGCACGCGGCGGTCCGGCACGCGGCGGGGCAGGCGGCGGTCGGCGCCGGACCGAGCGGTCAGGCGAGCACCTCGTCGAGCGAGACTGCCTCCAGGCCGTGCGCGTGCGCCACCGGCGCGTTCGTCAGCTGCCCGGCGTGGGCGTTGAGCCCCAGCGCCAGCGCCGCGTCGTCCCGGCAGGCCTGCTGCCAGCCCTTGTCTGCGACCGCCACCGCATAGGGCATCGTCACGTTCGTCAGCGCGTACGTCGAGGTGTGGGGCACCGCTCCCGGCATGTTGGCCACGCAGTAGAACACCGAGTCGTGGACCTCATAGGTGGGCTCGGCGTGGGTGGTCGGCCGGGAGTCCTCGAAGCAGCCCCCCTGGTCGATCGAGATGTCGACCAGCACCGACCCCGGCTTCATCCGCGACACCAGGTCGTTCGACACCAGCATCGGCGCCTTCGCCCCCGGCACCAGCACCGCCCCGATCACCAGGTCGGCGTCGACCACCGCACGCTCGACCTCGTAGCGGTTGGACGCCACCGTCTGCATGTGTCCCTGGTAGATCCGGTCGGCCTGCCGCAGCCGCTCGACGTTCTTGTCCAGCAGCAGCACCTCCGCCTGCATGCCCAGGGCGATCGCCGCGGCGTTCATGCCTGACACACCGGCTCCGATGACGACGACCTTCGCCGCGTAGACGCCGGAGACCCCGCCCATCAGGATCCCGCGCCCGCCCTCGGCGCGCATCAGCGTGTGTGCACCCACCTGCGGCGCCAGCCGGCCCGCGACCTCGCTCATCGGCGCCAGCAGCGGCAGCGCTCCGTCGGGGGTCTGCACGGTCTCGTAGGCCAGGGCTGTGACGCCGCGCTCGGTCAGCTCGTGGGTCAGCGCCTTGTCGGCGGCCAGGTGCAGGTAGGTGAAGAGCACCAGCCCCTCGCGCATCCGGGAGTACTCCTCGGCCACGGGCTCCTTGACCTTGAGCACCAGCTCGGCGGTCCCCCACACCTCGTCGGGCGACTCGAGCATCTTCGCGCCCGCCTCGACGTACAGGTCGTCCGGGATCGACGACCCGATGCCCGCCCCGGTCTGCACGAACACCTCGTGCCCGTGGACGGTGAGCTCGTGGACACCGGCGGGCGTCATCGCCACCCGGTACTCGTGGTTCTTGACTTCCTTCGGCACGCCGACGCGCATCGAACCCGCTCCCTCTGGTGACGGCCGCCACGTCGTCGGGGCGGCTGCGGCTGAGTGTAGACCCGGCCAGCGGGACCGTCAGGTCGGCGACCGTCCGCCCACCCGAGGTCAGGGCCCTGGGCGCCCCAGCACGTAGGTCAGCACCGCGGCCAGCAGCGGCCCGTCGGTCACCTGCCGCGCCAGCACGGCCGCCAGGAGGTCGGTGACCGGAACCCAGTGGGCCGTCATGTCGGCCTCCTCGTGCTCGGGCTGGAAGCCGCCACGGTCGGGGACATGGCGCAGCCCGCGGGCCAGGTAGACCTCGACGAGCTCGTCACTGATCCCCGGTGAGCTGTGGATCGTGTTGAGGTGGGTCCAGTCGTCGGCCACGAGACCCGCCTCCTCGAGCAGCTCCCGCCGGGCCGCCCGCAGCGGGTCCTCCCCCGGCTGGTCGAGCAGCCCCGCCGGCAGCTCGACGAACCGCATCCCCGCCGGTTGCCGGTACTGCCGCAGCACCAGGACCCGCTCCTCTTCGTCGACCGCCAGCACCACCACCGCGCCGGGGTGCTCGACGACCACGCGCCAGAACCGCTCCTCGACGCCCGGCGCGCTCACGAGGTCGCGGCGTACGGCGAAGGGCGCGTCACCGCGCGAGATGTCCTCGCGGGCGTGCACCGGCCACGACTCCGGCTCGTCACGGAGCGCTTCGAGGGGCGTTTCAAGGGGCGCCTCGAAGGGCCCTACGAGGGGGACCGCGGCCGGGTCGGTCTCCTCGCCCTCAGGCGCCGGCTCCGTCACCGGCTCACGACGAGACACCGGCGGTCGACCGGTGCGCGACCTCGCCGATGGGGATCTCGAGCTCCTTCTGGCGGGCGATCGCGGCGGCCACCAGCCCCGCGAACAGCGGGTGTGCCCGGGTCGGCCGCGACCGCAGCTCGGGGTGGGCCTGGGTGGCGACGTAGTAGGGGTGCACCTCGCGGGGCAGCTCGACGAACTCGACGAGCCCGTTGTCCGGGCCGATGCCGGAGAACACCATGCCGGCCTCCTCCAGCCGGTCCCGGTAGCCGTTGTTGACCTCGTAGCGGTGCCGGTGACGCTCCTCGATCCGGGTCTCGCCGTACGCCTCGGCCACCGCGCTGCCCGGGGCCAGCTCCGCCGGGTAGAGGCCGAGCCGCATCGTGCCGCCGAGGTCGCCTGCGCCCTCCACGAACGCGTGCTGCTCGGCCATCGTCGCGATCACCGGCTCCGGGCAGTCGGAGTCGAACTCCGTGGAGCCCGCCTTCTCCAGGCCGAGGACGTCGCGGGCGTACTCGATGACCATGCACTGCAGCCCGAGGCACAGCCCGAGCGAGGGGATCCCGTGGGTGCGCGCGTAGCGGAGGGCGCCGATCTTGCCGTCGATCCCCCGCACCCCGAACCCGCCGGGGATCAGCATCGCGTCGACGTCGGACAAATGCCGGGCGGCGCCCTCGGGCGTCGCGCACTCGTCGGAGGGCACCCAGCGGATCTCGACCTTGGCCTCGTGGGCGAACCCGCCGGCGCGCAGCGCCTCGACCACCGACAGGTAGGCGTCGGGGAGGTCGATGTACTTGCCCACCAGCGCGACCGTGACCTGCTCCAACGGGTGGTGCACCCGGCGCAACAGGTCGTCCCAGCGGGTCCAGTCGACGTCGCGGAACGGCAGGTCCAGGCGGCGTACGACGTAGGCGTCGAGCCCCTCGCGGTGGAGCACCTTCGGGATGTCGTAGATCGACGGGGCGTCGACGGCCGCGACCACCGCCTCGGTGTCCACGTCGCACATCAGGGAGATCTTGCGCTTGACGTTGTCGGGGATCGGCCGGTCGGCCCGGCACACGATGGCGTCGGGCTGGATGCCGATCGATCGCAGGGCGGCCACCGAGTGCTGCGTCGGCTTGGTCTTCAGCTCCCCGGAGGGGCCGATGTAGGGCACCAGCGACACGTGCAGGAAGAAGCAGTTGTCCCGGCCGACGTCGTGCCGGACCTGGCGGGCCGCCTCGAGGAACGGC
>CADCUI010000011.1 GCA_902805845.1 uncultured Nocardioidaceae bacterium
GGCGCTCGGCCCCGCGCTGGTGCAGCCGCACGTCACCGACGGCGGGGTGCACGTCATCAGCTTCGAGCCGCAGCTCGAGCAGCGGATGCTCGAGGCGCTGCGTCCGACCGAGGAGGGCAGCGTCGTCGCCTTTGACATGGAGACCGGCCAGGTCGTCCTCACCCAGCTGGCCCAGCTGATGTTCGAGGCCGAGAACCAGAACATCCCGCCGGTCCTGGTCTGCGCCCCGCAGCTGCGCGCCGCCGTACGCCGGATGGTGCAGCCGTCCCTCGGACGACTCCCCGTGCTGTCCTACCGCGAGCTCACCGGCTCGGCGCAGGTCCGCTCGCTCGGCGTCGTCAACGGGCGCATGGCCACGGTGGCGCTGTGAGGCTCACGCCCGAGGTGGTCTGAGTGGCGAGCCCGTTCAGCGGGCTGGTGCTCGCCACCAGCGCCGCCCTCACCTCACCGACGCTGCACGCGGCGTTCATCGCGGGCACCGTCCCTGTCGAGGACGCCCTCCTGCGGTTCGTCACCGCGGTCGTGATCACGACGGTGGCGATCACCCTCGTGCAGTGGCTGTTCCACGGCACCTCCCCGAGGAGCGATGCCCTCGGGACGACCGAGGACGGCGGCACGCCCGGAGTCGCCCCGGGAACTGGCACCAGTTCCGGCTGACGACAGTCCCCGACCCGAAACTGGCATCAGTTCCGGCTCCGCCGAACCCCTGACCCTGCAACTGGCATCAGTTCCGGCTCCACCGAGTCCCTGACCCTGCAACTGGCATCAGTTCCGGGCTCACCGGAGCGGAGGATCTCCGACCAACCGGGTCCGAGATCCCGACTGCCCGTCCCGGAGCGACGACAGGCCCCGGCCCCGCCAGGCCCGGTCACCGAGCGCCGACCCGAGCGGATTCCCGTGTCATCGAGCGCCGGCTCGGCGCGGTGGCCGGCCCGGTTCTCCGGACTAGGCAGGTGGCCCCGGGAGACGTCCCGTCGTTGCGGCCCCGAGCGCGACCCCACCAAGATGCCAAGCGGGCCGGACGACGGGGACCTCACGCGATGCAACCCACTGATCTGCTGTCGCACCTCTCGGGACTGCTGTGGCCTGCGGCCCAGCGGATGGTCGGGACGCTGCGCGACCCCCTGGCCCCGCTCGTCGAGGAGCCGGGCGTCACCGACCCGGCCCTGCAGGGGCGGCTGCTCGGCCGGCTGACCGACCTGCCCACCACCGACCCCCTGATGGCGCTGCTCCGCACGCTGGTGGGCGACCTCCCGGACGGCCCGTTGCAGTGGCACGGCTGGCAGCGTGGGGCCGGAGCGGAGCGCGGCGTCGCACTCGTGCTCACCGAAGGTGACCAGCGCGGGGTCCTGGCTCTCAGCCCCGGACCCGTCGTCGACGTCGTCGTCATCGCGGGCGCGGACCTCGACTACGTGGGCCCGCCCGGCGACTGGGAGGTCCGGGTCCGTGTCACCAGCGCACCGGGTTGGCAGGCCACCCTCAGCCAGGGCTCGTCGGCTCCGGTCCCCACCGGTACGGCGGACGTGCGGCTGACCCGGGGACCGGTCACGGTCGGCGTACCGCCCGGCCCCGCGGCGTCCTGCACCGGGCTCACCGCGCGCTTCCACACCGAGCCCGCTCAGCCGGCGCTCGTCGAGGCGACGGTCCAGCAGTTCGAGGCGTCGGTCCTCCCCGAGCCGTTGCAGGACCTGCTCGGCCTCGGCGACCGCGCGACCTCACCCGTGGACGTGTCGTTGGTCGCGGACCGCGCCACCGGCGTGCGGTTCGCCGGACACGGCCTGCGCATGCCGATGCCGACCAGCGCGGTGTCCGCTCCGGGACTCAGCATCAGGGGCTTCGCGCTCGAGCTGTCCACGCACGCTGGGGGCTTGGTGCTGCGCCCCATGTTCGACGCACGGGCCATGCTGCCGGCCCTGCCGGTCCGGCTCATGCTCACCGGGGTCGGCGTCGACCTGCCGTTCAGCGTCGCCGACGGCGCTTTCAGGGTGACCGGCGTGGAGCCCCGGCTCCCCCGCGGCCTCGACGTCGAGCTCACGGCGCCTCTCCCGGTCTCGGGTGGGGGCGCGGTGAAGCACGTCGAGGGGACGACGTACCGCGGGATCCTCGACGTCGACCTCGGCGTCATCACTGTCCAGGCGATGGGGATCCTCGAGCTCCCCGGGCCGGACCGCCCGCTGTCGTTCCTCGTGCTGCTCACCGCCGGCTTCCCGAAGCCCGGCATCCAGCTGGGGTTCGGCTTCGCGCTCGAGGCGGTGGGCGGGCTGCTGGGGATCAACCGTCGCGTCGACGACGACCGGCTGCTGCGCCTGGTCACCGACGGCAACGCCGACCGGGTGATGTTCCCGGAGAACGCCCTCGCGCGGGCCGACGACATCCTGCGCTCCCTCGACGAGTGCTTCCCCGCACAACCCGGCCAGTTCCTCGTCGGGCCGATGCTGCGCCTCAACTGGGGCGGGCGCATCGTCACGGTCTCGGCGGCGGTCATCCTCGAGCTGCCCGACCCGGTGCGGGTCTTCCTGCTCGGTCGGGTCGTCATCGCGGTCCCGGACCCGTTGCTCCCGATCGTCCGGCTGCAGGCGTCGCTCCTCGGCCGGTTCAACCCCGAGGTCCCCCAGGTCGACCTCCTCCTGTCCCTCACCGGCTCGTGGATCGCGGGGATCTCGGTCTCCGGCGACCTCTACCTGCTGGTCCGAGGCGGCTCCGACCCCTTCTTCGTGCTGTCCGCCGGCGGGTTCCACCCCCAGTACGTCCGTCCTCCCGGCGTACCCGCGCTCCGCCGGGTCGCGATGGACCTCAGCGGCGGCTTCCTCGGCCTGCGGGCCGAGGCCTACCTCGCCCTCACGTCGAACTCGCTCCAGTTCGGGGCGATGGTCCACCTCGACGCGACCATCGCGGAGTGCGGGGTCGAGGGCTACCTCGGCCTCGACGCGCTCTTCGTGTGGGAGCCCAGCATCGCCTTCTCGGTCCGGGTCCAGGCGGGCGTCGCGGTGCTCGCGTTCGGCGTCCGGCTCGCAAGCGTCGCCCTCTCGTTCACC
The DNA here is from genome assembly GCA_902805845.1 of uncultured Nocardioidaceae bacterium. Classification (GTDB taxonomy): domain Bacteria; phylum Actinomycetota; class Actinomycetes; order Propionibacteriales; family Nocardioidaceae; genus Marmoricola_A. The sequence goes on from CADCUI010000011.1 coordinate 3,036, forward strand.
CTCGAGGGACCGGGTGCCTGGCACGCGTTCGGCACCGGGAGCATCTCGGTGCTCTTCTGGGACGTCGACCTCGACTTCGACGTCCGGTGGGGTACGCCGCCGGCGCTCACCGCGCCCCCTCCGGAGATCCTCGACGAGCTCGGACCGACACTCCGGCGTCGCGAGAGCTGGGCCACCGACTCCTCGTCTGCCGGGCGGCGCTCGCTGCAGCTCACCGACGACGCCGCCCGCGCCGTCTCGTCGGGCGCCGTCGCACTGCCCGACGCGCGACTGCGCCTCTCCCAGAACGTCATCCCGCTCGACTTCACGATCAACCGCTTCCACCGCCTCGCCGTCCCCGACCAGACCTGGCGCATCGAGCGGGTCAAGCTCCGGCCGCAGGACGACCAGCCGCACGACACCACGGTGAAGACGGCCTTCGTGCCAGGTGAGTTCCGCGCGATGACCCAGGACCAGCAGCTCGGCAGCCCCGCGTCCCGCACCTTGACGAGCGGCGTCGAGCTCACCCCCGAGGCGCTGACGATCGGCAGCTCCGGCGACTGCCGCGAGGGCTACGAGACCGACTACGCGGTGGAGGACGGCTGGTTCCCGGCACCACCCGCCCGGCCGCGCTTCATCCTCGTGGTCCCCGCCTTCGGCCTCGAGGCGTTCGCCCGGCCCCTGCTCGCGGCGGAGCGGCTGGACAGGTGGCGCCTGGTGCAGAAGACCGTCGTGGGCGACCGGCCGATGGTGGCGATGCGATGACCAGGCGCGTGTTCGTGTCCTCGCTGCGCACCGGCCTCGCGTCCGCGACGAAGGGGGTCGGCCCGGACGGCAGGCCGACGTTCCAGCCCAGCGTGAAGCTGGTACGCCACAGCGGCGGTGCTGAGCAGGATTCCAGCTTCGACGGGCCCGACCTGGCGGTCATCGGACCCGGCGACGTCACCGGCATCGACGTCGGCCAGGTGGTCCGGGAGGAGCCGCCACCGGGCACGCTGGACGCCGAGGCGAACAACCTCGTCACCCTCGACCTCGCCGACGCCACCCTGCCCTGGCTGCTCACCCTGCCCTCGATGCGAGGCCGTCCGTGGATCGCGCTCCTGGTGGTCCGCGAGGACGAGGGCGAGCTCGACACCCGGGGGCGGGTCCCCTCGCTGACCTTCCCCGCCCACGCCCTGCCCGACCCCGACGACCTGCTCGCCTGGACGCACGTCGAGGCGCGGCTCGAGCCCGGGGAGGACCTGCCCCGGCTGCTGCAGGCCGAGGCCCGGCAGGGCACCGACCGGGTGGTCGCGCGCCTCCTGTGCCCACGGGCGCTCGAGGACGACGCGAGCTGGCTGGCCTGTCTGGTCCCCACCACGATGGCCGGCGTCCGTGCGGCACTCGGCGGAGCTCCACCGGAGGACGCAGCCGCGCCGGCGTGGACCCGGCAGAGCGGCCCGGCGACGCTGCCGGTCTACCACCACTGGCGGTTCCGGACCGGCGCGGACGGGTCGTTCGAGCGGCTCGCCCTCCGCATCCAGCCGATGTCCGGGCAGGCGGCCGGCCTCGGGGAGCGGGTCCTCGACGTGCGCCACCCCTGGCCGCACGGGGACGTCCTCGGCGCCGGCACCCCTGCCGAGGTCACTGTCGCCTACCAGGGCGCCCTCCGACCGCCGGGGGCCTCGGCGCCCGTGGAGTCGTGGACCGACACCAGCGCGCAACAGACCTTCCAGGACCGGCTGAGGGACGTCCTCGGCCACGAGCAGCCGGACGGCACCCTCCCGTCCGAGGGCGTCGCTCCGCCGCTCTACGGCAGCCACCACACCGGTCACCGGACGGTGCCCGGCAGCGGCTGGATGCGCGACCTCAACCTGGAGGTCCGACACCGGCTGGCAGCCTCGCTCGGCGCCCGGTACGTCCAGCTCGAGCAGGAGTTCCTCATGGAACGCGCCTGGGAGCAGGTCGGCGCGATCCGGGAGGCCAACCGGGTCCGGGCGCAGGCGGAGCTCGCCGCGCAGTCGGCGGCGGTGGCGCAGCGCAAGCACCTGCAGGCGATGGACCCGGTGGCGCTGACCGAGCTCGCCGATCCCGCGGCGACCGCTCTCCCCGTCCAGGACCGCCCCCTGGCCGACGTGCTGGCCCGGTCCGCCGTCCCCGACGGAGCGGCCAGCACGGCGTTCCGTCGCCTCGCCCGGCGCGGTGGCGCGATCGACCGGCGTACCTCCCGCTCGGCGGGGCGGAACCGCAGCGCCCTCGCGGCGCCCCCCGTCGTCAGTGACGGGCTGGCTGGCACCGCCGCGGTCCCCTCGCAGCCGATGGCCTTCGTGGTGGCCGGCGCGGTCACCGCCTCGCCGACCGTCGCGGTGGACAGGGCCTCGACGTACGGCGCGGGAACGTTGGCCGGGCTGTTGCAGGCCCAGGAGGTGCAGTTCACGATGCACGCGTTCCAGGCCACGACGAGTCCGGGACCGATGGCGCAAGCCGCGACCGCCTTCGCCGCCATGGGAGAGAGCACCATGTCCAGCGGCGTGGCCGCGGGGGAGCTCCGCGCGCGACGGCTCGACCTCACCGGGTTCTCCGCCTTCGAGGTTCCTGCGGGTCCCACGCCGGAGACGACAGAGGTCGAGACGGTGTCGGGGGCCATCCTCAGCGGGCTGGTCCCGCTGCCCCAGCAGCTGGCGCGGGTGGAGTCGGCGATCGAGACGACCGGGGTCCCGGTGCCGGTGGACCCGCCGCGGCCGCTCCGCCCGGTGATGACGCACCCGGAGCTCGGGTTCCCGGTCGCTGCGGAGCTGCTGGCCAGGTGGCCGGAGTGGACGGTGCCGGGCATCACGGCCTTCCCGGAGAACCGCTGCTGCCTGCTGGAGACGAACTCGGCGTTCGTCGAGGCACTGCTCGTGGGGCTGAACCAGGAGTTCAACCGGGAGCTGCTGTGGCGGGAGTACCCCACCGACCAGGCCGGGACCCCGTTCACGCGCTTCTGGCCGGGAGGTGCGGATGCCTACGACGAGATCGCCCACTGGGGGGACGGCTCCCCGCTCGGTGACCACGACCCGGTGAGCCCCGGCGAGCTGCCGGGTGAGGAGGACCTGGTGCTGCTCATGCGGGCTGACGTCCTGCAGCGCTACCCCGGCTCGGTGCTGCTGGCGGTCCACGCAGGGGCGGCAGGGACGGTCCCGGAGACCGGCGGCACCTGGAAGGAGCCGCACTTCCTGCTCCCGCTCGACGACCGCACCTGTCTGTTCGGGTTCCCCCTGTCAGCGGCACGGGCTCGCACCGAACGGTGGCTCTTCGTGCTCCGGGAGCCGATGCGCGGCACCCAGTTCGGCTTCGACCTCGACGTCGTGGAGACTCCCCCGCTGTCCAGCTGGGACGAGCTGGCCTGGCCTCACGTCCCGCAGCGCGACGGGATCGTGGTGCCACGAGGCGTCGCAGGGACTGCCGCGCCGACCCTCGGCAGCCCGGCGGGTCAGCCCGCCTGGCGCGCCGATCCCGTCGACCTCGCGCGGATCGCCTTCCAGCGGCCCTACCAAGTGGCCTTCTCACCGGGACGGCTGATGCAGCCATGACCGACGTCTTCGCCCTCCGCAGCGCGCTGGACCGGGCCCGTCTCGACCGTGACAACGCCGAGGCGCTCATGGCCGACAGCGAAGCCGCCAAGCAGCGGCTCCTGCACTGGTTGGCCAGCGGCCCGACGGAGTTCCCCCACGGGACGGGTCCCTCGACCTGGACGACCTTCGCCGACAACGCAGAGGAGGAGCGGCAGGCCGAGCTCACTCGCGCCGTCGCGGCCTTCCGTGCCGCACGAACCGCCCTCGACGACCACCTCGACCGGGAGCGCACGCTGTTCGGCGATCCCACCGACGACGTGATCGCACTGCTCCCCGTGCGGCTCGAGACCAGCTTCGCCGGACCGCGGAAGATCCGGGTGCGCGTCTACCCCGACGACGTCCACATCGACAGCCTCGACACCGCCCTCACCGAGGAGGAGCGCGAGACCGGCCGGCGCTTCTGGCGACAGGGCGGTGACGACAAGGCGTGGCGGCGGGTGCTGGACGAGATCGGTCCCCGCCGCGCCGCCTGGGTGGCCCACGCCACCCGGGAAGGATCCACGCCGACGATCCGGCCTCCGCACAAGCGGCGTCAGCCCCGGGCGTCCACGCTGCCGACCGCCTGGCGCTTCCTGGGGATCACCGATGGCAGGACGGTCACGCACAAGGTCGGCCGGCCGATCCCCACGCCGCTGTCGCTGGGCGTGCTGGATCCCGACGAGCGCGCGGGCGACGGGCACGCCGACTGGCTCGTCGACTTCGACGCGGCGGTGAGGGTGGGGATGGCCACCACGCTGTCGTTGCCGGAGGGCGTCGACCACCTCGACCAGCTCTTCGTCGTCGGGGTGCAGGACGCACCGCGCCGCGAGTCGACCGAGAGGCTGTTCGGCACGCTCCGTGCCCATGCGTTCACCTCGGGGATGGCCTTCCTCGAGCCCGGCACCCCCACCAACAACACGCCCGAGAGCCGCTCGGACTGGTCGTCGAAGCCGCGCCGCACGCTCCCTCGTCGGCGCGAGCCGGAGCTCCACGACGACACCGACGCCCGTCGGCTGGCGAAGGCCTTCGGCTTCCTCGGCGGCGACTTCCTCGCCGGCCTCCCCGGGGGCGAGCGGACGGTCGACGCACCGCCACGAGCGATGGCGATGCTCGCGTGGAACGGCCTCATGCATGAGTTCATGACCGACGCCGTGTCGGGAGCAGAGCTCTTCGGGCACCCGTTCTCCGACGGCGACCAGGCCGTGTTCATCCCGTTGCGCCGCCACGCGGTTTCCACCGTGCGGAGCCGCGGACCGATGCCCACGGTCCGCATCGGGGCACAGCCCTACGGCGTGCTGCCGGTGTCCTCCCCCGACGAGTGGAGGCCCGAGCCGGGCAGTCCGGCCGAGGTGATGCTGCTGCCGTGGCTGCTCCGGCTGCGCAACCACTGGCGAGCGGCGCTCGTCCCGGGGTGGATCCCGCGGGTGTCGGACGGCCGGCCCGCGGACCGCACCTCGGTGGAGGCCCTCGTCCGCCTCCCGACTGCACGGGACCTCGTCATCCGCAGGGTCCGCACGACCGACGAGGCGATCGCCAAGCTCGACAAGCGCATCCCGCCACGCCCCGGGCCGACGCTCTCGGTCGGCGGGATCCCCTTCAACTCCAGGCTCAGGTGGGCTGTGCCCACCGAGCTGGTGAGCAACGTCGCCTGGAACGGCCCGGACGCCCCGCCCGACTACCGCAAGCTCGTCCCCCGGCTCTCGGACCCGAAGCGGGACCGCAAGGTGGTGCGCGAGAGCGCCGAGTTCTACCGCAACATCCTCGACGTCGTGGACCAGACGATGCGGCCGCGGGAGTTCCTCCGGAAGTGGTACGACGTCCGGGCGGGCAGCATCACTCGCACGTCACGGACGATCTTCGACAACCCCGAGAACCAGGACGACCAGAGCTTCGTGCTGCGTGTCCTCGACGCGACGGGGTGGCCGATCGTCGGGTCCTTGGCGATCGTCGACGACCTCGGCGCCGCGATGAACCTGCCCTCCACCGTCGACGCCATGATGGAGCTGGTCCACGACGACGTCGACGAGCGGTTCATCGAACGCGAACGGCGCCGCATGGCGCAGTGGCGTGACCGTGCCGGTGTGGTCCTCGAGCACCTCGATCACCTCGCTGCGGTGCCGGAGGGCGAGCTGCTCCCGCTCGTCTTCGAGGTCCTCGACGTGCTCTCGCACCGCTGGGACGCCTGGGCGACGTCACTGCCGACCAGACGGATCTTCGACATGCGCTACGCCGGACAGGGCGGCGTACGACTGGGCGGCTACGGCTGGGTCGAGAACCTGCGCCGCGACCCGACGCCCGGCGAGCGTTCGGACGGCTACATCCACACGCCGTCGCTCCAGCACGCAGCCACGGCGGCGGTCCTGCGGTCCGGCTACCTCGGCCACGAGGGCGAGACCAGCTTCGCAGTCGACCTGTCGTCGCGGCGCGTGCGGGCCGCCCGCTGGGTGCTCGCCGGCGTACGGCGGGGCCAGGACCTCGGCTCGCTCCTGGGGTACCGGGTCGAACGAGCCCTGCACGACCAGCAGCGCGACGACCTGATCGGTGAGCTGCGCCGGCACTTCGGGGCGGTGTCGGTCGCGCCGGACGCCGCCGAGGCCGATGACCCGACCTGGCAGCGCAGCCACGAGGCCATCACCGCGCGCAACGTCGTCGACGGCATGGCGATGGCGCGCGACCCGCAACGGGTCCGCGACGTCGTCCAGGCGATGGGCACGGAGCCCAGCGACCCGGTGATCTCGACGGTCGTCGACGAGCTCGTCGACGTCTTCGACGCCGTCGGGGACCTCGTCCTCGCCGAGAGCGTCCACCAGCTCGTCGGCGGCAACCCGCTGCGGGCCGGGATCGCCGCCGACACCCTGGGTCGCGGCGAGCAGGTGCCGGACCGGTTCGACGTGGTCCGCACGCCCCACCGTGGCCGGGCGATCACGCACCGCATCCTGACGGTGATGCCGAGCCGCCCCGGCCCTGCCAACGGCTGGAGCCGGGACGCCCTGACCGATCTCGACCCGGCGCTCGACGCGTGGGTCGGGCACCTGCTCGGCCCCGCCGGTGCGTACCGCCTCCAGGGGACGGTACGACCCGGGGACGACGACGAGGTCGCCTCCTTCGACGTACGCGGCGGGCGGCTCGGCATCAGCGCGCTCGGACTGGTGCTCGCGGCGGCGGAGCCGGAGGGTCGGCTGCACCGGGTGCTGCGCGAGCACGCCGGCGTCACCGCGGGGGCGGTGCAGCTCGAGAGCGACGGGGGGCTCTCCTCGGTGACGTCGTCGGTGCGGTCGCTCCTGGGCTCTGCGCAGCCGCTGCGGCCCGAGCAGGTCGGCGGCAGCCACGACCTCGACGTCCTGCGCCGTCGGGTGCGGTCGTTCGTCACCGCCCTGACCGACGACGAGACCCGGAGGTCGCTCGGCATCCGCGGCGGCACCGGTCGGCTGACGGCGGCGCTGGACCGGCCACAGGACGAGGCGGACTGGCTTCCTCGGGTGACGGAGGCACTGACCGAGCTGCTCGGGGCGGGGATCCCCGTGGCCCCGCCGGTGCGGTCGGGCGGGCTGCCTGAGGCGCACGGCGGGGTAGCGGTGAGCGACGTGACGAACTGGGTGCGTCGCTTCGGGACCGTCCGCGGTGCCGTGCGCTCCTGGCACGACCTCGTCACTCTCGACGCCGTACGGCGTGGTGCCGCGCCGGCACTGTCGGTCGCACAGGCACCGCGCGGCGGTGACTGGGTCGGCGCCGACCTCGACCCGACCGACCGACCCCGGGCACGCGAGCACTGGGTCCGGCACGCGCCTGACGGGATCCCCGACGGACCGTTCGTCGGCTACGTCACCGACGAGTGGGTGGAGGTGCTCCCCGGCTCGGACGCCCTGGCGGCGACCAAGCGGGGCGCCAAGGCGGTCCCGGCAGCGTCGGAGCTGACCGGGTTGTCGTTCCACTTCGACAGGCCCGACGCAAAGGCGCCGCAGGCGATCCTGGTCGCGGTGCCTCCCGACCGGGAGCGGGGGTGGACGCCGGACACCCTGGCGCTCGTCGTGCGCGACACCCTGGAGCTCGCCAAGCTGCGGGCCGTCGACCTGGCCGACCTGCCGCTGCTCGACGACCTCCTCCCGGTCGTCCGGTCACGCCGCTTGGAACCGATCGGGAACCGGGCGTTCGAGCTCTGGGAGAAGCATTCCTGATGCCGCACCTGTTGATCGACCCCGAGACCGGCCTCCGGCTGCCGGAGAACGACACGTTCCGCCTCGAGCCGCTGCCGCGCAGCAACGAGGTGACCTCCGGACTCACCGCGAGGACCCACGACGCCGCGTGGCTGCTCACCCGGCAGTGGCAGTTCGGGGAGTTCGCCGGGCAGGACGCGGGGTCGCCGGTGCTCGTGTCGCTGGAGGGCCGGAGCGAGCGGATCAGCGCCTGGCGGCCACGACCGGAGGGCGACGAGCCGCTTCAGCCCGACCCCGAACCGCCTCGCTGGGTGCGCTACCGGCCCAGCGACGGTCCGCTGGACCCGCAGGTCGAAGGGGAGGCGCGGCCGGACGTGGACCTGCGCACCCGCATCGAGGGCGGTGCCCAGCTGGTCACGATGCTGCTTGCGGCCGGCCACGACGACGCGGTCGCGACGCTGGTCAGGCAGTGCCCGGTGACCATCGACGACGACCTCCCCGTCGGACCGATCACCTTGCTCGCCGCGGGGGTGCCGGATGCCCGCGAAGTCACCCGTCAGCAGGAGTCTCTCGAGGTCGGGGACGCGCGACCGGTACTCGACGAGTGGCTCGGCTGGTGGAAGGAGCAGACCGGTGCCGCGTCGGGAGGCTCGGCCAGGAAGGCCGACGCCTACAACGAGCACCGGTTCGAGCACCGGTTGGAGCTCTCCTGCGGGGACCTGGTGCTGCGGGCGGACGAGTACCTCGGGGACGGCCTCGACTGGCACAGCGTCGACCGGGTGCCCGGCACACCCGCCCCCCGCGCCCCGACGTACTCCTTCAAGAAGGAGGGGCTCGCCACCCCGGTGCGGTACGCCGGCCTCCCCGCCGACAGGTTCTGGCAGATGGAGGACCGCGAGATCGACCTGGCGTCGGCCGAGGTGAAGGAGCTCGACACCGGCCGGCTGCTGCTCATCGGGTTCGCCCAGGTCTACGGCAACGACTGGTTCGTGGTGCCGCTCGAGGTGCCCACCGGCTCCCTCACCACCATCGGCACGATGCAGGTCAC
>CADCUI010000012.1 GCA_902805845.1 uncultured Nocardioidaceae bacterium
TCGTTCCGGCGGGGCTGCCTGGGCGGCCTGGCTCGCGCGGCGGCTGGGCCTGGCGGTCCTGACGCTGTGGCTGGTCTCGGTCCTCGTCTTCCTCGCGACCGCCGCTCTCGGCGACCCGGTCCGGGCGATCCTCGGCCGCGACTACGACTCCAACGTCGGCCGCCGCGAGCAGCTCGAGGCCAAGCTCGGCGTCGGTGACTCGATCGTGACGCGCTACTTCGACTGGCTGGGCGGGCTGGTCACCGGTGACTTCGGCACCTCCTTGGCGAACCAGCAGCCGGTCTGGGACCAGGTCTCCGACAGCGTGGTCAACACGCTCGTGCTGGTGCTGCTGGCGGCGCTGGTGATGATCCCGCTCGCCTTCGGCATCGCGATGATCTCGGCGCACTTCCGACGCCGGCGTCCCGACACCGTCATCCAGACGATCCTCCTCGCCCTGGCGGGTGTCCCCGAGTTCGTGACGGGCATCCTGCTCGTCGCGCTGTTCTCGACCTCGGTGTTCAAGATCTTCCCGGCGGTCACCATCGCCTCACCGGGCGGGAAGCCGTGGGACAGCCCGGAAGGCATGGTGCTCCCGGTAGCGACGTTGGTGGTGGCGGTCACGCCGTACGTGTCCCGCATCGTGCGTGCGACGCTGCTCGAGGTGCTCGACAGCGACTACGTCGAGCTGGCCCGGCTCAAGGGCATCCCCGAGTCGGTGGTCATGCGCAAGCACGCGCTGCTCAACGCGATCGTGCCCGGCATCCAGGTCATCGCGCTGCAGCTGGCGTGGCTGGCCGGGGGCGTGGTTCTCGTCGAGACGCTGTTCTCCTACCCCGGGGTCGGGCGGCAGCTGGTCGACTCGGTCCGCAACCACGATGTGCCGATGGTGCAGGCGCTGAGCATGATCATCGCCGGGGTCTACATCGTGGTGAACCTGGTCGCCGACGTCCTCTCGATCCTGCTGACCCCCCGAGCGAGGACGGCGATCTCCTCATGAGCACCACCGCGAACGCCCCGAGCACCCCGTCCTTCGGCGAGAGGGCGATGAAGCAGAAGCGGTTCGTGTTCGGGTTCACCGTCACCCTGCTGGTGATCGCCTTTGCGATCTTCGCGCCGCTGTTCGCGCCTTACGGCGAGGAGCAGACCGCGGGCCCGCCGTACGCGAAGAACGGTCTCTTCGGCACCGACTACGTCGGCCAGGACGTGCTGAGCCGGTTGATGCACGGCGGTCAGGGAGTCCTGCTGATCTCGGTGCTCGCCACGCTGCTCGGCATGGTGCTCGGCATCCTCATCGGCGTCGTCGCGGCGTACGGCGGCGGCTGGCTGGACGAGGTGATGATGCGGCTGAACGACGTCCTGCTCGCGTTCCCGCAGATCCTGCTGGCACTGGTCGTGCTCACCGCCCTGAGCAACCCCGCTGCGTGGGTCATCGTGGTGCTGATCGGCGCCTCGCACGCACCGCGTGTCGCGCGCGTGTCGCGCGGTGTGGCGCTCGGGATCGTCTCGCGCGACTTCGTGGTCGCCGCGGAGGCGCTCGGCGAGAAGCGGTCCCGCGTGATCGTGGCCGAGGTGCTGCCGAACATGATCGGACCGCTGCTGGCCGAGGCCGGCCTGCGGCTCACCTACTCCATCGGCGTGGTCGCCGCGCTCGGCTTCCTCGGCTTCGCGGCCGACCCTGGCGCCGCCAACTGGGGCCAGATGATGAACGAGAACCGGCTCGGCCTCGCCACCCAGCCCTGGGCCGTGCTGGCGCCGGTGCTGATGATCGCCATCTTCACCATCGCCACGAACCTGATGGCCGATGGCCTCGCCCAGCTCAGCCAGAGGGGTGACAGCTGATGACCGCGACCACGAGGGACGTCCAGCAGACGCCCACCCCGTCCGGGGGGCTCGTCATCGAGGACCTCGGCGTCACGCTGACCGGTCGGCCGGTCGACGTCGTCGACGACATCGACCTGGTGCTGCGGCCCGGTGAGGTCGTCGGCCTGGTCGGCGAGTCCGGCTCCGGCAAGACCACGGTCGGCACCTCCCTGCTCGCGTACTCGCGGGCGGGCGCGCTGATCTCCTCGGGCAAGGTCCTGCTCGAGGGCCGCGATGTGCTGAAGCTCCCCTGGAGGGAGGTCCGGCAGCTCCGGGGCGAGGAGATCGCCTACGTGCCACAGGACCCCGCCTCGGCGCTCAACCCGAGCATCCGGATCGGCAAGCAGCTCGTCGAGCTGCAGGAGCTGCGGGGCATCGGGACCGCGGAGTCGCGGCTGCAGGCCGCGCGAGAAGGGCTGACCGAGGTCGGCCTGCCCAACGACACCGAGTTCCTCCGACGCTACGCCCACCAGCTCTCCGGTGGTCAGGTGCAGCGCGTCGCGCTCGCGATGTCGTTCCTGCCCAAGCCCAAGGTGCTCGTGCTCGACGAGCCGACCACCGGCCTGGACGTGACCACCCAGAAGATGGTGCTCGACACCATGGCGCAGCTGTGCCGCGACCACGGCGTCAGCGCGCTCTACGTCACCCACGACCTCGCCGTCGTCGCCAACATCGCCGACCGCGTGGCCGTGATGTACGCCGGGCAGATCGCGGAGCTCGGCCCCAAGGACACGATCTTCGCCAACCCCTCGCACCCCTACACCCGCGCATTGCTGGACTCGATCCCGCACCTGAGCCAGGCACGCGACGTCAAGGGCATCCCCGGCCGGACGCCGGCGCCCGGCATGCGGCCGGGAGGCTGCCGCTTCAACGACCGCTGCGCCCACGCGATCGACGAGTGCCGACAGCAGGTCCCCCCGCTGATCACGGTGGCCCCCGACCACGAGGTCCGGTGCATCCGCGTCGACGAGATCGGGACCTGGGACATCCAGCGGGGCACCATCCCCGACGCCGACCCCGACCGGAAGCGCGACATCATCCTCTCCGTCGAGGGGCTCGACATCTTCTACGGCCGGAAGCAGATCGTCCACGACGTGACCTTCGACCTCGCGAAGGGCGAGGTGGTGGCCCTGGTCGGGGAGTCCGGCAGCGGCAAGACCACCATCTCCCGCTCGGTGGGCGGCCTGCACAAGGACTGGACCGGCACGGTCGCGTTCGAGGGCCGGGAGCTGGCCAACAGCGCCCGCAAGCGGAGCGCTGAGGACCGCCGCCGCATCCAGTACATCTTCCAGAACCCCTACCTGTCGCTGAACCCGCGCCTGACGATCGAGCAGATCATCAAGCGACCCATGGAGCTGTTCGGCATCGCCAAGGGCAAGCAGGCCACCGACCGGGTCCTCGAGCTCATGGAGCAGGTGGCCCTCGGGTCCGCGATGCTGCGCTACCAGGCCAGCCGGCTCTCCGGCGGCGAGCGGCAACGCGTGGCGATCGCCCGGGCGCTGGCCGCCGAGCCCGATGTCATGATCTGCGACGAGATCACCTCGGCACTCGACGTGTCCGTGCAGGGCTCGATCGTCGCGCTCCTCGAGGGACTGCGGAAGCAGCGCGGCATCAGCATGATCTTCGTGACTCACAATCTCGCGCTGGTCCGCTCCATCGCGGCGCGCGTGCAGATCCTGCAGGAGGGGCGCGTCGTCGAGGCCGGCTCGGTCGTCGAGGTGATGGAAAGGCCCCGGGAGGAGTACACCCGCAAGCTGCTCTCCGACAGCCCGCGGATCGCCTGAGCCCTTCGTGCCCGCCCGCACCGTGGACTCGCGGCTCGCCGCGTGGCCCTTCACCGACCCCCAGCGCGACCCGTCGTGGTCCCACGTCGTGGTGCCGGGCGCCGCTGCTGAGGAGCTCGCATCGGCGACGCGCCGACTCCAGGTGGAGATCTCGGGGGCCGGCCGGTCACGCGGTCTCGACGCGTGGGTGGCAGAGACGTGGTCAACCTCGCTGCTGGTGCTCGAGGGCGGCAACCTCACCCACGAGTGGTACGCCGACGGGCTGGGCCCCGGCACCCTGTTCCTGGGGGCGTCGATGTCCAAGTCGGTGCTGGCACACCTGGTCGGGCGCGCATGCCGGGACGGTGTCCTGGCGCTGACCGACCTGGTGACCGACCACGTGCCCGACCTGCGCGGCTCCGGCTACGACGGCACGAGCGTGCTCGACGTCCTGACCATGACGAGCGGGGTCGACTGGGTGGAGGACCACCGGGACCCCGACAGCCTCGCCTCGCGGCTGCTCCGCTGCTTCGCCGAGGGGACCGACTCGCGGGGGCTGCTGGCCCAGGTCCGTCCCGGTGTCGCGCGGGGGACGCAGTTCAGCTACTGCACCGCCGACTCCCAGGTCCTCGACTGGGTCCGCGAGCACGCGACAGGTAGCGCCTACCCCGATGAGGTCGCCCGTCTGTGGCGCGACCTGGGCTGCACCAGCGACGCGGCGGTCGCCATCGACGGCGCCGGCGTCGCCCTGGCGGGAGGGGGGCTGGCGGCGACCGCCCGCGACTGGGCGCGCGTGGCCCTCCTGGCGGTCGACGGATGCAGCGAGGACGGTGAGCGGCTGCTGGAGGGCGAGTGGGTGGAGGCCGCAGCCCGCCCGGCGTACCCCTTCCTCGCCGTGGGGCGGCTACCGAGCAGCATCACCACCCATGCCGGCTTCGGCTACCACTGGTGGCCGATGGACGACGCCGGAGGGCGGGTGACCGCCGACGGCAGCCGCGGCCAGCTCGCGTGCGCCGACCGGCGTACCGGCGTCGTCGTGGTCAAGACGTCGCAATGGCCCTACGACGAAGTCCTCGTCGACCGCCAGGCCCGCGACCTCAGCTACCTTGGCCTGCACGCGCTGCTCGACGCAGCGGTCCCGCCGTCCCCGAGAACGAAGGAGTCCGCACCGTGAACCGCAACGTCATGATCACCTGCGCGCTGACCGGTGCCGGGGACACCGTCGGCCGCTCCGAGCACGTGCCGGTCACCCCCGAGCAGATCGCCGAGTCCGGCATCGCCGCGGCGCGCGCCGGTGCGACGGTCGTGCACATCCACGTGCGCGACCCCGAGACGGGAGCCGGCTCGCGGGACGTGGCGCTCTACCGCGAGGTGGTCGAGCGGATCCGGGCCTCCGACGTCGACGTCATCATCAACACCACCGCGGGGATGGGTGGCGACCTGGTGCTCGATCCCCACGAGCCCACGACGTTCCTCGAGGGCACCGACCTCGTCAGCGGCGTGGACCGGCTCCCTCACGTCGAGGAGCTGCTGCCCGACATCTGCACCCTGGACTGCGGCAGCCTCAACTTCGGCGAGGGCAGCCAGGTCTACGTCAGCACCCCCGACATGCTGCGCGAGGGTGCCAAGCGGATCCAGGAGCTCGGTGTCCGGGTGGAGATGGAGATCTTCGACACCGGTCACCTGTGGTTCGCGAACCAGCTCGTCGCGGAGGGGCTGGTCGACGCGCCGGCGATGTACCAGCTGTGCATGGGCATTCCCTACGGCGCACCGGCCGACCCGCTGCTCCTCGCCGCCATGGTCCAGCAGCTCCCGGAGGGCGCGGTCTGGGCGTCGTTCGCCCTGGGGTCGATGCAGATGCCGTGGGTGGCCCAGTCGGTGCTGCTCGGCGGCCACGTCCGGGTCGGCCTCGAGGACAACCTGTACCTGAGCAAGGGCGTGAAGGCGACGAACGCACAGCTGGTGGAGCGGGCCCGGACGATCGTGGAAGCGATGGGAGCCAAGGTCGCCACCCCTGACGAGGGCCGCGAGATCCTTGCGCTGAAGGCCGGATGAGCCGCCCGGCACCGGAGGACGTCCGCACCGTCGTCTGCGTCGGCACCGGCGTCATCGGCGCCGGGTGGGCCGCGCACTTCCTGAGGGCGGGGTACGACGTCGTCGCCTGGGACCCCGGTCCCGGCGCCGAGGAGCGTCTCACCCAGCTCGTCGACACCGCGTGGCCGTCGCTGGAGCGACTGGGGCTCGCGCCGGGGGCGAGCCGGGAGCGGCTGACCTTCGCACCCAGCCTGGCCGCTGCCGTTGCGCAAGCCGAGTTCGTGCAGGAGTCGTCGCCCGAGGTGCTGCCCGCGAAGAGGGCGCTCCTCGCCGCCATCGACGCGGCGACGCCCGCCGAGGTGGTCGTCGCCTCGAGCACGTCGGGCTTCGGCATGAGCCAGATGGCCGTCGACTGCGAGAACCCCGGTCGGTTCGTCGTCGGCCATCCCTTCAACCCGCCCTACCTCATCCCCCTGGTCGAGGTGGTGGGTGGCGTCTCGACCGACCAGGCCGCGGTCGCGTGGGCCCGGGATCTCTACCAGCACACGGGCAAGGAGTGCCTGGTCATGGACACGGAGGTGCCCGGGTTCGTCGGCAACCGACTGCAGGAGGCGTTGTGGCGCGAGGCGCTGCACATGATCGGCGCGGGCGAGGCCACGGTGCAGCAGATCGACGACTCGATCGTCCACGGTCCGGGGCTGCGGTGGGCCCTCATGGGTCCGATCCTCACCTTCCACCTCGCCGGTGGGCATGGTGGGATGGCGCACATGCTCGACCACTTCGGGCCGGCCCTCCTCGAGCCCTGGACGCGACTCCAGGCGCCCGCGCTGACGCCTGAGCTCCGGGACCGGGTCGTCATGGGTGCGGAGGAGGAGGCGGCGGGCAGCACCGTCGCCGATCTTGCGCGCCGGCGTGACGAGTTCCTGGTCGACCTCCTCAAGCTCCTCGAGAAGCATCGGTCGGCGGCGCTCGTGGGCGATGGCTGAAGCAGGCGCGCCCTTCTCGGCCTACCGGACGACGGTGCGGGAGGAGTGGCTGGACTACAACGGGCACATGAACGACGCGAGCTACAGCGTGGCGCTCAGCGAGGCCAACGAGGTGCTGCTGGAGACGCTCGGGCTGAGCGCCGGCTACCGCGAGGAGCATCAGTCGTCGATGTTCACGGTGGAGACGCACGTCCGCTACCTGGCCGAGTGCTCGCGCGGTCAGTCCCTCACCGCCTCGACGGTCGTGGTCGACGCCGACCCCCGGCGGCTGCGGCTGCACACCGAGCTGCTCGACGACCAGGGGAGGCCGGTGGCCACAGGGGAGACCCTGTACCTCCACGTGGACATCGGGCTCGGACGGGTGACCGAGTTGCCCGCCGACCGGCTCCGTGCCGTCGAGGACCTGCGTGCGGCGCACGCGGCCCTTCCCCGGCCGGCGCACCTCGGGCTCGGGGTGGGAGCGCCGCGGCAGCGCCCGCGAGAGGACACACGTCAGGGGGCGGAGCGTGGCTGATCGGGTGGTGACGCCGTACGAGGGCACCGGGCGCCGGCCGTGGAGGCCCGGCGAGCCGATCGCCCGGCCTCTGCAGCTGCACGACACGACCGTCGCTCCTGCCTGGGTCGACTACAACGGCCACATGAGCGAGTCCTGCTACCTGCTGGTCTTCGGGGACAGCGCGGACGCGTTCTTCCGGTTCCTCGGCATCGACGAGGACTACCGGGCGGGCGGCCACTCGCTGTACACCGTCGAGACCCACCTGCACCATCGCCGCGAGGTCGCGGAGGGCGAGCCGCTGTCGCTGACCCTCCGGGTGCTGGACCACGACGAGAAGCGCATCCACGTCTTCCACGAGATGTTCCACGGCGCCACGGGCGACCTGCTGGCGACGGCCGAGCAGCTGCTCGTGCACGTGGACTCCCGCGCGGAGCGGTCGGCACCCTTCCCGCCGGAGGTGCACGAGCGGGTCTCGGCCGTACGACGAGCGCACGAGGACCTTCCGGTCCCCGAGGTCGTCGGCCGGCCCATGGGCATCCGTCGTCGTCCCGTCGGAAGCTGACGCTCGATCCACCAGCCTGAGGAGGCCCACCGTGCAGTTCGACCTCGACGACGAGCAGCGAGCGATCGTGCAGACCGTCCGGCGATTCGTCGACCAGGAGCTCACTCCACACGAGGAGGAGGTCGATCGGCTCGACGACGTGCCGGCACCGCTCGTCGAGGCGATCCGCAGCAAGGCGCTGGCGACCGGGCTGTATGCAGCCAACATGCCGGAGAAGCTCGGTGGTGGCGGGCTCGACGCGGTGGGCATGGCGTTGATGGAGCGGGAGCTCGGCCGCACCAGCTATGCCCTGCAGTGGCTCGTCTCCAGGCCGAGCAACGTCCTGCAGGCCTGCGAGGGGGACCAGCGCGACCAGTACCTGCTGCCGACGATCCGTGGTGAGCGGCACGACTGTCTCGCCATGAGCGAGCCGGGCGCAGGATCGGACGTCCGCGCGATGACCACCAGGGCGGTGCGCGACGGCAGCGACTACCTCATCACCGGGACCAAGCACTTCATCAGCCATGCCGACCTCGCGGACTTCGTGATCCTGTTCGTGGCCACGGGCACCGACGAGAGCGTCCGCGGCTCCAAGAGCCGGATCACGGGGTTCCTCGTCGACCTCGACAGCCCGGGCGTGACGGTGCGGCGGGGTTCCTCCGCGGTGTCGCACCGCGGCTACCACCAGTGCGAGCTCTCCTTCGTCGACTGCCGCGTGCCGGCCGCCAACATGCTGGGCGAGGAGGGAGCGGGCTTCGAGCTCATGGGGGAGTGGCTGGGGGCCAGTCGCCTCACCGTGGCCGCGTGCAGCGTCGGCAGAGGGCAACGGGTCCTGGAGATGACCACCGAGTGGGCCGCGCAACGCGTCCAGTTCGGTCAGCCGATCGGCCGCTTCCAAGGGGTCAGCTTCCCGCTGGCGGACATGGCCATCGAGCTCGAGGCCGCTGAGCTGCTGATGCTCAAGGCCGCCTGGAAGCTCGAGCGCGGCACGATGACCGACAAGGACGCGGCCATCGCCAAGGTCTACGCCAGCGAGGCCCTGGGACGCATCACCGACACCGCCGTGCAGATCTTCGGAGGGATGGGGCTGATGGACGAGCTGCCCATCGAGCGGTTCTGGAGGGACGCACGTGTGGAGCGGATCTGGGACGGGACCAGCGAGATCCAGCGGCACATCATCTCGCGGTCGATGCTGCGGCCTCTGGGATCCTGAGGTGGGTCCGAGGACCAACCTCCAGCGACTGCTCGCACCACGGCGGCTGGTCGTCGTCGGCGGAGAGGCGGCGGAGGAGGTCGTGCGTCAGTCGCGGGCGATCGGCTACGCCGGCGAGATCTGGCCGGTGAACCCCCGGCGTACGACGATGGACGGGCTGCCCTGCTTTCCGGACCTGGCGGCCCTTCCTGGGGTGCCGGACGCTGCCTTCGTGTCGGTGCCCAGCGCGCGGTCGGTCGACGTGGTCGCCGAGCTCTCCGCGCTCGGTACCGGCGGCGCGGTCTGCCATGCCTCCGGGTTCGCCGAGGACGGGCCCCGTGGGGAGGCGCTGCAGCACGCGCTGGTGCGCGCCGCGGCCCCGATGGCGCTGGTCGGACCGAACTGCCTGGGGCTGGTCAACTACCTCGACGGCGCGGCCCTGTGGGCCGACCAGCACGGCGGCGCCCGCGTCGAACGCGGCGTCGCGATCATCGCCCAGAGCGGCAACCTCGCGCTCAACCTCACGATGCAGCGCCGGTCGCTGCCGCTGGCCTTCCTGGTCACGATCGGGAACGCCGCCCTGACCGGGGTGCCCGAGCTCGTCGAGGCGATGCTCGAGGACGACCGGGTCACCGCGATCGGCCTCCACCTCGAGAGCGTGCCCGACGTCGCCGAGCTCTCCCGGGCAGCGGTGCACGCCCTGCGGCGCAAGGTGCCGCTGGTCGTGCTCAAGACCGGCTCCTCGGAGCTGGGAGCGCAGGCCGCGCGCGGCCACACCAGCTCGATCGCCACGCCGGACGTCCTGTGCGACGCGCTCTTCCGACGGCTGGGCGTGGCGCGTGTCCACCGGGTCGAGGCCTTCCTGGAGACGTTGAAGCTCCTGCACGTCCACGGGGCCCTGCCCGGCGCCCGCATCACCTCCGCGAGCTGCTCGGGTGGCGAGGCGGCGCTCGTGGCCGACCTCGCCGAGCACCACGGGGTGACGATGCCGTCCCTCTCCCCGAGGACGACCAGGCAGCTGGAGGGGGTGCTGGGGGAGCGGGTCAAGGTCGGGAACCCGCTGGACTACCACACCTACATCTGGGGTGACCGGAAGGCACTGAGCTCCTGCTTCACCGCCCTCCTGGGAACCGATGCCGACGCCCACCTGCTGGTCCTGGACCTCCCGAGGGCGGACCGTTGCGATGTCGGTTCGTGGGACAGCACGGTCCAGGCGTTCATCCAGGCCCAGCGCACGACCGGTGCGCGAGCCTGCGTGGTGAGCTCGTTGCCGGAGACCCTTCCGGAGTCGCTCGGCCAGCTGCTGCTCGCCGCCGGGATCGCGCCGATGCAAGGGATCTCCGAGTGCCTCGAGGCGGTCGCGGCGGCCGGCGAGATCGGAGCGGCGCAGGTGGCGGTCGGCGACCTCGTGCCCGCCGTCCCAGCAGCGGCCCTGGTCTCCTCGGCCATCGAGCAGCTCGACGAGGCGCGGGCCAAGGAGGTGCTCTCGGCCTTCGGCGTACCGACTCCCCGACGCGAGGTCGCCACCACCGGTCAGGTCCCGGAGGCGGCTGCCCGGATCGGCTTCCCGGTGGTGGTCAAGGCACTGTCGGCGGAGCTGGTGCACAAGTCTGCGGTAGGAGGTGTGCAGGTCGGGCTGCGGTCGGAGGACGAGGTACGCCGGGCTGTGCGGGCCATGGCGGCGCTCGGCGACCGCTTCCTGGTAGAGCCGCTCGTGACGGGGGTGGTGGCGGAGCTGCTGGTCGGCCTTCAGCGGGACCCGCACTTCGGGCTCAGCCTGACCTTGGGGGCCGGCGGCGCCCTTGTCGAGCTCCTCGACGACACCGTGACGTTGCTGCTCCCGGTCACGGGCGAGGACGTCCGCGCCGCCCTCGCCCGCCTGCGGATCTGGCCGGTGCTCCACGGCTACTTGGGCGTGGCGGCCGACGTCGACTCCGTGGTGCGGGCGGTCGAGGCGATGGTCGCGTTCGCAGGTGCCCACGCCGACCGCCTCGTCGAGCTGGAGGTCAACCCGATGCTCGTGCTCACCGACGGGGCCGT
Organism: uncultured Nocardioidaceae bacterium; assembly: GCA_902805845.1. GTDB lineage: Bacteria > Actinomycetota > Actinomycetes > Propionibacteriales > Nocardioidaceae > Marmoricola_A. The sequence continues at coordinate 10,895 of CADCUI010000012.1, forward strand.
GGCCGTGGACGCCGTCGTCCGGTGGTCGCCGCCGCTGCCTTCCGTCGTCCCGGAGCTCGTCGTCGAAGGGGCGCGCGGATGAGCCCGCCGGTGCGGACCGAGGTGGTCGACGGCGTGCTGGTGGTCACGCTCGACCGGCCACCGGCCAACGCCGTCGACGTGGCCACCAGCCAGGCGCTGTACGCCGCGTTCCGGCGGCTCCAGGACGACCCCCGGCTCCGGGTCGGGATCGTCACCGGCGCGGGGGACCGGTTCTTCTGCGCCGGCTGGGACCTGAAGGCGGCGGCCGCCGGAGAGGCCGTCGACGCCGATCACGGTCCCGGCGGGTTCGCCGGCCTCACGGAGTACTTCGAGCTCCGCAAGCCCGTCATCGCCGCCGTCAACGGGCTGGCCATCGGCGGCGGGTTCGAGCTGGCTCTCGCCGCGGACCTCATCGTCGCCGCGGACCACGCCGAGCTGGCGTTGCCGGAGGCGAGGCTGGGCATGGTCCCTGACTCGGGCGGGGTGCTCCGGTTGCCGCGGATGCTGCCGACGGCCGTCGCCACGGAGATGCTCCTCACCGGCCGGTCGATGGCAGCGGCGGAGGCGCATCGATGGGGGCTCGTCACGGCCGTGGTGCAGAGGGAGCAGCTGGCGGACCGGGCCATGGCCCTGGCGCAGCGCATTCGCGAGAGCGCCCCGCTCGCGGTGGCCGCCGTCAAGGAGATCGGCACGGCCACGGCCTCGATGTCGGTCACGGACGGATACGCCCTGCTCAGGAGCGGTGAGCTCGCTGAATATCAGGCGATGCTGTCCTCCGAGGACGCAGCGGAGGGGCCGCGGGCCTTCGCCGAGCGGCGACCTCCGACCTGGAAAGGGCGCTGATGAGCACAGGCGGGTCCCCGGGGAGTCGGCACGTGCTGCCGATCGAGCCCCCGGCCCAGAGGGTCGTGACCGCGATGGGGGTCGGGGACCAGTCGGCTGCCTTCTCCCCGGTGCGCCCGGTCGAGCCGCCGCCGGGGGCGCCCAACGTGGTCATCGTGGTCCTCGACGACCTGGGGTTCGGCACCTCCAGTGCCTTCGGAGGGCCGTGCCGGATGCCCACCGCGGACCGGTTGGCCGCGGGCGGTCTGCGGTTCACCCGCTTCCACGTCACGGCCCTGTGCTCTCCCACCCGACAGGCGTTGATGACCGGCCGCAACCACCACTCGGTCGGCATGGGGGGCACGACGGAGATGGCCACGTCGGCGCCGGGCTACAACGGCTTCCGACCGCGCAGCGCAGCCACGCTCGGTCAGATCCTCCACGGGAACGGCTACAGCACCGCGGCGTTCGGCAAGTGGCACCAGACGCCGCCGCGCGAGATCAGCCCGGTCGGGCCGTTCGACCGGTGGCCGACCGGCGAGGGTTTCGACACCTTCTACGGCTTCATGGGCGCGGAGATGAACCACTGGTACCCGCTGCTCCACGACGGCACGACGCCCGTGCAGCCGGACCGCCGGCCGGAGGAGGGCTACCACCTCTCCGAGGACCTGGTGGACCACGCCATCGAGTGGGTCCGGCTGCAGCACACCTTGACGCCCCACCGCCCGTTCTTCACCTACCTGGCCTTCGGCGCGTCCCACGCCCCGCTGCACGTCGCGCCGGAGTGGCGGGAGAGGTACGCCGGTGCCTTCGACCACGGCTGGGACCGGCAGCGCGAGATCACCTTGGAGCGCCAGCGCCGGCTCGGCGTCGTCCCCGCTGATGCCGAGCTGGCGCCCTGGGTGGAGGGGGTCCCTCACTGGGACGAGCTCTCCGACACGCAGCGCGCCCTGGCCGCGCGCTTCATGGAGACCTTCGCCGCCTTCACCGAGCACGCCGACACGCAGGTGGGTCGCTTCGTGGCGGAGCTCGACCAGCTCGGGCAGCTCGACAACACCGTGTTCCTCTACCTCCTCGGGGACAACGGCGCCTCGGGCGAGGGCGGCATCGAGGGCACGATCGTCGAGCACCGGCTCGGCCACGGGGTCGTGGACGACCCCGAAGTGATGATCGAGAGCATCGACGCGATCGGGGACGCCTCGACGTACCCCATCGCCCCCGCGGGGTGGGCGCTCGCGATGAACACGCCGTACCCCTGGACCAAGCAGGTGGCCTCGCACCTCGGTGGCGTGCGCGACGGGATGATCCTCCACTGGCCGGAGGGGGTCGAGGATCGCGGCGGGCTGCGCCACCACTTCCATCACGTCATCGACGTCCTGCCCACGGTGCTGGAGTGCGCGGGCATCCCGCACCCCACCCTCGTCGACGGAGTGTTGCAGCAGCCCGTCGAGGGCACCAGCATGCGCTACGCCCTGGTGGAGCCCGGGGCGCCGGACCGCAGGCGCACGCAGTACTTCGAGATGTGCGGCAACCGCGGGATCTACCACGAGGGCTGGCTGGCCGTGGCGCGGCACGGGATCCCCTGGGAGATGATCCCGCCGGCCGGTCGACGGTTCGAGGACGACGTGTGGGAGCTGTACCACCTCGACACCGACTGGAGCCAGGCGCACGACGTCGCCCACGAGCACCCCCAGCGGCTGAGGCAGCTGCAGGACCTGTTCCTCATCGAGGCCGCCAAGCACCAGGTCTTCCCCCTCGACGGTCGGGTGACCGAACGCGAGAACCCCGTGCATGCCGGCCGGCTCGACCTGATGGGTGACCGGCGGTCGGTGACCTACCAGGGCGGCATGCGGCGCTTCACCGAGGAGACGACCCTCAACATCAAGAACCGGTCGCACGGGCTCACTGCCGAGATCGAGCTGGCCGAGAACCACTTGCCCGCGACGGGGGTGATCATCGCCCAGGGCGGGCGCTTCGGAGGCTGGTCGCTGTACGCCGCGCAGGGCCGGCTGTGCTACGTCTACAACTACCTGGGGCTGCACCTCTACACCGTCCGCGGGAGCACGGACCTGTCGCCGGGGCGCCACGTCGTCGGCATGGAGTTCCGCTACGACGGCGGGGGCGTGGGCAGAGGCGGCGACGTGGACCTCATCGTCGACGGGCGGGTGGATGCCTCCGGCCGGGTGGACCAGACGATCCCGTACTACTTCTCCTTCGACGAGACGCTGGACGTCGGCGTGGACCTCAGCACTCCGGTCACCGACGACTACCCCACGATCGACAACGCGTTCAGCGGCGTGGTGCACACCGTGCGCATCGACACCGACCCCGCCGGCGAGGGTCAGGAGATCTCCGGCCCGGACGAGGGGCTTCGCCGCCGGGTGATGGGGGCGCAGTGACCGGGACGGGCGGCTGCTGCTCACCCTCGGGGCCCGGCACCACCTCGCCGCCCCGGCCGGTGACCACCGTGCCTGCCTCGGGCAGGGACCGCGCCGGCCTGGTGCGCATCCCGGGAGGTGCGTTCCTGATGGGCAGCGACGCGCCGACGGCCTACCCCTCCGACGGTGAGGGGCCGGTCCGGGAGGTCACCGTCTCGGCCTTCTCCATCGACGCCTGCGCGGTGTCCAACGCCCGCTTCTCGGAGTTCGTCGAGGCGACGGGGCACCGGACGGAGGCGGAACGTTGCGGGTGGTCGTTCGTCTTCGCCGGTCTGCTGCCGGACGACTTCCCACCGACCCGCGGCGTCGCGTCGGCTCCCTGGTGGCGGCAGGTGGAGGGAGCAAGCTGGCACCGTCCCGAGGGGCCAGGCTCGGACATCTCCCGGCGTGCTGACCACCCGGTCGTGCACGTGACGTGGCACGACGCCGCCTCCTACGCGAGCTGGGTCGGGAAGCGGCTGCCCACCGAGGCGGAGTGGGAGCGGGCCGCCCGGGGCGGACTCTCGGCGAGGGCCTTCCCCTGGGGCGACGAGCGGGAGCCCGGCGGTGGACACCGCATGAACGTGTGGCAGGGCAGCTTCCCTCAGCACAACAGTCTCGAGGACGGGTGGTACGGCACCTGCCCGGTCGACGCCTTCGAGCCGAACGGTCTTGGCCTCCACAACATGACGGGCAACGTGTGGGAGTGGTGCTCTGACTGGTTCGACACGTCGTACCGCCGCCGCGACCGGAGGGCCGACCCGCCGGGACCGCCCTCGGGGACTCACCGGGTGACGAAGGGCGGGTCCTACCTCTGCCACGAGTCCTACTGCCGCCGCTACCGGGTCGCTGCCCGCAGCGCGGTCACCCCTGACTCCATGGTCGGCAACATCGGGTTCCGCTGCGTGGCGACCGATGAGAGGGGGTGAGCCGTCCGGCCGGTGGCCGCGCTGGGTCCACGGGACGGGCGGCGAGCCCGACCCGTGTTTCCCCGACGAGGCGCCGGGGTAGCGTCCCCACACGCTGCCTCGGACCCTGGTGGCCGTTCTCCCGCCTGCCGGAGCCGAGATGTCCGTGGCCGACCCCCACCGCTCCAACGCCGCGTCCCGTGCGGTCGCTGCGGCGTACGACGCACACGGGTCGGCGTTGCTTGCGCTCGCGACCGTCCTGCTCGACGAGGCCGACGCTGCACAGGCAGTGACGGTCGAGACCCTCGCGTGCGCCTCCTCCGGCCCGCGCGGCGGTCCGCCCGATCGTCCGGAGCTGGTCCGGCAGCTGTACCTCCGCTGCCGGGCGGACACCGGCGCGCTTGGACGAGGGTCCACCGGTCGTCGCGACATGGCGTTTAGTCGACCGCCGTACGCGGTGGACCTGCAGGCCCTCAGTGACGGGGAGCGCGCAGCGCTCGGACTCTGCGTCTACGGGCGACGCGACTACCGCTGGGTCGCTGAGGTGATGGGAGTGGCCCCGAAGACGGCTGCCCAGCTCCTGTGCTCGGCCCTGCACCACCTGACCTCGACCGACTAGGGCAGACTCGCCAGGCATGAAGGGCGGTTCGAACGGACGTCGAGGGCGGGTCGACCGGACATCGAGGGCGGGTCGGCACGGGTGGCGTCAACGGCACCGAGCTGCTGCCGGACCGGCTCTCCGAGGGAGGTCGTGACATGGCGCACCAAGGTCATGTCGACGTGGTGATCGTGGGCGGCGGCCCCGCCGGGCTCTCCGCGGCGATCTACCTGGCGAGGTACAACCGGTCGGTCCTCCTCTTCGACACCGGCCACGGTCGCTCGACGCACCACCAGGTGAACCGCAACTACCTCGGGTTCGTCGACGGGGTGCCCGCGACGGAGCTGCGCCGGATCGGGCGGGAGCAGCTCGGCCGCTACTCGGGGGCCCGCGTCGTGCACCACCTCATCGACCGGCTCCAGACCGAGCCCGACGGCTCGTTCACCGCACACGCCCAGGGTCACACCTGGAGCAGCTCCGCCGTCGTGCTGGCCACCGGCGTCCTCGACCACTACCCCCACTTCCACCACTGGGAGTCCTACGTCGGCACCTCGATGTTCTGGTGCATCGCCTGCGACGGCTACGAGAACCGGGGCCGGGACATCCTGGTCGTCGGGCACACCGACGGCGCCGCGGGGGAGGCCCTGCAGCTGCACAGCCTCACCGACAAGGTCCGGGTCCTCACCAACAGCCACACGAACGCGATCACCGAGAAGTTCGCCCGCCGCCTGGAGGGGGCCGGGATCCCGGTCATCCACGACCGCATCGCCGGCGCCGTGGGGACCGACGGCCGGCTCGACCACGTCATCACGGCGGGTGGCCTCCGGTTGGGGCTCGAGGCGCTCTTCTCGATCCAGGGCGCCACACCGGAGTCGAGGATCGCCCGGCAGCTCGGCGTCGCGACCAACGAGGCCGGCTACATCGTCGTCGACACCGATCAACGGACCAACCTGCCGGGTGCGTTCGCGGCGGGCGACGTCACCGCGCTCCACTCCCACCAGGTCAGTGCGGCGGTGCACGAGGGGGCGCAGGCCGCGTCGGCGGCGAACTACTTCCTCTACCCGCCGGAGCTCAAGGTCGACTGACGCGCCCGGCGCGACCCTGGGGTCCCACGGTCCCGACCGGGACGGGCCGCTGGTCCCTTTGCGGGCGAAGTCGTGCCCCTTGGCGGTGTACGTGGGCCGGCGGTTGCGACAGACTTCTCGACCGTGACCCCTGGACCCGGACTCACGGTCGCCGAGCTGTTCCACTGGCTGACCGGCGGCGAGGTCTCCGAGGCGTTGCTGGACTGGGCGCCCGACGTCGCCGCCCTGACCTCGGTGCTGCTCGAGCGCTCCCACGCCTTCCGCTTCGTGGTCTCGCCGCCCGAGGGCGCCCGGTGGCCACCGACGGACGACCCGCCGTACACCGTCGCCGTGACCGAGGCTGCCACGGCCTGGCGGGCCCTGATGGACGGCCCTGAGGGCGGAGCCCCGGAGCGGGTCAGACAGCTGTGGACGGAGGTCCTGACGCACCAGGACATCGCGTTGAGCGAGCTCACCGCCGGCCGGCCGTGGGCTCTGTGCCAGGCCGTGCTGATGCTGCACTCGATCGCCGACGAGGCAGCCGCCGGCTGCGCCGGAAGCGGTTCGACCTCCGGCGCCGGGGCCACCCACCTCGCGCGGGCGCACGAGATGCTGGCCCGCCGGGGCACGCTGGCCCGGCTGCCCGCCGACCGGGTCCTGCACCTGCCGAAGACCCGCACGACGCCGGTCGGCATGACGCACCGCTCGCTGTCGCGGTACGGCGCCACCACCACCCAAGCGGTCCCCGCCGTGTGGCACCGGACGCCGCTGCGGCGTCTCGGGGGAGGGCCGGCGGCCCGGCACGCCAATGTGCTCCTGCTCCCGTGGCCGCTGCGGATCCGGGAGTCGGACTTCGAGCCCGTCCCCGGCTCGATCCGTCGGCCCGAGCGGGAGCCGTTCGGGTTCTTCAGGTACGTGCCTTCCGAGCCCGTCGACCTCGACGTCGTCGACCAGCTGCTGGACGCAGCGCTCGACGAGGTGGACGCCGTCGACGTCGCCGTGCTTCCGGAGGGCTGCCTCGAGGAGAGCGACATCGCAGGGCTCGAGGCGCTGCTGGCACGGCGCGGGGTCCCCATGCTCGTCGCCGGTCTCCGGATCGCCCCTGACGGGCCGGGGCGCATGCCCGGAAACGGTGTCCACGTCGGGATGCTCAACGGGAACACCTGGTGGCACTACCGGCAGCACAAGCACCACCGGTGGTTCCTCGACGCCGGACAGGTGGAGCAGTACAACATCGCCGGGGCACTGCATCCCGGCGTGCGGTGGTGGGAGGAGATGGAGATCCCCGCACGCTCGGTGAACGTGTTCGAGCTCGGCGGCGGGATCACGGTCGCAGCGGTGGTGTGCGAGGACCTCGCGCGGCTGGACGGCGTCGCGGAGCTCTTGCGGGCGATCGGGCCGACGATCGTGGTGACGCTGCTGCTCGACGGCCCGCAGCTGGCGTCGCGGTGGACGGCGCGCTACGCCGGTGTGCTCGCCGACGACCCGGGGTCCGCGGTGCTGACGTTGACCGCCTACGGGATGGCGACACGGTCCCGTCCCCGCGGGGTACCTCCCAGCGGGGTGGTCGCGATGTGGAAGGACCCGTCGCGCGGGATGCGCGAGATCCCGCTGGAGAACGGCGCCCAGGGGGTCCTCCTCAAGGCCTCGTTCGGCCGGGCTCCCCGGTACGCCGCCGACGGCCGGCGCCCGATGGACGACGCGACCGATCTCTACGTCACAGGGGTCCACCAGCTGCGCGTGGCCCCGGGACAGCACACGCCGAGGCCGGGTGCGGTGACCACCCAGACGGGTGAGTGCCCGCTGGACACCGTCGAGCTCAGCGTGCTGTGGTCGTGGGCGGAGGGGTTCGCACGAGCCGGCGACGGTGGCGGAGCTGCGGTCGAGCAGGTGCTGGACGAGGCGCAGGCGGGCGCCCCGTGGCGGGCCGGGCTGGGGCTCCCGGAGCCCTCCGGGCGTCTGGGCGAGGCGCTCGCGGAGCTGGGCGCGGTCGGTCGGCGGTGCCTGCAGAAGGCGGGCACCGGGCAACCGGCGGCGCTGCTGGCCGCCCTCGAGGAGGCACCGGCGGAGGACGGTCAGGTGCACCGGCTGGTGCGCCGCGTCCTGCGGACGGCGCTCGATGCCGCCCTGCCCGGCCAGCTGAGGTGAGGGGCACGGCCCCGGTCCACCGCGGGGCGGTCAGGGCTGCGGCGGTCACCCGACCGGCTTGACCCGGGGGGTGGGCGTCGCCCTCGTGCGCATCGTCGCGTAGCCGTCGAGGGCCCAGCGGACCCGCACCGAGATCCGCGAACCCGAGTCCGCGTCGGTGAGGTGGTAGCGGCTGCCGGTCGCGCCCCGGATCGGGACGCCGGAGCGCAGCCACCGCACAGACCCGGACGCCTCGGGAGCCACGGCTCCGGGTGTCACGGCCACGGTCTCGCCGACGCGGGCGGCGCCCGTCACGACGGGACGTTCCTCGACCTGCAGCCCGCCCTCGGCCATCGGAGCCGTGGGCGACGTGGTCACCTGCGCGTCGGTGTAACCGGCCTTGCGGACGGTGACGAGGACGGCAAGGGACCTCCCGACGAGAGAAGGGTCGACGGTCAGCTCCGGCTCGACGGCTCCGGCCACGGGGACCCCGTCGGCGAGCCACTGGAAGTCCACGCTTTCGGGCGTCGCGGTCCACTGCCCGGGGTCCGCGGTGAGCGTGGCGCCGACGCGTTCCTCGCCCACGACGATCGGGACCACCGCCACGTCGAGGAGGCCGGGGCGGACGGCCCGGGTACGCCGGGAGCGGGCGGTGGTCGTGGGATAGCCGTCCTTGGACGCGGTGACCCGCACGCGGATGCGCTTGTCGAGCAGCGCGGGAGTGATCCTCAGGGTCGACGTCGTGGCCCCGGCGATGTCCTCGCCGCTGGCGCGCCACTGGTACTTCTTGGTCGCGTCGCCGGGGTTCCAGGTGCCCGGGGAGGCGGTGAGCACCGACCCGACGCGGGAGGTGCCGGTGACCACCGGCCTGGTCGTGCTGGTCAGTGCCACGTCGTTGAAGTGGACGAAGCCCGTCGGCCAGCCGCCCGACGTCTTGGTGATCCGTGCCCAGGAGAAGTCGCCGCCCCAGCTGTCCTGGGAGACGATGATCTCGTCGGCCGAGACCACCCTCTCGACGTACGCAACATGTCCTGACGAGCCGGCCGGGTAGGCGTAGGCCTTCCACCAGGCGACCGCTCCCACGACGGGTGTCCGGTCGGTGATCCCGCTCATGGAGGTGCCCCAGTAGGTGGCGTTGCCGCCCCCGGACCAGGGTCGGACGTTGGGCATGCCGCTGCGCACCATCCGGTAGGCGGCGTAGTTCGTGCAGTTGTGGCCGGCGTACATCCGCCACCACATCGTGCCGCGCGCCTTGTCGTAGCCGGCCGAGGACATGCCGGCACGGGCGCAGGCGTCGTAGCCGGTGCACAGCCGCGAGACCGTCCTGGCGGCCGAGTCGGGGGAGGGAGTCGGCGGGAGCGCGGTCGCCGACGGCGCGACGGCAGTCCCGACCCCGGCCATCAGCACGGTGATGACGGATGCGACGACGACCCGGATTCTCCCACTCACCGTTGTGAGGGTAGGTGCTGATGTGACAGCAGGTGACCGGAACAAGGGAACCTATATAGTCGCCTCCCCGGAGCCGACGCGCTCTCCGACGAAGGGGCAACTCCCATGCGAACCTCAGTGTTGAAGGGCCTGGCACTTGCCTCGGCCGGCCTCCTCGCGACCGCCTGCACCGGCACCAGCACGCCCGGGGGCGACGAGGGCGACGGCGACGCCCAGTCGATCAGATGGCTCATCGAGGAGCCCGAGGACGCAGCCGCGCTCAAGTCGCTTGAGCAGCACGTCGCGACGTTCGAGAAGGACTCCGGCATCGAGGTCAAGATCACCACGCTGCCGTTCGACACGATGCGCACGGTGCTGCAGACCCAGCTCCGCTCGGGGGAGGGCCCGGACGTCTTCAACTGGGGGTCGGGTCCCAGCTTCGGTGGAGCGCTCGCCAGAAACGGCCTGATCTACGACCTGACCGACGCCTACGAGGAGAACGGTTGGGAGATCTACGACTTCGCCAAGGAGGAGGTCACCGTCGACGGCAAGGTCTACGGCGTCCCGGGCGAGCTGGAGACGATCGGCCTCTTCTACAACAAGGAGATCTTCGACGAGCTGGGGCTGCAGGCTCCCGAGAGCCTCGAGGACCTCGACGCCGTCTCGCAGGAGCTGAAGAGCGCCGACATCATCCCGATGTCGGTCGGCGACAAGGACGCCTGGCCCGGCGGCCACCTCCTGAGCATGACGCTGTCCAGCGCGATCGGCTCGGACGGCATGGAGCAGCTGTTCAGCGGCGACAAGTCGTGGGACTCACCGGAGGTCGTGGCGGCCCTCGAGCTGTGGCAGGACTACAACGAGCAGGAGTACCTGCCGGAGTCACCCACCTCGGTGGCCTACGAGACGATGGAGACGATGTTCTACACCGGCAAGGCGGCGATGATCCCGACCGGCAGCTGGCTGGTGGGTGAGATGGACGACAACGCCGACTTCGAGGTGGGCTACATCCCGTTCCCGGGACCGGACGGCCCGGGCATCTTCGCCGGCGGCCTCGGCTCCGGCCCGTTCATCTCCGCCGGCACGAGCAAGACCGACGCTGCGCTGGAGTTCGTGGACTTCTTGGCCTCGCCCGAGCACGGCGAGTGGACCGTGGAGAACTTCCACACGATCCCGCCGCAGCCGATCGACACCCAGGGCCTCGATGTCTCGCCGCTCCTGGCGCAGGTGCTCGAGGACACCGCTCAGATCTCCGATGGGGGCGACTTCGGCTACAACATCGACGTCAAGGTGAGCGACGCCGTGAACGAGGCGATGTACGACGGCGTGCAAGGTGTGCTCACGGGGCAGCGGACGCCGGAGCAGGTCGCCGAGGACCTGCAAGCAGCTGCGCAGGAGTGACGTGGCTGACGAGGGGCTGAGGTGACGACCGCCGCGCCCCAGACGCCGGTGCCGCCCGCCCCGGGTCCAGCGCGAGGGCAGGGCCGGCCGACCCAGGCGGGCAGCTCCGCCGTGACGCGGAAGGCGCAGGCCCGGCTGGGGATGTTGCTCGTCACGCCGCTCATGGTGCTGACGGCGGTGTTCCTGGTGTTCCCGATGGCCAACGCCGCCTACTACGTCTTCGTGGACTTCAACGGCATCGACCCGAGCCCCCCATGGATCGGGCTGTCGAACTTCACCGAGCTGGCGCAGGACCCGGACGTGTGGGCGGCGTTCAAGAACAACGTCATCTGGATCGTCGTCGGCACCACCGCCCCGCTGGTGGTGGGGTTGGCCTTCGCGCTCCTGGTGTGGACGGTCCACAGGGGCAGCAGGTGGTACCGCCTTGCGTTCTTCTTCCCCTACGTGCTCCCTCAGGTGGCGGTGGGGGTCGTCTGGGGGTGGATCTACGAGCCCTCCCGCGGGTGGCTGAACCGGGCTCTGGAGTTCGTCGGCCTGGGTTCCTTCACCCGCGGCTGGCTCGGTGACCCGGACACCGCGCTCTACGCCGTCCTGGGCACGGCGGTGTGGACCGCGGCCGCGTTCGTCTTCATCATCGTGCTCTCGGCCCTGCGCAACGTCGACGCGGACCTGATGGATGCCGCGAGGCTCGACGGGACGAACAGCTTCCAGCGGCTGGTCTACGTGATCATCCCGCAGATCATGCCTGTCTTCCTCATGGTCACGACGATCACCTTGCTGGGCGGCTTCAGCGTCTTCGACATCATCTTCGTGATGACCGGCGGAGGTCCGGCAGGCGCCACGGACGTCCTCGGCACCTACGCCTACAGCAGCGCCTTCCAGCTCAACCGGATCAGCTACGGCACCACGCTGGCGCTCATCATCACCGTCCTGGCGATTCCCTTCGCGGTCATGATGAACCGGCTGCAGCGCAGGCTGTCGCTACAGGGGATGGGCGCATGAAGTACCAGAAGGCACGCCTCGACACCCGCGGGAAGCTCAGGCTGACGGGCAAGCACTTCCTCCTCATCGCGCTCTCGATCGTCATGGTCTTCCCGCTGATCCTCACGATCTCCACCGCGCTCAAGACTCCGTCCGACGTCAAGCTCAACCCGTTCGGTCTCTTCTCGTCGTTCTCGTGGGAGAACATCACGACCGCGTGGACCGTCGGGAGCTTCGGCAACTACTTCCTCAACAGCTTCTTGCTGACGGTGCCGAGCACGCTGCTGGTCGTGGTGCTCTCGACGATGGGCGGCTACGCGTTCGCGCGGCTGCCGTTCCCGGGGCGGGGCATCGCGTTCTACGTCGTGGTGGTCGGCCTGCTGGTGCCGTTCTTCACCTACATGATCCCGCTGTACTTCCAGCTGCGTGGCATGGGGCTGCTGGACTCCCTGCTCGGGGTGAACCTGGTGCTGGCGAGCACAGGACTGTCCTTTGGCACGTTCTTCATGCGCGCCTTCTTCTCCGACCTGCCGGCCGAGCTCGACCAGGCGGCGCGTGTGGACGGTGCCTCCGAGTGGCAGATCTTCCTCAGGGTGATGCTGCCCCTGGTCACCTCGGGCATCGGGGCCCTGTCGGTCTTCACCTTCCTGACCAACTGGAACAACTTCCTGGTGCCGTTGCTCTACATCCCCAGCGGCGAGTACCGGCCGCTCACCACCGGGCTGTACCTCTTCCTCGGCGGGCGTTCCATCGACATCGGACCGCTGGCGGCGGGAACGCTGATCACGATCCTCCCGGTGATCGTGCTGTTCGTCGCGATGCAGAAGCAGGTCACCCAGGGCTTCCTCTCCGGCGCGGTCAAGGGCTGAGCTACCGCGAGGAAGCACCGCCGACGGCCAGCCGCACGCCCGTGAGCGCCCACCGCGCGCCGGGCGGGATGGGGCATGCTGCCGGGGTGAGCGTGCGACGGGTCGTGTCCGGCGGGCAGACGGGGGCGGACCGGGCGGCCCTCGACGCGGCACGTCACGTGGGGCTTCCCTACGGCGGTTGGTGTCCGCGTGGCGGTCGCGCCGAGGACCTTCCCCGGCCGCCCGGCCTTCTGGCGGCGTACCCCGGGCTGCGGGAGTGCCCGAGCGCGGCGGAGGAGACCCGCACGGAACGGAACGTGCGGGACAGTGACGCCACCCTCGTGGTGTCCCTCCGCGACCCGAGCCGCTCGAGCGGCACGACGCTGACCCGCCAGGTCGCCGAGAGGCTCGGTCGACCACTGTTGGTGGCACAGGCCCATGACACGACGGCGATGACCCAGTGGCTGATCGGGCTCGACGACGGGCTCACGCTCAACATCGCCGGTCCCCGGGAGAGCGAGGAGCCGGGGCTGTACGCCGCCGCCTTCCCCGTCCTGTGCGAGGTCCTGCGGAAGCACGCTGACTAGGGTTGCCCCGACACGCGAGGCGTGGCCGAGCACCGACCTCACCGCAGGAGAGCGATGGCGACCGAGAGACCCCGGACCCGACTGCTGAGGATGGCGGAACCGCCGCGCTCGCTGACACTGGTGCGGCACGCGGAGAGCCTCGGCAACGTCGCAGACACCCAGGCCCGCGAAACGGGCGCCGAGCGGCTGGACATCGACGTGAGGGACGCCGACGTCGCGCTCTCCTCGGCCGGCGAGCGCCAGGCAGACGCCCTGGGCCGCTGGGTCCGGTCCGCCTCAGCGGACCAGCGGCCCACGCTCGTCGTCAGCTCGCCGTACCGACGTGCGCTCGACACCGCGACCCGCGCGGTGGGCGACACGGGGGTGGAGGTGGTCACCGACGAACGGCTGCGCGAGCGCGACCTCGGCGTGCTCGACGGGCTCACCGGCAAGGGCATCCGCGCCGCGCACGCGGACGAGGCGGCACGCCGCAGGAAGCTGGGCAAGTTCTACTACCAGCCACCGTCGGGGGAGAGCTGGGCCGACGTGGTGCTCCGGGTGCGCTCGCTGCTGTCCGACCTCGGGTCGGGCCTCGGCGACGCGCGGCTCTGGCTCTTCACCCACCAGGCGGTGATCATGAGCTTCCGCTACGTGCTGGAGGCCCTCAGCGAGCAGGAGCTCCTCGACATCGACCGCGAGGTGAACATCGGCAACGTCTCGATGACCACCTACGACCGGACCGACGCCGGGCTGATCCTCGCCCGCTTCGCCGACGACGCGATCGTCGAGGGCGCCGAGGCCGAGGTGACGCACGAGAAGTCGTCCTCCGACGTGGGAGGCGGCGATGCCTGACCAGGAGCCTGGGACCGGCCCGACGCCTGACCCGCGGGCACCCGTCGAGGTCACCGCCGCGCTGCTCCGGGGATGGCCGCTGCCCGCCCCGGGTAGTGACAAGGAGTCCCGCGGCCGGATCCTCGTCGTGGGCGGGAGCACGCAGACGGCCGGCGCCGTGCTGCTCGCCGGCGAGGCTGCCCTGCGCGTGGGCGGCGGGAAGCTGCAGCTCGCGACCGCCCGCGGTGTCGCCGCTTCCCTCGCCGTGGCCGTGCCGGAGTCCCGCGTGCTGCCCCTGGGCGACGGCGAGGACGGCCTCCTCCGAGCTCCCGCCGCGGCGGCCGTCGTCGGGGCCGCCGGGGACGTGGCCGTCGTCCTGCTCGGGCCAGGGATGGTCGAGCCCCAGGCCGTCCTCGAGCTGCTCGAGGACGTCGTGCCGCACCTGGACACCACCGTCGTGATCGACGCGATCGCCTCCGCCTACCTGACCAGCAACTCCGACGGGCTGCGGCACCTGGCAGGTCGATCGGTGCTGACCGTGAACCCGGACGAGCTCGCGAAGGTCCTGCGTCGTGACGCGGGGGCTGTGAGCGCCGAACCGGCTCCGCACACTCTCGAGGCGGCCGACCGGACCGGTGCCGTCGTGCTCTGCGGCGGCACCCAGAAGTTCATCGCCACGCCCGAGGGCGACCAGTGGGTGGTGCGCGCCGGCGGGCCGGGGCTGGGAGTGTCCGGCTCGGGCGACGTGCAGGCAGGGATCGTGACGGGGCTGCTCGCCCGTGGCGCGGAGCCGGCACAGGCCGCCGTGTGGGGCGCCTACCTCCACGGACAGGCCGGGGAGCGGTTGGCGGTCTCCGTGGGACCCCTGGGATTCCTCGCTCGTGAGCTACCCGGCGCGTTGCCGGGAGTGCTCGCGGAGCTGACGGGCTGAGCAGCCGCGGAGCGGCGGCGGCACCGTCGTCGCCGTCCGGACGCAGCACTCCTACTCTGATCACATGGCCCTGCGCATCCTGGCGACCCAGCCCAACCCCGAGCTGATGCGCCTGCCCTGGGACCTGCCGCTGGAGGAGTGGGGGGAGGAGCACGTGATCCCGCTGCCACGCGGCCTCTCCCGCCACGTCGTCCGGTTCGTGCGGGTGGGCACCCACACGTGCGCGGTCAAGGAGACCGACGAGCTCATCGCCCGTCGGGAGTACCACCTGCTGCGCGACCTGCGGAAGATCGGGATGCCGACCGTCGTACCGCAGGCGGTGGTCACCGGGCGCAAGGACCGCGACGGTGAGTGGCTGCCGTCGGCGCTGGTGACCCGGCACCTGCGGTTCTCGCTGCCGTACCGGGCGCTGTTCTCCCGTGGCATGCGGGCCGACAGCCTGCCGAGCCTCATGGACGCCCTCGTGGTGCTGCTCGTGCGGCTGCACCTGTCGGGCTTCTACTGGGGCGACGTCTCGCTGTCGAACGCGCTGTTCCGACGCAGCGCCGGAGAGTTCGCCGCCTACCTCGTGGACGCCGAGACCGGTGAGCTCAAGCCGTCCCTGTCCGACCAGCAACGCCACTACGACCTCACCGTGGCGCGGGAGAACGTGTACGGCGAGCTGCTCGACCTCCAGGCCGGTGAGCTCCTCGAGCAGCACATCGACCCGGCCGAGGTCGTGGAGCTGCTCGGGGAGCGTTACTCGGCCCTCTGGGACGAGGTGACCGGCGAGGAGGAGTTCCACGCCGACGAGACCTGGCGGATCGAGCGGTGGATGGAGCGGCTCAACAACCTCGGGTTCGACATCGAGGAGCTGGACATCGTCGCCGAGCCCGAAGGGTCTCGCGTCCGGCTCCAACCCCGCGTCGTCGAGGCCGGCCACCACAGCCGGGAGCTGCGCACGCTCACGGGTCTCGACACCGAGGAGGCGCAGGCGAGGCGGATGCTCAACGACATCGCGCGCTACACCGCGCACCTCGGCCTGGGCCAGGAGAAGCGAGAGGTGGCCGCGCACCGCTGGTTGACCGACATCTACGAGCCGCTGGTGGCGATGATCCCCCGCAACCTGCGCGGAAGGCTCGAGCCGGCCGAGGTCTACCACGAGGTGCTGGTGCACCGGTGGTTCCTCTCCGAGCGCGCCGGCCATGAGGTCGACATCTTCGAGACCGCTCGCGACTACATCGACGCCGTGCTGTCGGGGAAGCCCGACGAGGTCCTGGCCACGGCTGTGGACGACCCCGACGTCCTGATGGCCGAGTGACCGGCCCCGCCGAGGTGAGGCATCATCGGGGCGTGCCGCCCTCGTCCCACCCGCCGTCGAGCTCCGGCGTCGTCGGAGCAGCCGGCCGCTACCCGGTTGCGGAGGACCGGGCGCTGGCCCTCACCCTGGCGGGAAGGTCGCTGCTGCCCGTCGGGCCGCTGCGGATGTACACCTGCGGGATCACGCCGTACGACGTGACGCACGTCGGGCATGCTGCGACGTTCGTGTGGGCGGACCTGGTGACGACGCTGGCCAGGGCCACCGGCACCGGTGCCGTCGTCGCGCGCAACGTGACCGACATCGACGACGTCCTCACCGACGCGGCCCGGAGCCGCGGCCGTCACTTCGACGAGCTCGCGCTGATGCAGGAGTTCCTCTTCGACCGGGACATGAAGGCGCTGTCGGTCGCCGCACCCACGACGAGCCCGCACGCGCGGGCGCACGTGCGGGCCGTGACCCGGCTGGCCTCGGCGCTCCTCGCGGTCGACGCCGCCTACGAGGTGGACGGGCACGTGTACTTCCGTGGCGCCGACGTGCCGGAGTCGGCCGGCCTCGACGAGTCCACCGCCCTGAAGCTCTCGCACCGCTACGGCGACCAGGACGGGGTGCCGGGACGTGAGTCGGTCTTCGACGTGCCGGTGTGGCGACCGTCGGCCGAGAACGACCCCGCCTGGCCCAGCCCCTGGGGATGGGGCCGGCCCGGGTGGCACGCCGAGTGTGCGGCGATGGTGGTCTGCAGCCTCGGCACCTCGGTCGACGTGCTGCTCGGCGGCGTGGACCTCGCATTCCCCCACCACGCCTACCAGTCGGCGATGGTCGAGGCGGCGACCGGCGTCACTCCGTTCGCGGGCAGCGTCGTCCACGTCGGAGAAGTCCGCCGCGACGGCCGGAAGATGGCGAAGTCGACCGGGAACCTCGTGCTCGTCGGCGACCTCCTCGAGGTCTATCCCGGGGCGGCGCTCCGGCTCGGGCTGCTGCACCGGGCGTGGGCTGAGCCCTGGGAGTGCGAGACCGCGGTCTTCGACGCGGCCGGCGCGGTCCTCGCGGAGCTGGTGTCGCTGGCCGACACGGCGGTCGGCCACGGCGACGCCGCCGACGGAGGTGCCGCCGTTCCCAGCCACCAGGGCGTGCTGCGGCGGCTCGTGGACGACCTGGACGTGCCCGGCGCGGTCAGTCTGGCGCTCACCGAAGGAGGAGACGCCGCGAGCTACCTCCTCGACGTGCTCAAGCTCCGCGCTCGATGAACGACTGGCGCGCTCAGTCCGTCAGCAGCTCGACGACCGCCCGGTCCAGGTGGTCGCGGGCCTCGTCGGGGTCCTCCGGGGCCCCGCGCAGTGCCGGGGCGATGGTCACGTCGGACTCGTAGAGGTCGATGACCCGCGGATCGACGTAGGACGACCGGCACACGGTCGGTGTGTTGCCGAGCAGCTCGGAGGCGCCGACGACGGCCGCGCGGACGACACGGTTGCGAGCGGTCTTGCCCGGCGGCCGCCTACGGCTCCCGGCCGCCTCGCCCGCCGCCTCGTCGCGCATCACTGCCTCGGCCAGCGCCGAGGCGACATGGACCGTGGCGTGCCAGGTCCGGAAGTCCTTTGCGGTCACGTCGAGCCCGAAGAGCTCACGGATGTGGTCGTTGATGTCTGCTGCCTGGAGGGGGACCCACCGGCGGCCCTCCCGCAGGCAGAGCAGCCGCTCGTCGCCCTTCCGACGCAGGGTCATCCGGTCGACGACCCGGCACAGCTCAGGGTCGGTGAGGCAGATGTCATGCTCGACGCCCGACTTGCCGACGAAGGAGAACACCCGGCTGTCACCGTCGCGACGCACGTGACGACGTTCCAGCGTGGTCAGGCCGTAGCTGCCGTTCTGCTCGGTGTAGCTGTCCGAGCCCAGCCGGAAGCAGCCGAGGTCGATCAGCCGGACCGCGGCCGCCAACGCGGTGTCGCGGTGCAGCGCCTCGAGCTGGAGGTCGGCTCGGATGCGCCGGCGTACGTCGGGAAGCCGGAGGGCCATCTCGATGGCTCGGTCGAACTTCTCCTCGTCGCGCTTGGCCCGCCACGCCGGGTGGTAGAGGTACTGCCGACGCCCCGCCGCGTCGGTGCCCACCGCCTGCAGGTGCGCGTTGGGGTGGGGGGAGACCCACACGTCGCGCCAGGCCGGCGGGATCGCCAGCGCCTTGACGCGGGCCACCTCGGCGGGGCCGAGGGGCGAGCCGTCCAGGCCCAGGTAGCGGTGACCACGTCCATGACGCAGGCGCTTCCATCCCGGGTCACGGGTCGAGACGGTCCGCAGCCGAGGCATCGCGGTTCCCTCCCGGTGTGGCCGTCGGTCGGCGCTGCGACGGTCAGCGGTTGAAGATGCTGTACCCGCCCGGACCGACGAGCAGCCCGACGACGATCAGCACGATGCCGGGGATGAGGTTGCCGCGGACCAGCGAGACGATGCCGGCGATCACCAGCACCACTGCGATGAGCCAGAGGATCGTTCCCATGTGTGTCTGCCTCTCAGGTGCGGACTGGTCAGGTGTCCAGTCGCTCGGTCTCGTCTGACACCTCGTCGGACCGGTTCTTGTCGCCCTTCCAGATGAAGAGGAACCCACCGACCAGCAGGATGGCGAGGATGCCGAGCAGAACCGTCATTCCCATCACGCTGCTCATGAAGTCTCCTTGTCGTCCTGTCACGTCTACCCATCACCGGCCAGGTTCATGCTGTGGCGGCGCTCGCCGGCGCGACCTGAGGCTCCGAGTCAGCGACCGGGCGCCCGCCTGCTTGGCGGGTGATTCGGGACCATGGGCCCTCTGGACTAGGAGACATAGTCCTTCTCGTGCGTGTCGCGTTGCCACCCGGCTCATTCCGGCGGACATTCGGGTCAGGCGGAGTGGTTTTCGCCGCTTCGGGACCGAAGTCCTGGTGTGCTTCTGACTTCGGTCGGGTTCACGGATGAGGAGGTGCTCGTGGCCACCACGGCGACCAACGACGAGGCGGCGACGCGTCCCTCACTCGATGTCAGCCGCGCCACCGCCACGCCCTGCAGGTGTGGCCAGCAGCTCGACTGCTGCACCCGTGAGCACTGCCCCCGGTGCGGGAGGGCGATCTCGCAGCACTGACCCCCACATGCGTCCGGAAACCCCCCGGTTCCGGGCAACCGTCGCCGAAGGCCGCCCCCGAGGCCATGGCGTCGAGAGGCCGCGCTTCCCCCAAGAGCGCGGCCTCTGCATTTTTCTGCGACGCCCGGCACGACGGCTAGGGTTGGCCTGACCGCGCCGGACCGATCCGGGAGGACGAGGGGTGAGCAGGCACGCGGACGAGGCCGACAGTGGCGACGTCCTCACCATCCCCAACGCGCTGAGCGTGCTGCGCCTCGTCCTGATCCCGGTCTTTCTGTGGCTGGTGCTGGGACCGCGCGCCGACGGACTGGCGGCGGCCGTCCTGATGTTCCTCGGGGTGAGCGACTACCTCGACGGCTACCTGGCCCGCCGGCTGCGGCAGACGTCCGTGCTGGGCGCGATCCTCGACCCGGTGGCGGACCGCCTCTACATCCTCGCCGTGGTCGTGGGGCTGGGGCTGCGCGAGATCATCCCGCTCTGGCTCGTGGTGGCGTTGCCGCTGCGTGACGTGCTGCTGTGGCTGTTGGTGCCCTTCCTCCGCAGGAAGGGCTACACCGCGCTTCCCGTCCACTTCCTCGGCAAGGCCGCGACCGCAGCCCTGCTCTACGCGTTCCCGCTCCTGCTGCTCGGGGCCGGCGACAGCACACTCGCTGTCGCCTGCCGCGTCCTCGGATGGGCGTTCGCGTTGTGGGGGGTGGGGATGTACTGGTGGGCCGGTGTCCTCTACGCCTGGCAGGTCCGCCGGCTGCTCGTGCCGGAGGACGCAGAGGTCCGGGTAGGACATGGCTGAGCAGGCACCACCGTCGGTCGCCCAGCGCGGCGGGCCTCCGCTGCCCGAGCACGCCCGCGTCGGGCTGCTCGACTACCTCACCGCACACTCCCTCGACGAGGACTACGCCCACGTCGCGCGTCGTCGGACGGCCGCCGGAGGGACCCGGGCGCGGGTGCGCCACCTGCCCGCCGTGGTGGTGCTGGTCCTTCTCGGGATGCTCGTGGCAACCGCCGCGGTGCAGACAGCCCGGAGCCGGCCGGCCACCGCCAGCTCCCGTGAGTCGCTGATCACCCAGGCCAAGGACCGCCGCGAGGCCCTCGACGACGCCCGTCGGCAGGTAGCCGCGCTGCGGGTGAGCGTCGCCCGGGGGCGCGAGAGCGTGCTGGCGGCCACCGGCAGCGGGCGAGCCGTCCAGGCCGAGCTGGCACGGCTCGGCGGTGCCTCCGGTGCGGCAGCCGTCACCGGTCCGGGGGTCCGGGTCGTCGTCGACGACAGCCCTACGGCGACCACCGAACGCCAGGTGGTGCTGGACAAGGACCTGCAGATCCTGGTGAACGGCCTCTGGGTCTCCGGCGCCGAGGCCGTGGCGATCAACGGCCAGCGGCTCACCAACCTGAGCTCGATCCGCGAGGCCGGAGAGGCGATCACCGTGAACCTCCGCTCCCTGTCGCGGCCGTACGTCGTGTCCGCCATCGGGGATCCGGACCAGCTGCCTGCGCGTTTCATCGAGTCGGCGGGAGGCAGCTGGTGGTTGAATCTGCAGGCCGTCTACAACCTGCAGTTCAGCATCTCGAGGGAGCAGTCGTTGAGCCTGCCCGCAGCTCCGGCGGTCACCTTGCGCCACGCCCGTCCCCGGGGCGGCAGCCGGTGATCGCTGCGCTCGGGCTCGTCATCGGCATCGCGCTCGGGCTCTTCCTGGAGCCCGACGTGCCTTTCTGGCTCGAGCCCTACCTCCCGATCGCCGTCGTGGCAGCCCTGGACGCGTCGTTCGGTGCCCTTCGAGCGCTCCTCGACGGCATCTTCGACGACAAGGTCTTCGTGGTGTCGTTCGTCAGCAACGTCCTGATCGCCGCGCTGATCGTCTACCTCGGCGACCAGCTCGGCGTCGGCGGCCAGCTCTCCACGGGCGTCATCGTCGTGCTCGGCATCCGCATCTTCTCCAACGTCGCCGCGATCCGGCGCCACCTGTTCCATGCCTGAGCCGGACGGCTCCGTCACCGGCCGTGAGCGGCTGCTCAGGGCGCTCCGGTCCTCGGGCTGGCGTGGGCAGGCCGTCGTCGCGGTGCTGCTGGGCGTCCTGGGCTTCGCGGCGGTCGTCCAGCTCCGTGCCAACGACCGGGACGACATCTTCGTCGGAGCCCGCCAGGCCGACCTCATCGCACTCATCAACACCTTGACGCTGGCGACCGATCGGGCCGAGGCCGAGATCGCGGAGCTGCAGCGCACCCGCGACGACCTGCGTGGCAACGCGGCCGCCCAGCAGACCGCGCTGGACGTGGCTCGCCGCCAGGCCGAAGCCCTCGGGGTCCTCGCCGGCGAGCTGCCGGCCGCCGGCCCGGGGATCCGCGTGACCATCAGCTCTCCCACGGGGGCGATCGGCACCGACCAGCTGCTCAACGGGCTGGAGGAGCTCCGCAACGCCGGAGCCGAGGCCATCGAGATCAACGAGAAGGTCCGGGTGGTGGCTCAGACGGGCATCACGGACTCGAGGCGGGAGGGGCTGCTCGTCGACGGCGTGCCGCTCCGCTCGCCGTACGTCATCGACGCCATCGGAGATCCGGACACGCTCGCGACCGCCATGAGCTTCAGCGGGGGGCTCGTCGACGAGGTCGAGCAGGTGGGCGGCACGGCCGGTCTCCAGAAGCTGGAGGACCTCCAGATCGCGACGACCAGCAAGACGGGTGCCCCACGCTTCGCCGAGCCGGTCGACGAGGAGTAGCGTCCCGGACCAGTCGTGCACCAGCCCGCGCCTCCAGCCGGGGCGCTCGTCCACCAGTTGAAGGAGAGTCGTGTACCCCGAGGACCTGAAGTACACCGCCGAGCACGAGTGGGTGCGCGACGCGGGCGAGAACGAGGGCGCGGTGCGGATCGGGATCACGCACTACGCGCAGGACGCGCTCGGCGACATCGTCTACGTCTCGCTGCCCGAGGTCGGGGCCGAGGTGGCGGCCGGCTCCGCGGTGGGGGAGCTGGAGTCGACCAAGTCCGTGAGTGACGTCTACGTGCCGCTCACGGGACGGGTCGTGGCCCGGAACGACGCCCTCGACAACAACCCCGAGCTGGTCAACACCGACCCCTACGGCGAGGGGTGGCTGTTCGAGGTGGCGCCGGACGCCACCGCCGACCTCGACCAGCTCATGAGCGCCGAGGACTATCAGGCCTCGCTTGACTGAGCGGTCCTGGTAGGTTCTGGGAACCATCAACCTCGACTTGCGCTTGAAGGTTCGTCAGGAAGGAACCACATGCCGTTCTGCACCTCGTGCGGTCACCGCAACCCGGACGAGGCGCGGTTCTGCTCGCAGTGCGGCACGCGGCTGGTCACGCCCGAGCCGCCGCCGGCAGACCCCACCGCGACGATGTCGTTCCGGGCTCCCAGCAAGGGCGAGCAGTCCGAGGAGCGGCCGCTCAACGAGGCCGATGCCGCCGCTGTCAACGCCCTGCCGCCAGGCAGCGCGCTGCTGGTCGTGCAGCGGGGCCCGAGCGCCGGCAGCCGGTTCCTGCTCGACACCGACGTGGTGACGGCCGGTCGGCATCCAGACAGCGAGATCTTCCTCGACGACGTCACCGTCTCCCGCCGGCACGCGGAGTTCCGCCGCGGGCCGGAGGGCTACCGCGTGAGCGACGTCGGCAGCCTGAACGGCACCTACATCAACCGCGACCGGATCGACGAGGTGCTGCTCCAGGGCGGCGACGAGGTCCAGATCGGCAAGTTCCGGCTGGTGTACTTCTCCTCCGAGGCCTCAGGTCGATGAGCCGGCCGGTGGCATGACGGAGACGTCACCGGCGACCGGCCGGATGAACATCGGCGAGGTGCACGCGCGGCTGCGGGAGGACTTTCCCTCGCTCGAGCTGAGCAAGCTCCGCTACTTCGAGGCGATGGACCTGGTGAGGCCGACTCGGACCCCGGCCGGCTACCGCAAGTACTCCGACGACGATGTCGACCGGCTGCGCTACGCGCTGGTCCTGCAGCGCGACCACCACCTCCCGCTGAAGGTCATCCGCGAGCACCTCGACGCCCTGGACCGCGGGCTCGAGCCGCCGGCGTTGCCCTCGGGGCCGACCGTGCCCAGGCTGGCCCTCGCTGCCGACGGCTACCCGCCGGGCACCAGCTTCGCCGCCGACCCGTCCCGGCTGCGGCTGACGAGGCGTGAGCTCCTCGCGGTCGCCGAGATCGAGGAGGACCTGCTCGAGGAGCTCGAGGGCTACGGCCTGGTGTCACCTCGCCCGGGCTCGGCCCCCTACGACAACGACGCGATCCTCATCGCGCGCACCGTCGCCGAGCTGTCCGACTACGGCATCGGGCCCCGGCACCTGCGCATGTTCAAGACGGCCGCCGACCGCGAGGTCGGGCTGGTCGAGCAGGTGGCCGCACCCATCCGCCGGAGCCGCGAGCCGGGAGCCGAGGGACGTGCGGACGAGGTGATGGGCCAGATCGCCGCCCTCTCGGTGCGGCTCCACGCCGTCCTGGTCAAGGTGGGGCTGCGCGGGCTTCGCTGACCCTCGCGCCGGTGAGGACGTGCGACTCCGCCGGAGTAGGGTGAAATCGTGCGCGAAGTCGATGTGGTCGGTGTCCGGGTGGAGATGCCGTCGAACCAGCCGATCGTGCTGCTGCGAGAGGTGACCGGCGAGCGCTACCTGCCGATCTGGATCGGTGCGGTGGAGGCGACCGCGATCGCCTTCGCGCAGCAGGGCGTGGTGCCGCCACGGCCCCTGACCCACGACCTGATGAAGGACCTCATCGGCGCCGCCGGCACCGAGCTCACCGAGGTCCGGATCACCGAGATGCGCGACGGCGTGTTCTACGCCGTGCTGGTCCTCTCCTCCGGCGCCGAGGTGAGCGCGCGACCGTCGGACTCGATCGCGCTCGCGCTGCGCACGGGTTCTCGCATCGTGTGCGCCGAGGACGTCCTCGACGAGGCGGGGCTCGAGGTGCCTGAGGAGGAGGAGGACGAGGTCGAGAAGTTCCGCGAGTTCCTCGACAACGTGTCTCCCGAGGACTTCGAGAACCCCGACCCGGCCTGACCCGACCCTCTCGCGGGCAGCGGCGGCGGGACGCTCACCTTCAACTAGAGGTTGAAGGTGCGACACGCGCAGTGTCGGGTGGGTGAGGTCTTTGACGACCCGGCCGCCCGGGCTTACGGTGAACTGTCTCCGTTGTAGTTCCACCGTTGTGCTGAGTCGCGACGGGTTTCCCCGGGACTGCACAGGTGCGGAGCGACAGGTGGAGGTCACGGTGGTCAAGGGAGAGAACGCGGACCCGGGCGCAGGCGACCCAGCAGCGGCGCTCGAGGCGGAGGCAGCGGCAGGAGAGCAGGGGCTGCTCTTCAGCGACGACGTCTCCCCGCTGCCCTCGGACGTCGGTTACCGCGGGCCGACCGCCTGCAGCGCCGCCGGCATCACCTACCGGCAGCTCGACTACTGGGCACGCACAGGACTTGTCGAGCCCACAGTCCGCGGTGCCACGGGCTCGGGCACGCAGCGGCTCTACTCCTTCCGTGACATCTTGCTGCTCAAGGTCATCAAGCGCCTGCTCGACGCCGGCATCTCGCTCCAGCAGATCCGCACCGCGGTGCAGCACCTCCGCGACCGCGGCACCGACGACCTGACCCGCGTCACGCTCATGAGCGACGGCGCGAGCGTCTACGAGTGCACCTCCAACGACGAGGTCATCGACCTGCTGCAGGGAGGCCAGGGAGTGTTCGGCATCGCCATCGGGGGTGTTTGGCGCGAGATCGAGGGATCCCTTTCCGACCTGCCGAGCGAGAAGGCCGGGCATGCGGGCAGCGACGCAGACGAGCTCGCCGCCCGCCGCCGGGCCAGGATGACGGGCTGAGGACCCCGCTGAGAGCCCCTCGCTGACCCTCGCTGACCCTTCGGGCGGAGGGTCCGTTCAAGGGCGGCTGGTAAACTGAGCGAGCCGATGACATGCGCGGGAGAGCCCGTCGCCGGAGGTCACCTCCGGCCGCCGGGCGCCGACGGGGCAACTCCTCCTCAGAACCTCTCAGGCACCAGGACCGCGCAGCCGAGGCGACTCTGAAGGGTTTCCACCACCCGACAGAGGGGGAGGCGACCAGCCAAGACACCTCGTTGGGAGCCTCAGTGACTGACTCGTCCCGTCCGACGCCCGAAATCGTCGCCGCAGCCCGCAGCTTCGCCGACCGGCACATCGGCCCCGACCAGGCGCAGCAGATCTCGATGCTGAAGAGCCTCGGGTTCGACTCGCTCGAGCAGCTCATGGCCGCCGCGGTGCCGAAGGCGATCCGCGCCGCCGCCGAGCTCGACCTGCCGGCCGCCGTCTCGGAGGACGAGGCGGCAGCCGAGCTCCGCGCGCTCGCCGGCAGCAACACGCTGCGCGAGCCGATGATCGGGCTGGGCTATGCAGGCACCATCACCCCGGCGGTGATCAGGCGCAACGTGTTGGAGAGCCCTGCCTGGTACACCGCCTACACGCCGTACCAGCCGGAGATCTCGCAGGGACGGCTGGAGGCGCTGATCAACTTCCAGACCGTCGTCGGGGACCTCACCGGGCTCCCGACCGCGAACGCCTCCCTGCTGGACGAGGCGACGGCCGCGGCCGAGGCGATGACGCTGGTCCGTCGCGCCAACCGGTCGCCCGCGGGCGCCTTCGTGGTCGACGCCGACGCGCTGCCGCAGACGATCGCTGTCGTGCGCACCCGGGCCCAGGCGATGAACATCCCCGTGGTGGTGGCCGACCTCGACGACGGGCTCCCCGACGGGGACGTGGCCGCCGTCCTGGTGCAGTACCCGGGCGCCTCGGGCCGGCTCCGCGACCCGCGGCCGATCATCGAGGCCGCCCACGAGCGCGACGCCCTCGTCGTGATGGCCGCAGACCTGCTCGGGCTGGCACTGCTGGAGTCGCCCGGGGCCATGGGCGCCGACATCGCCGTCGGCAGCACCCA
The DNA here is from genome assembly GCA_902805845.1 of uncultured Nocardioidaceae bacterium. Classification (GTDB taxonomy): domain Bacteria; phylum Actinomycetota; class Actinomycetes; order Propionibacteriales; family Nocardioidaceae; genus Marmoricola_A. Next base: position 37,151 of record CADCUI010000012.1, read on the forward strand.
GAGGTTCGGGGTGCCGCTGTTCTACGGCGGCCCGCACGCCGGGTACATCGCGGTCCGGTCAGGCCTGGAGCGGCACCTGCCGGGACGGCTCGTCGGCGTGTCGATCGACGCGGAGGGCCGCCCGGCGTACCGGCTCGCGCTGCAGACCCGGGAGCAGCACATCCGACGCGACAAGGCGACCTCCAACATCTGCACCGCGCAGGTGCTGCTCGCGGTGACCGCGGCGATGTACGCCGTCTACCACGGGCCGGACGGCATCCGGCAGATCGCGCTGTCCACGCACGCGAAGGCCGGCCGGCTGGCCGATGCCCTGCGCGCCGCGGGTGCCGAGGTGCTGACCGAGGCGTTCTTCGACGGATTCACCGTCCGGGTCCCGGGCCGCGCCGAGGACGTGGTGGCCGCCGCCCACCGCGAGGGCGTGCTGGTGCGCCAGGTCGACGCCGACCACGTCGGGGTGGCCACCTCGGAGACCACCCGCGAGGAGCACCTCGCCGCGGTCCTGCGCGCCTTCGGTGGCGGGGAGCTGCCGAGCGGCGACGCCGAGTCGGTCGACCAGGCGCTGCCGGCCGAGCTGCGGAGGACGACCGACTACCTGACGCACGAGGTCTTCTCCCGCTACCGCTCCGAGACCGCGATGCTGCGCTACCTGACCCGGCTCTCGGGCCGCGACTACGCGCTGGACCGCGGGATGATCCCGCTGGGCTCGTGCACCATGAAGCTCAACGCGACCACCGAGATGGAGCCGATCGGGCTGCCCGGGTTCGCCGACCTGCACCCGTTCGCTCCCGCCGGGGACGCGAAGGGCTACGAGGCGCTCGTCGAGCAGCTCGAGTCGTGGCTGGCGGAGGTGACCGGCTACGACTCCGTGTCGATCCAGCCCAACGCCGGGTCGCAGGGTGAGCTGGCCGGGCTGCTCGCGATCCGCGCCTACCACCGCGCCAACGGCGACGAGGGCCGTGACGTCTGCCTGATCCCCTCCTCCGCCCACGGCACCAACGCGGCGTCCGCGGTGATGGCCGGGATGCGGGTCGTGGTCGTGAAGGCGGATCCCGACGGCTCGGTGGACCTCGCGGACCTGCGGGCCAGGTGCGAGGAGCACGCCGACGACCTCGCCGCGATCATGGTCACCTACCCGTCCACCCACGGCGCCTACGAGGACACCATCACCGAGCTGTGCGAGACGGTGCACGCGCACGGCGGGCAGGTGTACGTCGACGGCGCCAACCTCAACGCGCTGCTGGGCTTCGCCAAGCCCGGGGAGTTCGGTGGCGACGTGTCGCACCTCAACCTGCACAAGACGTTCTGCATCCCGCACGGCGGGGGTGGCCCGGGGGTCGGGCCGGTCGCGGTGCGGGCGCACCTGGCGCCGTACCTGCCCTCGCACCCCGGACATCCCGACGCCGATCGCCGGGACGGGATCGGCCCGGTGAGTGCAGCGCCGTACGGCTCGGCGGGAATCCTGCCGATCTCCTGGGCCTACGTCCGGATGATGGGGGCCGAGGGGCTGACCCGGGCGACCGCCGTGGCGGTCCTCAACGCCAACTACGTCGCGTCCCGGCTCGCCGAGCACTACCCGGTGCTCTACACCGGCCACGGTGGCCTCGTGGCGCACGAGTGCATCCTCGACCTGCGTGCGATCACAAAGGCCACCGGCGTCACCGTGGACGATGTCGCGAAGCGGCTCGTCGACTACGGCTTCCACGCTCCGACCGTCAGCTTCCCGGTGGCCGGCACCATGATGGTGGAGCCGACCGAGTCCGAGGACCTCACCGAGCTCGACCGGTTCGTCGACGCGATGATCGCGATCCGGGGAGAGATCGGGCGCGTGGAGGCGGGGGAGTGGCCGGCGGAGGAGTCACCCCTGCGGCACGCCCCGCACACCGCGGCGGTGCTGGCCGCCGACACGTGGGAACGGCCCTACCCGCGCGGGACCGGCGTCTTCCCCGGCGGTGTCGACCCGGACAAGTACTGGCCGCCGGTGGCCCGGATCGACCAGGCCTACGGTGACCGCAACCTCGTGTGTGCCTGCCCGCCACTGGAGGCCGTCGCCGAGCCCCCGACGATCCAGACCTGACCCCCCGCCGAGTCGGCGTGAATGCACGCCTGAACCCGGCCGAGTCGGCGCTTGTGCACGCCTCGAGCCGGTCGAGTCGGCGCTTGTGCACGCCTGAACCCGGCCGAGTCGGCGCTTGTGCACGCCTCGAGCCGGTCGAGTCGGCGCTTGTGCACGGGGCAGGTCAGGATGTCGTCATGACCATGGTGACCGACCTGACCGCGCGTCGGCTCGAGGCGCTGCTGGCGAACGAACAGCGCACCGGACGGCTGCCCTCCGTGGTCGCTGCCATCACCCGCGACGGGTCGCTGGCGTGGCGAGGGACCCGTGGAACGGCAAGCGGCTCGGCCGACAGCCGGACGGCCGACCTGCAGTACCGCATCGGGTCGATCACCAAGACCATGACGGCGGTTCTGGTGATGCAGCTGCGCGACGCCGGCCGCCTGCGGCTCAACGACCCCCTGACGGCGTACCTGCCGGAGCTGGGAGGACCGGAGGTCACCCTGCGTTCGTTGCTGTCCCACAGCTCCGGACTGCCGGCCGAGCCGGCAGGGGAGTGGTGGGAGCGGGTGGAGGGCGGGTCGTTCGCCGAGCTCGTCGCGCACGGGCTGACCGCGCCTCCGTTCGAGCCCGGCGCCACCTTCCACTACAGCAACGTGGCCTACGCACTGCTGGGCGAGGTCGTCGCCAGGGTCCAGGGCCGACCCTGGTGGCAATCCCTGTCCGAGCGGGTGCTGCAGCCGCTGGGGATGCTGCGCACCAGCTATGACCCGTTCGACCCTCACGCCCAGGGCTACTCGGTCGCGCCGTACTCGCCGCTGCTCAGCGAGGAGCCGGCGACCGACACCGGGGCGATGGCGCCCGCCGGCCAGGTGTGGAGCACCGTGCTCGATCTGGCCACGTACGCCGACTTCCTCATCACCGGACACCGCGACGTGCTCTCCGCCGAGACGCTGACCGAGATGGCGACGCCGCAGTCCGGGAGCTCCCGCGAGGGGCTGGCCACCGGTCATGGGCTGGGGCTACGGCTGCTGCCCGGTGGGTCGGGGACGCTCCTGGGTCACACCGGGTCCATGCCTGGCTTCCTCGCCGGGTTGTTCGTCGATCGGCCCAGGCGAGCGGGCGCGGTGGTCCTCGCCAACGCCACGACGGGCCTGAGCGCCGACGGGCTGCCGCGCAGCCTGCTCGAGGGGCTCGACAGGTGGGAGCCGGACCTCGGGGCGCCGTGGATGCCTGTCGAGTCGGTGCCTGAGCAGGTCTCCGAGCTGCTCGGCGTCTGGCACTGGGGCAACACCGCCCGACTTCTCAGCTGGGACGGGTCGCGCCTGCTGATGCAGCCGCTGACCGGAGATCGAGAGGAGAGCTTCCGGCTCGGGCCCGACGGGTTCGTCGGCAGCGGCGGCTACCACCACGGGGAGCTGTTGGAGGTCGTCCGCCGCCCCGACGGCGGCGTCAGCCACCTCGTCTGCTCGACGTTCGTCCTCACGCGGGTCCCCTACGACCCGGGCGCTCCGATCCCGGGTGGCCCGCCACCGACCCGCCCGTGATGTCTGGTCGACCCGCCCCTCATGTCTGGTCGACCCGCCCCTCATGCGGGACAGACAGGCTCGGCCCCTGCATCGAGGGCGGGTCGGCCTTACTGGGCCTGGCTCACCGTGGACATGTTGAAGTCGGGCACCCGTAGCGCGGGCGTCGCCGTACGCGGGAAGTAGTCGCCCCACTCCCGGGAGAACGAGGGCGCCGTCGCGGACGCATGCGTGAACCGGTCGAGCAGCTCGATGGGGCTCTCGTTGAACCGGAAGTTGTTCACACCTGCGGTGATCTCGCCGTTCTCCACCAGGTAGACGCCGTCACGCGTGAGCCCGGTCAGGAGGAGCGTCTGCGGGTCGACCTCGCGGATGTACCACAGGCAGGTCACCAGCAGGCCACGCTCGACGCCCGAGACGAGCTCCTCCAGACTGCCCTCGGCGCCGTCGACCTCGACGACCAGGTTGTCCACCTGCGGGGTCACCGGCTGCCCGGTGAGCGTGGCCGTCTCCCGCGTCTGCACCAGCGCCTCGAGCCGGCCCTCACGGACCCAGTGGGTCCGAGCCAGCTCCAGGCCGTTGTCGAAGACGCTCGCAGTCTCGCCGCTGGCCGACGTTGCGAGGAAGGGGATGGCCCGCAGCGCGTCGTACGCCGGGTCGCTGTAGACGTGGACGGCGCGGCTCGACAGCCGGTCGCCGATCCGGGTGCCTCCACCGGGCCGTGAGAAGACCGACTGGCCGTCCTGCGCGGTGCGCGCGGAGGCGACCCAGTAGGCGTAGATCATCAGGTCGGCCACCGCGGTGGGGGGGAGGACGGTGTCGTAACGGCCGGCCGCCAGGTCGACGGTGCGCTGCGACCAGCCGAGTCGCCGCTCCAGCTCGGCGTCGAAGCCGGCCACGTCCACGTCACGAAAGTCGCGGGTTGCGCCGCCGACCCAGGCGCTGGAGGCGAGGTCGGCGGTCTTGCCTGTGCACCCCCAGTGGCCGGTGGGTTGGGTGTGCCGCAGACGCAGGCCGGTGGTGGATCCGAGGTACGTCGTGGTGACGTCATGGTCGACGAACCCGTAGAGGATCCGCCCGCCCGACTCCGCACGGTCGAAGGCCTCGCCCAGTGCGGGGGCAACCTCGGCGTACACCTCGATCGAGGTCTCCTCCGGAGGCTGGTCCCAGTGCGGGGACACAGCCCCGGCCACCAGCTCAGCGGCGTCGTCAGCGGGTCGGCTGCTCGCCGCGGCGGCATCGGCCGACTCGACGAGGCGTCGGAGCTGGTCGAGGGTGGCCACCGTCCCGCTCACCGCGCCGGCGGCGGTGCCGCCGTCCTTGTCCACAAAGGCAACCACGCTGAGGGTCACCCGCTGCATGACGCCGTTGGTGGTCAGGGTGTTGTTGGCCCACCGGAGGTTGGCGCTGGTCTCGGCGCGGACGATCGCGATGCACCGGTCGCTCCGCGAGGCCTCGAGGGCGCGCTCGACGAGCTCCTGGGGGAGGGGAGTGGTCATCTGGGTCGCCTTCCGCGTCAGTGTCCGGCTTCGGCGGTGGTGTTGAGGACGTTGATGTCGCGGAACAGCGCGCTGGGGCAGCCGTGGGACACCGAGGCGACCTGGCCGGGTTGGGCCTTGCCGCAGTTGAAGGCGCCGCCGAGCACCCACGTCTGCGGCCCGCCGACCGCGGACATGGAGCCCCAGAAGTCCGTCGTGGTCGCCTGGTAGGCCACGTCGCGGACCTGCCCTGCCAGCCGCCCGTCGGTGATGCGGTAGAAGCGCTGGCCGGTGAACTGGAAGTTGTAGCGCTGCATGTCGATCGACCAGGACCGGTCGCCGACGACAAGAAGGCCGTGGTCGACGCCGGACACGAGCTCGTGGGTGCTCGGGCCGTCCGGCGCCGGCTGCACCGAGACGTTCGCCATCCGCTGGATCGGGATGTGTCCCGGGGAGTCGGCGTACGCACAGCCGTTGGAGCGGCCGTCGTTGAGCTCGGGATGGAGGGAGGCCATCGACCGGTCGAGCTGGTAGCCGACGAGGATTCCGTCGCGGACGATGTCCCAGCTCTGGGCGGCGACGCCCTCGTCGTCGTACCCGACCGTGGCGAGGCCGTGCTCGACGGTGCGGTCACCGGTGACGTGCAGGAGCCCGGAGCCGTACTGCAGCGAGCCGAGCCGGTCGAGGGTCGCGAACGAGGTGCCGGCGTAGTTGGCCTCGTAGCCGAGCGCCCGGTCGAGCTCGGTGGCGTGGCCGATGGACTCGTGGATGGTCAGCCACAGGTTGCTCGGGTCGATGACGAGGTCGTAGCGGCCGGGCTCCACCGAGGGCGCGCGCAGCTTCTCCTCCAGCAGAGAAGGGAGCTCGGCCAGCTCGGCGTCCCAGTCGTAGCCGGTGCCGGTGAGATACTCCCAGCCTCGGCCGGCCGGCGGCGCGATCGTGCGCATGGAGTCGAACACCCCGGCGTCGGTGTTGGTCCCGAACACCTCGACCGCCGGGTGGACGCGGACGCGCTGCTGGGTGGTGACGGTGCCGCTGAGGTCGGCGTAGAACTTTTGCTCGACGACCAGCTGTGCCGAGGCGCGGGCATGCTCGACACGCGGGTCGGCGACCAGGTCGGCGGTCCAGCTGGTCAGCAGCCCGACCTTGTCATCGAGGGGGACGTCGGATGGGTCGACGTCGTATGACGAGATCCAGGTCTCGTCTGGGTGGACGGGCTCGGGCGCCAGCTCGACCGGCTTCCGGGTCATGGCCGCTGCCACCTCGGCGGTGCGGACCGCGGCTTCGGCGACCCGCTCGGCCTCTGCCCGGTCCAGCGTCACGCTGGAGGCGAACCCCCAGGCCCCGCGGTGGACCACGCGAACCGCGAAGCCCATGTCCTCGGCCTCGGCGGCACCGAGGAGGTGGCCGTCGCGGACACGCAGGTGCTGGTAGCGGATGCGCTCGAAGCGGAAGTCGGCGTGCTGGACACCGAGCCGGCGGGCTCGTTCCAGCGCGACCGACGCGAGGTCACGGTGGGGGAGCGCGAGGAACGCGGGGTCAATCTGGTGCACCGTCTGACCGTACCTGTCGACCCGCCCACGATGTCTGCTCGAACCGCCCGGGATGCAGGCATCAGGGGCGGGTCGGGCAGACATGAGGGGCGGGTCGGCGGTCAGGTGCGGCCGTCCTGCTCCTGGGCCTGGTGGAGGGTGTCGGCCTCGCCCATCCAGGTGGCGGGCAGCACGTCGAACCCGGCCAGGCGGGCGGCCTCGAGCACGTCGGGGTCGTCGTCGACCAGGACCGCGACCGGCGCTCGCTGCGACAGGGTCCTGAGCATCTGCACCTTGAACTCGCGGGCCGGGCGGTAGTCCTTCTGCGGCCGCAGGTGCAGCTCTCCGGCGGGAAGCCCGTGCCGGGCGAACCAGGTCTCCGTGTCGCGTCGCAGCCGCTCGGGGCGTCCCGACAGGTAGACGACCTCGTAGACCTCCGCCAGCCGCCGGGCCATGTCGACCCCGACCTCCAGCGGCGCGTCGGCCAGGGCCTCGCGGAAGAAGGAGGCCCAGTCCTTGGGCCGCCGGTCCAGGTGCTTGAGCCGGTGGCGTACGTCGGCCAGCACCCCGTCGATGTCGACCACCGCGAGCGCCCGTGAAGCTGCCTCCCCGGCCGGGCCGGTCATGCGACGAGGGTACGCACCTCGACCGTCGAGCCCTCGCGCCCGATGTTGATGTGCACCTGGGTCGGGATCCGGTTTCGCAACTCGGTCACGTGGCTGACCACACCGACGGTGCGTCCACCGGCCCGCAGGGCGTCGATGCGGTCCATGACGTCGTCGAGGGTGTCGGCGTCGAGCATCCCGAACCCTTCGTCGATGAAGAGGGTGTCGACCCGCAGCCCGCCTGACTCGTGCGCCACCACATCGGCAAGCCCGAGCGCCAGGGCCAAGGAGACGACGAAGGTCTCACCTCCGGACAGCGTGGAGGGCGACCGGGCCTCGCCGGTCCAGTCGTCGAGCACCTCCAGCCCGAGCCCGGCCCGCGCGTTGCCCCGGACCGTGCCGCAGCGGCGCAACGTGTAGCGCTGCTCACGCATGTGGGAGAGCCGTTCGTTGGCCGCGTCCAGCACCTGGTCGAGCCGGGTCGCGAGGACGTACGACGAGAGTCGCATCTGCAGCTGGTTGTCGCTGCCCATGCCCCGCACCAACCGGGACATCCCCTCCGCCGTGTCGTGACGGCGGCGGTCCGGCTCCCACTCCCTGAGGGCCTCCTCGAGCTCGGTGGACAACGAGCGCAGCGCAGCGGTCGACGCCTGAGCGGCACCCAGGTCGGCCAGCAGCTCGCGGTGCTCCTTGTGGGCGACGGCGAGCGCCGACCGTGCGCCCGGGAGGTCCGGGCCAGGCGCCTCGGCAAGGGCCTTCAGCTCCTGGTCGTCCACCACGGCGAGCGCCCGGCGACGGCGCTCCTCTCGCTCCACGACGGCTCGGCGCAACGACTCCGCCTCCTCGGCGCTCAGCAGGGCGGCCCGGGCCTCGGTGGCCGAGGAGAACCCGAGCTCGACGCACGCCTCGTCGGCCCGGCTTGCACACTCCTGGCGGCGCGCCTCTGCGGCGGCGTGCACGGTCAGCGCCTCCAGCGCGGTCCCGACCTCGTCACGCAAGGACTCGCAGCGTGCCACTGCCTCCGCGACGCTGCCCTGCTGGACGCCGAGTGCGTCGGTGATGTCGGCCTCATGGGCAGCGACCGTCGACTTCATGGCTGCGATCCGGGCGACCGTCCGGGCAACGTCCAGCTGCACGCGCTCACGCTGCTCGGCCAGCGTCTGTGACTCCGCCTCCAGGGCGGCCAACGTGGCTTCGAGCCCGGGAAGCACACCTGCCGCCGCCTCGCCAGCCTCCACCTGAGCCCGGTGACGCCCGACCACCTGCGTGGCCTCGGCGATGTCCTGGCCGGCGGAGAGCTCTTCGAGGCGACGTACCCGCTGGGCGGACTCCTGGAGCTGCGTACGAAGCGATTCCGCCGCCACCTGCAGCCGCTCGTGGTCGTGTGCCGCTCGCCGCTGGTCGGCCTCCGTGACCGCGCCGGCCTCGGCGGTGGCGGGGTCCGGATGCTCGTGGCTGCCGCAGACGGCGCACGGCTGCCCCTCGTCCAGCTGGCCCGCGAGCTCGGCTGCCATGCCGAGGAGACGCTGCTCCACGACGTCGAGGTGACGGGCGCGGGCGTCCGAGGCGTGGTCGCGGGCGTCGGCATGCTGCGCCCGCAGGCTGTCGTGCTCGTGCCGTGCGGCTGGGAAAGCCGTCGCCGCGTCGAGCCGGACGAGGCTGTCCTGCCACCGGAGCTGGGCGCCCTCCCACAGAGCCGCGGCGGCACGGGCGTCGGTCACCCTGACCACGAGCCTCTCGTGCTCGGAGGGGATCGCGGTGATCCGCTCGGCTACGGCCTCGAGCGCGCCTTGATGGTCGACCAGCTCCTCCCCGGTGGCGGCCAGCACCGACCGGGCATCGGTGAGGGCCTCCTCGCGGGTCACCAGACCGGAGAGACGACCGAGCCGACCGGCGAGGGCCGCCCGGGCCGCCTCGAGGTCGCCGCGGTCGAGCGTCTCGACGTCGAGGGTCTTGCGACCACGGGTCTCGAGGCCGAGCTCCTCCGCGACCGTGCACACCGGCGCGAGGGCTGCTGCCCGCCGCTCCGCGGCACGTCGGACGTCCAGGTCGAGCTGCCGCAGTGGCGCCAGCAACGGCGTGAGCCGGGCGGCGGCCTGGTGGCGGTCGAGCGCCTGCGCAGCCGACTCGGCAGTCGAGTCGGCCTCGATCTCGTCCAGGGCCGACTGGGCTGCTGCGCGGCTGCGGCGTGCGGCGTCCCGGCGGAGCGCCAGGTCGTGGGCAGCCGCCGCGTCCTGCTCCTGCTGCTGGGCGGCCCGCTCCTCGGCCACCCGGCGGGTGAGCTGGTCCTCGGCCAGCGTGAGCAGGGAAGCCGACCAGGCGGCGGCGGCCGATGCGACGTCCCCGAGACGATCCGACGCCATCGCCGTGGCCAGCGGCTCCGGCGGCTCGGCCCGGGACCGGTGCCCGATCGTGGCGAGGAGGTGCGACACGCGGCGTTCGCCGTGACCGGCGCGGTTCGAGAGCTCCCGGGTGTGGTCGCGCATCCAGTCCTCGATGCGCGCGAAGCGCTGGGTGTGGAAGAGCCGCTCGAGCACTCCCTGCCGCTCGTCCGAGGACGCCCGCAGGAAGGTCTGGAACTCGCCCTGCGGCAGCAGCACCACCTGCATGAACTGCTCCGACCGCATGCCGAGGGCCAGGCACAGCTCGTGACCGACCTCGGCGATGCGGGAGGTGACGAGCCGCTCCGTGCCGCCGTCGGCGATCTCGACCAAGGTGGCGCTGGCGTTCTCCTTGGTGAAGCCCGTGCCGCGTCGCTTCTCCCGCAGCCACTCGGGGGAGCGGGTGATGCGGTAGCGGCGCTCGCCGAGCGTGGCCTCGAGCACGACCTCCGGCCGGCTGCCGGACGGCGCGTGGTGCGAGCGCAGCGACCGCACGTCCCGAACACCCGGGACCACGCCGTAGAAGGCGAAGCACACGGCGTCGAGGAGGCTCGTCTTCCCCGCCCCCGTGGGGCCGGTCATCAAGAACACCCCCGACTCGTTGAGCTCGTCGAAGTCCACCGTCTCGGTGCCGGCGTAGGGGCCGAAGGCGGTCACGGTCAGCCGGTGCAGGCGCATCTCACACCGCCTCCTGCCGACGAACCTGCCGACGCCGGAGCTGGGCCTGCCCCTGTGCCTCTGCCTGTGCCTGGCCCTGGGGCTGGGGCTGGCGCTGGGAGCGACGGTCCGCGTCGGGGTCCTCGCTCGCTCGACACGACTCACACGCCAGCTGGAGCAGCAGCTCCTCCTCGGTGGTGGCCTCCAGGGCCCGGACGTCCTCGACGAAGCCGAGGGCGATGTCGAGGTCGCTGCGCCCGACGAGGTGCGGCAGCACCGGCCCGCGGCCGGACCCCTGGCGCCCCTCGGGCTCAAAGGCCAGCGTCAGCGTGTGCGGAAAGCGTCGCCGCAGCCGCTCCATCGCCAGCGGGGGGCGCTGCGGGTCGGTCAGCGTCGCCGCCAGCCACCGGTCCTCGAGGGGGGCATGCTCTGCTGCGGTGAGCAGGTCGTCCAGCCGGCCGCGGACCTGCGCCAACCGGCGGGGGACCGGGGCCGCGACGAAGTCGGCCCGCGTCAGGCCGGAGGCACCCAGCTCCACGAGCCAGGAGCCCTTGGTGTGGGTGGTCTCGGAGAACGAGTAGGCGAGGGGAGACCCGCTGTAGCGGGCGGTCTCGGTCAGCGTGGCACGGCCGTGGAGGTGACCCAGCGCGGCGTAGGACACGCCGGCGAACACCGAGGTCGGGGTGATCTGCAGCCCGCCCACCGTGATGTCGCGCTCGCTGTCGGAGGACATGGCCGGGGCCGCGTCGGGCGACCCGGCCACGAAGGCGTGCGCCAGGACGACCGACCGGCAGCCCCGGGTGGCGAGGTCGGCGTGGACCCGCTGCATGGCGGCACGCAGGGCGGCCTCGTGCGTGCGGGACGTCAGCGCCCACGGCTGTCGAACGGCGTCGGGCTCGAGATAGGGCAGGCCGTAGACCGCCACGGGTCCGTGGGCGTCCTCCACGACGACCGGCGTGCCGACGTCCTGCCACCGGGTCCGCAGGTGGACGCCGGCGGCGTCGCTGAGCCGGGCGTTGAACCCCAGCCGGATGGCGGAGTCGTGGTTGCCGCTGGTGACGACGGTGCGGACGCCGGTGGCCGCCAGCCGGGCGAGCGTGTCGCCGGTGAGCTCGACGGCGTCCACCGGGGGGAGTGCGCGGTCGTAGACGTCTCCGGACACCACGACGAGGTCGACGCGCTCGCTGACGACGGTGCCGACCAGGTGGTCGAGGAACTCCGCCTGTGCGTCGATCATCGCGACGCCGTGGAACGAGCGGCCGAGATGCCAGTCGGAGGTGTGGAGGATGCGCACACGAGGACCGTAGGAAAGGGCTCCGACAGTTTCGGGCTCACACGCCGATGCGGTCGCTCCCGGCGTACACCACGAAGCGCTGGGCCGACAAGAATCCGACCAGCCCGAGCCCCGCCTGGTCGGCGAGTCGGACGGCGAGCGAGGAGGGGGCGCCGAGGCCGGCGAGTACGCCGATGCCTGCGGCCACGGCCTTCTGCACGACCTCGAAGCCGATCCGCCCGCTGACGCAGAGCAGGGGAGCCGCGGGGGGAAGCCCTTCGAGCACCCGGGCCCCGACGACCTTGTCCACGGCGTTGTGGCGCCCGATGTCCTCCCGGAGCAGCATCAGCTCGCCGGTCGTGGTGAAGAGACCGGCCGCGTGCAGGCCACCGGTCGAGGCGAACACCCGCTGCGACTCCCGCAGCCGGTCGGGAAGTGCGCGGAGGACGTCGCCGCCGATCTTGCTCGGGTCGGTGCCGGGCTCGCCCTGGACCGCGGTGAGCCCCAGCACCTCCTCGATGCTGTCCGCGCCGCAGACGCCGCAGGCCGAGGAGGCGGCGGTGACGGTGTCGGAGCGCGTCGACGGGGACCGGGGAGGGGGGGCCTGCAGGCTCACCGTGACCACGTTGAACTCCTGCTCGGGGCTGAGCCGCCGGTCGGTGCAGTACCCGACCGAGCCGAGCAGGCTCGGGGTGAGGAGCCCCTCGGCGAAGAGGAGTCCGGTGGCGAGCTCGAAGTCGTGCCCGGGGGTCCGCATCGTCACCGCGACCCGCTCCGCGGGCCGGCCGGGCCAGGCCAGCCGGATCTCCAACGGCTCCTCGGTGGCGACCCGGTCCTCGCGCGCCATGAAGGCACCAGCGGCGTGCTCCCGCACCCGCACCCGCACCGAGAGTCCGGGACGGCGGGCGAGGTGCATGTCGCCAGCGTAGGCCGCCCACGAGGGCACGCCGAGTGATGGGAACCCCGTTGGCGGCTTTCGGTAGGTTGCCTGCCATGAGGGTTCCGGGACGTGGAGCGATCAAGCGGATCGTCCTGGAGTCGGTCGGCTGGCTGCTCGTTGTCGCCGGGATCGCGGCCCTGATCCTGCCCGGCCCCGGCCTCATCATGCTCTTCGGAGGGCTGGCGATCCTCTCGCAGCAGTACGAGTGGGCCGAGCGGCGCATGCGCCCGGTGGAGGTGCGCGCCAAGAAGGCCGCCGCGGAGAGCGTGCAGACCTGGCCACGGATCCTGGGGTCGACGCTCGGTGCGTTGGTGATCACCGGGCTCGGCGTGCTCTGGGCGGTCAAGCCGTCGGTCCCGGACTGGTGGCCGCTGCAGGACGCGTTCTGGCTGCCCGGGGGACTGGCGACCGGCCTGACCCTGGTCGCCTCGGGGTTCATCGCCCTGGGGCTGGTGGGGTACAGCTACCGGACCTATCGGAGTGGTTAGCTGGCGTACCAAGTTCAGTCGTGTTCCGTAGGTCCATCTGGTCGACCCGGTTGGCTGGCGGGCAGCAGGCCGGGTGAGCCGGCCTGTTCAAGGCACGCAAACGGCAGCGGGGCGCCCGGCCCAGAAGTCCCGCGACTCCTACTGTCCTGACCAGTCGGCGTGGGGGCTGGAGCGGGGATCACTCACTGCCGCAGGTCAGGTGGCGCTTCCGCGCCTGGCTGGTCTGGGCCCCGTCGGCGAGGCCGGCTTGGGAATCACGTACTCCTGATCAGTCGATCGTCGCAAGAACAGGAACCACCGCTTCTCTAAAGAGCCCCGAGCAGGACCACCAGCGGAGGGACGTTCGTGCAGTGAGCGGATGATTGATCAGAGGTCCCCTGACGCGGGGTTGGGTTCGAGGGGAGGTGGCCCGCGAAAAGTCACCGTCCTTGGTGCCCAGGCGTCTTCTGAGTGCACCCTTGCAGGAGGGCGGCGGGACGGAGGAGTCGCATGGCTCGCGATGACACCCGCTCCGCGGCCGATTTCGACCAGTTCTATACCGCTACTGCATCCGGAATGGCGCGTGCCCTGGTAGCACTCACAGGTGACCTCGCCGAGGCTGAGGATGTCACCCAGGAGGCGTACGAGCGGGCCTGGCTCCATTCGTCGGCGGTGTCGGACCGCGG
>CADCUI010000013.1:0-11304 GCA_902805845.1 uncultured Nocardioidaceae bacterium
GCGAGCGTGCCCTGATCAGGCTCACCGGGGAGGTGGCCAAGCACCCCGAGTCGGTGGTGCTGCCGCTGCTGCTCCCCGACTCCCCCGTCGTGGTGTGGTGGCCGACCCAGGCACCGGACGACCCGGCCGCGGACCCGCTGGGCCGACTCGGGACCAGGCGCATCACCGACGCCGCGTCCGCGACGAGCCGCAAGGCCAAGGCGATGCTGACCCAGTGCGCGTCCTACGCTCCGGGCAACACCGACCTCGCGTGGACACGGCTGACCCTGTGGCGCGCCACCCTCGCGGCGGCCCTGGAGCAGGTGGACGCCAAGGTGACCGGCGCGACGGTCACCGCCGAGCGCATCTCCCCGAGCGCCGACCTGCTCGGCGCCTGGCTGGCCGACCGGCTCAAGGTGAGGGTCGAGCGCAAGCGGTCAGCGGGGCCGGGCATCACCGACGTGCTCCTGACCACCCGGCAGGGCGACATCCGGCTCCACCGTGAGGACGGCCGGGAGGCGACCCTGAGCGTCCCGGAACAGCCCGACCGCCCGGTCGCCCTGCGACGTCGCCCCGTCCCGGAGCTGCTCAGCGAGGAGCTGCGTCGTCTCGACCCCGACGACGTCTACGCCGCGACCGTCCGGAGGATGGCGAAGCTGAACGCCGGCGGGACGTCACACCCGAAGGCCACGGCCAAGTCCAGCGGCACCCGGCCGGGCCGAGCGTCGGGCCGAGCGTCGGGCCGAGCGTCGGGCCGACGGTCGGGCAAGGGTGGCTGAGCCGGTGTCCGGCGCCGACATCCCTGCCTCCGAGGAGGGCACCAGCCTCGTCGTACGCCTGGGGGACCCGGACGCCGTCGCCCAGCGGGTCGCCGACGAGCTGCTCGCCGCCCTCGAGGCTGCGCAGGCGAGCGGCCGGACCCCGGCCGTGGTGCTCACCGGCGGCACCGTCGCCCGCAAGGTCCACGCCGCGGTCGCCCGCGCGGCCGATCGTGGCCGGGTCGACTGGAGCCGGGTCGGCTTCTGGTGGGGGGACGAGCGCTACCTCGCCGCCGACGACGAGGAGCGCAACGCCGCCCAGGCCTGGGACGACATGCTCCACCACCTGCCGGTCGACCCCGCCCGGGTCCACGCGATGCCGGCATCGGACGACGAGTTCCTCGACGTCGACGCGGCGGCGTGGGACTACGCCCAGGGACTGCGTGCGGCTTTCGGCCCGCTCCCCGCCGAGGAGCCCTGGTTCGACGTGCTCATGCTCGGCATCGGCCCCGACGGTCACTGCGCGTCGCTGTTCCCCGACCATGCCGAGGTCGCCTCCGACGCCGTCGCGCTGGGGGTGCACGACTCGCCGAAGCCGCCGCCGGAGCGGATCACCCTCGGGATGGAGACGCTGCGGCGGTCACGGCAGGTGTGGTTCGTCGCCACCGGCGAGGAGAAGGCCGAGGCGGTCGGGCGCTCGGTGGGGGGCGATGACCTCAGCCGCACCCCTGCCGCCGGACCGCGAGGGCGCGAGTCGACCGCCTGGTACGTCGACGACGCGGCCGCCGGCCGACTGGACGGCTGACGCCACGGACGGCTGACGCCGACCCGCCCTGCATGCAGGGCGGGTCGGCGTCAGAAGAAGATCTCGCCCCGCTTGCGGCGGTCGCGCAGGGTCTTGAGCGCCTCGTCGAGGATCTCCGCGGCCTCCTGGGCGCTGCGACGCTCCTTCACGTAGGCCAGGTGCGTCTTGTACGGCTCGATCTTCGGTGGCGGCGGCGGGTTGTCCGAGTCCAGGCTGGCAGGCAGCCCGCACTTCGGGCAGTCCCACGACTCGGGGATCACCGCCTCGACGGCGAAGATGATCTCGCAGGCGTGTCGGTGCGCGCAGAAGTACACGACCCGTTGCCGGGGAGCAGCCTCGCCCCGCTCCGCCTCGCCCATGGGTCCAGCCCCGACCCGGCTACCTCGGATCGCGTGTCCACCGCCACCTGCCACCTGTGTCGTCTCCCTCTAGCCGCGCCGCATCGGCGTCAATTGCCGTACTTGACCTTCATGAGCAGTCCCAGCGCCACGACGCAGGAGAACCAGATGACTCCGGCGCCGATGGTGATGCGGTCCAGGTTGCGCTCGGCAACTGACGAGCCCCCCAGACCACTGGAGACCCCGCCGCCGAACATGTCGGAGAGCCCACCTCCTCTGCCCTTGTGGAGCAGGATCAGCAGGATCAGCAGCAGACTCGTGAGGACGAGCAGCACGGTGAGGGTGGTGATCACGGTGGGACAGCCTAACCCACGTGTGGGTGCCGGGCTGCGGCGGCGGTCACAGGTCGGGCATGTCGTGGAAGCGGCAGATGCCGCCGAACTCCTCGTAGTCGAGGCTGGCGCCCCCCACGAGACAGCCGTCGACGTCGGGCTGCTTCATGATCCCGGCGACGTTCGCCGCCTTCACCGAGCCGCCGTACAGGACGCGCACCGACGCGCCGGTCTCCTCGCCCCACGTCTCCGTGACGCGTGCACGGACCGCCGCGCAGACTTGCTGGGCATCCGCCGGTGTCGCCACCTCACCGGTGCCGATCGCCCAGACCGGCTCGTAGGCGACAACCAACCCGGCGACCTGCTCACCGCTCAAGCCTGCGAGTGAGCCGTCGAGCTGGGCGAGCGTGTGCTCGACCTGGCGACCCTCCCGGCGTACGTCGAGCCCCTCCCCCACGCACACGATCGGCGTCATCCCGGCCGCGAGGGTCCGCTTGGCCTTCGCGTTGACGACCTCGTCGGACTCGACGTGGTGCTGCCGGCGCTCGGAGTGGCCGACGACGACGTAGGAGCATCCCAGCTTGGCGAGCATGCCGGCCGAGATCTCGCCGGTGTAGGCACCGCTCTCGTGGACCGAGACGTCCTGTGCGCCGTAGCCGATCGGCAGCCTGTCGCCGTCGACCGAGGTCTGCACGCTGCGCAGGTCGGTGTACGGCGGGAGCACCGCGACCTCGACCCGGCCGTGGTCGTGCTTCTTGTCGGCGAGCGCGGCGGCGAGCTTCTGCACCAGCACCACGGCCTCGTGGTGGTTGAGGTTCATCTTCCAGTTGCCGGCCATGAGCGGTGTGCGAGTCACGAGAGCACCTCGATCCCCGGAAGCGACCTGCCTTCGAGGTACTCCAGGCTGGCTCCGCCACCGGTCGAGATGTGGCCGAACGCGGACTCCTCGAAGCCCAGGGTCCGGACGGCGGCCGCGGAGTCCCCACCGCCGATCACCGACAGCCCCTGCACCTCGGTCAGGGCCTGCGCCACCGCACGGGTCCCGGCGGCGAAGGCGTCGAACTCGAAGACGCCCATCGGGCCGTTCCAGAACACCGTGCGGGCGTCGCCCAGTGCGGCGGCGAAGGCCGAGGCTGACTCCGGGCCGATGTCCAGCCCGATCTGGTCGGCCGGCATCGCGTCGGCGGCCACCACGGTCGCCGGTGCGTCGGCGCTGAACGAGGGGGCGACCACGACGTCGGTGGGTAGCAGCAGACTCACTCCGGTCTCCTCGGCCCGCCTCAGGTAGTCGCGGCAGGTCCCGATCTGGTCCTCCTCCAGCAGGCTCGTGCCGACCTCGTGCCCCTGCGCCTTGAGGAACGTGAACACCATGCCGCCTCCGATGAGAAGCCGGTCGGCCTTGCCGAGCAGGTTGTCGATCACGCCGAGCTTGTCCGACACCTTCGAGCCGCCCAGCACGACGGCGTACGGGCGGTCGGGCTCCGCGGTCAACCGACGCAGCACGTCGATCTCGGCAGCGACGAGGCCTCCCATGGCGTGGGGCAGCAGCTTGGCGACGTCGTACACGCTGGCCTGCTTGCGGTGGACGACCCCGAAGCCGTCGGAGACGAAGACGTCGGCCAGTGCGGCCAGCTCGGCCGCGAACGCCTCGCGCTCGCCGTCGTCCTTGCTGGTCTCGCCGGCGTTGAAGCGGACGTTCTCGAGCAGGGCCATCTGTCCGTCGGCGAGCCCGGCGACCGTCGAGCGGGCACTCTCCCCCACGGTGTCCGTGGCAAAGGCGACCGGGCCGTCCAGCAGCTCACCGAGCCGCCGCGCGACCGGGGCAAGCGAGTACCGGGGGTCCGGCGCGCCCTTGGGACGGCCGAGATGGGCCAGGACCGCCACCCGGGCGCCCTTGTCGAGCAGCGCCCGGATGGTGGGCACGCTCGCGCGGATCCGGCCGTCGTCGGTGATCACGTCCCCGTCGAGCGGCACGTTGAGGTCGGAGCGGACCAGGACGCGCCTGCCCGCGAGATCCCCGAGGTCGTCGATGGTGGCCATGTCCGTCCCGTGAGCCCTCGCGCGGCTCAGAGGGTGCTGCCGACGTGGAGGACCAGGTCCGCCAGCCGGTTGGAGTAACCCCACTCGTTGTCGTACCAGCCCACGACCTTGACCTGGTTGCCGATCACCTTGGTCAGGGGCGCGTCGAAGATGCACGAGGCGGGGTCCGTGGTGATGTCGCTGGAGACGATCGGGTCCTCGTTGTAGCGGAGGATGCGGCCGTCGGCGGCGGCCTTCATCACGGCGTTGACCTCGTCGACGGTGGTCTCGCGGCCGGCCTCGAACGTGAGGTCGGTGGCCGAGCCGGTGGGCACCGGCACCCGCAGCGCGTAGCCGTCCAGCTTGCCCTTGAGCTCGGGCATCACCAGCCCGATCGCCTTGGCGGCTCCGGTCGAGGTGGGCACGATGTTCGTGGCGGCGGAGCGGGCGCGCCGCATGTCCTTGTGCGGGGCGTCGAGCAGGTTCTGGTCGCCCGTGTAGGCGTGCACCGTGGTCATGAGCCCCCTGACGATGCCGAACTCCTCGTGGAGCACCTTGGCCATCGGCGCGAGGCAGTTCGTGGTGCAGGACGCGTTGGAGATGATCGCGTGGTTCGCAGGGTCGTAGTCGCCCTCGTTGACGCCCATCACCACCGTGACGTCCTCGTTCTTCGCGGGCGCGGAGATGATCACCTTGCGGGCCCCGCCCTCGAGGTGTGCCTTGGCCTTGGTGGCGTCGGTGAAGAACCCGGTCGACTCGATGACGACGTCGGCGCCGACCTGCCCCCACTGCAGCGCTGCGGGGTCGCGCTCGGCGAACGCCTTGAACTGCTGGCCCCCGGCGCTGATGTCGGTCTCGGTCGCCGTGACCTGGCCGTCGAGGCGCCCGAGGATCGAGTCGTACTTCAGCAACGTCGCCAGAGTCTGGTTGTCGGTGAGGTCGTTGACCGCGACCACCTCGACGTCGGCGCCGGACGCCACGACGGCGCGGAAGAAGTTACGGCCGATCCGGCCGAAGCCGTTGATGCCAACGCGAACGGTCACGACGAGCTCTCCCTCGGGCTATACGTCTGGTCTCCGGCCGAGCCGGGGCCGGCACGGCGACCCTATCCTGGGCGCACTCCGCCCCGTGCGGCGCGGGGAGGGTGCTCAGACCTCGTCGGCGAGCATGTCGGGGGTGAGGCTCGCCTCGGTGTCCGGGATGCCGGTGTCCTGGGCCTTCTTGTCCGCCATCGCGAGCAGCCGCCTGATCCGCCCGGCGATCGCGTCCTTGGTCAGGACAGGGTCGTGCAGCTGTCCGAGCTCCTCCAGCGAGGCCTGCTTGTGCTGCAGCCGCAGGTCCCCCGCCAGCCGCAGATGATCCGGCACGTCGTCGCCGAGGATCTCCAGGGCACGCTCCACCCGGGCACCGGCGGCCACCGCCGCGCGTGCGGACCGTCGCAGGTTGGCGTCGTCGAAGTTGGCGAGCCGGTTGGCGGTCGCCCGGACCTCCCGCCGCATCCGGCGCTCCTCCCAGGCCATCAGGGACTCGTGCGCACCGAGCCGGGTGAGCAGCTTGCCGATCGCGTCGCCGTCGCGGATCACCACCCGATCGACCCCGCGCACCTCACGCGCCTTCGCGCCGATCCCCAGGCGGCGCGCCGCCCCGACGAGCGCCAGCGCGGCCTCGGGGCCGGGGCAGGTCACCTCCAGTGCCGACGAGCGTCCCGGCTCCGTGAGCGAGCCGTGGGCGAGGAATGCGCCGCGCCACGCCGCGACGGCGTCGCAGTTCCCCCCGGAGACGACCTGCGGCGGGAGGCCGCGGACCGGTCGCCCGCGGCCGTCGAGCAGACCGGTCTGACGTGCGAGGGCTTCGCCGTCCTTGACCACCCGTACCACGTAGCGGCTGTTCTTGCGGATGCCGTGACCGGACACCATGACGACGTCGGACGCGTGGCCGTAGACCTCGGAGATGTCGCGGCGCAGCCGCCTGGCGGCAGCACCGGTGTCGAGCTCGGCCTCGACCACGATCTGGCCGCTGACGATGTGCAGGCCGCCGGCGAACCGGAGCATCGAGGAGACCTCGGCCTTGCGGCAGCAGGTCTTGGTCACCGCCGTGCTGGCGAGCTCCGCCTTCACCTGCGCCGTCATCGCCATTCGCCCGATCCTGTCACTGGCAGAGCCTCCCCGCTCGAACGTTCCCACGGCCGCACGACGGCACCCCCGCGACCGAGCGGACGGGGGGTGCGTGGCCGGCACCGACGATGACGACGACACCCTACGTCCGGTCGAGGACGCGTGAGAAGGCGAGGGCCAGCTTGGACGGGTCGTGGCGTGGTCCACCCCCGTGCAACGCCAGGTCGGCCAGCTCCAGCCTCGCTCCCAGCCCCGCCGCCGTACGCCGCAGCACGGCCTCGTCGGGGACGCAGGAACGCTCCGCGAGGACCCAGTCGACCGTGAGCCCCGGCGCGTGCTCGGCGAGCACCTCCAGGTGGGTCTCGGGGGTGAAGCCTGCCGTCTCGCCCTGCTGGGGCGCCATGTTGAGCACGACCACCGTGCGCGACCGGCTGCTCTCGAGCGCACGCCGGAGCTCGGGCACCAGCAGGTGGGGGATCACGCTGGTGAACCACGAGCCCGGGCCGAGCACCACCCAGTCGGCCTCCTCGACCGCACGCAGCGCCTCCGGGCAGGCGGGCGGGTCCACGGGGTCGAGCGCGACGCCGGTGACGCGTCCCGGCGTGGTCGCCACCTGCACCTGGCCGCGCACCGTCGACCGGTCGGACGGCCGCTCCGCGTCCGCACCGACCACCTCGGCGGTGATGTCCAGCGGGACGGTCGACATCGGGAGCACCCGGCCCTCGGCCTGCAGCAGCCGGCCGACCAGGTCGAGGCCGTCGACGTGGTCGCCGAGCTGTTCCCACAGCGCCACGATGAGCAGGTTGCCGAGGCTGTGCTCGTTCATCGCACCGGTGGTGGTGAACCGGTGCTGCAGGACCCTGGCCCAGGTGGAGCCCCAGTCGTCGTCCCCGCACAGTGCCGACAGCGCCTGTCGGAGGTCGCCAGGGGGCAGGCAGCCGAACTCCTCACGCAGGCGACCCGACGACCCGCCGTTGTCGGCCACCGTCACCACCGCGGTGAGGTCGGAGACGACCCGGCGCATCGCCGAGAGCGTCGCCGCCAGACCGTGTCCGCCACCGAGCGCCACCACCGAGGGCTGGGTGGCCGGCTGGGTGATCGGCTGGGCGGTCATTCGCGTCCGAGGTCGCGGTGGGCGGCCGTGGCGTCCAGCCCCTGCTTCACCAGCCGGGTGACGATCTCCTCCGACATCGCGACGCTGCGGTGCTTCCCTCCCGTGCAGCCGACCGCCACGGTCATGAACCGCTTCCCCTCGCGGAGGTAGCCCTTCCCCACCTCCACGAGCAGCGGGACGAAACGCTCGAGGAACTCCTCGGCGCCCTCCTGCGTCTTGACGTAGTCGGCGACCGCCTTCTCTCGTCCGGTGTGCGGGCGGAGCTCGGGAACCCAGTGTGGGTTGGGAAGGAACCGCATGTCGGCGACGAAGTCGGCGTCGACCGGGATGCCGTACTTGAAGCCGAAGCTGACCACGGTGGCGGTGAGCGCAAGCCGGTCCTCGGTGCCGAAGCTGCGCGCGATCTGCGCCGTCAGCTGGTGGACGTTGAGGTTGCTGGTGTCGATGACGATGTCGGCAGTGCCCCGGATGTCGGCCATGACCTTGCGTTCCCGGGCAAGTCCATCGAGGAGCCGCCCGCCGGCCTGCAGCGGGTGGGGCCGCCGCGCGGCCTCCTGCCGGCGCACGAGGACGTCGTCGTCGGCCTCGAGGTAGAGCAGGGTCGTGCGTCGGTGGGCGACCCCCCGGGCCACCACCTCGGCGAGCGACTCGAAGAAGGACCCGGAGCGTACGTCGACCACGACCGCGATCGACTGCTCGTGGCCGTGGGACTCGTCGACCATGCCGACGACGTCCTCGACGAGGGCCGGCGGCAGGTTGTCGACGACGAAGTAGCCGAGGTCCTCCAGCTCCTTGGCGGCGGTGCTGCGACCAGCGCCGGTCATGCCGGTGACCACCACGAGCTCGCCGTAGGTCTCCGGTTCCGCCATCAGCCCTCCTCGGGTGCCGGGTCGAGCTCGTCGGTGATCTCGCCGGTGGCGGTGTTGACGCTGACCGGTGCACGTCCTCGTGCCTCGGCCAAGGCTGCCACGATGGCAGCGGCCGTGCGGGGACCGATGCCCGGGACGTCGGCGATTTCCTCGACGGTGGCGGCGCGCATCTTGCGCAGGGAGCCGAAACGCTTCAGCAGCGCCTTCCGGCGCACCTCTCCCAGACCGGGCACGTCGTCGAGCACGCTCTCGACCATGGTCTTGGACCGGCGTGAGCGGTGGTGCGTGATCGCGAACCGGTGTGCCTCGTCGCGCACCCGCTGCAGCAGGAACAGCGCCTCGCTGGTGCGGGGCATGATGACCGGGTCCTCCTGGCCGGGCAGCCAGATCTCCTCGAGCCGCTTGGCCAGCCCGCACACCGGGACGTCGTCGATGCCGAGCTCGTCGAGGGCCCGCCGCGCGGCAGCGACCTGGGGCGGACCACCGTCGACGACGACCAGGCCGGGCGCGTAGGCGAACTTGCGGGCCCGCCCGGTGTCGGGGTCGACCAGCAGCGGCCCGTCGCTCCTGGGGTCGTCCTGGGCGTCGACCTCGCCGGTCGTGGCACCGATCTCCGGATGCTCGACGCGCTCGTCGAGGTACCTGCGGAACCGGCGGGTGATCACCTCGTGCATCGCCGCGACGTCGTTCTGCCCCGCCACCGAGCGGATCACGAACCGCCGGTACTCCGACTTCCGCGGCAACCCGTCCTCGAAGACGACCATGGAGGCGACCACCTCGGTCCCCTGGAGGTTCGAGACGTCGTAGCACTCGATCCGCAGCGGCGCCTCGGGCAGCGCCAGTGAGATCTGGATGTCCTCCAGTGCCTGGTTGCGGGTCGTCAGGTCCGAGGCGCGCTTGGTCTTGTGCAGCGCGAGCGACTGCTTGGCGTTGCGGGCGACGGTCTCCATCAGCGCCTTCTTGTCACCCCGCTGCGGGACCCGGACGCTGACCCGACTGCCGCGCAGCCCGGTGAGCCAGGTCTCCAGCGCCTCGAGGTCGTCGGGGAGCGCCGGCACCAGCACCTCCTTGGGCACGCCGTCGGCCGACTCGCCGGCGTAGAGCTGCTGGAGGAAGCGCTCGACGAGACCTCCGAGGTCGGTGTCCTCGATCTTCTCCGCCACCCAGCCGCGCTGGCCGCGGACCCGCCCGCCGCGCACGTGGAAGATCTGCACCGCCACCTCGAGCGGGTCGTCCTGCAACGCCACCACGTCGGCGTCGGTGCCGTCCCCCAGCACGATCGCCTGCTTCTCCAGGGCCCGGTTGAGGGCGCCGAGGTCGTCGCGCAGACGGGCGGCCCGCTCGAAGTCCAGCTCCGCGGAGGCGGCGTACATCTCCTTCTCCAGGCGCCGGACGTGGCCGGCGGTCTGGCCGGCCATGAAGTCGCAGAAGTCATCGACGATGTCGCGGTGCTCCTCGGCGGTGACCGCCCCGACGCAGGGGGCCGCGCACTTGTCGATGTAGCCGAGCAGGCAGGGTCGGCCGACCTGCTCGGCCCGCCGGAAGACCCCGTTGGAGCACGAGCGCATCGGGAAGACCCGCAGCAGCTGGTCGACGGTGTCGCGGATCGCCCAGGCGTGCGAGTAGGGGCCGAAGTAGCGGGTGCCCTTCTTCTTCGCGCCGCGGCCGACCATGACGCGGGGGTAGTCCTCCCCCACCGTCACCGCCAGCCAGGGATAGGACTTGTCGTCGCGGTACTTGACGTTGAACCGGGGGTCGAACTCCTTGATCCAGGAGTACTCGAGCTGCAGCGCCTCGACCTCGGTGCCCACGACGGTCCACTCGACTCCCGCGGCGGTGGTCACCATCGACGCCGTGCGGGGGTGGAGGTTGGCGAGGTCCTGGAAGTACGACGTCAGCCTGGCGCGGAGGTTCTTGGCCTTGCCGACGTAGACGACCCGGCCCCTCGCGTCCTTGAAGCGGTAGACGCCCGGGGATGTGGGGATCGACCCGGTCGGAGGACGGTAGGTCGAGGGGTCAGCCACTCCTCAACTCTACGGGCGGCCACCGACGCCCCACCGCGCCCGAGCCGCCCTCGATGTCCGGCCGACCCGCCCTCGATGTCTGCCCGAGCCGCCCTCGATGTCTGCCCGACCCGCCCTCGATGTCTGCCCGACCCGCCCTCGATGTCGGCTGACCCACGGGCGGGCCCATCCCCCTCAGGACTGGACGACCTGGTCCCCCTCGACGGTGACGGCCACCGTCGGCAGCGGCGCCGACGCGGGACCGCCCTTGACGGACCCGTCCGTGGCGGAGAACTGGCTGCCGTGGCACGGACAGCTGATCGTGTCGTCCGCGACGTCGGTGACGAGGCACCCCTGGTGGGTGCACACGGCGCTGAACGCCTTGAAGTCGCCCTCCGCGGGCTGGGTGACGACCACCTTCGCGTTCTCGACGACCACACCGCCGCCGACGGGAACGTCGGCGGCAGCCACCAGGCCTCCCCCTCCCGACTCCGGTGCCGACTCCTCGGGCGCGTCGGAGGACTGTGGCGCCTCCGAGGACGACTCGGGTGAGTCGTCAGCGCCGCAGGCGGCGAGGAGAGGCGCGCCGAAGCCGGCGGCTGCAGCTCCTCCGAGGATGCGGCGTCGGTCCAGGGCCGGGGAATCCGTCGTGTCGCTCATGCCTTCAACCGTAGAGCCTGCACCCCAACCACGACCGTGTCCGCGCCTGCCCGATGGTCGTGTACCGCCCCGCTCAGCGCACGGTGACGACCAGCGCCGGTCGTCGGCCGGCGTTGGTCACCTCGCGGGAGAGGTACGCCGCGTTGTCGGCGTGCGTCGAGGTGAGCGCGACGTCGAGTGCGCCGTCCCCGGTCACCATCGACGTCACATCGACGAGCTTGCTGGTGCCTGCGGTCACCGACCCCAGCGTGGCCACGGGTGTCACGAGAATCCCTGGCTGGTTGTTCCAGGTCAGGGTGGTCTCGGCCCAGGC
>CADCUI010000013.1:11314-11602 GCA_902805845.1 uncultured Nocardioidaceae bacterium
GGGAACGCCTGGGAGTCGTCGAGGGACGGCTACTCCCCAGGCATGGAGGCTTCGACGCGCGGCGTGCCGTGGCCCCTGGACCTCAAGTGACGCAGCGCCGACCTCAGCAGCTCTCTACGGGCTGGCAGCACGACAGAAAGGTAGACCGCCATGCCCAACAGCGTGCCCACGAGCACCTCGACCGTAGGCGCCAGGTCGGTGCCTGCCTTGAGACCGACGACCACCCCGGCCATTGCGAAGCAGCCGGCGAGCGGGACTCCCAGGTTGCCGAGCTGGCCCCGCAGAGTC
>CADCUI010000014.1 GCA_902805845.1 uncultured Nocardioidaceae bacterium
AGCGCACTGAGCACTCCGGCCTCGGGCACGTCGCGGCGTCGTACGTCGGCGAAGGGCCGAGCCCGCCGAGAGCTCCTGCTGCGCTCCGCCCGTGAGCTGGTGATGGAGCAAGGTTTCGGGGCCCTGAGTCACCGGTCGGTCGCCGACCGCGCCCGGTTGCCGCTGGCGTCGACCACCTACTACTTCTCGTCCCTCGACGACCTGCTGCGCGAGGCCCTCCACGGGCTGGCTCGAGACTGGCTCGATGCGGCGAGCGCCGCTCTCGCGGAGGTCCCCTCGCGGCTGGAGGACAGGCAGGCAGCCGCCGAGGCCGTGGTGCGGGTCGTCGCCGTCGCCCCGGCGTGCGACGTCGCGGGCAAGCCGACGGCGCTCCGCGTCCTCTACGAGCGGTACGTCGAAGCCGCTCGTCAGCCCGGTCTGCAGGACGCGATCGCCGGCTACAACGCTCGCCTCGAGCAGCTCATCGGCGACATCCTCGGACGCGCCGGGCTCCCCCACACCGGCGCCGAGCCCCGCCTCGTGCTCGCGGTCGTCGACGGGGCGCTGCTCCGGTCGCTCGCGGAGGGAACCGACGTGGCTATCGCGACCGGCGTCGTGCAGGACGCTCTCCAGGCGCTTGTCCGGTGAGAAGCCGGGTCGAGTCCCGGCCAGCCGCCGGCTTCGCCTGTGGGTCGGTCAGCCCGTAGCAGTCCCGGACCGATTCATCCGGATCAGCGCGGCCTCCTGGTGTCTATGGCCGACCGTCTCGTAGCCCACCACCGTGACGACCGGCGCGAGCGCCAGCACGACGAGGCACCAGGCCATGGAGACACCGACCGCGGCCAGCCCGACGGCCAGCACGAGGACCGCAGCGGTGCCGAGCACCAGGCCGGTGTGGACCGGGTCCCGCTCCTGCATCAGCACGCTGTAGATCGCGTACAGCATCAGCACGAACACCGCGAGCGGGACGGCGACGCTGAGCACCACCCCGACGGCCCCGATCTCGGTGTGGTCCTCGAGGTAGTACGCCGCCACGTGCAGCCCAGCGCCGACGGCGGCCAGCGACCCGAAGAGCACGATGTGCCCGTAGCCCCAGAAGAACGGCCGCTCCCGGTGCATGCGCAGGACGTGGCCCGACGGCAGCGTGAAGTACATCCACCACGCTCCGAAGGTGAGGCCGGTCCCGGCGAGCGCGACGAGCGCTGCTTCGAGGCTCCAGCCCACCGGGCCGTGCACCACCGCCGACAGCGACGCCACCGTGCCGATGATCCCCTCGCCGAGCGTGATGATCACGAGCAGGCCGTAGCGCTCGGCGATGTGGTGCGGGTGCCAGGGGGTGCCGCCCTTGCGTCGCTG
The DNA here is from genome assembly GCA_902805845.1 of uncultured Nocardioidaceae bacterium. Classification (GTDB taxonomy): domain Bacteria; phylum Actinomycetota; class Actinomycetes; order Propionibacteriales; family Nocardioidaceae; genus Marmoricola_A. The sequence goes on from CADCUI010000014.1 coordinate 1,336, forward strand.
CGCAAGGAACGGGCCGGTGAGCTCGATGGCGAACAGGACGCTCGTCAGCAGCAACGTCGTACGGATCGGCAACGACAGGAACACCAGTGCGGTCCAGCCGGCCTGGGCCACGAGGATCGCCCAGAAGTAGGTCCGGTGTGCCGCACGTCGGGCCGGGTCGTGACGCGAGGCACGTAGCCACTGGAACGCCATCGGCACCCGCATCACGATGTACCCGGCCACGACCACGCCGTTGTCCAGCGTCTCGCCGTGGTCGAACGAGTCGAAGATCTCCGGGAGGCCGAGCGCCAGGATGATGACGCCGAGCATCTGCACCATCGTGGCCAGCCGATCCACCCAGTCGTCCTCGTCGTACGCCGACGCGAACCAGCTGTAGCTGATCCAGGCCCACGAGATCGCGAACACCGCGAACGCGAAGCCGAGGATCCCTGTCCACGCGTGGTCCTCGGCGACGTAGTGCGCCAGCTCGTCGGCCGCCTCCCCGAAGGCCACGACGAACACCAGGTCGAAGAGGAGCTCCAGTGGTGTGGCGCTGCGATGCGGCTGGTCGGGGTCGCGGCCGCGCAGACGGCGTCGACGGTGGCCGAGATCCGGGACGGGGTGGCTCACCGAACGATCATGCCAGTGCCCAGGGGCCGACCCCGGCGTCTCGTGGGTTGGGCCTCGGATCGTCCGGAGAGGATGGCGTCATGAGTCTCGACGTCGCTCGCATCCGCAAGGACTTCCCGGCGCTCGACCAGGGGATCGCCTTCTTCGACGGGCCGGGAGGGTCACAGGTCCCGAGGCAGGTCGCCGAGGCCGTGGCCACGACGATGACGTCCGGCTTGTCGAACCGCGGCCTCGTCACGCCGTCCGAGCGACGGGCCGAAGACGTCGTCTCCGGCGCCCGCCGGGCCGTGGCGGACCTCCTCGGGTGCGACGAGCGTGGAGTGGTGTTCGCGCGGTCCATGACGCAGGCGACGTACGACGTCTCGCGGGCACTTGCCGGGCAGTGGAGGCGCGGCGACGAGGTGGTCGTGACGCGGCTGGACCACGACGCGAACATCCGGCCGTGGGTCCAGGCCGCGGCTGCCTCGGACGCCGAGGTCCGCTGGGTCGGCTTCGACCGGGACAGCGGTGAGCTCACCGTCGACGACGTCCGTGCCCAGCTGTCGCCGAGGACCAGGCTCGTCGCGGTCACCGGCGCCTCGAACCTCCTCGGGACGCGGCCCGACATCCCTGCGATCGCCGAGACGGTGCACGAGGCCGGGGCGTTGCTGTACGTCGACGGTGTGCACCTGACCCCGCACGCGCCCGTCGACGTCGTGGAGCTGGGGGCTGACTTCTACACGTGCTCGCCGTACAAGTTCTTCGGCCCGCACCACGGGATCGCCGTCGCGGCGCCGGAGCTGCTCGAGCAGCTGCGTCCGGACAAGCTGGTGCCGTCGACCGACGAGGTGCCCGAGCGGTTCGAGCTCGGCACGCTGCCCTACGAGCTGCTGGCAGGCACGACCGCCGCGGTGGACTTCATCGCCTCCCTGGACTCGGACGCTGTGCACCGCCGCACCGCGGTGCTGGAGTCGATGCGGGCGGTCGAGGCGCACGAGGGGCAGCTCTTCGGCCAGCTCCTGGAAGGGCTGAGGGGCATCGCCGGCGTCCGGCTGCACGGCTCACCCGCACGGCGCACGCCGACCGCCTTCTTCTCGGTCGAGGACCGTCCCAGCCGGTCGGTCTACGAGCACCTGGCAGCGGTCGGGGTCAACGCACCGGCAAGCGCCTTCTACGCCGTGGAGGCATCGCGGTGGATGGGGCTCGGCGACACCGGCGCAGTGCGTGCCGGGCTCGCGCCCTACACGAGCGCGGAGGACGTCGACCGGCTCCTCGCCGGCATCGCCGAGGTGGCGCGGTGAGGCCGGACAGCCGCGGCGTGCTCGTCACCGGTGCCTCGCGCGGGATCGGCGCCGCGATCGCGCGCGCGTTCGCCCAGCAGGGTGACAGGGTCGCGGTCCACCACGGGTCGTCCCCCGCAGCCGCCGAGGAGGTGGCCGCGTCGCTGGCGGGCGAGGGGCACCTCTGCGTGCAGGCCGACATGGCCGACCCCGACGCCGTACGGCGAGCGGTGGACTCCGCCGCCGGGCAGCTGGGGCGGCTCGACGTGCTGGTGAACAACGCCGGGGTCTTCCTGGCGCACCCTCCCCTGTCGACGTCGTACGAGGACTGGCAGGCCGCGTGGACCCGCACGCTGGGCACGAATCTCAGCGGTGCCGCCAACGCCACCTTCTGCGCCGTCCCGCACCTCCGCGCTGCAGGCGGCGGCGCGATCGTCAACGTGTCGAGCCGAGGCGCGTTCCGTGGAGAGCCGGAGTGCCCGGCCTACGGTGCGTCCAAGGCGGGGATGAACGCGTTCGGCCAGTCGATGGCGGTCGTGCTGGCGCCGCACGGCATCGCGGTCGGGACCGTGGCGCCGGGCTTCGTCCAGACCGAGATGGCGCGCGACGTCCTGGACGGGTCGCGCGGCGACGGGGTCCGTGCCCAGTCACCGTTCGGCCGGGTGGCGCGGCCCGAGGAGGTGGCCTCAGCGGTGCTGTGGCTCGCCTCGCCGGAGGCGCGGTTCTCGTCGGGCTCGATCATCGACGTGAACGGCGCGTCGTACCTCCGGAGCTGACAACCACCGCGTCGACCGGTCGCGACCCGCGGCGAAATGGGGTTGAGCCCTCCGGCCCTCACCGGTTTGCTAAGGGCATGACCGAGAGCCGGATCCGCGTCGGCCGCGCCACCGACGCGGACCGATACCTCGCCACCGACCACACCGTCTGGTTCGCCGAGGTCCCGTCCGCAACCTCCGAGCAGCAGCTCGTCGGCCTGGTGGAGGAGCAGCGGTTCGCCGCCGATGTGGACGGTTCCGACCCGCACACCTATCCCGGGGTCTACGGCGTCTTCCCCCTGACACTGGCGATCCCGGGGCCAGGGGCCGGTGTCCGGCAGGTGCCGTGTGCGGGCCTCACCATGGTGGGGGTTCATCCCGACCACCGGCGTCAGGGGGTGCTCACCGCGATGATGCGGCACCACGTCGAGCAGGTGCACGCCGAGGTGGGCACGCACGTCTCGGCGTTGCATGCCAGCGAGCCGGCCATCTACGGCCGCCACGGCTACGGGCTGGCGACGCTGGAGCTGGAGATCAGCCTCGGCAGGGGTACGACCTTCACCGCGCCGCATCTCCAGGAGGACGCAGCAGCGATCACCACCCAGATGGCCACGGCGTCCGACGCCGGAGTGCCGAAGCGGATACGGGAGTGCCACCTCACGGCCGCCGAGCTCGGCGCCGTGGTGGGCGACGCCGGCTACTACGCCCGGATCTGCTCCGAGCTCCCCGAACGCCTGCGGGACAAGGAGCCTCGGCGCGTCCTGTTCGCCCGCCGCGACGGCGTCGACGTCGGGTGCACCATGTTCCACCGCTCACACAAGTGGGAGCGTGCCCGCCCCTCAGGTGAGCTGTCGGTGTGGGCGCTGGCCGGTGACCCGGCGGCGCGGCTGGCCCTGCTGCGCCGGTTGGTCGACTTCGACCTGATGGGAAGCGTCAGGGTGCACGCGGTCGGCGCCGACGACCCGCTGCTGTCCTGGGTGGGTGGCCCGAGGGCGACGTCCGACGTGGCGACCTACGACAGCCTGTGGATCCGGCTCGTCGACCTCCCGCAGGCGCTCCAGGAGCGGGCCTGGAGCGCGCCCTGCGACGTCGTGGTCGAGGTTCGCGACACGGTGGCCCCGTGGAACGACGGCTCCTGGCGCATCCGGGCGGACGCGGCCGGCGAGGCCCTGGTGGAGAAGGTGACGACCGAGGCTGACCTGAGCCTCGGCGTCGAGCATCTCGGTGCGGCGTACCTCGGCGGGACGAACCTCGTCGGGCTGCAGCGCGCCGGGCTGGTGGCGGAGCGCCGGAAGGGCGCGGTCGCGGAGCTGTGGCGGGCCCTGCGCACCGACGTCACCCCCACCGCCGCCATCGGGTTCTGACGGCGAAGGGCACGCCCTGGGAGACCGGGTGGCACCGGGTGTCGAGGGCTGACCTCCGGGACCAACGGCTCTACACGAACCGAGCTGCCTCGGAGCCACAGTGAGTGGTTGAACCGGACCTCTCCAGGATCACGAGGCTCGACACCATGGACGACCTGACGCGCCGTACGGCCCTCAAGGGGGGCCTGGGAGCAGCCCTGGCCGTGGGCCTGTCGCCCCTGCTCTCACCCACGACCGCAGCGGCGGCCACGGCGAACCGGGTCCGTGTGACCACGGGGGTCGCGTTCGGTTCCTCGACCCTGTCCATGCCGGCGACCTTTCCGGCGCCAGGCGCCGGGAACCTGCTCCTCGCGGTCGCCGGGATCAACGGCTTCGCGGGAACCTTCATCGCGCCCTCCGGATGGCGTCTCGCCCTCCAGCGCTCAGGGGCGGCGGTCAGCCTGATGGCGATGTACCGCATGGCCACCGGGACCGAGAGCGAGACGATGTTCGCCTGGGGCAGGGCCGCATCGGGGGGATCCTGGATGGTCGCCGAGTACGCGGGCGTCAGCAGCAGCGACCCGCTGGGCCCGATCCGGGTGCCCGCCTACTCGGACACCGCCCGGACCCGGGTGGTGCTGGACCCACCGGCTGCCGAGGCGAACAGCATCGTCCTGGCCCTCTTCGCGATCGACTCGATGAACGCCCAGACGGCCGGGGACACGGGTGGGGTCGAGTTCCGCCCCACGGCGCCCGGCTGGAACTGGGTCACGACCAGCTACAGCAGCCGTGAAGGTGACTGCCCGGGCACGGCCCTCAGCGAGTACGGCACGCCGCTGGCGACCGGGGTGGACCTGAGCAGCAGCGCGTTCAGGTGGCTCCGCTCCGACCAGGTGGCGGCCGCCACCCTGCAGCTCAACTCGCCGACGCCCACGCTCGTCAGCCGCTGGGTCGGCGCCGTGACCGGCACCGGCGCCACGGTGGCGGTGAAGCTGGCCGACGCCACGACGGCGCGGCTCAAGGTGGCCACCGACCCCGCACTCAGCGCTGACGTCCGCTACTCAGCGGACTCACCGCCCGACGTCAACGGCGCTGCCAAGTTGGTCATCGAGGATCTCCAGCCCGGCACGCAGTACCACTACGGAGTCGAGGTCGACGGCGCCCTCAACAGCGTCAGGACCGGGTCCTTCCGCACCAGTCCGGTCGGCGGCGGGTCCTTCACGCTGGCCTTTGCCTCCTGCTGCAGCAAGCCGGCCGCCGACATCTTCACCGAGATCCGTGGCCACGACCCTGACCTCCTCGTCCACCTCGGCGACCTCCACTACGGGAACATCGCCGTCAACGACGCTGCCGCCTTCCGGGCGAAGTACGACCAGGCGCTGGCCTCGGCCCACCAAGGTCCGCTGTACGCGAACGTGCCCACGGTCTACACGTGGTCCGACCATGACTTCGGAGCGAACGGCTCCTCCGTCTCGAGGCCGGCGGCGCAAGCTGCCTACCGGCAGTGCGTGCCGTCCTATCCCCTGCCGTCGGCCACCGGTGGCATCTACCACTCGTTCGTCTACGGACGTGTCAGGTTCGTCGTCACCGACAACCGGTCGTACAAGTCGCCCAAGTCGGAGAGGGACACCGCCAGCAAGACGATCCTGGGAGCCGAGCAGAAGGCGTGGTTCAAGGATGTCATCGCCCAGGCCGACGAGCCGGTCATCCTGTGGGCGAACGAGACTCCGTGGGTGGGACCCGTCATCGGCAACTCGGACCTGTGGGGCAGCTACAACACCGAGCGCAGAGAGCTGGCCGACCACATCCGGGCCAGCGGCAAGAACGTGGCCATCATCTCCGGAGACATGCACGCCCTCGCCGCCGACGACGGCACGAACTCCCCCGGCGGAATCCCCGTCTTCCAGGCGGCCTGCCTGTACGGCAGCTCCAGCCACAAGGGCGGGCCTTACACCCATGGTCCCTATCCATCCGCCACGGGTGTGAACACCCAGCAGTACGGCGTGATGCGGGTCGTCGACACCGGCACCGAGATCTCGCTCCAGTTCACCGGATACGAGCGCGGCCGCACCGCCCACCTGTCGTACGACAAGACCTACAGCGCAACAGACGTGGTTCCCAGCGCAGCTCGGGTGACCTGACTCGTCGATCGCTCCGACGCAGCGTGTCGGGCGTGTGGAAGGAAAAGAGGAGCTCAACCGGATGTCCACTGACCCGATGTTCGTGATCCTGAACCCGGTCCGCGCAGATGCGGCCGAAGACTTCGAGACCTATGTGCGCGAGGTGCTGAGTCCCGCGGTCGCCAGTCACCAGCCGGAGATGCTGGGCAAGGTCGAGCTGTGGAGGGCGTCGGAACCGGAGCCCGGTGACGCCGGGATCATCGTCTACGCCTTCCTCGCACGAGGCGTCACTTCGTGGGAGGAGCTGGAGCTGGCGCCCGCCTTCCGGAGCCACTACGGCGAGCAGCAAGCCGAGACGGAGCTCGGACGGTTCGGCCGGTTCTTCGTCGACCATCGCGCTTGGATCGGGTCCTGGTCGAGCCGTGAGCTGGACGAGGACGAGACATCCCAGTACGGCTGGCGCATGGAGCAGCGATCGATGAAGCCGCTCGACGATTGACCTCGGCGCAGGACGTCGCGGCAGGCAGGGCTTGGACCTCGGATCAGGCTCTCCCCCCGCGCGAACCACTTAGCCTCATCCCATGGACATCACTCCCAAGCTCGACCTGGTCATCCTCGACTGCCCCGATGCCTTGGAGCTCGCACAGTTCTACTCACGCCTTCTGGGCTGGCCGCTCGAGGACGGCTCTGACCCGTCCTTTGCCACCCTTGACCCGCCCGGGGGCGGCGTCACACCTGACAACCCAGACGGGCGAGCCACCCTTGCGTTCCAGCGGGTCGACGACTGGGTGGTGCCGACGTGGCCGGGAGGCGAGCACCCTCAGCAGTTCCATCTCGACTTCAGCGTCGGTGACATCGACGCTGCAGAGCCACAGGTGCTCGCCCTCGGGGCACGCCTCCACGAACATCAGCCCTCGGAGACCGGCGAGTTCCGCGTGTACCTCGACCCGGTCGGGCACCCCTTCTGCCTGATCCGCTGACCGTCCCGGCGGCTACGCCCGGACGTGCGCCACCAGCGCCTGGGTGACCTCGGCGGTGCCGGCCGTGCCGCCGAGGTCGCGGGTGCGGGTGCCGGGACTGCGGAGGCTGTGGCGGACGGCGTCCATCAGGTCGGCCGCCGCCTCGCCGTGGCCGAGGTGGTCGAGCATCATCACCGCCGACCACACCGTCCCGATGGGGTTGGCCACGCCCTGCCCCGCGATGTCGGGCGCCGAGCCGTGCACCGGCTCGAACATCGAGGGGTGCTCGCGGGTGGGGTCGAGGTTGGCCGAGGGGGCGATGCCGATGCTGCCCGCGACCGCCGCGGTCAGATCGCTGAGGATGTCGCCGAACAGGTTGGACGCGACGATCACGTCGTACCGCTCGGGCTGGAGGACCACCTTCGCGGCGAGGGCGTCGATGAGCTCGGACTCCCAGTCCACGTCGGGGTGCTCGGCGGCGCGCTCCCGGACGATCTCGTCCCAGAACGGCATGGTGTGCACGATCCCGTTGCTCTTCGTCGCCGAGGTCAGCCGGCCGCCGCGCTGCCGCGCCAGCGCGAAGGCGTGGTCGACGATCCGGGTGACGCCTGGCCTGGTGAAGACCGCTTCCTGGACGGCCATCTCGTCGGCAAAGCCGCGGTTGAGCCGGCCGCCGATCTCGCTGTACTCGCCCTCGACGTTCTCCCGGACCACGACCAGGTCGATCTCCCCGGGCCGGGCGTTCCGCAGGGGGCTCTCCATCCCCTCGAAGAGGGCGATCGGCCGTTCGTTGACGTAGAGCCGGAAGTGGCGGCGGATCGGGATGAGCAGGCCCCACAGCGAGACGTGGTCGGGCACCCCGGGCCAGCCGACCGCGCCGAGGAGGACGGCGTCGTGCTCGGCCAGCCGGTCCAAGCCGTCGTCGGGCATCATCGTGCCGGTCTCGGCGTAGGTGTGGCACGACCAGTCGTAGGTCTCGTAGGCCAGGTCGAGGGTGTGCACCTCGGCCACGGCGTCCAGGACGGTGCGGGTCGCGCCGACCACCTCCGGCCCGATGCCGTCACCGCCGATGACCCCGATCACCTGGGCCACGGCTCAGCCGCCCAGGCCGAGGAGGGCGACCATCGAGGGGAGCAGCAGCACGATGAGGATCGCGCCGAGCACGTCGAACGACGCGCCGGACCGGATCATCTTGGTGATCGGCACGACGCCCGAGCCGTAGACGATGGCGTTCTGCGGCGTCGACACCGGCAGCATGAACCCGAACGACGCCGCGAACGTCGCGGCCAGGGCGGGCACGAACGGGTTGATGCCCGCGGCCATCGCGATCGGGATGATGATCGGGACGACGACGGCCGCTGAGGCGGTGTTGCTCGTCGTCTCCGACACGATGATCGCGAGGATCACCGCGAAGATCGTGATCGCGAGCGTGCTGCCGAGCCCGAGCGCTTCGTACGCGCCGTTGCCGATGGTCTTGGCCAGGCCGGTGCTCTCCAACAGCGAGCCGAAGATGATCCCGGTGCCGAAGAGCACCACCGTGCCCCAGTCGATCCGAACCGCGTCGCTCCAGCGCAGGGTGAACTCACGGCTGCCCCAGTCGGTCGGCAGGAGGAAGAGCAACGACGCGCCCAGGACCGCGACGATCCCCTCGTCGAGGCGACTGCTCACGGCCTCGTACGCCGAGGACTCGCCGCCTGAGACCAACGCCACGACGCCGGGCGTGATCCACAGCGCCACGGTGACCACGAACGCGAACAACGTGTTCTTCTCCGCCCGGCTCATGCCCCCCAGCTCGGCGCGCTCCGCGTCCACCCACTCCTCCACGCCCTCGAGACGCTTGAGCTCGGGCTTGTTGAGCAGCAGCAGGACCAGGGCGAGCGCGACGAACATGACCGCGCAGATCGGGACAGCCATCAGCATCCAGTCGAGGAAGGTGACGGTCTCCCCGGTCGCCTCCTCGATGAGGCCGCGGCCGATCAGGTTGGGCGGCGATCCGACCGGGGTCAGCAGACCGCCGACGCTCGCGCCGTACGCCAGCATCAGCATGAGCGCGACGCCCACCCGCAGCCGCAGCGGGTCGAAGTCCGGCGCGACGAGGTCGCGTGACTGGAGCAGCTTCGCGATGACCGTGAGCAGGCCGATCGCAGTGGGCAGCAGCATGGCCACGGTCGCGGTGTTGGAGACGAAGCCCGACAGGAGCGCGGTGATGGCGCCGAAGGCGATGATCACCCGCGCGGTCGAGGTGCCGACTCCGGGCAGGTCGAGGATGAACATGGCGAACCGCTTCGCCACGCCGTGCTTCAGCATCGCCTGGGCGAGGATGAAGGCGCCGATGAAGGTGAAGACGGTGGAGGAACCGAACGGCGCGAGCGCGTCGTCGGCACTGGCCACCCCCAGGATGACGATGGCGGCGACGCCGATGAAGCCGCCGATCGGGATCGGCACCGGCTCGGTGACCCAGAGGACGATGACCCCGAGAAGGACGGCGGCCAGGGTGCGCTGCGGACCCTCCAGCCCGAGGGGCAGGAAGAGGAAGAGGATCGTCACCAGGGGCGCGAGCACCAGGCCGATCGTGCGGCGACCCTTCTCGAAGCGCTCCTCGCTCTCGGAGAGCTGCTGCTCGCCAAGGCTGCGGTAGGTCGCGTTGTCGAGGAACGACTTGTCGACGTCGGTACGCCGCGGCTCGTCCTTCGCTGTCGTCATCGGGCACCTCCGGAACCGCCCGGCGCAGCGGGCTGTGTGGTCTGAGCCACACCGAGGCATACCCGTCAGCCGGCGCGGGTAACCTGCGGCGTTCAACAAGTCGTGAGCGACGTTGCTGGACCTTGGCTGACCCGTGGGAAACAGTCGTCAGAGCTACTGCTCTCCACCCAGGTATTCGCGGACCAGGGACGTCTGAACGGTATGCCGGTCAGCGGGACAGGTGTGCACACTCCGGCGTCGCGGGGGGGTTCTGTGTCGTGGGCGTCCGGGACCCTGGTCCCTGGCGCGGCCACCCGAACGGCCACGAAAGTAAAGCCCGAGCGTCTCTCCCCCGTGACGCTCTTGGCGGCCCCGTCTGTACCCGAGAACAGGCGGGGCCGCTGCATGCGAGGGTGCCCTTCCGTGGTCGCTCAACCAGTCCATCCCCTCGGTCGTCAATCCGCCGGTGAGCAAGGGCGCGGTTCGCCCGGCCTGAGGGAGAGGCCGGGGCGGTCGTGACGGCGACGCAACGCGGGTGGCCGTGGGTAGCGGCGCTATGGCTCGCACCATGGGTGCACCACGTGGTCTGCTCGCTGGTCGGACCCGCGTATATCTGCTGACCAGCGACAACCGACACGCACGCTGCACTGTGCCGCTGGAGGCGCGAGCCACTGGTGCGACGCTGGCTGGGGCGGCCAACCTCGATGGGCCCTGCAGACAGCCGGACGATCACGGCGGTGGTCGGTTTGGCTCACCGCAGCTGAGCGGCTGCTCACGCCAAGATCAGCCGCCATTCCTTACCGCTCAGTTGCCTCCAAGAAAGCCCTAGCGGTCAACGGACCTCAGTCCAGGTAGTCGCGGAGGACCTGTGAACGGCTGGGGTGCCGGAGTTTCGACATCGTCTTGGACTCGATCTGCCGTATCCGCTCCCGGGTGACCCCGTAGACCTTCCCGATCTCGTCGAGCGTCTTGGGCTGGCCGTCGGTGAGCCCGAACCGCATGGAGACCACGCCGGCCTCGCGCTCGGACAGCGTGTCGAGGACCGCGTGCAGCTGCTCCTGCAGCAGCGTGAACGAAACAGCGTCCGCGGGCACGATCGCCTCGGAGTCCTCGATGAGGTCACCGAACTCGCTGTCACCGTCCTCGCCGAGCGGGGTGTGCAGCGAGATGGGCTCACGGCCGTACTTCTGGACCTCGATGACCTTCTCCGGGGTCATGTCGAGCTCCTTGGCGAGCTCCTCCGGCGTCGGCTCGCGGCCCAGGTCCTGCAGCATCTGACGCTGCACCCGGGCGAGCTTGTTGATGACCTCCACCATGTGCACCGGGATGCGGATGGTCCGTGCCTGGTCGGCCATCGCCCGGGTGATCGCCTGGCGGATCCACCAGGTGGCGTAGGTGGAGAACTTGTAGCCCTTGGTGTAGTCGAACTTCTCGACCGCCCGGATCAGGCCGAGGTTGCCTTCCTGGATCAGGTCGAGGAAGAGCATGCCGCGGCCGGTGTAGCGCTTGGCCAGGGAGACGACCAGCCGCAGGTTGGCCTCGAGCAGGTGGTTCTTGGCCCGGCGCCCGTCCTCGGCGATCCACTCCAGCTCCTCGAGGACCTTCGCGGACACCTTCCCGCCCTGCGCGAGCTTCTCCTCCGAGAACAGACCCCCCTCGATGCGCTTGGCGAGCTCGACCTCCATCTCGGCGTTGAGGAGCGGGACCTTGCCGATCTGCTTGAGGTAGTCCTTGACCGGGTCGGCGGTCGCACCCGCGACCATCACCTGCTGGATCGGCTCGTCGGTGTCGTCAGCGGCGGAGATGACGAAGCCCTTGCTCTCGTCCTCCTCCTCCTTGAGGGTGGGGTCCTCGGCCAGGTCCTTCTCGAACTCCGCGTCCGAGATGTCCGGAAGCACCTTCTTGCCGTCAGGGCCGATGGCCACCGGTGCCGAGCCCTCGTCGGGCGTCGCCTCCGCCGTGCCGGCAGGCGCCTCAGCAGGCGCGGCGGCCGCGTCGTCGGGCGACGTGGACGTGGCACCCGCACCCTTCTTGGCCGAGGTCTTCTTCGCCGCGGCCTTCTTCGCGGGCGCCTTGGCGGCGCTGGCCGAGGTGACCTTCTTGGCTGTCGACGTCGCTGCTGCCGCGCGTGTGCGGCCGGTGTCCGATGCGCCGACGGAGACCGACACACCCTCTCCGCTCAGCATCTTGACCAGCGACTTCAGGTCCTGCGGTCCGAGGCCCGCGGTCTCCGACGTCTGTCGGACGGCCTCGGCGGACACCTCCCCGACGGCCTTGCCGAGCTTCACCAGCGCGACCACATCAGGATGGGACAGCGCCTCGACGGGCGACTTGCGGGACGTGCTCGCAGCCACGAACAACCTCTCGTCTGAAGGAGCAGGGCGCGACAGGACCCGTAGTCGTCAAGTGCCGCAGGACTCATTGTGGCACGGGCAACCCAGCATCCAAGCGCCCGCCCGACCATCGACATACCTCCGCCCGGAACGGAGCGACTGTACGGATCGACTGTGGAGACAGGGCGCCGTCGTCGGCGCGGTGCGGCAGACTCTGCCCGTGCCACCGCCGGAGCGCCCCGTCGTCACCTCGCCGCTGCCCGGGTCGGCGCTCTCGGCGGCCTGGCGCGCCGAGGTCGGCAGGCTGCGCGGCCGCGAACGCCGCCGTCGGTTCCCGCTCGAGATCTGCGTCGGAACCCCGGCGGGAAGGCGGGTGTCGGCCCCGGAACCGTGGGACCAGGCCACCGCGCACGACGCCGGGCTGCGCTTCGACGTCGTGGACGCGCTCGTCGACGCCTGGCGGGCGTCAGGAGCCGTGGACCCCGCCGCGGCGTCTGCCTGGGTCAGCCGACCCGGCGCCACGACCCTCCACGACCGCGACCTCGAGTGGTACGCCGCATGCCTGCAGGTCTTCGGCGCCCACCGGCTGCGCCTGGCTGCGTTCCGGGCCGTGACGCGCAGCGGCTGGCTCGACGTCGCTACCGGTGAGCGACGGGTCTGGAAGCGGCTGCGGCTCTGAGAGGGCACGGCACGCCCCCGGTGACGTCGTGCTGAGCCGCCGGAGCCCTGCGCTCAGGCCCAGGTGTGCACGGGCTCGTTGCCGTGCATGTGGGCGCGGTAGTCGGCCATGACGCGCCTGACGACCTCGTGCCGGTCGCCCTCGCCGGAGCGGCGGTGGACCTGGTCGACGAGCCACGAGGCGCCGTTGCGGCCGGTGACGCAGCGACGTTCGATGATGCCCAGGAGCGCCCCGGTCTCCTCGTCGCTGACCCCCCAGGACGCCAGCCCGGCCGCGGCGAGGGGCAGGAGGCGTCGCAGCACCAGCTCGGTCGCCGGCACCTGACCGACCCCGGGCCAGTACACCTGGGCGTCGATGCCCGCGATCGCCGCGGCATGGAAGTTCTCCTCCGCGGCGGTGAACGACATCTGGGACCACACCGGGCGGTCCTGCTCTGCCAGCGCCCTGACCAGCCCGAAGTAGAAGGCGGCGTTGGCCATGGTGTCGACCACCGTCGGCCCCGACGGCAGCACCCGGTTCTCCACCCTGACGTGGGGCACCCCGTCGACCACGGCGTACACCGGCCGGTTCCAGCGATAGATCGTGCCGTTGTGGAGCCGCAGCTCGTCCAGGAGAGGCACTCCCCCGCTGTCGAGGACCGCGACGGGATCCTCGTCGGACATCACCGGCAGCAGCGCGGGGAAGTAGCGGACGTTCTCCTCGAAGAGGTCGAAGATCGAGGTGATCCAGCGCTCCCCGAACCACACGCGCGGACGCACCCCTTGCGCCTTGAGCTCCTCGGCCCGGGTGTCGGTCGCCTGCTCGAAGAGCCCGATACGGGTCTCCCGCCAGAGCTCCTGGCCCAGCAGGTACGGCGAGTTCGCGCCCACGACCAGCTGGAGGCTGCTGATCGCCTGCGAGGCGTTCCAGTACGCGGGGAAGCCCTCCGGGCTCACCTGCACATGGAGCTGGGTGCTCGTGCACGCCGCCTCGGGAGCGATGGAGTCGGCAGTCACGCGCAGCCGCTCGGGGCCCTTGAGGTCGAGGACGATGTCCTCGCCGCGGGCCGCCAGGATCTCGTTGCTGAGCATCTGGTAGCGGGGATTGTTGCTCAGCACCTCGCTCTCGAGGTGCCGCTCCGTCAGCGTCGGCAGGATCCCGACCATGACCAGATGGGCGCCGACGTCGCCGGCGGCCCGCTCGGCCGCGTTGAGGCTGTTGCGCACCCCTTCGCCGAAGGCCATCACGCCCTGCTCATGGAGCCGCTTCGGCGCGACGTTGATCTCGAGGTTGAACCGCCCCAGCTCGGTCTGGAAGTCGGGGTCGCCGAGAGCCGACAGCACCTCCATGTTGCACAGGGCCGGCTGCTCGTCCTCGTCGACGAGGTTGAGCTCGATCTCCATCCCGGTGGCCGGGTCGTCGGCGTCGAAGCGCGCCTCTCCCAGCATCCGCTCGAACACGTCGAGGCAGGTGCGCACCTTGGTGCGGTAGCGGGTTCGAGCCTCCCGCGTGAACGTCTGGTTCTCGACCTCCTCGCCCATGGGGACACCTTAGAGACCTCCGGGCACCCGGTGTCGATGCCGTCCGACCGTGGTGCGAGCCTGTCGGCCATGAGCCGCAGTGCCACACCGCTCGCCGGCAAGGTCGCCCTCATCACCGGAGCGGCGCGCGGGATCGGCGCCGGGACCGCCAGAGCCCTGGCGGCGCGCGGGTCGAAGCTCGTGCTCACCGACGTCGACCGGCAGGCGCTCGACGAGGTCGTGCAGGGGATCGGCGAGGACCGCGCAGTCGGCGTGGTCGCCGACGTGTGCGACCTGGGCGCCATGCAGCGTGCGGTGTCTCAGGGGGTGGACCGCTTCGGTGGCATCGACCTCGTCGTCGCCAACGCCGGCATCGCCAGCTACGGGTCGGTGCTCGGCGTGGACCCTGCGGTCTTCCGGCGGGTGATCGACGTCAACATCACCGGCGCGTTCCACACGGTGCGCGCGGCGCTGCCGTCGGTGGTCGAGCGCCGCGGCTACATCCTGGTGGTGTCGTCCCTCGCGGCGTTCGTCCCCGTGCCGGGCCTGGTCGCCTACAACGCGAGCAAGGCCGGGGTGGAGCACCTCGGCAATGCGCTCCGCCTGGAGGTCGCCCACCACGGGGTCGAGGTCGGCACCGCGCACATGTCGTGGATCGACACGCCGCTGGTGCAGGACGCCAAGCGGGACCTGTCCGGCTTCGGTCAGATGCTCGACCGCCTCCCCCCGCCGCTGAGCAGGACGACCGACGTCGACACCTGCGTGCGTGCCTTCGTGGCCGGGCTCGAGGGTCGCAAGCGACGGGTCTACGTCCCCGCGTGGGTCGGCATCATCGCCAAGGCACGGATGCTGCTGACGACGAGGCTCGGCGAGCGGCAGACGCGCACGAACGTCGAGCGGCTGCTGCCCCGCCTGGATGCGCAGGTCGCCGCCCTCGGCCGGTCCACGTCTGCACGCAACGTGACGCTGGAGCAGCGACCGGAGGGCGCGGTCCCCGACGAGGCGACGGCTCACCCCGCGTAGAGCGCGAGCTCCGTGAGATCGACCGGCCGCCACGCCGTCGGGTGCATCGCCGTCTCGAGGGCCTGACCGACCAGCCGTGCCAACACGTGGTCCGGGTCGGCGCACAGACTGCGGTCGACGGCGCACCACGACAGCGCCCCGTTCCCCGACAACCATGCCGTGAAGGCGAGCAGACCGGCCGGCGCGGCCACCAGCTCCTCGGGGCTGCGTCGGACGACCGCTCGCCACAGCTCGGCGTGCCGCTCCGCGTCCTCACGGGTGACGTCGCACCAGGCCAGGTCGCGGACGTCGCGGTGCCTGACCGCGCGCAGGATCCGCGCGATCTCCGACGGACCCGGAACGGTGCCGTGCGCCACGTGACCACGGATCTGGTTCCTGAGCCACTCGGCCTCCTGCACCAGGGCTGCTCGGGACACGTCGAGCGGGGGGAGCACGGCGTGGGCGGCGAGGACCTCCTCGACGGCCTCGGGGTCGAGCGGGGCCAGGGACTCCACGAGCTCCTCCCGGCTGCCGAAGGTGACCCTGCCGTCGACCACGGCACGCGCGGTCAGCTCGTGGGTGCGGACGTCGTAGGGCACCCCTGCGCACGCGCGGTCGTCGCTGCCGCCACCACCCAGGGGGAACCAGCGACGGCCATCGGCACGGATCCTCATCACGACCTCGAAGCCGGCGGGCTCCAGGTCCGACGCGATGAGCTCGGCAGCCGCCTCCGCGACGCACTCGTCGTCGGTGTAGGCGACCACCATGGCCAGCGTCGACGAGCCTGCGTCGCTGTTGCGCACCGCCGCCCGCGCGATCACGTCGACGACCACGGGCAGCTCTCCCGGCTCGTCCGGAAGGTCGATGCGAGCGTGGAAGGGGCGGCCGGCTGCGGAGGTCGTCACGAGCACCAGCGAGTCCTCGGGGTGGAAGCCGAGCGTGAAGGGGACCAGGGCAAGCACGTCGGCCTCGGTGCGGATGGCGAACGGCTCGCCGGGGCGGTGGACTGTCATGCCGGAAACCTGACCCACTCCCAACGCGGAGGGACCTGGCGAGGCGGCTGGCTGCGGGTAACTCAGGTGCAGCCCCGGGTGGGGACGCCGAATGGCCGGCGAGCGCGGTGATGATGTGGTCTGTGCGCACCGGCCCGACGATCCTCCACGTCGACCTCGATGCGTTCTACGCCGCCGTCGAGCAGCGCGACAAGCCGTCGTTGCGCGGGAAGCCCGTCGTGGTGGGCGGCGTGGGCGGTCGGGGGGTGGTGGCCACCGCGTCGTACGAGGCGCGCGTGTTCGGCGTGCGCTCCGCGATGTCGACCCGTGAGGCGCGGGCCCGGTGCCCGCATGCGGCGTACCTCTCCGGGCGGCACCACGTCTACCGGGAGGTCAGCGAGGCGGTGATGGCCGAGCTGCGCCGGCTCTCGCCCCTGGTGGAGCCGCTGTCCCTCGACGAGGCCTTCGTCGACCTCCTCGCCGCCGACCTGCCCGACCACGAGGTCGCCACGGTGACCGAGGTCGCCGAGGAGCTGAAGCGGCGGATCCGGGAGGCCACCGGGGGGCTCACCGGCTCCGCCGGGGTCGCCACCTCCAAGCTGGTCGCGAAGATCGCCAGCGACCTGCGCAAGCCCGACGGCCTGCTCGTCGTCGAACCTGGCCAGGAGCAGGCTCTCCTCGACCCGTTGCCGGTGACCCGGATCCCCGGCGTCGGACCGGCCACCGCCGAGCGGCTGCGTCGGGTGGGTGTCACGACGGTCGCCGACCTCCGCCACGTCTCGGCGGAGGAGCTGGTGAGGCTGGTGGGCCAAGCACACGGCGCGAGCCTTTTCCGGCTGGCGCGCGCCGACGACGACCGGGCGGTCGTGGCGGAGCGGGAGGTGAAGTCGATCAGCGTGGAGGACACCTACGACACCGACCTGGTGGACCGTCGGCTGCTGGAAGGGCTGCTCAGCAGGCAGGCGGACAAGGTGGCCGAGCGGCTGCGGGCATCGCGGTCGTCAGGTCGCACGGTGACGGTGAAGGTGCGGCTCCACGACTTCACCACGCACACCCGCTCGACGACGCTGTCCTCCCCCACCGACGAGTCGCAGGTCGTGACCCGCCTCGCCCGGGCGCTCCTCGCCGAGGTGGACACCAGCGAGGGCGTCAGGCTGCTCGGCGTCGGGGTGTCGGGGTTGGCGGACTGGATCCAGGAGGACCTCTTCGGCGACGCGGACGGGGGCGATCCGACGACCGGGGAGGACCTGGAGCCGCTCGCCACCGACGCGGACCTCGACCGGATCAGCCAGCGGCGTGGGTGGTACCCCGGCATGGACGTGGTCCACGCCGAGCTCGGCCAGGGCTGGGTCTGGGGGTCGGGCATCGGGCGGGTGACGGTCAGGTTCGAGACCGCCGCGACCGGCCCCGGCCCGGTGCGCACGTTCAGCGCGACCGATCCGGCGCTCGCTCCCCTCGAGCGCCCCCGACCGGAGTGAACCTCACCTGGTCCCCCGGCAGCAGGTGGGCGCACCGGCCGAGGTCCTCCTCGTCGACGACCGCGACGACCGGATAGCCGCCGGTCGTGGGATGGTCGTTGAGGAAGACCAGGGGCAGGCCGTCCGCGGGCACCTGCACGGCGCCCAGCACGAGCCCCTCGCTCGGCAGCTCGCGCGGGTCGGCGCGCACCAGCGGGGGGCCGTCCAGACGGATGGCCACCCGGTCGGAGTCCGGCTGCACGACGTAGACCGTCGAACCGAGCGTCGCGAGGGCCTCGGCGGTGAACCAGTCGTCGCGCGGGCCCAGACGGCACCTCAGCACGACCGGGCCGGCCTGGGGGCGTCCCACCGCAGAGGAGTCGGCCGGGAGACCCAGCGCCGGCCCCACCGGCAGCACGGCGCCTGCGACGAGCCGCGGCGGCCCGAGTCCCGACAGGGTGTCGGTGGACCGCGAACCCAGCACCGGCTCGACGCGGACACCCCCCGACACCGCGACGTACGACCGGGCGCCGTGCACCGCCCGGCCGAGCGAGAACGACTGACCCGCCCCGAGCGAGACCGCGGCGCCGTGCGCGACCGGCCGGGAGCCGACCCGCACGGGGGTGTCCGCGCCGGTCACCGCCACCGTCAGCGCGGTGTCCGTGCTCAGCACGAGTCCCCCGAGCAGGCACTCCAGCACCGCGCAGTCCTCCGGATTGCCGACCAGGCGGTTGGCGAGGGTTGCCGCTGCGGCATCCAGCCATCCGGACCGGGGTACGCCGAGGTGCGCGCAGCCGTGCCTGCCCCGGTCCTGCACGGTCGTCGACGGTCCCGGCTCGACGACCCTGAGCCGCCGGCGCGAGCCGCTGGTCACCGCTCCACCGCCACAAAGCGGACCTGCGTGCCGGGAGCCAGCACGGCGGGCTCCGACGCGGAGGGGTCCCAGAGCGTGAGGTCGGTGCGGCCGACCAGCCGCCAGCCTCCGGGCGAGGCGGTCGGGTAGACCCCGGTGAACTCCCCGGCGAGTCCCACCGAGCCGGCGGGCACCCGCGGTCGCGGGGTGTCCAACCGCGGCACCGCTCTCTCGGGCGGCAGCCCGGTGCAGTAGGCGAAGCCGGGGGCGAAGCCGCAGAAGGCCACCACGAACGCGGTCTCGGTGTGGGTGCGGACCACCTCCGCCAGGGTCATGTCCCAGGCCTCGGCCACGTCGGGCAGGTCCGCGCCGTCGTACCGGGTCGGGACCTCCACGACGGTCCCCGCCGCCGGGGTCGGCGGTACGCCGGCCACCGGCAGGTCCAGCCCCAGCAGCAGCCGGGACAGCTGCTCGCGGTCCGCGACGCCGTCGAAGAGAACCGTCCGTGCCGCCGGGACGACCTCTGCCACCTCCAGGTCGAGCGCGCGCACCGCGACGTACACCGCGGTCGCGTCCTCGACCGAGCCCACCTCCGCGAGCAGCGCCCGCTCGCCGACCGGCACCACCCTCTGCACCGGACGCCGCGCGCCTCGCAGGTGCCGTCGTGGCTCCGGGCCGCTCATGCGAAAGGCCGGACCCGGAGCCCGGCCGCTTCCAGCGCCGCACGGACCGCACGTGCGGCGGCGACGGCGGTGGGGGCGTCGCCATGGACGCACAGCGAGTCCACGCCGTCGGCCAGCCCGGCCGCCCGGGCGGCGATCTCCTCCGGCTCCGACAGCACGGCGCCGGGCTCGTCGCGGGGGACCAGCCGCCGGACCCCGTCCGCCCCGACGCGGTGCCCGCGGTCGGGGAACGCCTCGGTGAACACCGCCCGCCCCGAAACGGCGGCAAGGGTGAGCAGCCGGCCGCCGGACAGGCCCAGCACGGGCAGGTCGGAGGAGCCGGCGAGCACCGCCGCGGCCTGGTCGTCGTCGTCGACGACCCGGTGGTAGAGCGCGCCGTGCGGCTTGACGTAGGACACCTCGGTGCCGCAGCCGGCGGCGATGTCACCGAGCACCGCGACCTGCTCCGTGACCTGGGCGGTCAGCGTCGCCGCCGCCACCTCCATCGGCCGCCTCCCGAACCCCTCGCGGTCCCAGTAGGACACCTGCGCGCCTATCCGCACCCCGCGCTCCACGGCCGTCTCGCACACCGCGCGCATCACCGCGGGATTTCCGGCGTGGAAGCCGCATGCCACGTTGGCCGAGCTGACGACGGCGAGCAGCGCGTCGTCGTCGGTGACCTCCTCACCGAGGTCGGCGTTGAGGTCGACGGCCAGGCGGCCGGTGCGCTGCATCCGCCGATTGTCCCCGACCCGACTCCTCCGGCGCCCGCCCGTAGGGTCGTCCCCATGTCTGCCGCCTCGACCTCCAGCAGCGCGCCCCCGCTCACGCCTCCCGTCGCGAAGCGCGAGCCCCGCGAGCGGGTCCACCACGGCGACGTGTTTGTCGACGACTACGAGTGGCTCCGCGACAAGGAGTCCCCGGACACGCTGGGCTATCTCGAGGCCGAGAACGACTACACCCAGGCCTGCACCGAGCACCTGCAGGAGTTGCGCGAGCGGCTGTTCGACGAGATCCGGTCCCGGACCCAGGAGACCGACCTGTCGGTGCCGGTCCGGATCGGCCGCTTCTGGTACTACAGCCGCACCACCGAGGGCCAGCAGTACGCCCGGAGCTGCCGGCGCCCCGTCGTCGACCCGGAGGACTGGACACCACCGCTGGTGGCCGCCGATGTCGAGGTGGCCGACGAGGAGGTGATCCTCGACGGCAACCAGCTCGCCGAGGGCCACGAGTTCCTGTCCCTGGGGGCGAGCTCGGTGAGCCCCGACGGCCGGCTGCTGGCGTTCAGCACCGACACCGCAGGGGACGAGCGGTTCCTGCTCCAGGTCAAGGACCTCACCACCGGCGATCTGCTGCCCGACCAGATCCCCGGCACGTCGTACGGCGCGACGTGGGACCTGGACGCGACCCACCTCTTCTACACGACCGTCGACGACGCCTGGCGGTCGGACAAGGTCTGGAGGCACCGGCTGGGCACCGACCCGGCCGAGGACGTGCTCGTGCACCACGAGACCGACGAGCGGTTCTGGGTCTCGGTCGGCCGCACCCGCAGCGACCGGTTCATCGTCGTCGGGGTCGGCAGCAAGCTGACCAGCGAGTACCGGCTTCTCGACGCCTCGGACCCCACCGGCGAGCTCCGGGTCGTGGCCCCCCGCCGCCACGGGGTGGAGTACGGGGTGGATCACGCCGTGCTCGCCGGCCAGGACGTGCTGCTGGTCCTGCACAACGAGAACGCGGAGAACTTCGAGCTGGCGCGAGCGCCGATGGACTCCGTCGGACGCGAGGACGCCGTCTCCACGTGGGAACCGATGATCGCGCACGACCCCGGTGTGCGGCTGGAGGACGTCGACGCCTTCGCCGGCCACCTGGTCGTGAGCCAGCGCAGCGAGGGGCTGACGCAGCTCCGGTTGCTGCGCCTGGGCCCGGAGGGTGTCCAGTCCGACGAGCTGCTCGAGATGGAGCACCCGATCTACACCGTCGGGATGGCCGGGAACCCCGAGTTCGACCAGCCGACCCTCCGGTTCGGCTACACCACCATGGCCACCCCCGGCGCGGTCCACCAGCTCGACCTGCGCACGGGGGAACGAACGCTGCTCAAGGAGACCCCGGTCCTGGGCGGTTTCGACCCGTCGGCCTACGAGCAGCACCGCGAGTGGGCCACAGCACCGGACGGCGCCCGGGTGCCGCTGTCGATCGTCGTACCGGCAGGTGCGCCGCGCGACGGGAGCACCCCGTTCCTGCTCTACGGCTACGGGGCCTACGAGACCTCCATCGACCCCTACTTCGCCATCTCGCGGCTCTCGCTCCTCGACCGCGGCATGGGGTTCGCCATCGCTCACGTCCGCGGCGGCGGCGAGATGGGACGGCGCTGGTACGACGAGGGCAAGATGCTGCACAAGCGCAACACGTTCACCGACTACGTGGCCTGCGCGCGGCACCTGGCGGAGGCCGGATGGACGAGCGCCGACCGGCTCGTCGCCGAGGGCGGCAGCGCCGGCGGCCTGCTCATGGGGGCGGTCGCGAACCTGGCGCCGGACGCCTTTGCCGGCATCGTCGCCGACGTGCCGTTCGTCGACCCGCTCACGTCGATCCTCGACCCGGACCTGCCACTGACGGTGGTCGAGTGGGAGGAGTGGGGCAACCCGCTGGAGGATCCCGAGGTCTACGCGTACATGCAGGCCTACAGCCCCTACGAGAACGTGGCGGCCGTGCCGTACCCGCCGATCCTGGCCGAGACGTCCCTGAACGACACCCGGGTGCTGTACGTCGAGCCGGCCAAGTGGGTGGCCAGGCTGCGGGCCACCTCGCCCACCGGGGACACCGTCCTGCTGAAGACCGAGATGGTGGCCGGTCACGGCGGGGTCAGCGGGCGTTACAACGCCTGGCGGGACCGCGCCTTCACGCTGGCATGGGTGCTGGACAAGGTCGGTCTGGCCGCCGTATGACCGCTTCCGCCACCGCACCCTGAAAGTTGGCTGAAAGTTCGTCGTTCCTGGTAACGATCCGCGTGTCCCCGGCGTCCGAACAAGTGATGACACACCCACGGCGGGCGGGAATCCCCAGGGGGCCCACACCGTTGTGACTTGCGGGTACGGTGACCGTTTTGCCGCACCCTGATTGGGAAAGGGAGCACCGTGGCAGCCACAACTTCGCAGCAGCGAGAGATCGAGGGCCGGGACAGCGTCGGCCTCTACCTCGACGAGATCGCTCGCACCCCCCTGCTCGACGCCATCACCGAGGTCGAACTGGCCAAGACCATCGAGGCCGGACTGTTCGCCGAGCGGCTGCTGGCCGAGGGCCGCGTCGGCCGCAAGAAGGGCGGCGCCCCCAAGCTGGCCAACCAGGCCGAGCTCGAGTGGCTGGCCGAGGAGGGCCAGCGCGCCGTCCAGCAGTTCGTCACCGCCAACCTGCGGCTCGTCGTGTCCATCGCCCGGAAGTACGGCCGCAGCCAGATGCCGATGCTCGACCTGGTCCAGGAGGGCAACACCGGCCTGATCCGCGCGGTCGAGAAGTTCGACTACACCAAGGGCTTCAAGTTCTCCACCTACGCGACGTGGTGGGTGCGGCAGGCGATCACCCGCGGCATCGCGCAGCAGGCACGCGTGGTGCGGCTGCCGGTGCACGTGGTCGAGGAGATCAACCAGGTCAACGCTGCCCGGCGGACCCTCGAGCGTCAGCTGGGGCACGACCCGGAGCCCGAGGACATCGCCACCGAGCTGGGCATGGACCTCGACCGGGTCATCGACCTCATGACCTGGAGCCGGGAGCACGTCAGCCTCGACACCCCTGTCGACGAGGACGGCGACACCTCGCTGGGCGACCTGATCGCCCAGGAGACCGCGCCGGGTCCGGACGCCAACTTCATCGACGTGGAGTCGCGCGACCGGCTCAGTCACCTCGTGGAGCGGCTCGACGACCGTGCGGCCGACATCATCCGGGCCCGCTACGGGCTGGTCGACGGGCGGGTGCACAAGCTCGCCGACATCGGCGCCAAGCACGGCATCTCCGCCGAGCGGGTGCGCCAGCTCGAGCGCGAGGCTCTGCAGAAGCTGCGCGCCATGGGCGACCCCGACATCGCCGCCTGAGCCTTCCCGCAGTCCGTCTGGCCCCCCTCGTCCGCCCCGGTCCGCCTGGTCCGATTGAGCGCGCGCTATGCGCCGCGCTCGCTCGGACGAGGCGCGGCCGACGTCAATCGCCGGTAGACCTCCTCGACCTGCGGCCGCAGGTCGTCGAGGCTGCCGGCGTTGTCGATGACGTGGGTCGCGATCGCGAGGCGGTCCGGGCGAGCCGCCTGCGCCCCGATCCGTGCCTCGGCGTCGGCGCGACTCCAGCCGCGGTCGGCCATCATGCGCTCGACCTGCAGCTCGGGTGGGGCGTCGACCACCACCACCGCGTCGAAGGAGTCGGCTCTCCCCGACTCGGCGAGCAGCGGGATGTCGTGGACGACAAGCGCTCCGTCGGGTACCTCCACCTCGAGCCGCCGGATCTCCTCGAGCACCAGCGGGTGGACGATCCCCTCCAGCCGCCGGCGGGCCGGCTCGTCGTGGAACACGAGCCGGGCCATGGCAGGGCGGTCGAGGTCGCCGTCCTCGGTGAGCACGTCGGGACCGAACTCGGACACGACGGCGGCCAGTCCCGCCGTACCCCTCGCGACGACGTCGCGGGCCAACCGGTCAGCATCGATCACCACGGCGCCGAGCTCGCGCAGGAGCTCCGAGACCGTGCTCTTGCCCGAGGCCACTCCCCCGGTCAGCCCCACGCGCATCCCCGCAGTATGCCGACCCGCCCTTCATGTCTGGTCGAGCCGCCCAACATGTTGGGCGGCTCGACCAGACATCTTGGGCGGGTCGGCTCGGGGTGGGACGATCGAGTCATGCTGACGCAGTACTTCGTGGCAGCCTCTCTTGACGGCTTCATCGCCACCGAGGACGACAACATCGACTGGTTGCTGTCGGTCGACGCCGGGGACGCGGGACCGGACACGGCGAACCCCTACGAGAGCTTCATCGCCGGCGTGGGAGCCGTCGCCGTGGGAGCGACCACCTACGAGTGGGTGCTGGCTCACGACCCGGGGTTCACCGGGTTCGACAGGCCCACCTGGGTGTTCACCCACAGGGATCTGCCCCTCGCCGACGACGGTCAGGTCCGGTTGACCGACGCCCCGGTGCCCCGGGTCCACGCCGAGATGGCCGAGGCAGCGGGCGAGCAGAACCTGTGGCTGGTCGGCGGCGGTGAGCTGGTCGGCCAGTTCCTCGACCACGACCTGCTCGACGAGCTCTGGCTGGGGCTGACCCCGGTGGTGCTCGGCTCCGGCAAGCCGCTTCTCCCCCGTCGGCGTACGACACCGATGCGGCTTCTCGCGACCGTCCCCTCGAGCAACGGCACCTTCGTGCACCTGCGCTACTCGCTGCGCTGAGCGTGCACAAGCGCCGACTCGCGGTGGTTTCGGCGTGCACAAGCGCCGACTCGCGGTGATTTCGGCGTGCACAAGCGCCGACTCGTCAGACGTCGTAGTCGACGGTGACCTCGGCCGAGACCGGCACCGCCTGG
Source organism: uncultured Nocardioidaceae bacterium (assembly GCA_902805845.1). GTDB lineage: Bacteria > Actinomycetota > Actinomycetes > Propionibacteriales > Nocardioidaceae > Marmoricola_A. Next base: position 26,090 of record CADCUI010000014.1, read on the forward strand.
CAGGTGACCACGAAGCCCGCCTGGAGCTCCTCCGGCTCCAGTGCGAAGTTGCGCCGCATCTCGACCTCGCCGGACACCACCTGTGCCCGGCAGGTTCCGCACACCCCGCCGCGGCAGGCGAACGGGACGTCGGGGCGCGTGGCCTGTGCCGCCTCCAGCACCGTGCGACTGCGGGGAGCGGTCACCGTGGTGGCGCGCCCGCCGAGGCGGAAGGTCAGCGAGCAGACGTCTCCCTCGTGGATCTCGTCGGCATGGACCACCGGCGGCGGCGGGGCGTCGACGTGGAAGAGCTCGGTGTGCACCCGGTCGCGCGCCACCCCCAGCCGGCGGAGCACCGCCCGGTGCTCCTCCACCATGCCGAACGGCCCGCACATCCAGAAGCCGGCCACCTGCCGGTAGGGCACGAGCCGGCGCAGGATCGCCTCGAGCCGGTCGCCGTCGAGGCGGCCGCTGAAGAGCGCCACGTCCCGCGGCTCGCGGGACAGCACGTGGATGAGCTCGAACCGGTCCGGGTAGCGGTTCTTCAGGTCGGCGAGCTCCTCGAGGAACATCGTCGAGGTGACCCGGCGGTTGCCGTAGACCAGGGTGACCCGCGCGTCGGACCGCCCGAGCAGTGACCCGGCGATCGAGAGCAGCGGCGTGATGCCGCTCCCCGCGGCGACGAGCACGTGATGGCCGCCGACCGACGGGTCGACGGTGAAGCGACCGCCGGGACGCTGCACCTCCACCACGTCGCCGACCCGCGCCTCCTCGACCAGCCAGGCCGAGAACACGCCTCCCGGCACCAGCCGGACACCGATCCGCAGGGCGCCGCCGACAGGGGCGCAGATGGAGTAGCTGCGCCGGTGCTCGACGCCGTCGACGGTACGTCGCACCGTCAGGTGCTCACCGGGCCGGAACTGCAGCCGCTCGGAGAGCTCGTCGGGCACCGCCAGCGTCACCGCGACCGCGTCGTCGGTCAACCGGTCGACGTGGCTGATCCGCAGCGCGTGAAAGGCGCTCCGGGCGGCCGGTGTCGACTCGGGCGTCGACTCTGGTGTGGCCACCGCGTTCACAGCGGCTTCACCCCGTCGAAGGGCTCACCGCAGACGGTGCACACGTGCAGAGAGGTGCACGCGCTCGCGCCGAAGCGCGACACCTCCCGGCTCGCCGTCGCACCGCACCGGGGACACGCCGGGGCCGGTGGCCGGGGCATCAGGACCAGGTCGACCGACGTGGATCCTGAGGTGTCGTGGGCGTCGCTCCCGACGTGGGCAGGAGGAGCGATGCCGTGCTCGCGCAGCGCCTGTCGCCCCTGCTCGCTGATCCAGTCGGTGCTCCAGGCGGGGCTCAGCGCGGTGCGGACCTCGGCCTCCTCGAAGCCGGCTGCCGCCAGCGCCAGCCGCACGTCGGCCCGCATCGTGGCGAGGGCCGGACAGCCGGTGTAGGTGGGGGTCAGCGTCACCACCACGCGCCCGGTGGGCTCGATCTCGACCCCCCGCAGCACCCCGAGGTCCGCGAGCGTCAGCATCGGCAGCTCGGGATCCACGACCGCGCCGACGGCCACGTGCGCGCGGACGAGGTCGGGGTCGGCCTCGGCCTCGGGGACGAGCTCGCCGGTGATCTCTCTCGACACCCCCGTCACCACCGCCCCGCCGGGTGGGCCCGCGCGATGCCCTGCATCTCCTCCAGCAGCGACCCGAGCCACGGCGAGTGGACGCCGAGGCGTCCGCCCGGGGTGCCGGGAGCCGGTTCGGGTGATCCGGTGGGCACCCGGAGGCCGCCCTCCTCCAGCAGCCGGTGCAGGAACGCCGACGTGTCCTCGAACGCCGCCGCCGGGTCCGCGGCGACACCGTCGGCCACCAGCCGCTCGCTGACGTCGTCGGTCCGCCCCAGCTCCTCGACGCAGGGCCACAGGGACTCCAGCGCTGCCTCGGTCCGGCGCCGCGACTCCACCGTGCCGCCGGCCAACGTCAGCAGCCAGCGTGCCGCGTAGTCGCGGTGGTAGCGCACCTCCTTGACGCCCTTCGCCGACACCGCGGCGAGCACCGGATCGCGGGAGGTGCGCAGCCGGCCCAGCAGCGTGAGCCGCCAGGCGGCGAAGACCACGAGCCGTACGACGGTGGCCGCGAAGTCGCCGTTGGGCTGCTCGACCAGCCAGACGCACCGGTACTCCTCGGGCCCGCGGAAGAACGCCAGCCGGTCCTCCGGCGGCGCCGGTGACCCCGGGGGGAGCGTCGGCACGACGGAGGGGTCCGCGGCGGCGGCGCGGGCGTAGAGCAGCCTGGTCTGGCCCACCAGGTCGAGCCCGATGTTGGCGAGCGCGACCTCCTCCTCCAGCTCCGGCGCCCGCGTGCACCACTGGGCGAGGCGCTGGGCCAGCACCAGCGCGTCGTCGCCGAGCATCAGGCAGTAGGCGGCCAGCGCGGGACCGTCCGCCCCGGGCGGCACGGACACGTCGACCCCGGCAAGCGGGTCGTCGAAGCCGCTGCCGAAGGCCCAGCGGGTCTCCTCGCCGGCCTCCACGAGCCCGGCATAGGCGTCGTACTCGTCGTGCTCGTCGCGCGGAGGGGTGGGAGCCATCGACTGCACCCGGCTCACATGTGGGGGACGTCTTCGACGTCGTAGAAGGTGGGGTGCCGGTAGATCTTGTCGCCGCTGGGCGCGAAGAACGCGTCCTTCTCGTCCGGGCTCGAGGCCGTGATGTCCGCCGACCTCACCACCCAGATGCTGACGCCCTCGTTGCGTCGGGTGTAGACGTCGCGGGCGTGCCGCAGCGCCATGTCGGGGTCGGCCGCATGGATGGAGCCGACGTGCACATGGTTGAGCCCCCGCTTGCTGCGCACGAACACCTCGTACGGCGGCCACACCGGGTCGACCTCGCTCATGCCGACGTTGCCTGCTTGCCGGCGTAGGCAGCGGCCGCCGCCCTGACCCAGCCGCCCTCGCGATGCGCGTCGGCCCGCCGCGTGACCCGCTCCTCGTTGCAGGGACCCTCGCCACGGATGACCCGGTCCAGCTCGTCCCAGTCCGGCTCTCCGAAGTCGTAGCCTCCGCGCTCCGCGTTCCACCGCAGGTCGGGGTCCGGCAGCGTCACTCCGAGCGCCTCGGCCTGCGGGACCGTCATGTCCACGAACCGCTGCCGCAGCTCGTCGTTGGTGTGCCGCTTGATCCGCCATGCCATCGACCGGGCGGAGTTCGGCGAGGCGTCGTCGGGAGGACCGAACATCATCAAGGACGGCCACCACCACCGGTCCACCGACTCCTGCACCATCGCCCGCTGCTCGTCGGTGCCGTTCATCATCGTCATGAGAAGCTCGAAGCCCTGGCGCTGGTGGAAGGACTCCTCCTTGCAGATCCGGATCATCGCCCGTGCGTACGGTCCGTAGGAGCTGCGGCACAGCGGCACCTGGTTGCAGATCGCCGCACCGTCGACCAGCCAGCCGATGGTGCCGACGTCGGCGTAGGACAGCGTGGGGTAGTTGAAGATCGAGGAGTACTTCTGCCGCAGCGTGATGAGCTGCTCGGTGAGGTCCGACCGGTCGACGCCGAGGGTCTCCGCGGCCGAGTACAGGTAGATGCCGTGCCCTGCCTCGTCCTGGACCTTCGCCATCAGGATCGCCTTGCGGCGCAGGGACGGAGCGGTGGTCAGCCAGGTGCCCTCCGGCTGCATGCCGATGATCTCGGAGTGGGCGTGCTGCGCGATCTGGCGCACGAGGGTGCGACGGTAGCCGTCAGGCATCCAGTCCCGCGGCTCGATCCGCTGGTCGTGGGCGAGCGTCTGCTCGAAGCCCTCGAGCTCGGGCGCCGTCGGCTCTGCTGACATGTCCCCATCGTGTCACGACCGCGGGCGGCAGCGGCTGTCCCGGGACGCGCCGACGGGCGGCCACCCGAGGGTGACCGCCCGTCAACGACAAGCGAGGGGCTGAGCCCGGCTCAGGCGTCCCCGCCGGTGAGCTTGTCGCGCAGCGCCTGCAGCGCCTCGTCGCTCGCCAGCGAACCGCCGCCGCCCTCGGCCTGCTCCGCACCGGCGTCGGAGGAGTACGACGTGGCCTCGCCGGCCTCGGCGTCGGCCTTCTTGGCCTCGGACTGCTGCTTGACGTGCGCCTCCCACCGGGTGTGCGCCTCGGCGTACTGCTTCTCCCAGACCTCTCGCTGGGCGTCGTAGCCCTCGAGCCACTCGCCGGTCGTGGGGTCGAAGCCCTCGGGGTAGACGTAGTTGCCCTGCTCGTCGTACGTCGCCGACATGCCGTAGAGCGTCGGGTCGAACTCCTCGACGTCGGAGGCGGCCGCGGTCTCGTTGGCCTGCTTCAGCGAGAGGCTGATCCGGCGCCGCTCGAGGTCGATGTCGATGATCTTGACCATCGAGTCGTCGTTGACCTGGACGACCTGCTCGGGGATCTCGACGTGACGCTCGGCGAGCTCCGAGATGTGGACGAGCCCCTCGATGCCCTCCTCGACCCGGACGAACGCACCGAACGGCACCAGCTTGGTGACCTTGCCGGGCACGATCTGGCCGATCTGGTGGGTGCGGGCGAAGTGCTGCCAGGGGTCCTCCTGCGTCGCCTTGAGCGACAGCGAGACCCGCTCGCGGTCCATGTCCACGTCGAGCACCTCGACGGTGACCTCGTCGCCGACGGCGACGACCTCGCTCGGGTGGTCGATGTGCTTCCAGGACAGCTCGGAGACGTGCACGAGGCCGTCGACACCGCCGAGGTCCACGAACGCACCGAAGTTGACGATCGAGGACACGACGCCCTTGCGGATCTGGCCACGCTGCAGCTGGGTGAGGAAGCCCTGCCGGACCTCGCTCTGGGTCTGCTCGAGCCATGCCCGGCGGGAGAGGACCACGTTGTTGCGGTTCTTGTCGAGCTCGATGATCTTGGCCTCGAGCTCGCGGCCGACGTAGGGCAGCAGGTCGCGCACGCGACGCATCTCGACCAGGGAGGCGGGCAGGAAGCCGCGCAGGCCGATGTCGAGGATGAGCCCGCCCTTGACGACCTCGATGACGGTGCCGGTGACGACGCCGTCCTCCTCCTTGACCTTCTCGATCGTGCCCCAGGCGCGCTCGTACTGGGCGCGCTTCTTGGACAGGATCAGCCGACCCTCCTTGTCCTCCTTCTGGAGGACGAGCGCCTCGACCTCGTCACCGACGGTGACGACCTCGGAGGGGTCCACGTCGTGCTTGATCGAGAGCTCGCGGCTCGGGATGACGCCCTCGGTCTTGTAACCGATGTCGAGCAGGACCTCGTCCCGGTCGACCTTCACGATGGTGCCTTCGACGATGTCGCCGTCGTTGAAGTACTTGATGGTCTCGTCGATGGCGGCGAGGAAGTCCTCTTCCGAACCGATGTCGTTGACCGCGACCTGCGGCGTCGAAGCCTGGCCGGCCGGAAGTGTAGGGGTGCTCGTCATAAGGGGATGGGTTCCTCGGATGGGTGGAGGTCGTACGGGCGCACGCGAAGTCCGTTTCACTACTGGAGGGGTGATGGGCCTGGCGGCCCAGTCCTGCGTAGCGAGCGGGAGCCATCTCCGTCCGTGACCCGGCAGACTCCACACGCACCCGCCAGGATACGCGGGTGACCACAACAGCGTCCAACCCGCCCTAGGCTCCACCCGTGACCACGACTCCCGACAGCGTGCGACCAGTACGGCGCCCGGTCTCCGAGGAGGCCTCCCGCCGGGCGAACCGGGCGGACTGGGACGCCTACGCCGACGAGTACCAGCGCACGCACGGCGACTTCCTGGGCGACGTCGGGTTCGTCTGGGGCCCGGAGGGCCACCGGGAGGCGGAGCTGCAGGCGCTCGGCGACCCCGGGCGGCTGGCGGGGCGGGGCGTGCTGGAGCTCGGCAGCGGCGCCGGCCAGTGCTCGCGCTGGCTGGTGGCGCAGGGTGCCACGGCGGTCGGCCTCGACCTGTCGGAGCGCCAGCTGCAGCACTCGAGGCGCATCGACGAGGGCACGGGGATCGCGGTGCCGTCGGTGTGCGCGACCGCGACCGACCTGCCGTTCGCGCCGGACTCCTTCGACATCGTCTTCTCCTCGTTCGGTGCCCTCCAGTTCGTCGCCGACGCGGACCTGATGGTGGCGGCCGTCGCCCGGGTGCTCCGGCCCGGCGGCACGTTCGCGTTCTCCATCACCCATCCGATCCGGTGGTCGATGCCCGACGACCCCGGCCCGGAGGGGCTCAAGATCGCGAGCTGCTACTGGGACCGCACGCCCTACGTCGAGGAGGACGAGGACGGCACGCCGCGCTACGTCGAGCACCACCGCACGCTCGGGGACTGGGTGGCCCTGCTGTCGGATGCCGGCTTCTGCCTGCGAGCGCTGCTGGAGCCGCAGTGGCCGGAGGGTCACGAGCGGGTGTGGGGCGGCTGGGGTCCGCTGCGGGGCCGGCTGGTCCCGGGCACCGCGATCTTCGTCGCCGGCCTGCCCGGCACCGTGACATGAGGGTCCTCCTCCCGCCGCGCCGCATGCCCGTCTGGCTCCAGGGCGGAGGCGTCATCGCGGTGGCGATGGGGCTCATGAACATCGGGACCTACGGCTTCACGCTGGTCGCGGCTCGCGTCCTCGGGCCTCGCGAGTACGGGGCCGTCGCGGCGGTCATGGGGCTGATGATGATGCTCACCGTGCTGTCCCTGGGGCTGCAGGCGGCCGGTGCCCGCCGGGTGTCCGTCGCGCCGGAGACCCGGGAGGTCACGGAGAGGGAGACCGTGGCGGCGTCGTACAAGGCCGGTCTCGGGCTGGGCGTGCTCACCCTGGCCGCTGCTCCGCTGGTGAGCGGGCTGCTGCGGCTGGACTCGGCGGGCGCCGCGGTGCTCCTCGCGCTGGCCCTCGTGCCGTTGACGGTGATGGGCGCCTACGCCGGCATCTTCCAGGGGGAACGCCGGTGGGGTCCGCTGGCGGCGATCTACCTCAGCGTCGGCCTCGGCCGGCTCTGCTTCGGCGTGCTGGGCATGGCCGTCAGGGACGACGTGGTCGGCGCCATGGCGGGCGTCGCGGCGGGCAACGCCGTACCGGCCGTCCTGGGGTGGTGGTTCCTCCGCCGGTCAGGCCGGGTCCGAGCGCCGAACGCCGGGTTGCCGACGGAGCGGCGCACCTCGGTCCGGGCCGTCCTCACCGAGGTGGCCCACAACTCGCACGCCCTGCTGGCGTTCTTCACGCTCTCGAACGTCGACGTCGTCATCGCCCGGAACGCCCTCGACGACCACCGGGCCGGCTTGTACGCCGGAGGGCTGATCCTCGCCAAGGCGGTGCTGTTCCTCCCCCAGTTCGTCGTCGTCATCGCGTTCCCGTCGATGGTCCGCAGGGGCGAGAGCCGCATGCAGGTCCAGGCACTCGGCCTCATCCTCGCGATGGGGGCCGCCGTCACCGCGGGCGCGGCGGTGCTCGCGCCGCTGGCGGTGCTGTTCGTCGGCGGCAGCGCCTACGGCGAGCTCAAGCCCTACCTGTGGGGCTTTGCGGCGGTCGGCACGCTCCTGGCGATGGTGCAGCTGCTGGTCTACCGGGCGATCGCCCGCCAGCAGCGCAGCGCGGTGGTCGTCGTCTGGGCCGGTCTCGCTGCGCTGATCCCGTCGACCTTCCTCGTCGACCGACCCACCGAGCTGCTGGTGTGGGAGGGCGCGGTGCATGCCACGGTGCTGGTCGCGCTGCTGGGGACGCTGCTGGTCCTCGCTGCCCGCCGGTCGCGCTCGCATCGCTCGGACCGCGACTAGTGGGCGGCCTCGTGCCAGCTGCACCCGGTGCCCACGGACACGTCGAGCGGCACGGTCAGGTCGGCGGCGCCCGCCATCTCCGCACGCACCAGCTGCTCCAGGCCGGCGCCCTCCCCCGGGGCCACCTCGAACACGAGCTCGTCGTGCACCTGCAGGAGCATCCGTGACGCCATCCCGGCGCGTGGCAGGGCGTCGGCGACCCGGAGCATCGCGACCTTGATGATGTCCGCGGCAGACCCCTGGATCGGTGCGTTGAGGGCCATCCGCTCGGCCATCTCGCGCCGTTGCCGGTTGTCGCTGGTCAGGTCGGGAAGGTAGCGGCGCCGGCCGAGGATGGTCTCGGTGAACCCGCTGCGGCGCGCCTCGTCGACGATCCCGCCGAGGTAGGTGCGGACCCCGCCGAAGGTCTGGAAGTACTCCTCCATGAGGGTGCGGGCGTCGGCGGGGTCGATCCGCAGCTGCTGCCCGAGACCGTAGGCCGAGAGCCCGTAGGCGAGGCCGTAGTTCATCGCCTTGATCTTGGCCCGCATCTCGCCGGTCACCTGGTCCGGCTCGACGCCGAACACCCGGGCCGCGGTGACGGAGTGGAAGTCCATGCCGGAATGGAAGGCCTCGGTGAGTCCCGCGTCCTCCGACAGGTGCGCCATGATCCGCATCTCGATCTGGCTGTAGTCGGCGGTGAGCAGCGTCTGGTGGCCGGGCCCCACCACGAAGGCCTCGCGGATCCGCCGCCCCTCCTCGGTCCGGATCGGGATGTTCTGCAGGTTGGGGTCGGTGCTCGAGAGCCGGCCGGTGGCGGCGATCAGCTGGTTGAAGGTCGTGTGGATGCGGCCGTCGGGCATGACGGTCTTGAGGAGTCCCTCGACGGTCTGTCGCAGCCGGGACACGTCGCGGTGCCGGAGCAGGTGCTGCAGGAACGGGTGCTCGGTCTTCTCGAAGAGGCTCTGCAGCGCGTCGGCGTCGGTGGTGTAGCCGGTCTTGGTGCGCTTGGTCTTCGGCATGCCCAGCTCGTCGAAGAGCACCACCTGGAGCTGCTTGGGAGAGCCGAGGTTGATCTCCTTGCCGATCACGGCGAAGGACTCCTCGGCAGCGTCACGCACCCCGGCGGCGAACTCGGACTCGAGCTTCTCGAGCCGGTCGACGTCGACGGCGATCCCGGTGAGCTCCATCTCTGCCAGCACCTGGACCAGCGGCAGCTCCACGTCGCCGAGCAGCGCGGTGCCACCCCGGTCGGCCAGCTCCTCGTCGAGGGCGTGCGCGAGGTCGAGCACCGCCCTGGCGCGCAGCATGGCGGTCTCGCCGGCGGTCTGGTCCCCGACCGCGTCGAGCGTCAGCTGACCCTCGTCGCCGGCGGGGCCGGTGCGCAGCTCGCGCTTGAGGTAGCGCAGCGTGAGGTCGGCGAGGTCGTAGGAGCGCTGGTCCGGCTTCGAGAGGTACGCCGACAGCGCGGTGTCGCGCTCCAGCCCCCGCAACGGCCAGCCCCGGGCCGACAGCGCCAGCAGTGGCCCCTTCGCGTCGTGGAGCACCTTGGGCCGCTCGGGGTCGGCGAACCATGCCGCCACGGCGGCGTCGTCCTCCGGCGTCACCGCGGAGGCGTCGAACCAGGCCGCACCGGCCTCGGTGGCCAGCGCCACGGCCACGACGTCACCGGTGCCGGCACGCCAGGTGCCCTCGACCGCGACGCCCACCCGGTCGGACCCGGCATGCCCCTGCAGCCAGCGGGCCACCTCCCCCGGCCCCAGCGCCACCATCGCGAGCTCGAAGCCCTCGGCGTCGACGACCTCCTCCGACTGCAGCGTCTCGAAGAGGCGGTCCCGCAACACCCGGAACTCCAGGCTGTCGAAGACCCGGTGCACCTCCTGGCGATCCCACGGCCGGACGGCGAGGTCGGCCGGCTTCAGCGGCAGGTCGAGGTCGCACACCAGCGCGTTGAGCTGGCGGTTGCGCACCACGTCGCCGAGGTGGGCGCGCAGCGCCTCGCCCTTCTTGCCGGTGATCTTGTCGGCATGGGTGATCACCCCGTCCAGCCCGTCGTACTGCTGGAGCCACCGGGCGGCGTACCCGGGGCCCACGCCCGGCACGCCGGGGAGGTTGTCGGAGGTCTCTCCCACGATCGCGGCGAGCTCGGGGTAGCGGGCCGGCGGCACCCCGTAGCGCTCCTCGACCGCGGCGGGGGTCATCCGCTTCATCTCCGACACCCCGCGCATCGGGTAGATGACGGTGGTGCGGTCGTCGACCAGCTGGAAGGAGTCGCGGTCGCCGGTGCAGATGAGCACCTCGAAGTCCTCGTGCACCGCCTGGGTGGCCAGGGTCCCGATGACGTCGTCGGCCTCGAAGCCGGGCTTCTCCACGTAGGGGACCCGCAGCGCGTCGAGCACCTCCTTGATCAACGGCAGCTGCCCGGAGAACTCGTCGGGTGTCTTGCTACGGGTGGCCTTGTACTCGACGTAGGCCTCGGACCGGAAGGTCTGCCGGGAGACGTCGAAGGCGACCGCGAGGTGGGTCGGGGTCTCGTCCCGGAGGACGTTGATGAGCATCGAGGTGAAGCCGTAGACGGCGTTGGTGTGCTGGCCGGTGGTCGTGGAGAAGTTCTCGGCCGGCAGCGCGAAGAAGGCGCGGTAGGCCAACGAGTGGCCGTCCAGGAGAAGCAACCGCGGACGTCCGCCGGTCGGGGGCGTCAGCACGTCAGGCACCCCCCGACTCTAGCGACCCCGACCCCCCCTCAGGTGGCGAGCCGTCCGGCGCGGGCCCGCCGCTGGGACCGGCGGGCGGCGACCACCTGGCCCACACGGCGCCCACGGGTCTGCTGGCGGACGGCCGCGGACGGGTCGTGCGGGAGCCGGGCCCGCAGCGCGGTCACCGGAGCCCCGCGCATCGCGGCGACCTGAGCCAGCCCCATCCGGGCGAAGATCCGGTTGACCTCGCGGTCGTTCGGGGGGGAGGCCACGAGCAGGCTCTCGACGCCCAGCGACTCGCCCCACCCCAGCGCCGCGGTCACCAGGGCGCGGCCGGCCCCCTGCCGCGCGTGAGCGGGGTCGACCTGGAGGTGGGTGACCCACACCGCGGACTCGTCGTGGAGCGGGGAGGTCGGAGCCGTCCGCACGAAGGCGCAGCCGACGACCTCGCCGTCGAGCTCGGCGACGAGCACCCGGCTCGAGCGGTCGCCGTCGACCCGGGTGAGCGCCTGGCGGATGACCTCCTCCGGCGGTGCTGTCGGGCCCGACATGCCGGGCCGGACCACGAGGTCGTGCCACAGGTCGCACAGGGTGGCGGCGTCGCCGTCGACGGCGTCGCGGACGAGCACAGGCAGGCGTGACACCGACGAACCTCCCACCCGCCTGCGCAGGTCAGTGGCAGGCGAACGACGACAGAGCTGCTTGGGTTCTCTCGAGCCGGTGCGCCACCCCGCGCATCGGCCATGGTGAGATTACCTGCTGGTCGGCTCACCGCCTCGGGAGGTGTCGGATTGTTCCCTGGCCTCGGGACGCTCGTCAACGTGGCGGCCGTGCTCCTGGGATCGGCGGTGGGCGTCCTGGTGGGACATCGGCTCCCCGCGCGCACCCGTGACGTCGTCACCGACGCACTCGGCCTCGTCACGCTGCTGATCGCCGCCGGGACCGCCGCGGCCGTCGCCGACCCGGCGCTGCTGAGCGCAGTCGGCACCAGCGCACCGGTGCTCATCGTGCTCGGCTCCCTGGTCCTCGGCGGGGTCGTCGGGTCGCTCGTCGGGATCGAGACACTGCTGGAGCGGTTCGCCGGGGGGCTCAGGGCGCTGCTGCTGCGCGGTGGCGGCGACAGTCGCGACCGTGAGCGCTTCGTCGAGGGCTTCGTGGCGAGCTCGATCCTGTTCTGCGTCGGGCCGCTCACCGTCCTCGGCTCGTTGAGCGACGGCCTCGGCCGCGGCGCCGACCAGCTGTTCCTCAAGTCGGCGCTCGACTGCTTCGCGTCCCTTGCCTTCGCCGCCTCCTTCGGATGGGGCGTCGCCGCCAGCGCGCTCGCGGTGCTGACGGTCCAGGGCACGCTGACGCTGCTCGGCCTGCTGCTGGGCGACGTGCTCCCGGATGCGCACGTCGCCGCGCTGAGCGCGACCGGGGCGCTCCTGCTCGTGGGCGTGGCGCTGGGACTGCTGCGGGTCCGTCAGATCCCGGTCGGCGACCTGCTGCCGGCGCTGGTCATCGCGCCGGTGCTGACCCAGCTGGTGGTCGTGCTCCGCTGAGGCCTGACCGGTCCCTCAGACGTCGCCGCCGAGGTACGCCGCCTTCACCGAGTCGTCGCGCGCGAGCTCGGCGCCGGTGCCCGACTTCACGATGGAGCCGGTCTCCAGGATGTGGGCGGTGTCGGCGATCTTGAGCGCCTGGGCGGCGTTCTGCTCCACGAGCAGGACCGTCGTGCCCTGCTGGTTGATCTCACGGATGATCGAGAAGATCTGCTGGATGAGCTGGGGCGCGAGCCCCATCGACGGCTCGTCGAGCAGCAGAAGACGGGGACGGGCCATGAGGGCGCGCCCGATCGCGAGCATCTGCTGCTCGCCGCCCGACATCGTGCCTGCCACCTGCTTCTCGCGCTCGTGCAGCCGGGGGAACAAACTGAAGACCCGGTCGAGGTCCTCGGTGTAGGCACGAGTCTTGCGGTCCTTGCGGACGAAGCCGCCCATGTCGAGGTTCTCGCGGACGGTCATGCCCACGAAGACCCCTCGGCCTTCAGGCGACTGGCTCAGCCGCAGGACCACGCGCTCGTAGGCAGGGAGCCTGGTGATGTCGCGGCCCTCGAAGACGATGCGGCCCGCCCGCAGGGCGCGCAGGCCCGAGATGGTCTTGAGGGTGGTGGTCTTGCCGGCGCCGTTGGCACCGATCAGCGTGACGACTTGGCCCTCGTCGACGGTGAACGAGATGTCGCGGATGGCCTCGATGTGCCCGTAGTTCACGCACAGGCCGTCGACCTCAAGAAGCATCCTCGTCCACTCCCAAGTAGGCGGCGATGACCGCCGGGTTGTCGCGGATGTCCGCGGGGGTGCCCTCCGCGATCTTCTTGCCGAACTCCAGCACCACGATCCGGTCGGTCACACCCATGACCAGCCGCATGTCGTGCTCGATCAGCAGGACGGTGTAGCCCCGGTCGCGCACCCGACGGATCAGCGCCATCAGCTCGGCCTTCTCCTGCGGGTTGAAGCCTGCGGCAGGCTCGTCCAGGCAGAGCAGAGCGGGCTGTGTCGCCATCGCCCGGGCGATCTCCAGCCGCCTCTGGTCGCCGTACGACAGGTTGGAGGCGAGCTCGTCGGCGCGACCGGCCAGGCCCATGAACTCCAGTAGGTCCATGCCGCGCTCGTGTCCGTCGGCCTCCTCGCGCCGGTGCTTGGGCGACCGGAAGAGCGCAGTGAGGACGCCGCTGGAGTGGTTGGCGTCTGCGCCGACGAGGACGTTCTCGAGTGCCGTCATCGACCTGAACAGCCGGATGTTCTGGAACGTGCGGGCGATGCCTTTGCGCGTGATCTGGTGCTTCTTGAGGCCCACCAGCGAGGAGCCGCGGAAGCGGACCTCCCCCATCGTGGGCGTGTAGACGCCGGTGATGACGTTGAAGCACGTGGTCTTGCCGGCACCGTTCGGCCCGATGAGGCCGAGGATCTCGCCTTCCTCGATGTGGAGCGAAACCGAGTCGAGTGCGGTCAGACCGCCGAAGCGGAGAGTGACGTCATCGACCTCGAGGATGCGTTCGGCCATGTCAGCCCACCTTGCCCGTCGAGTTGGTGCGACCGAAGCCGTCCGGGCCCTCAGGGCCGTCCAAGCCGTCGTCGGTCGGTCCTGTGTCCTCGCCCCCCTCGAGCAGCTCGATCTCCCTCTCGGCCACGCGCGCCCGGATGGTGCGTGCGGGCGGGAGCAGACCCTGCGGGCGGTAGACCGGCAGGATCATCAGCGCCAGACCGAAGACCAGCAGACGGAAGTCGGCGAACTCACGGAAACGCTCGGGCAGGTAGGCCACGAGGACACCGCCGAGCACGGCGCCCCACCGGTTGCCCGCGCCGCCGACGATGACCGCGGCGACGAAGAGGATCGAGAGCAGAAGCGGGAAGCTCAGCGGGTTGATGTAGCCGCCCTGGCTGCTGGCGAACAGCGCCCCGGAGAGGCCACCGACCGCTGCACCCATGGCGAAGGCGAGGAGCTTGAAGCGGAAGGTCGGCACGCCCATGAGCTCCGCGGCGTCCTCGTCCTCCCGGGTCGCCTCCCAGGCACGGCCGACGCGGCTGTTCTTCACCAGCTTGTCCGCGACGAGCACGAGGATCAGGACGGTCAGGATCAGCCAGTAGTACGGGATCGCGTCGGCCGCCCCGAACACCAGGAAGCGGGTGCCACGGTTCTCGTCCAGGCTCGGGATCAGGCCGTTCCATGACAGGTGCGGGATCGTGAAGAGCCCGCCCTCCCCGAACGGGGGCTTGGGGTCGGGGCCGATCGTGGGTGGGTGAGGAATGTCCTTGATGCCCCGTGCAGCGCCCAGCCACTCCACGTTGGTGACGATGAGCCGGATGATCTCGCCGAAGCCGAGGGTCACGATGGCGAGGTAGTCGCCGCGCACGCGAAGGGTTGGCGCGCCGAGCAGCACACCGCTGAGCATCGTCACGGCGATCGCGACCGGCAGCACGAGGAAGAAAGGCCAGTGCCAGTGCTCCGAGGTCAGCACACCCGTGGTGTAGGCCCCGACCAGATAGAAGCCGATGTAGCCCAGGTCGAGCAGGCCGGCGTACCCGATCACGATGTTGAGTCCGACGGCCACGAGGGCCAGCGCCGCGGACGAGAACATGATGCCGCCGAAGTCGGTTTGTTGCGTGGTGAGGATCGGGGGGCGCAGCAGGGGCAGGGCGTAGAAGAGGAGTGCCAGGAGAAGCACGATCAGGAGCCGGGAGGCCCGTGGCAGGCTGTTCCACCGCTCCACCATGCCGACCCACTGCAGGGCCAGCCGGTCGCGCGCCGTCAGGGGGGCGGTCATCAGGCACGCGCCTTTCCGAGCGACTCCCCGAGCAGGCCGGAGGGTCGGACCAGCAGGATGAGGATGAGGAGCACGAACGCCACCACGTCCTTCCACTCGCTGCCGAACAGCGCCGAGCCGTAGTTCTCCATCACGCCCAGCAGCAGGCCGCCCAGCAAGGCGCCGCGAAGGTTGCCGATGCCACCGAGGACGGCAGCGGTGAAAGCCTTGACGCCGAGGATGAAGCCGGCGTTCTGGCGCGTGGCGCCGATCTTGATCATGTAGAGCGTGGCCGCTGCGCCCGCCATGAGGCCGCCGATGAGGAAGGTCACCTGGACCACCCGGGTGGAGTTCACTCCCATCAGCGCAGCGGACTCGGGGTCCTGGGCGACCGCGCGGATGCCGCGGCCGAAGCGGGTCCGGCGGACGAACTGGTCGAGCGCGACCATCATCAACAGAGCCGCACCGAGCACCAGGACGTCGACGTCCTTGACGGCGTAGTCGCCGATGCTGAACAGGCCCTCGGGCTGGATCGTCACCGGGTTGGAGTAGACGTCACGCGCCTTGGCGACGTAGTTGTCGAGGTCGTCGTCGAGGCCGAACCACCCGGCGAACCGGTTGCGCAGGCCCATCACCTCGGCCAGCACGAACGAGGCGCCGATCGCGGAGATCAGCGCCATGAGCCTGGGAGCGTTGCGCTTGAGCACCGGTCGATAGGCGACGCGCTCGAGCAGCAGCGCGATGGCGGCCGACAGCAGCATCGCCGCGACGAGCGAGACGGCCAGCAGCGGCAGAGCGCTGCCGAGCCCCTGGGTGTCCGCCTGCTTGCCGTGGAAGAACACGAACACCCACGCGACCGCGAAGGTGCCGTACATGAACACCTCGGAGTGCGCGAAGTTGATCAGCTGCAGGACGCCGTAGACCATCGTGTAGCCGAGCGCCACCAGCGCGTAGATCGCGCCGAGCGCAAGGCCGGTGACGGTCAGCCCGACGAAGTTGTTGATGAGAAAGTCGAAGTCCACCGCGCTCCCTATGGACGACAACGGCCGGGGGCGGGAAGCCGCCCCCGGCCGCAGTATGTCATCAGACGTTGTCCGCGAGTCCGGTCACTCGATGGGCTCGGGGTTCTCCACGTCCAGCTCGCCGTTGGCCACCTTGTAGACGTAGATGGTCGTCTGCTCGATGTCGCCCTTGTCGTCGAACGTGATCGGGCCCGAGACGCCGTCCTCGGTGTAGCCACCGATGAACTCGTTGATCTCCTCGGGGCTGCTCGCGCCGTCGTCGATCGCCGCCAGGAAGATGTTGGCCGCGTCGTAGGACTGCGTCGTGTAGAGGCCCGCGTCGTTGCCCGTCACGTCCTTGACCTTCTGGGCGAAGTCGCTCGGAGCCGGACCAGCGGGGGCCGAGAGCATCGCGCCGTCGGCTGCCTTGCCGGCGACCTCGACGAACGCCGGGTCCTGCGCCCCGTCACCCGACATGAAGGTGCCCTTGAAGCCGGACTGCCCGAGCTGCTTGGCCAGGAGGCCAGCCTCCGTGTAGTAGCCGCCGTAGAAGACCGCGTCCGCACCGGACGAGGTGACCTTCTGGACCACGGCCGACATGTCGGTCTGGCCGACCTGGATCTGGTCGGAGCCGATCATCGCGTCGCCCAGGCCCTTCTTCACGACGTTGGCCAGGCCCACCGAGTAGTCCTGTGCGTCGTCGACGACGTAGACCTTCTTCGCGCCTACGGTCTCCAGGAGGTACTTCGCGTCGGCCTCGCCCTGCGCGTTGTCGTTGCCGATGACGCGGTGCCAGGTGGTCCAGCCCTGCTCGGTGATGGTCACGTTGGTTGCCGAGGGCGAGATCGACGGCAGGCCGGCCTCGAAGAAGGTCTTGCCGGTGGCCAGGGACTCACCGGAGAAGCCCGGACCGATGAGGCCGATGATCGTTTGGTCGTTGACGATCTGAGTCGCGAGGGCAGGAGCCTTCTCCGGGTTGCCCTGCGAGTCGAACTGCTTGAGATTGACCTTGCAGTCGGCGTCCTGGTTGTACTCCTCGAGCGCGGTCTCGATTCCGTAGACCATGTTGAGGCCGAGAGCTCCGGCGTCACCGGTCGTGGCGCCGAGGAAGGCGAGGTTCTGCTCGGTGCACTCGCCGCCGTCGCCGCCCGCGTCGCTGCCGCCGTTCCCGCCGTTGCCGCTGTCTTCGCTCGTGCCGCAGGCCGCCAGCGTCAAGCCTGCCGCGGCGGCCGCCGCAGCGGCTCGCCAGCTCCGGGTGGTGCGGATCATGGACCCTCCGTGGGTTGCTCAAGGTCAGCCGCCAGCCCGACGGGCGGCCGTTCGTCTGGCGGAACCTAACACCGCCGACGGGCCGGAGCGATGCATCGAGGGCCTGCCACGGGGTCGTGTTGCGAAGTTGTGACCTGAGCCACGCGTGGAGCTCAGGGAGCGGGGGTACGTCCTGTGGCCCCGGGTCCGTGTGCGACGACACCCTCCGCCACCTGTCGCATCGACAGCCGGAGGTCCATCGCGGTCTTCTGGATCCAGCGGAAGGCCTCGGGCTCGGTCAGTCCCAGCTCCTTCTGGAGGACGCTCTTGGCCCGCTCCACCAGCTTGCGCGTCTCCAGCTGCTCGGAGAGGTCGGCGACCTCGTCCTCGAGCAGCCGGGCCTCGGTGAAGCGGCTCACCGCCATCTCGATGGCCGGCATGAGGTCGTTCTTCGTGAACGGCTTGACCAGGTAGGCCATCGCGCCGGCGTCGCGGGCCCGCTCGACGAGCTCACGCTGGCTGAACGCCGTGAGGATGACCACCGGGGCGATGCGGCTGGTCGCGATCCGCTGCGCGGCGGCGATGCCGTCCAGGCGCGGCATCTTGACGTCGAGGACGACGAGGTCGGGCCGGTGCTCCTCGGCCAGGCGTACGGCGGACTCGCCGTCGCCGGCCTGGGCCACGACGTCGTACCCCTCCTCGCCGAGCATCTCCGCGAGGTCCATCCGGATCAGCGCCTCGTCCTCGGCGATCACCACCCGCCGGGCGGCCGGGCGGCCGGGGCCGGAGGCGCCGACGGGAGGAGTCGCGGAGGTCACGGGACCCCACGCTATCGGCGGCCGAGCCCCCTGAGGCGACCCACCTAGGCCGGCGAGATCATTGCCTACTGGTGGAGCGAACCTTCAACGAAGGAGCGGCTTCCGGTGTTCGGCTAACGTGTGCCCGCGAGCCGGGTTGGCGGAATGGCAGACGCTGCGGCCTCAAAAGCCGCTGTCCGAAAGGGCGTGTGGGTTCGAGTCCCACACCCGGCACGCTCAGCGAGTCAGCGCACCGGTGCGCGGAAATCAAGCGGGTGGGGGCTGCGCCGGCCGACATCACCGCACCAGTGCGCGGTTCTCAGGTCGCGGAGCGGCGGTAGGCGGGTGCCACCTCGTTGATGGCGTCGCCCATGCGATGGATCCGGAGGGCGTTCGTCGACCCGGGGATCCCGGGCGGGCTGCCGGCGATGATGATCACGATGTCGCCCTCCTGCACCCGGCCGATGCGGAGCAGCGCCTCGTCGACCTGGCGCACCATCTCGTCGGTGTGGTCGACGGAGGCGGTGATGAACGTCTCCACGCCCCAGGTCAGGGAGAGCTGCGACCGCACCAGCGGGATCGGGGTGAAGGCCAGGATCGGGATGGCGCTCCGGTAGCGGGCGAGCCGCCGCGCGGAGTCGCCCGACTGGGTGAAGGGCACCAGGTAGCGGGCACCGACCCGCTCGCCGACCTCGGCCGCCGCCTTGGCGATGACCCCGCCGCGGGTGCGCGGCTGCCAGTCGATGGCCGACATCCTGGCCAGACCGTGGTCCTCCGTCGCCTCGATGATCCGTGCCATCGTGGCGACCGCCTCGATGGGGTACTCCCCCACGCTGGTCTCGCCCGACAGCATGACTGCGTCCGCGCCGTCGAGGACGGCGTTGGCCACGTCCGACGCCTCTGCCCGGGTGGGCTGCGGCGCGCTGATCATCGACTCCAGCACCTGCGTCGCCACGATCACCGGCTTGGCCTTGCGGCGCGCCCCCTCGATGACCTGCTTCTGCAGGAACGGCACGTGCTCGAGCGGGCACTCGACACCGAGGTCGCCTCGCGCCACCATCAGGGCGTCGAAGGCGTCGACGATCTCGGCGAGATTGTCGATCGCCTGAGGCTTCTCGATCTTGGCGACCACCGGGAGCCGGACCCCGACCTCGTCCATGATCGCCCGCACGTCGTCGACGTCGGCGGCGTTGCGGACGAACGACAGCGCGATCATGTCCGCGGTCAGCCGCAGCGCCCAGCGCAGGTCGTCCTTGTCCTTCTCGGACATGGCCGGCACGGACACCGCCACCCCGGGAAGGTTGATCCCCTTGTGGTTGCTGATCCGCCCACCGACCACCACCTCGGTGAGCACGTCCGGGCCGTCGACCTCGAGCACGTCGAGGTGCACCCGGCCGTCGTCGATCAGCACCCGGTCACCCGGGGCCACGTCGCCGGGAAGCCCCTCGTACGTCGTGCTCGCGACGGTCCCGTCGCCGGGCACGTCACGGGTGGTGATCGTGAACTGTTGGCCCTCCTCCAGCAGGACCGGTCCCGACGCCAGCCGGCCGAGCCGGATCTTGGGACCCTGGAGGTCGACGAGCACGGCGACGCCGCGCCCGGTGACGTCCGAGGCCTCCCGCACCATCCGGTAGACCTTCTCGTGGTCGGCGTAGTCGCCGTGGCTCAGGTTGAGCCGGGCGACGTCCATCCCCGCCTCCACGAGCGCCATGATGCGCTCGGGCGTCGAGGTGGCCGGACCCAGGGTGCACACGATCTTCGCTCTCCGCACATCGCGACAGTACCCACGAGCCGGTGCTTGGAACGTTCTAAGGCAGCCGTCCTTCAGACGGCCAGCGGGCGTTCCGTCGGCGGGATCGGAGCCGGCAGCGTCGTCGCCCCGGTGAGGTGCCGGTCGACCGCGGCAGCCGCGGCGCGTCCCTCCGCGATCGCCCACACGATCAGCGACTGGCCCCGGCCGGCGTCACCGGACACGAACACGCCGGGGACGGAGGAGGCGTACTCGCCGTCCCGGACGACGTTGCCCCGCTGGTCCAGCTCGACGCCGAGCTGCTCGAGCAGCCCCTCGCGCTCGGGCCCCAGGAACCCCATGGCGAGCAGCACCAGGTCGGCCGGGATCACCCGCTCGGTGCCGGGCACCGGCTGGAAGGCGCCGTCGACCTCCACCAGTCGCAGCCCCCTGACGTGGTCGTCCTCGTCGCCGATGAACTCCTGCGTCGAGGCCGAGTAGACGCGCTCGCCACCCTCCTCGTGCGCCGAGGACACCCGGAACAGCATGGGGTAGGTCGGCCAGGGCTGGTTCGTGGGCCGGTCGTCACCCGGCTCCGCCATGATCTCGAGCTGGGTGACCGACTGCGCGCCCTGCCGGTGGGAGGTGCCGAGGCAGTCGGCGCCGGTGTCCCCGCCGCCGATGATCACCACGTGCTTCCCTGCTGCGCTGATCTGCCCCTCGACCACCTCGCCGGACGCCACCCGGTTGGCCTGCGGGAGGAACTCCATGGCCTGGTGGATGCCGCGCAGCTCCCGGCCCTGGAGCGGCAGGTCGCGCGGGGCGCAGGCGCCGACGGCGAGCACCACCGCGTCGAACCGTTCCCGCAGCTGCGCGGCGGTGAGGTCGGTGCCGACGTCGACGCCGGTCCGGAACACCGTCCCCTCGCGCTCCATCTGCCGGATCCGGCGGTCGAGGTGGCGCTTCTCCATCTTGAACTCGGGGATGCCGTAGCGCAGCAGTCCACCCGGCCTGTCGGCTCGCTCCAGCACCGCCACGGTGTGCCCGGCACGGGTCAGCTGCTGGGCCGCCGCCAGGCCGGCGGGGCCGGAGCCGACCACCGCCACCGTCCTGCCGGTGAGCCACTCCGGCGCCTGCGGCCGCACGAGCCCGTCGTCCCAGGCGCGGTCGGCGATCGCGACCTCGACGTTCTTGATCGTCACCGGGTCCTGGTTGATGCCCAGCACGCAGGCGGTCTCGCACGGCGCCGGGCAGAGCCGCCCGGTGAACTCGGGGAAGTTGTTGGTCGCGTGCAGCCGCTCGACCGCGTCCTCCCAGTCGTCACGCCACACGAGGTCGTTCCACTCCGGGATGAGGTTGCCCAGCGGGCAGCCCTGGTGGCAGAACGGGATGCCGCAGTCCATGCAGCGCCCCGCCTGCTCGCTGATGATCGGGAGCAGCGCCCGGCCGATGCCGCCGGGGTAGACCTCGCTCCAGTCGTGCACCCGCTCCTCGACCGGTCGGCGAGGAGGCACGTCGCGGCCGTGCCGCAGGAAGCCCCGTGGGTCAGCCATGAAGCACCTCCATGATGCGGGCCTCAGCCTCGTCCTCGTCGAGCCCTTCCTCGACCGCCTCGGCGCGTGCCTCGAGGACCCGCTTGTAGTCGCTGGGCATCACCTCGGTGAACCGCCCCAGCGCCGCGGCCCAGTCGGTGAGCAGCCCCTCGGCGACCGTGGAACCGGTCTCCTCCAGGTGGCGTCGCACGATCTGCTCGAGCTCCTCGGCGGCCGTGCCCGAGACGGCTCCGAGCACGACGAGCTCGGGATTCACCCGCCCGGCGTCCAGGTCGAGGACGAACGCGTAGCCGCCGGACATGCCGGCCGCGAAGTTGCGACCGGTCGGACCGAGCACGACGACGCGGCCGCCGGTCATGTACTCGCAGCCGTGGTCGCCGACCCCTTCCACGACCGCGGTGGCACCGGAGTTGCGCACGCAGAACCGCTCGCCGACCTGACCCCGCACGTAGATCTCCCCGCCGGTGGCGCCGTAGCCGATCACGTTGCCCGCGATGATCTGCTCCGAGGCCTCGAACCTCGCCTCGTGGTCCGGTCGTACGACGATGCGACCGCCGGAGAGCCCCTTGCCGACGTAGTCGTTGGCGTCCCCCTCGAGCCGCAGGGTGATCCCCGGAGGCAGGAAGGCCCCGAAGGACTGGCCGGCCGAGCCGAGGAACGTGATGTCGACGGTGCCGTCGGGCAGTCCGGCCGCCCGGTGTCGCTTGGTCACCTCGTGGCCCAGGATCGTGCCCACGGTGCGGTTGACGTTGCGGATGCCGACCTGCGCCCTGACCGGCTCGCCACGCTCGAGCGCGTCCTCGGCGAGGGCCACGAGCTCGTTGTCGAGCGCCTTGTCCAGGCCGTGGTCCTGCGCCTGGACCCGGTGGCGCACCGACCCCTCGGGGAGGTCGGGCAGGTGCAGGACCGGCCGCAGGTCGAGGCCGGAGGCCTTCCAGTGATCGACAGCCTGGGCCACGTCGAGCGCGTCGACCTGGCCCACCGCCTCCTCGAGGGTCCGGAAGCCGAGCCGGGCGAGGAGCTCGCGGACCTCCTCCGCGACGTACTCGAAGAAGGTGACGACGAACTCCGGCTTGCCGGTGAACCGCTCGCGCAGCACCGGGTTCTGGGTGGCCACCCCGACCGGGCAGGTGTCGAGGTGGCAGACCCGCATCATGATGCAGCCGGAGACGACCAGCGGCGCGGTCGCGAAGCCGAACTCCTCCGCCCCGAGCAGGGCAGCGACCACCACGTCACGTCCGGTCTTGAGCTGTCCGTCGCACTGGACCACGATCCGGTCGCGCAGTCCGTTGAGGAGCAGCGTCTGCTGCGTCTCGGCCAGCCCGAGCTCCCACGGCCCGCCGGCGTGCTTGAGGGAGGTCAGTGGCGAGGCCCCCGTGCCGCCGTCGTGACCGGAGATGAGGACGACGTCGGCGTGCGCCTTGGACACCCCGGCCGCCACGGTGCCCACCCCCACCTCGGCGACCAGCTTCACGTGGATGCGGGCCGACGGGTTGGCGTTCTTGAGGTCGTGGATGAGCTGGGCGAGGTCCTCGATGGAGTAGATGTCGTGGTGCGGCGGCGGCGAGATCAGCCCTACCCCCGGGGTGCTGTGCCGGGTCCTGGCCACCCACGGGTAGACCTTGTGACCGGGAAGCTGGCCGCCCTCGCCGGGCTTGGCGCCCTGCGCCATCTTGATCTGGATGTCGTCGGCGTTCGTGAGGTACTCCGCGGTCACCCCGAAGCGCCCGGACGCGACCTGCTTGATCGCGCTGCGGCGCTGGGGGTCGTAGAGCCGGTCGGGGTCCTCCCCGCCCTCACCGGTGTTGGACTTGCCGCCCAACCGGTTCATCGCGACAGCCAGCGTCTCGTGCGCCTCCTGGCTGATCGAGCCGTAGGACATCGCACCGGTCGAGAACCTCTTGACGATCTCCGAGACCGGCTCGACCTCCTCGACCGGGATCGGGGTGCGTCCCCTCGCCTCTGCGTCCTTGAACCGGAACAGCCCTCGTAGCGTCATGAGCCGCTCGGCCTGCTCGTCCACCCGCGAGGTGTACTGCTTGAAGACGTCGTAGCGACCGGTCCTGGTGGAGTGCTGCAGCCGGAAGACCGTCTCGGGGTCGAACAGGTGCGGCTCGCCCTCGCGGCGCCACTGGTACTCGCCGCCCACCTCCAGCCGGCGGTGTGCGGGCGGCAGGCCGTCGACGGGATAGGCCTTGGCGTGCCGGCGGGACACCTCCTCGGCGACGACGTCCAGGCCGATCCCGCCGAGCTTGCTGGGGGTCCCGGTGAAGTAGTGGTCGACGAGGTCCTGGGAGAGACCGAGCGCCTCGAAGATCTGGGCCCCCATGTACGACGCGACCGTCGAGACGCCCATCTTGCTCATCACCTTCAGGACGCCCTTGCCCAGCGCCCTGACCAGGTTGTCCACGGCGACCTGCGGCTCGACGTCCACGAAGTGGCCCTGACGGGCGAGGTCCTCCACCGACTCCATGGCCAGGTAGGGGTTGACCGCGGAGGCGCCGTAGCCGATGAGGAGCGCGACGTGGTGGACCTCCCGGACGTCGCCCGCCTCGATGACGAGGCCCACCTGGGTGCGGGTCTTCTCCCGCACCAGGTGGTGGTGGACCGCGGCGGTCAGCAGCAAGGACGGGATCGGCGCCCGCTCGCCGTTGGAGTGCCGGTCCGAGAGCACGATGATGCGGGCGCCGCCCTCGATGGCCTGCGACACCTCGGCGCAGATCTCCTCCAGCCGGGCAGCCAGCGCCGTGCTGCCGCCCGCGACGTCGTACACCCCCCGCGAGAGGTGCGCGATGAACCCCGGCATGTCGCCGTCTCGGTTGATGTGCCGGATCTTCGTCAGCTCGTCGTTGTCGATGACCGGGAAGGGCAGCACGATCTGGCGGCAGGCCCGGGGCGTGGGCTCGAGCAGGTTGGTCTCGGGGCCGATGGTGGTGCTGAGCGAGGTCACGAGCTCCTCGCGGATCGCGTCCAGCGGCGGGTTCGTCACCTGCGCGAAGAGCTGGGTGAAGTAGTCGAAGAGCAGCCGTGGCCGGTCCGACAGCGCCGCGATCGGGGTGTCGGTGCCCATGGACCCGATCGGCTCGTAACCGGTCCTGGCCATCGGCGCGAGCAGGACGCGCTTCTCCTCCTCGGTGTAGCCGAACACCTGCTGACGCCGGGTGACCGAGGCGTGGGTGTGCACGACGTGCTCGCGCTCGGCGACGTCCTCGAGCCGGATGAGACCGGCGTGCAGCCACTCGTCGTAGGGGTGCTCGGCGGCGAGCTGCCCCTTGATCTCCTCGTCCTCGACGATGCGGTGCTCGTCGATGTCGACCAGGAACATGCGGCCCGGCTGCAGCCGCCCCTTGCGGACGATGCGCGACGGCTCGATGTCGAGGACGCCCACCTCGGAGGCGAGCACGACCAGGCCGTCGTCGGTGACCCAGTAGCGGCTGGGTCGCAGGCCGTTGCGGTCGAGGACCGCCCCGACCTGGGTCCCGTCGGTGAACACGACGCACGCCGGGCCGTCCCAGGGCTCCATCAGCGCGGCGTGGTACTCGTAGAAGGCACGCTGCGCCCGGTCCATCTCGGTGTGGTTCTCCCACGCCTCCGGGATCATCATGAGGACCGAGTGCGGGAGCGACCGGCCCCCCATGTGGAGCAGCTCGAGGACCTCGTCGAAGGAGGCGGAGTCACTGGCACCGGTGGTGCAGATCGGGAAGAGCCGCTGGAGGTCGCCGGGGATGACGTCGCTGGCCAGGAGCGCCTCGCGGGCCCGCATCCAGTTGCGGTTCCCCATGACGGTGTTGATCTCACCGTTGTGGGCGATGAAGCGGAAGGGGTGGGCAAGCGGCCAGCTCGGGAACGTGTTGGTGGAGAACCGCGAGTGCACCACGCCCACGGCCGACTCGACACGCTCGTCGACCAGGTCGGGGTAGAAGGTGTCGAGCTGGTCGGTGGTGAGCATCCCCTTGTAGGCGATGGTCCGCGAGGACAGCGAGGGGAAGTAGGCACCGGTCTCCCGCTCGGCGCGCTTGCGCAGGCAGAAGGCCCGACGCTCCAGCGCCATCCCGAGGGCACCGCCCGCGCCGGTCACGAACAGCTGCAGGAACGTCGGCATCACCTTGCGGGCGGTCACGCCGAGCAGCTCGGGCACGACAGGCACTTCACGCCACCCGAGGACCGTCAGGTCCTCCTCGGTCGCCAGCTCCTCGATGCGCTTGCGGGTCGCGACCACGTCGTCGTCGGCGCCGGGAACGAAGGCCGTGCCGACGGCGTACGTCCCGGGGGCCGGCAGCGCGAACCCCAGGTCGCGCGTGACCTCGCGGAAGAACCGGTCGGGCACCTGGAGCAGGATCCCGGCACCGTCCCCGGAGTCGGGCTCGGAGCCCACCGCACCGCGGTGCTCGAGGTTGCGCAGCGCCGTGACGGCGGCGGCGACGATGTCGTGGCTCGGTACGCCGGTGAGGGTGGCCACGAACGCCACGCCGCACGCGTCGTGCTCCGAGCGGGGGTCGTAGAGCCCCTGGGGCGCGGGGAGTGCCTGCCCGAGAGTGACCATGGCGGACCCTTTCGCGTCATCCTGCGGAGGGAAGAGAAGAGGTGCCGACCCGAGGGTCGGCGAGGGACGACGTTGGCCCAGGCCGAACTGGGATGCTACCCCATGGGGAGCCGCTCCCCTGGCCCCGGACGTCAGCCGAGACCGGACGCCCCGACCGCGCTGCCGACGCCGAAGGTGAGGGCCGCGGCGGCGGCGCCGAGCAGCATCTGGCGCAGCCCGCCGTACCACCAGGAGCGCACCGTCACTTGGCTGACGACGGCGCCGCAGGCGAAGAGCGCCACGAACGTCAGGACGAGCGCGGGCCACAGGACGCTGCCACCGACGAGGTAGGGGACCAGCGGGACGAGGGCGCCCACCGCAAAGGCCAGGAAGGACGAGACCGCGGCCAGCGTCGGCGAGGCGAGGTCGTCGGGGTCGATGCCGAACTCCTCCTTGGCGTGCACCGCCACCGCGGTGTCGACGTCCTGGTGGATCTGGCGAGCCACCTCGAGCGCGAGGTCACGGTCGATGCCCTTCCTCGCGTACATGCCGGCGAGCTCGAGCGTCTCGGCCGTGTTGTTGTTCTGGATCTCGAGCCGCTCCTTGGCGATCTCGCGCTCGGCCGCCTCGGACTGGCTGGCCACGGAGGTGTACTCCCCCACCGCCATCGAGAAGGCACCGGCGCTGAGGCCCGCGAGGCCTGCCAGCACCACCGCCTTCGAGCTGCCCGAGGTGCCGGCCGCGACGCCGGCGACCAACGCGACGTTCGACACCAGCCCGTCCATCGCCCCGAACACCGCCGGCCGGAGCCAGCCGCCGGTGACGTCGGCATGCTCGTGCGCGATGCCGACCGGACCCGGTGAACCGGGTGGTGTCACCTCAGCTGTGCTCATGCCGCCCACGGTATCGACCGGCGGGGTCCCAGACACCCAAGGTGAGGCTCACCTGGGCCGGTCCGCCGCGGGGTCGGCCGGCTCGTCGGCTGCCTCCGGCTGCTCGAGGAGCACGCTGTCCTCGCGCCCCGGACGCCGACGCGAGGACCAGACGAGGTAGCCGACGGCCAGCAGGAAGAGCACCACGGAGGTCCACACGTTCAGACGCAGCCCGAAGACGTCGTCGGCCTGCACCGGGTCGATGCGGAGGTACTCGATCCACCCTCGACCCGCGCAGTAGCCCGCGACGTACACGGCGAACGCCCGGCCGTGGCCGAGCCGGAACCGCCGGTCCGCCCAGATGACCAGCACCGCCACGGCGACGTTCCACAGGCTCTCGTAGAGGAACGTCGGGTGGAAGGTGGCGAACTCCTCGTAGCCGGCCGGCCGATGAGCAAGGTCGATCTCGAGCCCCCACGGCACCGTCGTCGGCCTGCCGAACAGCTCCTGGTTGAAGTAGTTCCCGAAGCGCCCGATCGCCTGGGCGAGCACGATGCCGGGAGCCAGCGCGTCGGCCAGCGGCAGGAACCGTATCCCCGAGCGGCGGGCACCGATGTAGGCGCCGACGCCGCCCAGCGCGATCGCGCCCCAGATGCCGAGCCCGCCCTGCCACACGTAGAGCGCGGTCACCGGGTTCCGGCCCTCGCCGAAGTAGTTCCCGTAGTCGGTGATGACGTGGTAGAGCCGCCCACCGATGATCCCGAACGGCACCGCCCAGATCGCGATGTCGCCGACCTGTCCGGGGCGGCCACCGCGGGCCACCCAGCGCCGGTCGCCGAGCCAGACCGCCACCACGATCCCGGCGATGATGCAGAGCGCGTAGGCGCGGATGGGCACCGGCCCGAGGTACCAGATCGCCTCGGACGGGCTGGGCAGGGAGAGGGAGGTCACGAGGCGGCTCCGGCCGGGATGCCCTCGGTGAGGAGGGTGTGCACGTCCTCGGCGAGGCGGGCGGCCGAGGTGCCCTCGGTCCAGAGGATCGGCACCGACCCGTCGTCACGGATCCCCAGGACCGGGGTGCCGTGGCTCACCTCGAAGCCGCCGGACGGCAGCCGGGCACCCTTCTCGATCGCGACGTGGACCGAGTCGGCCACCCGCACGATGTCGGGCAGGGAGCCGGTCAGCCCCTCGAACGACGGGTCGAACCGGTCGAGGTACCTGCGCAGCGTCGGGGGGTCGTCCCTGGCGGGGTCGGTGGTCACGAACCAGACCTCGACCTGCTCCGCCTGCGACTCCTCGAGCCTGGCGACCGTCGAGGCGAGGTCCGCCATCACGACCTGACAGATGTCGGGGCAGTGCGAGTAGCCGAAGAAGACCAGCGTGAGCGGCGCGGTGAGCTTCTCGTGGAGGTCGAACCCCCGGCCGCCGGAGTCGGTGAGCCGGGCGTCGGTCAGCCGGTACGGCGTGGTGAGCACCGCGCCGTGCATGCCGTCGCCGTCGGTCTCCTGGAGCTGCGCGACCCCGTTCGCGACGGTGTCGCCGTCGTCCCCGTCGCCGGAGCCGACCTGGTTGATCGTCAGGAGCAGCGCGACCACCAGCGCCAGGGTGAGCCCCAGCAGGGCCGCCCTCCCCCGGCGGTCAGCCACGGCGCACCCCGGCGGCCAGGTCCTCGGTCAGCGTCCGGAGCGAGTCGGCGGCGACCCGGGCGTCGCCGCCGGCGTCGAGCATCCGGCGCACGAACGCCGAGCCCACGATGACGCCGTCGGCGTACCCGGCGACCGCGGCTGCCTGGTCGCCGTCCGACACCCCGAGCCCGACTCCGACGGGGAGGTCGGTCGCGTTCCGGGTCCGCCGCACCAGCGGAGCGGCCAGGTCGCTGGTGGCCGTGCGGGCACCGGTGACCCCCATCACCGCGGTCGCGTAGACGAAGCCGGTGCAGTGGTCGGTGGTGTAGCGCAACCGCTCGTCGGTCGAGCTCGGCGCCACCAGGAAGATCCGGTCGAGGCGCTGCTCGGCGGACGCCTGCAGCCAGGGTCCCGCCTCGTCCGGCGTCAGGTCCGGGGTGATCATCCCCGCACCCCCCGCCGAGGCCAGGTCCGCGGCGAACCGCGCGACGCCGTACCGCTCCACCGGGTTCCAGTAGGTCATCACGACCGTGGCGACACCGGTGCCGGCGACCGCCTCCACGACGCTGAGGACGTCACTGGTGCGGGTGCCGTTCTCCAGCGCCTGCTGTGCTGCCGCCTGGATCGTGGGGCCGTCCATGACCGGGTCGGAGTAGGGCAGCCCGACCTCGATGACGTCACAACCGGCGTCGACCATGACCTTCAACGCCTCGATGGACCCCGGCACCGTCGGGAAGCCGGCAGGCAGGTAGCCGACCAGCGCCGCCCGATCCTCGTTGCGGGCCCGGGCGAATGCCTCGGAGAGCAGGCTCAACGGGGCTCCTCGGTGGCGTCCTCGGCGAGCACCTCGCCGCGGTCCTCCCCCAGCCCGAACCACTCGAGGGCCGTGCCCATGTCCTTGTCGCCGCGGCCGGAGAGGTTCACGAGGATCGTCGCCCCCGGCATCTCCTCGGCCAGCCGGAGGGTTCCCGCGAGCGCGTGGGCGGACTCGATGGCCGGGATGATGCCCTCGGTCCTGGCCAGCAGCGAGAACGCCTTCATGGCCTCCTCGTCGGTGACGGGGACGTAGCTGGCGCGGCCCGTCGCCGCGAGGTGGGCGTGCTCGGGGCCCACGCCGGGGTAGTCGAGCCCTGCCGAGATCGAGTGCGACTCGACGGTCTGGCCGTCGTCGTCCTGCAGCACGTAGGTGCGGGCACCGTGCAGCACCCCGACCTCGCCCGCCGCGATGGTCGCCGCGTGCCGCCCGCTGTCCATGCCCTCGCCGCCGGCCTCGAACCCGACGATGCGCACCTCCGGGTCGTCGACGAAGCCGGCGAAGATCCCGATCGCGTTGGAGCCCCCGCCCACGCACGCGGTGACGGCGTCGGGAAGGCTCCCGGTCAGCGCCAGGCACTGCTCGCGCGCCTCGTCTCCGATGCCCCGGACGAACGACTTGACCAGCGACGGGAAGGGGTGCGGGCCCGCCGCGGTGCCGAAGAGGTACGCCGTGTGGTCCACGGACGCCACCCAGTCGCGGAGCGCCTCGTTGATGGCGTCCTTGAGGGTGCGCGAACCGCTGCTCACCGGAACCACCTCGGCGCCGAGGAGACGCATCCGCGCGACGTTGAGCGCCTGCCGCTCGGTGTCCACCTCGCCCATGTAGACCACGCAGTCGAGGTCGAGGTACGCCGCGGCGGTCGCCGACGCGACCCCGTGCTGGCCCGCTCCCGTCTCGGCGATGACCCTGCTCTTGCCCATGCGGCGGGTGAGCAGCGCCTGGCCCAGCACGTTGCGGATCTTGTGGGCGCCGGTGTGGTTCAGGTCCTCCCGCTTGAGCAGGATGCGGGCACCCGCCCGCTCGGACAGCCGGTGGGCCTCGTAGAGCATGCTGGGCGTGCCGGCGTACTCCCGGAGGAGCCGGTCGAACTCGGCGGTGAACGTCGGGTCCGCCATGGCTTCCTGCCACGCGACGGTCAGCTCGTCCAACGCAGCCATCAGCGCCTCGGGCATGAACCGGCCACCGAACTCGCCGAAGTGGCCGGAGAGGTCGGCGCCACCGGTCGCGGGGCCCGCCGACCGCGGTGGCCCCGGGCTGGTGGTGGGGCTGGTCGTGGGGCTGGTCGTCACTGCGTCTCCTCGGGTGTCACGGTGCGGTGCGAGTCGGGCGGCCGGCCGCCACGAGGGCGGCCACGGCCGCGGCCGGGTCGTCGCCGCGCACGAGCGTCTCACCGACGAGGACCACGTCGGCGCCGGCGCCCGCCAGCCGGGCCACGTCCTCGGGCCCGGCGATGCCGGACTCGGCCACGGTGACCACCCCGTCGGGGATGCCCGGGGCGATGAGGGCGAACGTGTCGGGGTCGATGTCGAGCGTCTTGAGGTCGCGCGCGTTGACCCCGACCAGGTCGGCGCCGGCGGCGAGCGCCAGCTCGACCTCCCGCTCGTCGTGCACCTCGACCAGAGGGGTGAGACCCAGCGAGCGCGCCTCCTCGTGCAGCGACCGGAGCTCGCCCGGGTCCAGCGCGGCCACGATGAGCAGCACCAGGTCGGCGCCGGCCGCGCGGGCCTCGAGCAGCTGGTAGGAGGTGACGATGAAGTCCTTGCGCAGCACCGGCACCGCGACCGTGCTGCGCACCTGGCGCAGGTCGTCGAGGCTTCCCCCGAAGCGGCGCTGCTCGGTGAGCACGCTGATGGCGGCGGCGCCACCGTTCTCGTAGGCGGAGGCCAGCGCGGCCGGGTCGGGGATGGCGGCCAGGGCGCCCTTGCTGGGGCTGCGTCGCTTGACCTCGGCGATGACCGACACCCCGCCGGAGCGGAACGCGGGCATGGGATCCAGCGCCGCCGGTGCCTGGTGCACCGCCGCCTGCAGCTCCTCGACAGGGACCTGCTGCTGCCGCTCGGCCAGGTCGGCGCGGACACCGGTGATGATCGCTTCCAAGACGGTCATCAGGGCGCGAGCCAGCTGCCGATGGGAAGGTTCCGGACCACGGCGAAGACCGCGATCGCTGCCAGGGCCACCGCCGAGACACTCCTGACGACGCTGCGCGGCACCGGCCGGCGGACCCCGCTCCAGCGTTGCGCGAACGACCGTGCCCAGAGCAGCCCCAGCACAGGGATCGAGCTGACGAGCATGAGGTTGCTCGAGGCGGCCCCGGCCAGGTCCCCACGGGTGAGGTCGTTGACCGCGCGGAGCCCGCCGCATCCGGGGCAGTAAGTGCCGGTGAGCAGGAGCCACGGGCAGAACCCCCAGCTGCCGGACTGGTGGGGGTCGCGGACGTGCAGCGCCACGCTCACGACGAGGACGCCTCCGGCGACCGCCAGCGGCGGGGTGATCCGCTGCAGGCGGGCACCGGTGTCGGCTCGCTGCTGCGGCGCCGTCACCGTCATCGCACGGTCCGGCTGCGTCGACTCACCGTTGCACCGGGTCGTGACCCAGGCCCATCTTCGCCAGCACGTAGCCGACGATCCCGCCCAGCGGGCCGAGCGCGACACCCACCCAGAACAGGGGCCAGCTGAGGATCAAGAGGCCGATGCCGCCCACCAGGAAGCCGATGAGGATGATGCCCACACCCGTCCAGGCCGCCGGGGTGTTGCCGTGGTTCGCGGTCATGGGACCTCTCTCGATCGGGCAGCGGATGCGGGACACCGGATGGGGGCATCTTAAAGGGCCGGTCGCAGCAGACCGGTCACGGCTCTGGTCACGGCACCGGTCACGGCTCTGGTCACGGCACCGGTCACGGAGCCCTCACAGGGTCGGGTCGTCGCCCCGGTCGAGCGCCTTCCACAGGTCCGCGCCGGTCTGCCTCCCACGCCGGCCGTCGTCACCCGGGACAGGGCTTCCCGGAGCGTCGTAGCGGCTGCTCATCTCGGGCCAGTCCGCGGCCCGCAGCACGGCAACACCGAAGGCGGCGACGCTCACCAGGCAGGCCGCGGCCGTGAGGACGGGCCAGGCGGAGGTCGTCGTGCTGTCGGGCTGCCCTCCGAGCAACCTGCCGGCCACCTCGGGGGCGTCCCCGGCCGAGAGCACCGCGCTCAGCGCGGCTCCGAGACCGGTGGCTCCGCCGACGGCTGCCACCACCCGGCGCCCCCGGCGCCGCAGGACCAGCACCGTCCCCCAGCAGGCCAGCCCGACCAGCGCCAGCGCCAGCACCGCGGGGGCCACGTCGCTGCCCGACGCCGTGACGGTGCGCAGGCCGGGCGAGCGCCGGCTCGCCTCCGCCCAGGTCTGCGTCGCGCCGACGGTGGCGAGCCCCGACCCGGCCAGCCCGAGCAGGACCGTGGGTCCGAACGACGACCGGGACGGGCGGCCGGCGTCGGCGGTCGGGGCGTCAGCGGCCCGGTCACTCATCGGCGGACGGCGTCAGCAGGCCGTCGTCGAAGCAGGTCCGGGCTCCGGTGTGGCAGGCCGGCCCCTCTTGATCGACCGTGACGAGCAGGGTGTCGCCGTCGCAGTCGAGCCGCACCGACCTCACGTGCTGGTGGTGCCCGGAGGTCTCCCCCTTGACCCAGTACTCCTGCCGCGATCGGCTCCAGAACGTCGTCCGGCCGCTGGTGAGCGTGCGGTGCAGCGCCTCGTCGTCCATCCATCCGACCATGAGGACCTCACCGCTGCCCTCCTGCTGCACCACGGCCGGCACCAGGCCCGCGCCGTCCCGCTTGAGGCGACCGGCGATGCCGGGGTCGAGGAGGCTCACCGTCCGGCCATCCCGTGCTGGGCTGTCCAGGAGGCGTACAACCGCCCGTAGACGCCGCCCTCGGCGACCAGGTCGCCATGGGAGCCCTCCTGCACGATCCTCCCCCGGTCGACGACCACGACGAGGTCGGCCCGCTCGGCCGTCGTCATGCGGTGCGCGATGACGACCGAGGTGCGCCCGGCCGTCAGCCGGTCGAACGCAGCAGAGATCCGCATCTCCAGCGAGGGGTCCACCGCGCTCGTCGCCTCGTCCAGCACCAGGACGTCGGGGTCGGCGAGCTGGGCTCGCACCAGGGCGACCAGCTGCCGCTCGCCTGCCGACAGGGACTCGCCCCGCTGCCCGACCCGGGTGTCGAGACCGTACGGCAGGCCGTCGAGCCAGTCGCGGAGGTCGAGCCGGTCCACGGCGGTCAGCATGGCCGCGTCGTCGGCGCCGAGCCTCCCGTAGGCGAGGTTGGCTCGCAACGTGTCGTCGAAGAGGAAGCCCTCCTGCGGCACCAGCACCACCCGCGCCCGGAGGTCGGCGAACGGCACCTGTCGCAGATCGACGCCGCCCAGCCGGACCGCCCCGGCTGTCGGGTCCATGAGCCGGGTCAACAGCTTCGCCAGCGTCGTCTTGCCCGAGCCGGTCTCCCCCACCACGGCGACGCGCGTGTTGGCGGGGATGGCGAGGGCGATGTCGTGCAGGACGGGGCGGCCACCGGGGTAGGCGAACGTGACCCCGTCGAAGCACACCTCCAGCGAGCCTGCCGGAAGTGGGGTGCCTGCCTCGCCCGGGTCGGCCACGTCGGCCGGGGTGTCGAGGATGCCGATCACCCGGCGCCAGCCGGCGAACGCGTTCTGCGCGTCGGTGAGCACCTGGGTGCCCATCTGCACCGGCCCCACGAACAGGGTGACGAGGAACGCGAAGGCGAGCACCGTGCCGGCGCTGATGTCGCCGGCGACCCCGAGGAGGACGCCGAGGACGACGACGCCGGCGTTGGCCAGGCCGGCGGAGATGCCACCGAGGGAGAAGGAGAAGGCGGTGAGCCCCTGTGCGCGGCTACTGACCCGCAGGTGCCGCTCGACCGCGTCGTCGATGCGCTGCTGGGTTCGCGCCTGCACGGCGTAGCTCCGTACCACCTCGGCACCCACGACAGGTTCGGAGACGGCCGAGAGCAGCACCCCGACCTGGCGGCGCACCGTCGCATAGGCCTCCGAGAGCCGCTTCTGGAAGTACCGCAGGCTCAGGAACAGCGGCAGGAAGCACAGCCACACCACGATCGTGAGCTGCCAGCTGTAGACCAGCATCACCGCGGTCGCGACCCCGATCTGCCCGACGCTGACGATGGCGATGACACCGCCGAAGACCAGGAACTGCGAGACCTGGTCGACGTCGCTGGTGACGCGGGAGACGAGCGCTCCCCGCCGTTCGGTGTTCTGCGTGAGCACCGGGAGGTCGTGCACGTGGCGGAACGCCTTCGTCCGCAAGGTCGCGAGGCCGGTTTCGGCGCTGCGGAACAGCCTCGCGGTCATGAGCGCGGAGCAGATGCCGGTGATCACGACACCGACCGCGGTGAGTGCGACCATGGCCGCCACGAAGCCGGGGTCAGGGCCACCGGGTCCGTCGAGGCCCTTGTCGACGGCCTGCTGCACCGCGATCGGCACGAGCACCCGCCCCCCCGTCGCGAGCAACGCGAGCAGCAAGGTTCCGTAGAGCCCGTGTGCCAGCTCCGGCGACAGCGCGACCCCGCGACGCAGGGTCCCCCAGGCCGAGGCCGCCTCGCCGCTGAGGAGGTTGGTGCCGGCCTCGGTCGGCGGAGTGGCGGACGTGGTGCTCATCGGGTCCCGACCTCGGCGGCGGCGTCGGATCCGGCGCCGGACCTGGCCCCGGCCTCGGACCCGGCCTGGGACCGGCCATCGCTCTCGTAGGCATTGACCAGCTCGGCGTAGGCGGGGTTGCGGCGCAACAGCTCGGCGTGCGCGCCCTGGTCGACGACGCGGCCGCCGGCGAGGAACACCACCTCGTCGGCCAGCGCGATCGTGGCCTTGCGATAGGCGACGACGAGGACGGTCGCCCCCGCCGACTCCCCCCGAAGCGCAGCCAGGATGCGAGCCTCGACCTCGGGGTCGACCGCTGACGTCGCGTCGTCCATGACCAGGAGCCGGGGCCGGCGTACCAGCGCGCGGGCCAGGGACAGCCGTTGCCGCTGCCCCCCTGACAGGGTGGCGCCGCGCTCCCCCAGGCGGGTCTCCAGGCCGTCCGGAAGCGCCGCGACGAAGCCGTCGGCCTGCGCGGTGCGCAGCGCCTGCCACACCGCCTCGTCGGACACCTGGGCTCCCAGGGTGACGTTGCCACGCACGGTGTCGTCGAAGAGGAAGGCCTGCTGGGGTACCAGCGCCGCGTGCAGGGCCAGGTCGCCGGCCGGCAGGCTCCGCAGGTCGCAACCGTCGACGAGGATGGCACCGTTGTCGGGGTCGACGAGCCGGAACAGCAGGGTGGCCAGCGTGCTCTTGCCCGAGGCGGTGGCCCCGACGAGCGCGACGGTCCTGCCCGGCGTCACCGTGAAGCTCACGTCCTCGAGGACCCGCTCGCCGGGGGCCGCCGGTCCCGCGGGACCCTCGGCGTCGTAGGCGAAGCCCACGTGCCGCACCTCCAGGCGCGCCCCGGAGTCGCTGGCCGCCAGCGCCGTGTCGCCGAACACCATCTCTCCGCGCTCGCCCAGCACCGACCGCACCCGGCGGAAGCCGACGACGCTGCGGGGGAACTCGCCCAGCAGCCAGCCGATGGAGCGGATGGGGAACGCCACCACCATGAGCAGGTAGGCGACGTTGACCACGTCGCCAGGGGCGGTGGCGCCGGACTGGACCCGGGCGACACCCACCACGAGGACGGCCAGCACACCGAGGCTCGGCAGCGCCTCGAGGACCGGGTCGAAGACGGCGCGCACCACGCCCGCACGGATGCTGGTGTCGCGCAGCGTGCGTGCCTTGGCGGCGAAGCGCTCGGTCTCCTGCGGCTCCCGGCCCAGCGACTTGACCACCATGGCCCCGTCGAACGACTCGTGGGCGATCTCGCTGAGCTCGGCCCGGAGCGCCTGCACCCGGGTCATCAGCGGCGACTGGAAGTGCTGGAACACCAGGTTGCTGAGGATCACCAGCGGGAAGACGAGCAGGCCGACCGCCGCGAGCACGAGGTCGGTCAGCAGCATCTGGCCCACCGCGATCACCATCATGGCCACGGTGCCGACGGCCATCGGCAGCGGCGCGATGGGCGCCCAGGCCGCCTCGACGTCGGAGTTGGCGTTGGAGAGCAGCTCGCCGGTCGGGTGCCGCTGGTGCCAGGACAGCGGCAGCCGCAGGTACTGGCGGGTGACCTCGCGCCGGTCGTGGGCCTGCATCCGGTACTGCATGATGCCGGCGCCCCACCTGCGGGCCACGATGCTGACCCCGCGGACGATGGCGACGCCGACGAAGAGCGCCACGACCGTCACCAGTCCGCCCACCGGGGCGACCCCGGTGTCGAACGCGGGGAGGATGACGTTGTCCGCCGCCCAGCCCAGGACCCACGCATCGGCGACGGTCAGGGCCCCGAACACGACCGCCCCGATCGTCGACACCACGAACACCCATGGCTCCCGACGGATGGCGACGCCGAGCACCGCGAAGCCGTCGCCGAGGGTGCTCCGGGTCGCGGCGACGCGGCCGGAGGCTGCTGCCGTCACGTCACTCCCTCATCCCTCGCACCGGACGTCCCGGAGGAGCGTCCGAGTCAGCCTACGGGAGCCGATCCACCGGACCGGAGCCCCGCAGGGCGTCCGTAGGATCGGCCGGTGACCTCGATCGCCGCCTCGGAGCGGGCACTCCTCTGCGCACTGGCCGAGGAGGTGGGTCCGGGCGCGCCGACCTTGTGCGCGGGCTGGACCGTCCGGGACCTGGTCGTGCACCTCCTGGTGCGTGAGGGACATCCGGCCGGGCTGGCCACGGCGCTGCCTCCGCTCACCCGGCTCCTCCGCCGCACGACGGCCAAGCTCTCCGAGCGCGACTTCGGGTCGTTGGTGCAGCGGCTGCGACACGGCCCACCGCGCTACTCGCCGCTCGCTCTGCCGGGGGCCGACGCGATGGTCAACCTCCTGGAGCTCTACGTGCACCACGAGGACATCCGCCGAGCACAGCCGGACTGGGCCCCTCGCCCGCTCCCCGCCCGCACCGAGAACGGAATCTGGCGCACCGTCACCCGCACCGGACGTGCCCTGACGGTGAGGAGCACGGTGGGCGTCGTGGCGGAGCGGTCCGACACCGGCGAACGCGCGACCTGGAAGGGCGGCGAGGACGCGGTCGTGCTCCGCGGGCAGCCGTCGGAGCTCGCGCTGTACGCCTTCGGACGACAGGCGCAGGCCGTGGTCGAGACGGAGGGTGACCCGGCCGACGTCGCTGCGCTGGACCGGGCGTCCCTCGGCATCTGACCTGCCACTCCTCCGTCGGTCCTGGTGACCGTCACCGGACAGGGTGACCGGCCTGCGCCAGCGACTGCTTCACGTCGGCGACCCGGAGCCTGCCGAAGTGGAAGACCGTGGCGGCGAGCACCGCGTCGGCCCCTGCCGCCACCGCAGGTGGGAAGTGCTCCACCGCCCCGGCGCCGCCGCTGGCGATGACGGGCACCGACACCGCGTCCCGGACCAGCCGCAGCAGCTCGAGGTCGAAGCCGTCCTCGGTGCCGTCGGCGTCCATCGCGTTGAGGAGGATCTCCCCGGCGCCGAGCTCCGCCCCGCGGGAGGCCCACGCAACCGCGTCGAGCCCGGCACTGCGCCGTCCCCCGTGGGTGGTGACCTCGAAGCCGCTCGCGCTGTCCGGGGACCGGCGGGCGTCGACCGAGAGCACCAGCACCTGGCTGCCGAACCGGTCGGCGATCTCGGCGAGCAGCTGGGGCCTCCGGATCCCGGCGGTGTTGACCGAGACCTTGTCCGCTCCGGCACGCAGGAGCTTGTCGACGTCCTCGACGGCCCCGATGCCCCCGCCGACGGTCAACGGGATGAAGACCTGCTCCGCGGTCCTGGCGACGATCTCGAGCGTGGTCGCGCGCCCCTCGTGCGATGCCGAGATGTCGAGGAACGTCAGCTCGTCGGCCCCCTCCGCGTCGTACAGCTGGGCGAGCTCGACGGGGTCGCCGGCATCGCGGAGCTCACGGAAGTTGACGCCCTTGACCACCCTGCCGCCCTCGACGTCGAGACACGGGATGACACGGACCGCGAGTGTCACGACCCGTCCCCGACCGCCTGCTGCCGGGTGAGCGCCAGTGCGTCCTCCAACGAGAACCTTCCCTCGTAGAGGGCGGTGCCCACGATCGCCCCCTCGACGCCGATGTCCAGCAGCCCCTGCAGGGCCGCGAGATCCTCCAGCGCAGTGATCCCGCCCGACGCCACCACCGGGCGGTCGGTCACCGCACACACCTCCCGCAGCAGGGCGAGGTTGGGACCCTGCAGCATGCCGTCCTTCTTGACGTCGGTCACGACGTAGCGGGCGCAGCCGTCCGCATCGAGCCGCGCCAACACCTCGAAGAGGTCACCGCCCTCGCGGGTCCAGCCCCGTGCCGCCAGCGTGCGGCCACGGACGTCGAGGCCGACCGCGACCCGGTCGCCGTGCTGGGCGATGATCCGGGCGCACCAGCCCGGCTGCTCCAGCGCCGCCGTGCCGACGTTGACCCGTCGGCAACCCGTGGCGAGAGCGGCGTCCAGCGATTCGTCGTCGCGGATGCCGCCGCTCATCTCGACGTCGATGTCAAGGCGCCCGACGATCTCGGCGAGCAGCCGGCGGTTGTCGCCCCGACCGAAGGCGGCGTCGAGGTCGACGAGGTGGATCCACTCCGCACCCCGGCGCTGCCAGTCGAGGGCGGCCTCGACCGGGTCGCCGAAGGTCTTCTCCGACCCGGCCACGCCCTGCACCAGCTGGACCGCCCGTCCGCCCTGCACGTCGACGGCCGGCAGCAGCTGGAGGTAGGCGGACATGGTGGAAAATCTATGGCACCCGCCAGACCGGCGCGATGGAGCGGTGGTAGCCGGCGCCCAGCACCCGGCTCAGCAGGAGCAGCACCGGTCGGGGCATCATCGAGCGGACGAAGGAGTCCGCCTCACGGTCCGACCCGTCGAGCAGCCACGCGAACATCTCCCCGCCCGCCTTGGGGGACCCGCCGCGGAGCTGCTTCTCCACGGTCTTCCACTCCTCGGTTTCCCGGTGCCTGGTGACCTCCGGCTCGAGCTCGTGCTCCTCGTGCTGCAGGTGCCGCTCGACGACCACCCGGGTCGCGACGACGGACTCCGCGGCAGCCTCGGCATCGGCTGCCGACGCGGTGGCCACGAGCCGCTGCATCGCGCCATCGGTCCCGCGCAGCGCCGCGGCCATCTGCTCGTGCTCGTGCTCCATCTCCTGCAGGAGCACCGGGTCGACCCCCAGCCCGAGCATCGCCGGCCAGATCAGCTCGTCCTCCTGCCGGTGGTGGTGGGTGAGCTGGCGGTCCAGGTGGCCCCATGCCCGCGCCAGGTGGGCGACCCGGGCCCGGTCGCCGTCCTCGACCCTCCTCAACGCCCGCTCCAGGCGGTCGAGGTCCCGGCGGACGGCGGCGTGGATCGCGCGGTTCATCGTCATCTCGGTCACGTCGGCGACGCTAACCCTCGCAAGGCCCGGACGGGGAGGGCCGAAGCGCCCTTCGGTGGCCGCGCGGGAGGTGCCGTCAGCGCCGGGCGACGAGAAGGAGCCGCAGCGACGGGTAGGCCAGCGCGGCCACGACGACGACGCCCAGCCGCGCCGGCCAGTCGGGGCGCACCGCCCACACGAGCACCACGGCGCAGAGCAGGCCGGCGACGAGCATCGACGTACGGATGCGCCGTCGACGGGCCAGCGTTCCGGTGGGCCGCCCGACCGTCGTCAGCCTCACCCTGTCGGTGGTCGCGGCACGGAACGCCCGGCCGCGGGCGGCCCGCCTCTCGCGCCGCTCACGCTCCGCGGCACGGGCGGCCCTGCGGAGGGCGGCGTCGTGCTCACGGGCAGCCCGACGCCGAGCGCGCTCCTTGTTCATCCGCCGCTCCGCGCAGGCGTGGTCACAGCGACGCCACCCAGTTGCGCAGCAGCGCCGCGCCTGCTTCGCCCGACTTCTCGGGGTGGAACTGGGTGGCGCTCAGGGGGCCGTTCTCGACCGCGGCCACGAACCGGTCACCGGCGTACTCGGCCCACGTCACCCGCGGCGGCTGGGTCCGACCCTTGGTCTCCAGGAGCCACCGCCGGACGCCGTAGGAGTGCACGAAGTAGAACCGCTCCTGCTCCACCCCGCGGAACAGGACGGACCCGTCGGGCACGTCGACGGTGTTCCACCCCATGTGCGGTACGACGGGCGCCTCGAGCCGTTCGACGACGCCGGGCCACTCACCGAGACCCTCGGAGTCCACGCCGTTCTCGACCCCGTGCTCGAAGAGCACCTGCAGTCCCACGCAGATGCCCAGCACCGGCCTGCCGCCGGCCAGCCGCCGGCCGATCACCTCGTGGCCGCGGACCGACCGGATGCCCTCCACGCACGACTGGAACGCACCCACGCC
Source organism: uncultured Nocardioidaceae bacterium (assembly GCA_902805845.1). Classification (GTDB taxonomy): domain Bacteria; phylum Actinomycetota; class Actinomycetes; order Propionibacteriales; family Nocardioidaceae; genus Marmoricola_A. Next base: position 66,321 of record CADCUI010000014.1, read on the forward strand.
GGGGACCACGAGACCGTCGCAGTCGCAGGCACGCGTCCGGTCGGCGGTCAGCTCCACCTGCGCGCCGGCGCGCTCGAGGGCACGCACCGCCGACCGCACGTTCCCGAACCCGTAGTCGAGGACCACGACGTGGGGAGCGGACGGACTCGTCCCGTTCGACGTCACAGGCTCCCCTTCGTGGAGGGCACCCCGGTCTCCCGGGGGTCGAACGCGACGGCCTCGCGCAGTGCCCGTGCCACCGCCTTGAACTGCGCCTCGACGATGTGGTGCGGGTCCCGTCCTGACAGGACCCGCACGTGCAGCGCGATCTGTGCGCGCGAGGCCAGCGTCTCGAACACGTGGCGGGTCAGTGAACCGAGGTACGCGTCGCCGATCCGCACGTACTGCTGTCCCTCCGGCTCACCGGTGTGGACGCAGTAGGGCCTGCCCGACACGTCGACCACCGCATGCACCAGGGTCTCGTCGAGCGGGACGGTCGCGTCACCGAACCGGCGGATGCCCTGCTTGTCGCCCAGCGCCTCGAGCAGGGCGTCACCGAGCACGATCGCGGTGTCCTCGACGGTGTGGTGGGCGTCGATGTGGGTGTCACCGTCGGTGTGGACGGTGAGGTCGACGAGCGAGTGCCGGGCCAGCGACCCGAGCATGTGGTCGTAGAAGCCGACACCGGTGCTGACGTCGGCACGGCCGGTGCCGTCGAGGTCGATCTCGACCAGCACCTTCGACTCCTTGGTCACCCGCTCCAGGCGTGCGGTGCGTGATCCACGGTCGCTCATCTCGGTTCCTCCCCCTGGGCCTGCGCCCGGACGTCCACGAGGGCGGACCGGAACGCCGCCATCTCCGAGCGCGTGCCGATCGACACCCGCAGCCACCCCTCGGGACCAGTCTCCCGGATCAGCACCCCGCGTTCCACCAGGCCCCGCCAGACCCGGTGCCGGTCCTCGAAGCTCCCGAAGAGGCAGAAGTTCGCGTCGCTGTCCGCCACCTGGAGGCCGAGGCTCCGCAGCCACGCCACCGTGCGGTCCCGCTCGGCGCGCAGGTCGTCGACGCGCGCGAGCAGCTCGTCGGCGTGCCGCAGCGCCGCCAGCGCGACGGCCTGGGTGACCGCGGAGAGGTGGTAGGGCAGCCGGACGACGCGGAGCGCGTCGCAGACCTCCGGCTGGGCCGCGAGGTAGCCGATCCGGGCGCCGGCGAGCGCGAACGCCTTGCTCATGGTGCGGGTGACGACGAGGTTCGGGTGGTCGTCGAGCAGCGCCAACGCGCTGGGGGTCCCGGCCCGCCGGAACTCGGCGTACGCCTCGTCGACCACCACCACACCCGGGACCTCGTTGGCGGCCGCCGCCTCGCAGAGCTGGGCCGCGGTGTCGAGCGGCAACGCGGTGCCGGTGGGGTTGTTCGGGGAGGTCAGCAGCACGACGCTCGGCTGCACCTCCTTGACCAGCGCGACTGCCCGGGCGGCGTCGATCCCGAAGTCGTCCTCACGCTTGCCCGTCACCCAGGCGGTGAGGGTGTCGCGGGCGTACTCGGGATACATCGAGTAGGTCGGGGCGAAGGACAGCGCGGTGCGGCCGGGACCGCCGAACGCCTGCAGGAGGTGCAGCATCACCTCGTTGGACCCGTTGGCCGCCCACACCTGCTCCGGACCCACGCCGTGCCCGAGGTAGCCGGCCAGTGCCTCGCGCAGCAGCCCGAAGTCCCGGTCGGGATAGCGGTTCAGCCGTCCAGCGACGTCGGTGACGGCGGCCGCCAGGTCAGCCACCACCGCGGGCGAGGGTGGATAGGGGTTCTCGTTGACGTTGAGGGTGACCGGCACGTCGAGCTGGGGGGCGCCGTACGGCGAGATGCCGCGGAGCTCCTCCCGCAGTGGCAGGCGGAGGGGCAGGCGGAGGGGCAGGCGAGGGGACGGCCTCGGGGTCGGGTCCGGGGCCGTCGTCGCGTCCTGGGGCATCAGGCGCCCTCGGTGCGCACCCGGACCGCCGCCCCGTGACCCGGCAGGTCCTCGGCCTCGGCGAGCGCGACGACATGTCCGGCGACCTCGTCGAGCGCTGACCGCGAGTACTCCACGACGTGCATGGCCTTGCGAAAGGCGCGCACGGAGAGGCCGGAGGAGTGGCAGGCGCAGCCGGCCGTGGGCAGCACGTGGTTGGACCCTGCGGCGTAGTCGCCCAGCGACACCGGCGTGAACGCCCCCACGAAGACCGCTCCTGCGTTGCGGACCCGGGCCGCCCAGGCGGCGGCATCCCGGGTCTGGATCTCCAGGTGCTCCGCGGCGTAGGCGTTGACGACCTCGAGCCCTTGGTCGAGGTCGTCGACCAGCACGATGCCCGACTGGCGTCCGGTGAGCGCGGTGCGCACGCGCTCGGCGTGCCTGGTCACCGAGACCTGCTTGTCCAGCTCTGCGGTCACGTCGTCGGCCAGCGTCTCGCTCGGGGTCACCAGGACCGAGGCAGCCAGCGGGTCGTGCTCGGCCTGGCTGACGAGGTCGGCCGCCACGTACGCCGGGTCCGCGGTCTCGTCGGCGAGGACGGCGATCTCGGTGGGACCGGCCTCGGAGTCGATGCCGACCACGCCCTTGACGAGGCGTTTCGCGCTGACCGTGTAGATGTTGCCCGGACCGGTGACCAGGTCGACCGGCCGGCAGGGGCCTGCTCCGTAGGCGAACATCGCGATGGCCTGCGCACCGCCCACCGCGTAGACCTCCTCCACGCCGAGCAGCGCGCACGCCGCCAGGATCGTGGGGTGCGGCAGCCCTCCGTGCCCGGCCTGCGGCGACGAGGTCAGCGCCAGCGAGCCGACGCCGGCCACCTGCGCCGGCACCACGTTCATGACGACGCTCGACACCAGCGGCGCCAGCCCGCCGGGGACGTAGAGGCCGACCCGTTCGACGGGGACCATCCGCTGGGTGACACGGCCACCGGGCACCACGTCGGTGACGACGTCGTGCTCGAGCTCTGCCTCACAGGTGGCGCGCAGCCTCCGGATCGACTCCTCGAGGCCGGCACGCACAGCAGGCTCGAGCTCGTCGAGAGCCTTGGTCAGCGCACTCCGCGGCACCTCGATGTCCTGCTGCTCGACGCCGTCGAACCGCAGCGAGTAGGTGCGGATCGCCTCGACCCCGCGACGGCGGACGTCCTCGACGATCGGCCGGACCACCTCGAGCGTCCCGGCCACGTCGATGTCCGCCCGCGGCACCAGGGTCCGGTAGTCGGCCGGCCCGTCCCCATGGACGGCGGCCTGGCTCCGGAGGTCGATGCGGCGGATCACGGCACCATTCTAGGTGCGGGCAGCGGAGGGGCTCGCCGCCCGTGAGTACGTTGGGACGGTGTCCGACCAGCTGCCCATCTTCCCGCTGAACGTCGTGGCCTTCCCGGGGATGACCGTGCCGCTGCACGTGTTCGAGGAGCGTTACCGGGCCATGGTCCGTCACCTGCTGACCGTCCCGGTGCGCCGTGAGCGGCTCTTCGGGATCGTGGCGATCCGGGAGGGCTACGAGGTCGGGAACCACGAGGCCCGGTCGATGTACCGCACCGGGTGCGTGATGCAGCTGACGACGGTCGAGGAGTACGACGACGGACGCTTCGACATCGCCGTGGTGGGCCGTCACCGGATGCGCGTGCTGTCCACCGACGCAGCCGGTCCCTTCCTCCAGGCCGAGGTCGAGCACCTCCCTGTGGAGGGGGAGACCACCGGGCCGGCCACCGCCCACGAGGCCGCGCGGACCCTGGCCGCCTTCGAGTCCTACCGAGGGCTCGTCGAGGCCCTCACCAACGAGGACGTGGCGGTGGGCAAGCTGCCTCGCGACCCGGAGCTGCTCTCCTACGCGATGGCCGCGACCAGCCCGCTGCCCCTTCCCGACCGGCAACGGCTCCTGGAGTCGGCGACCACGGAGGAGCGGCTGCGGTTGCTGCGACTGCTGATGGAGGAGGAGGCCCGGGTCATGCGGGTGGTGCCGTCGCTGCCGGCCACCGAGGTCGCCCGCACCACGTGGAACCCGAACTGACCCCGACCTCCTCCGACCGCGTCAGTCGGTGCTCAGCCGCGGTCGAGCGGACGCCACAGGACGACCAGGGCGCCGGCGACGGCGGCGGTCGGCCACACCAGGTAGGCCGCCGAGGCATCCACCCGTACCTGTTCGGGAGCCGTCACGCCCATCGCGCCCCGAGCCAGGATGCGCTCGGGGTCCTCGGGGCCCGCCCACGTCCCGATGGCCGCCGAGACCCATGCCGCGAGGCATGCCGCTGCCGCGACCAGCAGGACCGTCACGACCTCGTGGGTCCGCCGCCACGCCGTGAGCCCGATGCCCAGGACCAGCCCGGCCGCAGCCGCCAGCACTGCGTACCAGGCGTCGTTGTCGAAGCGCTGCGCCAGCTCGGCCTCCCCGATGACGGTCCCGGCCTCGGTGCGGGTGACGGTCACGGGATCGACGAGCTGAGGCCAGAGCAGGCCGACCGCGACGGCCGCGAGGAGGAAGCTGCCGAGCACCACCGCGGTGTCGACCAGGAGGGAGCTCCGCCTCACGCCGGTGGCGGTCGAGCTCATGCGCCGGTCAGGCAGTGGGGCCCGAGCAGCGCCTTGAGGTCGGCGAAGAGCGCCGGAGAGGCCGACACCCGGAGCCGGTCGTCCAGCCGCATCACGGTCGTGGCGCTGCGGGTCAGGAGGCGCAGCCGCACCTCCGTCACGCCGGGGTGGGTGCCGAGGACGTCCTTGAGCTGGTCCACCACCGGAGGCGTGCACCGGGTCGACGGCAGGGAGATCACCACCGGTCCTCCGGTGCCCCGCGACACGTCGGGGACGCTGACCTCCTGGCCGTGCAGCTCCGGCTGCTCCTTCTGCCGGGACAGCCGCCCCTTGACCGTGATGATCGTGTCCTCGGTCAGCAGGGTGCTGGCCAGCTGGTAGGCACTGGGGAACAGCAGCACGTCGATCGCGCCCTCGAGGTCCTCGACGGTGACCATGGCCCAGGAGTCGCCGCGCTTGGTGATCTTGCGCTGCACGGACGTGACCAGCCCCGAGATGGTGACGGTGGCGTTGTCGGGGCGCTCCTCGTCGACGAGCAGCTGACCGATCGTGCAGTCCGAGCAGTTGGACAGGATGTGCTCGAGCCCCATGAGCGGGTGGTCGGAGACGTAGAGGCCGAGCATGTCGCGCTCGTGGGCGAGAAGGGTCTGCTTGTCCCACTCCGCGATGTCAGGGATCGCGAGGCTGACCCCCCAGCCGGCGCCGAAGCCGGCGGGGCCTTGGTCGTCGTCGTCGTCGAGCCCGCCGAAGAGCGAGTCCTGGCCGATCGCCTCGTTGCGCTTGATCTCGACGTACTGGTCGACCGCCGACTCGTGCATCGCCACCAGCGCACGCCGCCGGTGGTTGAGGGAGTCGAAGGCGCCCGCCTTCACCAGGGACTCGATGACCCGCTTGTTGCACACCACCGGCTCCACCTTCGCCAGGAAGTCGCCGAAGTCGGTGTAGCGGCCCTTCTCCCGGCGGGCAGCCACCACGGAGTCGACCACGTTGCCGCCGACGTTGCGGATCGCGGTGAGCCCGAAGCGGATGTCGGTGCCGATGGGAGTGAAGTTCGCCTCGGACTCGTTGACGTCGGGCGGCAGCACCTTGATGCCCATCCGACGGCACTCGTTGAGGTAGATCGCCATCTTGTCCTTGTCGTCCTTGACGGACGTGAGGAGGGCCGCCATGTACTCGGCGGGGTAGTTCGCCTTCAGGTGGGCGGTCCAGTAGGAGACCAGCCCGTAGCCGGCGGTGTGCGACTTGTTGAAGCCGTAGTCGCAGAACGGCAGCAGCGTGCCCCACAGCGCGTCGATGGCGTCCTGGGTGAAGCCGTTGCTGCGCATCCCGGAGGTGAAGTTCTCCAGCTGCGCGTCCAGCTCTGCCTTCTTCTTCTTCCCCATCGCCCGACGCAGCAGGTCTGCCTGGCCGAGGGTGTAGCCGGCGACCTTGCGAGCGATGGCCTGCACCTGCTCCTGGTAGACCACCAGCCCGTAGGTCTCGCCGAGGATCTCGGCCAGCGGCTCGCTGAGCTCGGGATGGATCGCCTCGATCGGCTTGCGGTTGTTCTTGCGGTCGGCGTAGTCGATGTGCGCATTGGCGGCCATCGGACCCGGGCGGTAGAGCGCGAGCACCGCGGAGATGTCCTCGAACGACGTGGGGGCCATCTGCCGCAGCAGCGACCGCATCGGTCCACCGTCGAGCTGGAAGACCCCCAGCGTGTCACCACGCGCCAGCAGCTCGTAGGTGGCGCGGTCCTCGAAGCCGAGCTCCTCGATGACGAGCTTCTCGGAACGGTTGATCTCGATGTTGGCCACCGCGTCGTCGATCACGGTCAGGTTGCGAAGGCCCAGGAAGTCCATCTTCAGCAGGCCGAGCGACTCGCAGGTCGGATAGTCGAACTGCGTGATGACGGCGCCGTCCTGCTCGCGACGCATGATCGGGATGTTGTCGAGCAGTGGCTCGCTCGACATGATCACGGCACACGCGTGCACGCCCCACTGCCGCTTGAGCCCCTCCAGCCCCCGCGCGGTGTCGACGACCCGCTTCACGTCAGGCTCCGCCTCGCAGAGTCCGCGGAACTCCCCGCCGTCGTGGTAGCGGCTGTGGGAGGGGTCGAAGATCTTGACCAGCGGCACGTCCTTGCCCATGACCGCCGGCGGCATCGCCTTGGTGATCCGGTCGCCCATCGCGAAGGGGTAGCCCATGATCCGGGAGGCGTCCTTGACCGCCTGCTTGGCCTTGATGGTGCCGTAGGTCACCACCTGGGCGACGCGGTCCTCGCCGTACTTCTGGTTGACGTAGCGGATGACCTCGCCCCGGCGCCGCTCGTCGAAGTCGATGTCGATGTCCGGCATGGTGACGCGGTCGGGGTTGAGGAAGCGCTCGAAGAGAAGCTTGTGCTCCAGCGGGTCGAGCTCGGTGATGCCGAGCGCGTAGGCGACCAGAGACCCCGTGGCCGACCCCCGCCCTGGACCGACCCGGATGCCCTGGTCGCGGGCCCAGCCGATCAGGTCGGCGGTCACCAGGAAGTAGCCGGGGAAGCCCATCCGGAGGATCAGCTCCACCTCGTAGTCCGCGCGCGTGCGGACCTCCGCGGGTATCCCCTGGGGATAGCGGCGGAGCAGCCCCCGCTCGACCTCCTTGACGAACCACGACCGCTCGTCCTCGCCCTGGGGGACGTCGAAGCGAGGCATGAGGTTGGCCGACTCGTTGAACTGGACGTCACAGCGCTCCGCGATGAGCAGCGTGTTGTCGCAGGCCTCGGGCAGTCCGTTGCGATCGGCCCAGAGCTCGCGCATCTCCGCAGGCGACTTGACGTAGTAGCCGTCGCCGTCGAACTTGAACCTCTTGGGGTCCGACATGGTGCTGCCGGAGGACACGCAGAGCAGGTGCTCGTGCGACGCCGCGTCCTCCTTGCGCACGTAGTGGGAGTCGTTCGTCGCGATCATCGGCAGCCCGAGGTCCCGCGCAAGCCGCAGCAGTCCGTCCCGGACCCGGGTCTCGATCGCGAGCCCGTGGTCCATGAGCTCGAGGAAGTAGCTGTCCTTGCCGAGGATGTCGCGGAAGTCGGCGGCGGCCTGGCGCGCCTTGTCGTACTTGCCGATGCGCAGCCACGTCTGGACCTCGCCCGAGGGGCAGCCCGTGGTGCCGATGAGCCCCTGGGCGTACTCGGTCAACAGCTCACGGTCGGCCCGCGGCTTGTAGAACTGCCCCTCGAGACTGGCCCGGCTGCTGAGCCGGAAGAGGTTGTGCATGCCGGCGGTGCTCTCGGCGAGCAGCGTCATGTGCGTGTAGGCGCCGCCTCCGGACACGTCGTCGTCCCCGCCGTCGTTCCAACGGACCCGACGTCGCTCGAAGCGCGAGGTGTTCGGGGTGAAGTAGGCCTCCATGCCGATGATCGGCTTGACGCCGTGCGCCTTGGCCTTGGCCCAGAACTCATAGGCACCGAAGACGTTGCCGTGGTCGGTCATGGCGATCGAGTCCATGCCGAGCTCGGCGGTGCGCGCGAACAGGTCGTCGAGCCGCGCGGCGCCGTCGAGCATGGAGTACTCGGTGTGGACGTGCAGGTGCACGAACGAGTCCTGCGACCCACCTGCCATCAGACTTCCCGGCTCCTCTCGGCGAACACCTCGACACGCGTCCGGGCACAGCTGACCGGACCAGGCCGAGCGGCTGCTCGACCCTCACTGAGGGGGAAGGGACTCAGCGTATGCGATGCATCGTGACACCGGCCGCCGACACTCTGCGCCGGCCTCACAGCGTGCGGACGTCGGCCTCCACCGCTTCGAGGGCCTTGCGGGCCGCGATGAGCACGGGGTCCCAGACCGGCGAGAAGGGCGGGGCGTAGGAGAGGTCGAGGGAGAGGATCTCGTCGACGCTCATCTCGTTCCAGATGCAGACGGCCAAGGCGTCGATCCGCTTGGCGGCGGCCTGCCGCCCCACGATCTGGGCGCCGAGCAGACGGCCGCTGCGCCGCTCGGCCAGCATCTTGAGCCGGATGGGCTGGGCACCGGGGAAGTATCCCGCCCTGGTCGTGGAGTCGACGGAGGCGGTGACGAACGAGTACCCCGCCCCTTCGGCCTCCTCGGTGGAGAGCCCGGTGCGCGCCACCTCGAGGTCGCAGACCTTGGTGACCTGGGTGCCGATGACGCCGGGGAAGGTGGCGTAGCCACCGGCGATGTTGATGCCGGCGACCCGTCCCTGCTTGTTGGCGTGCGTTCCCAGCGCGACCACGACTCGATCTCCCGAGAGCCGGTGCCGTGACTCGACGCAGTCGCCGGCGGCCCACACGCCCTCGGCCTGTGTCCGCATCCTGGCGTCGACCGCGATGCCGCCGGAGGCGCCCAGCGGGATGCCCGCTTCCTGCGCCAGCCGCACGTTCGGCCGCACGCCGAGGCCCAGCACCACGAGATCGGCGGCCAGCTCCCGGCCACTGGCGGTGACCACGGCACGGGCCCGGCCGTCGGCGCCGACCTCGATGGCCACGACCTCGTCGGACAGCACGAGGTCGATGCCCTCGCAGCGGACCGCCTCGGCGATGAACTCCCCGATGTCGGGGTCGAAGGTGCCGACCGGGGTCGCGGAGCGGTCCACGACGGTGACGGCCAGGCCGCGCACCCGGCAGGCCTCGGCCAGCTCCAGCCCGATGTAGCCACCGCCGATCACGACGACCCTGCTGACCTCACCCGACTCGAGCTCGGCGCGGAGCGCTGCCCCGTCGTCGAGGACCTGGACGCCGTACACACCGGCGGCGTCGATGCCCGGCACCGGCGGCCGCATGGGCACGCTGCCGGTCGCGTAGACGAGGTCGTCGAAGGGCTCGTTCCCCTCGACACCGCTCTCGAGCTCGCGCCAGCGCACCTCCCGGCGGTCGAGGTCGATCGCCGTCACCTCGGTACGCATCCGTACGTCGATCCCGGCGGCTCGGTGCTCCTCAGGCGTGCGGGCCACCAAGGCCGCCTCGGTCTCGACCGCTCCCCCGATCCAGTACGGGATGCCGCACGCCGAGTACGAGGTGGCGCGGCCACGCTCGAAGGCGACCACCTGGAGGTCCGGCCGCCGCTTCTTGGCCTGTGAGGCCGCACTCATCCCTGCGGCATCGCCGCCCACCACCACGAGCCGCTGCACCATGGCCGGAAGCCTAGGCCCCGCTTGGCTCTTCCTGTCGGCAGGCACGCGGTGCTATAATCGAACACATGTTCGATAGAACGCGGATCGATGGGCTCAGCAGCGTGGCCTGTGCCGACGCGCTCGTCGCCTCCGTGGTCGCCCAACGCCGGCTGGGCGCGGAGCGGCTCGCGCTGGCCGCCCACTGGGCAGACCTGCATGCCCCCGTCGACGAGACGGAGGTCGGGGACGACTGGACGGTGCACCGGACGCGGACGCAGACCCGCTACTTGCCTGGCGGCTCCGACGGCACGCCGGAGATCTCAGAGTTCGCCGGCGACGAGCTCGGGGCGCTGCTCCAGCTCACCACGGGAAGCGCCAACCGGCTGCTCCGGGACACGCTCGACCTCCGTCACCGCCACCCGAGGCTGTGGGCAGCCGTCATGACCGGCCAGGTGGACGACTGGAAGGCCAGGAGGGTCTCCAGCGCCACTGCGTCCGCCGGACTGACCCGAGAACAGGCCCTCGACGTCGACCGCCGTACCGCGGCGGCCCTGGTCGGCCTGCCTTTCTCGCGGGCGATGGACGCGGTCGCCGCTGAGGTCATCAACGCCGACCCCGAGGGCTATGAGAGGCGGCGCGACGGGGAGGGCCAGCGGAGGTACGTCGGCACTGGCCGCCGCTCCAACAACCACGGCTTGCGCACGTTGATCGCCCAGACGACCGCCGGTGACGTGGCTCGTCTGGACGCGATGATCACCCACGTGGCGCAGCTGCTTCTGCGGGCGGGGGACAGCGCCAGCGTCGACCACCGTCGGGCCACGGCGCTGGGGCTCCTGGCCAACCCTGCGCTGGCCTGTCTCTTCATCGCTCAGAGCGCGGTGCAGGCCGACACACCCCACGTGGCCGATGAGCCGGAGCCGAAACCCGAGACAGGCGAGCAGGCCGCCGAGCACGAGGCGGCTCCTCCGACCGCGCCGCAGCTGGCAGCCGCGTTCGGAAGGGTGCTGGCCCGGCTCGGCGCCAAGGCGCTGGACGGGTTGCGACCTCGGGCCGTCCTCTACCTGCACCTCGCGGAGGAAGCGCTCCAAGGTGGCCCTGGATGCCACGTCGTCCGTGCCGAGGACCACGGACCTCTGAGCGTCCGTCAGCTCCGTGAATGGCTCTCCACGACGTGGGGGACCGACCACGTGGAGGTCAGACCGGTTCTCGACCCCGGGGGCATCACTCCCCTCGACGGCTACGAAGTCCCCTCACGGCTACGGGAAGCGCTGCAGCTGGCCAGCCCCTTCGAGGTGTTCCCCTACGGCACGTTGGCCTCCCGGCACGCCGACCTCGACCACACCGTTCCCTACGCCGGGCTCCGCGCCCGTCCACCTGATGATCATCCGCCACCGGGACAGACCCGGCTCGAGAACCTGGGCCCGCTCGGACGAGGTCATCACCGCGCGAAGACGATGGGTGGCTTCACGCTGCACCAGCCGTTGCCGGGCATGTACCTCTGGCGGACGCCGACGGGGCACTGGTTCCACGTCGACAACCAAGGCACCCGTCCGCTCGGGCGGCGCACCCCCGCAGTCCTGGAGCAGCTCCGTGGCCGCGCCAGCACGGTCACCGCCTCCCGGCTGGACACCGCCTTCGCCGAGCTCGTGCTCGCCGCCTGAACCGACAGTCAGTCGCCGGTCGGCCCTCGACCCCGTCGGTCAGTCTTCGACCGCCGCGTCGAGGCTGACGCTGATCACCTCGTGCATGATGCGCCGAAGCCCCGGCTCGCCCAGACCCGGCGCGTGCTGGGCCATCCGTCGCACGATCTCCGCCTCCCGGTCGGCATCACGTCCGGCGTGGCCAGGGACCTCCTTGACCGACTGGACCGCGGCCGTGAGGGCCGCTCGGCGGGCGAGCACCACCGCGAGGTCGTCGTCCACCTGGTCGATCTGACGGCGGAAGTACCCCACGGGGTCGACGCCCGGCCAGGCCATGCGGAGGTCGGGCGCCCTCTCCTCGTTGCTGCTGCCGTCGGTGTGCTCGAGCTCCACCAGGCCGTGCCTGCCGTAGAAGCGACGTGCCCCGGTGTTGGTCTCGAACACCCACAGGGCGAACCCGGAGGGTCGAAGCGACTTCGCCAGGTCCAGCAGGGCGCTCCCGATGCCCCGTCCCGTGAGGCCCGGCGCGACGTAGAGGTCGTCGAGCCAGTCCGGTGTCAGTCTCAGGTAGCCGGCGAGCCCCGTCGCGTCCCCCTCGGCGACCCACACCTCGTCGCCCTCGCGGAGCCGGCCGGCCATCCACGCGCGGACGTCGTCGTCGTCGTGGACAGATGCGGGCATGGCGGGCACTGCCGCGCGCCGGGCCGCCAGGTGCAGGTCGGCCACCGCGACCGCATCCTCCACGGTGGCCGGGCGCACCAGCGTGTCCTCAGTCGAGCTCACGGATCACGTCCAGGGAGTGCTGCAGGTCCGGAGGGTAGTCCGACTCGTACTCGACGTACGCCTCGCTCTCGGGGTGCTCGAAGCCGAGGCGCACGGCGTGCAGCCACTGCCGGCCGAGGCCGATCCGTGCAGCCAGCACCGGGTCCCCGCCGTAGAGCGGGTCGCCCACGCAGGGGTGCTTGAGCGCCTGCATGTGGACCCGGATCTGGTGGGTGCGTCCGGTCTCCAGCTGCAGCTCGAGGAGGCTGGCGAAGCGGTGGGCCTCGAGCGTGTCGTAGTGCGTGACGCTGTGCTTGCCTCCCGCCATCACCGCGAACTTGTGGTCGTACTTCGGGTTGCGCGCGATCGGCGCGTCGATCGTGCCGCGCAACGGGTCCGGATGCCCCTGGACCAACGCGTGGTAGGTCTTGTCCACCGCGCGTCGCCGGAAGGCGTTCTTGAGCACGGAGTAGCCGTACTCCGACTTCGCGATCACCATGACGCCCGAGGTGCCGACGTCCAGTCGCTGCACGATCCCCTGCCGTTCCGGTGCGCCACTCGTCGCGATCCGGAACCCTGCCGCGGCCAGGTGGCCGACCACCGTCGGCCCGGACCAGCCGGGGCTGGGATGGACCGCGACCCCGACCGGCTTGTCGATCACCACCAGGGCGTCGTCGTCGTGGACGATCTTGATGCCCTCGACGATCTCCGGCACCACGGCCACCGGGTCGACCGCGGCCGGGATCTCGACCTCGAGCAGACCGCCCCCCGACACCCGGTCGGACTTGCTGACCAGCCCCCCGTCGAGGTGGACGAGGTCACGGGCCACGAGGTCGGCGGCCCGGCTCCGGGACAGGCCGAACATGCGCGCGATCGCCGCGTCCACTCGTTCCCCGGCCAGTCCTTCGGGCACCGAGACGGTGCGCCGTTCCACGCTCACCGACCCTCCGCCGGGTCGGTCGGCCTCGTCCTCTCGCCGGTGTAGGCGACGCCGCGGACCGCCTGCAGGATGATCACGCCTGCCGCCACGTTGATGCCGATGTCGGCGACGTTGAAGACCGGCCAGTTCGGCAGCGCGAGGAAGTCCACGACGTGCCCGCGGAGCACGCCCGGCTGGCGGAAGATCCGATCGGTCAGGTTGCCGAGCACGCCACCGAGCAGGCAGCCGAGTCCCAGCGCCCACAACGGGCTGCCGAGCCGGCGGGCCAGCAGCAGCACGACGACTGTCGCGGCCACGGCGACGAGAGACAGCACGAACGTGTACGACGTACCGGTGCTGAACGCCGCTCCCGGGTTGCGGACCAGCGTCAGCTGGAGGAGGTCACCGACCACCGGCACCGGCGGCCGGCCCTCCAGACGGTCGACTGCCAGCGCCTTGCTGCCCTGGTCGAGAAGGAGAACGACCAGCGCGACGCCGAAGAAGATGCCGAGGGGTCGCCGGGGAGCGTGGTGATCCGGGTCGCTGGAGCTCAGCGACGCTCCTCGCGCTGCTTGCATGTCAGGCACAGTGTCGCACGCGGAAAAGCCATCAACCGGTTCTTGCCGATCGGCTGACCGCAGCTCTCGCACACCCCGTAGCTGCCGTCCTCGATGCGCTCCAGCGCGTGCCGGGTCTGCACGAGCATGTCGCGGGCGTTGTTGGCCAGGCTCATCTCGTGGTCGCGCTCGAAGGTGGTGGAGCCGACGTCGGCCTGGTCGTGCCCCGCCCCGTCGCCGGCGTCGCGCATGAGGCCGTCGAGCTCGCGGCCCGCCAGGTCGAGCTCGTCCTGGAGTCGGCGTACGTCGTCCCCGAGCTCGGCCTTGACCGCGTCGAGCTCCTTGGCGGTCCACGGCGACTCGTCGGCCTTGACCGCGAGCCCGCCTGGCCCCTTGGCCCGACCGGTGGCCGGTGGCCGGGTGGACGGCGTGGAGGTGGCTCCCTTCTTGGTGGCCGCCGCCTTCACCGGGCTCTTCGTGGCGGTCTTCTTCGCCGGAGGAGCCTTCTTGGTAGCGGGCGCAGCCTTCTGGGCAGCCGAGGCGGTCTTCTTCACGGTGGGCGCGGCCTTCTTGGTAGCGGGCGTCGCCCTCTTCGCAGTCGGAGCGGCCTTCTTCGTCGCGGAGGCTTTCTTGGCCGCCGCCGGCTTCGCCGGTGGGGTGGGCTCGGCCGCGGGAACCGCCTTCTTCGCCCCGGTGGCAGTCATCCGCTTGGCCGCTGCAGCGGTCTTGCTCGCCAGCTTGCCGGCCGTCGTACGAGACATAGCGAGCCCTCCCTTGAAGCCCTCGTCTGGACTCTCCGGAGGTCCTGAGCCATCGAACAACCGGACGAATCGTGCCCTCGGCGGCGCGAAACGTGCGGTGAGGATATGCCTCGGGCCAGCAGCAGACAACAGGCCACGCCCCGGAGCGGCGTCCATATCCGGTGGGCGCGCTCCGAAGGCTCTGGCAGACTGGGCACACCGCACGGTGACGACGGGACGAGTAGCTCCGGCACAGCCGACAGCGACCTGGGGACGGTGTGAGCCCAGGGGTGCTGTCCGGAGCGAAGATCACCCCCGAGCCGCCGGAAGAGCGCAGTGCCGTGAGGCATCGCGGGTAGAACCGGCAGCGGTGCAGCAACGGAGTGGGTGGACCGGCCGTCATGGACGGGTCACCAAGGAGGGTGGTACCGCGGGGCCCGAGCCGATCGGCGCCTCGTCCCTTCGGGTTTCGACAGGCTCGACCGACCGGACGCCCGGCCGGTGGAGCCCCGAGATGCGAGGGAGACCGCGGACCCGATGACCGAGTACACCCCCGTCCCCCCACAGGTGGACCTCCCGGCGCTCGAGCGGGAGGTGCTCGCGTGGTGGCGCGAGAACGACACCTTCGCCGCGTCGCTGGAGAAGAACCAGCCACCGGACGCGGACCGCCCCGCGGGTTCGGACCGCGCTCCGGACCCCGACGGCCTCACGCAACCACTGGCAATCACGCCAGCTCCCCGCTGGACGTTTTACGAGGGACCCCCGACCGCCAACGGCAGACCGGGCACCCACCACGTCGAGGCGCGGGTGTTCAAGGACCTCTTCCCGCGGTTCCGGACCATGCAGGGCTACATCGTCGAGCGCAAGGCGGGTTGGGACTGCCACGGCCTGCCGGTCGAGCTCGCCGTGGAGAAGGAGCTGGGGTTCTCCGGCAAGCGGGACATCGAGGCCTACGGCGTGGCCGAGTTCAACGCCAAGTGCCGGGAGTCGGTGCTGCGCAACGTCGACCAGTTCGAGGAGATGACCCAACGGATGGGTTACTGGGTCGACCTCGCCGAGCCCTACACCACGATGTCCTCCAGCTACGTCGAGTCGGTGTGGTGGGCGCTGCAGCAGATCCACGCCAAGGGGCTGCTGGTCGAGGACTACCGCGTCGCGCCGTACTGCCCTCGTTGCGGCACCGGACTCTCCGACCACGAGCTCGCCCAGGGCTACGAGACCGTGACCGACCCGAGCGTCTACGTGCGCTTCCCGCTCACCAGCGGGCCGTACGCCGGCAACGGCTCGGGGCCCGGCGCCGCGCTGCTGGTCTGGACGACCACGCCGTGGACGCTGGTGTCGAACACCGCGGTGGCGGCCAACCCCGACGTCGAGTACGTCGTCGCGACGGACGGTCACGAGACGCTGATCGTCGCCGAGCCGCTCTTCGCGTCGGTCCTGGGCGAGGCCTGGGAGGTCGTGGGCCGGGTCACCGGCACGGAGATGGAGCGGTGGGAGTACCAGCGTCCGTTCGAGCTCGTGGACTTCCCGGTGGCCGACACCGGGCAGGAGGACGGCCGCTCCCACTTCGTGGTGCTCGGCAGCTACGTCACCACCGAGGACGGCACCGGCCTCGTGCACCAGTCCCCCGCCTTCGGGGAGGAGGACATGGCGGTTGGCCGCCGCTACGGCCTGCCCGTGGTGAACCCGGTCAAGCCCGACGGGCACTTCACCGACGACCTCCCCCTCGTCGGCGGCCAGTTCTTCAAGCACGCCGACGCCGACCTGGTGCGGGACCTGGAGGCCCGTGGTGTGCTGTTCCGCCACGTGGCGTTCGAGCACGCCTACCCGCACTGCTGGCGCTGCCACACCGCGCTGCTCTACTACGCGCAGCCCTCGTGGTACGTGCGCACCACCCAGCGCAAGAGCGAGCTGCTGCGCGAGAACGAGCGGACCCGCTGGCACCCCGACAACGTCAAGTGGGGCCGCTACGGCGACTGGCTCCGCAACAACATCGACTGGGCGCTGTCGCGACGGCGCTACTGGGGCACGCCGCTGCCCATCTGGCGCTGCGACGACGACCACCAGGTGTGCGTCGGCTCGCTGGCCGAGCTGTCTGAGCTGACCGGCTCGGACCAGTCGCAGCTGGACCCGCACCGCCCCTACGTGGACGAGGTCTCGTTCCCCTGTCCTGACGACCTTGGTGGCGTGGCAGACGGTCCGTGCGGCCTCCCGTCGCGCCGGGTCCCCGACGTGATCGACGCGTGGTTCGACAGTGGCTCGATGCCCTTCGCCCAGTGGGGGTACCCTCACGTCCCGGGGTCGAAGGACCGGTTCGAGGAGGCCTTCCCCGCCGACTTCATCTGCGAGGCGATCGACCAGACGCGTGGCTGGTTCTACACGCTGATGGCCGTGAGCACGCTCGTCTTCGACCAGAACAGCTACCGCGACGTCGTGTGCCTGGGCCACATCCTGGCCGAGGACGGACGCAAGATGTCCAAGCACCTCGGCAACATCCTGGAGCCGATCTCGCTGATGGACGAGCACGGCGCCGACGCGGTCCGCTGGTTCATGGCCGCCTCCGGCTCGCCCTGGGTCGCCCGCCGGGTGGGACACGCCTCGATCCAGGAGACGGTCCGCAAGGTGCTGCTCACCTACTGGAACACCGTGGCCTTCCAGGTGCTCTACGGCCGGACGGCCCGCTGGCAGCCTCACGTCACGCCGGCCCCGCCGCTCGAGGAGCGACCCGTCCTCGACAGGTGGGCGCTCTCCGAGGCCCACCGCCTCGCCGCCGACGTCACGTCGGCGCTCGAGGAGTTCGACACCCAGCGCTACGGCGCCCGGATCTCCGCCTACGTCGACGCGCTGTCGAACTGGTACGTGCGGCGCTCGCGGCGCCGGTTCTGGGACGGCGACCCGGCCGCGCTGGCGACGCTGCACGAGTGCCTGTACGTCGTGACGCTGCTGATGGCACCGCTCACGCCGTTCATCACCGAGCGCGTGTGGCGCGATGTGTTCGGCTCGACGTCCGACGAGCTGCCGGAGTCGGTCCACCTGGCCTCGTGGCCGAAGGTCGACGAGTCGCTGGTCGACGACGACCTCGCCGACCAGGTGGCGGTGGCGCGGCGGCTGGTCGAGCTCGGTCGGGCGGCCCGCGCCGACGCCAAGGTGCGGACCCGGCAGCCGTTGCGCCGGGCTCTCGTGCCGACAGCCGCCTGGGAGCGGCTAGGGGCCGAGCTGAGGGCGGAGGTCGCGGACGAGCTCAATGTCGGCGCCGTGGAGCCGCTCTCCGCAGCCGGCGACCTGGTCGAGCGCAGCATCAAGGCGAACTTCCGGGCCCTGGGCAAGCGTTTCGGACAGCGGACCCCGCACGTCGCGCGGGCGATCGCCTCCGCGGACCCGGAGGCCATGGCGGCGGCGCTGGCGCAGGACGGCCAGGCGGCGGTCCCGGTCGACGGCGAGGACGTGCTCGTCCTCAGCGAGGAGGCCGTCGTCTCCGAACGGCCCCGCGAGGGTTGGTCGGTGGTCAACGAGCAGGGCGAGACCGTCGCCCTGGACCTGGAGCTCACCCCCGAGCTGGTGCGCGCCGGCCGGGCCCGGGAGGTCGTCAGGCTGGTGCAGGAGGCCCGGAAGGCCAGCGGCTTCGACGTCTCGGACCGCATCGAGCTGGTGTGGCAGGCCGAGGGTGACCTGGTCGGGGCGGTCGAGGAGCACGCCGAGGCGGTGGCAGCTGAGGTGCTCGCGACGCAGATGACGCGGGGCGAGCCGGCCGGCGAGGTCTTCGGGGACGAGGAGCTGGGGCTGCGGTTCTCCGTGGCCCGCCTCTGACCCCGAGTCGGCGCTTGTGCACGTGCACAAGCGCCGACTCGGCAGGGTTTGGCCGTGCACAAGCGCCGACTCGGCAGGGTCAGCTGCCGTCCTCGCGGAGGACCGACTGCAGCGGGGAACCGTGCGGGTTGTCAGGGTTCCCGGTGCTGTCGGAGTTCTCGGTGCTGTCGGAGTTCTCGGTGCTGTCGGAGCTGTTGGGGTTGTTGGAGCTGTTGCGGTTGTCGGAGTCCGACTGCTGCTCCGGAGCGGTGGCCGGCGTACCCGCCGAGTCTGTGTCGTCGCCCGGGTCCCCGAGGGCCTCCGAGCGCGCCAGCATGCCACCGGCGCCGTGGCCCTCGAGCGCCGCGAGCTGCTCCTCGAAGTAGGTGCGGAGCTCGGCGCGGTACTCACGCTCGAAGGTCCGCAGCCCCTCGATCTCGTTGTCGAGCCTGGCCTTCTCCTGGTCGATGTCGGCGAACAGCGTGCGGCGGCGCTCGGTGGTCGCCGACTCCAGGGCCTCTGCCTGTCCGCGCGCCTCCTCGACGATCTCCTCGGCCTTGAGCTCCGCCTCCGAGACGAGCTGGTCGGCGCTGCGTCCGGCGAGCTCGAGCAGCCGCGTCGCGGCGGCCGACGCCTCCGCGGTCGTGGTGACCTCGAGCCGCTCCACGGGCACAGCCGCGGAGGCAGTCGGAGCCGTCGCAGCCGGCCCCTCCGCGACAGCGGCCGCGGAAGGGGCCGAGCTCGACCCCCCGGACAGCGGCGCGCGGTCGTCGGTCCCCAGGGCCACGGTGTCGGGCTCCACGGTGCCCGCCTCGCCGGTGCCCGAGCCGCGGGCGTCGCCCGCAGTGCCCGACGTGGTCGATGTGCCTGACGTGCTCGACGAGCTCGACCCTGAGGTGTCGCTCCCGGCGGAGGCCGGCGCCGGCTCACCCGTCAGCGCCTGGAGCTTGGAGCGGAGCTCGTCGCCCTCGCCGCCCAGCCGGCGCAGCTCGGCCTCGACCTCGTCGAGGAACTGGTCGACCTCGCCCATGTCGTAGCCCTCGCGGAGGCGCACCGTCGTGAAGCGCTTGGCGCGCACGTCCTCAGCCGTCAGCGGCATGTCGTCACCTCTGCTCGTCGGAAGTCGGTTCGCGGCCACCCGGCCGCGTCGGGTCACCGTATCCTGCCGGCGGGCCGCACCCGCCCGCCTGCTCACGCGCTCAGAAGAAGATCATCCGGTTGAGGGTGAGCAGCAGGTACACGGCGACGAGCACGATGATGAAGCTGGTGTCGAGGGCGATGGCGCCCAGGCGCAGTGGCGGCACGAACCGCCGGATGAACAGGATCGGGGGGTCGGTGACGCTGTAGATGATCTCCAGCAGCACCAGCACGAACCCCTGGGGCGACCAGGACTTGGCGAAGACCTGCACCCAGTCGACGACGAAGCGTGCGAAGAGCAGGTAGAGGAACAGCGTCAGCACCAGGTCGATGACACTGCCGACGATCGTCACCTGGAAAGTGTAGGTAGGCCGTGGGTGCCGAGGACGACGACCCGCTCAGCTCTGGTTGAAGAAGCCGCCCTGGGCGATCCGCTGCTTGTCCTCCGCGGTCACGGCGACGTTCGGGGGCGAGAGCAGGAACACCTTGTTCGTGACCCGCTCGATCGTGCCGTGCACCGCGAAGACGAGTCCGGCGGCGAAGTCGACCAGCCGCTTCGCGTCGCCGTCGTCCATCTCCGACAGGTTCATGATGACCGGGATGCCCTCGCGGAAGTTCTCCCCGATGACCCGCGCCTCGTTGTACGTCGTCGGGTGCAGCGTCGTGATCCGGGAGAGCTCGGCCACCCGGGGGCCCGGCACTGTCCCAGCCGTAGGGCCGGCAGAGCCGGCCGTCGCGCCAGTCGCGGCCGGCCGGCGACGCTCGGCGAGCTGCGCGACGGTGGCGCCGAGCCGCTCGGCCTGGCGGGCGCGGGGATCCTGCCCGGTGTCCTGGTCGCCCGGCTCGAGGTAGTCCTCGTCGTAGCGATCGGTGTCCTCGAGCAGACCCAGGTAGACACCCATCTTGCGCATCGCGCCGCTCATGACTCTCGCCTCCGCCGCATCTGTCCCACCGTCTGAGTAACGTTCCTGCACCGTCTCGGCCCGCTGTCGTCGCACCGATGGTCTCCAGCACCGTCCCGCCGAGGCTATACGCGCCCGGGCCGGTTTCCGAGGACCGCGGTGCCGACGCGCACGTGTGTCGCACCGACCCTGATTGCCTGTTCCAGGTCGCCGCTCATGCCCGCGGACAGCCATGTCGCCGATGGCACCTCGGCCCGGACCTGCGCGCCCGCCGCGGCCAGTCGCGCGAAGGCGGCGGCAGGGTCGCCGCCCATCGGGGCCACGCCCATCACCCCGCGCAGCCGGAGGCCGGACGCGGCGGCCACCTCGGCGGCGAGCGAGGGCACCTGGTCGGGGACGGCGCCGCTGCGGTCGCCGGCTGCACCACGCCGGTCCTCGTCCAGGCTGACCTGCACCAGCACGTCGAGCGGCCGTCCGCGCTCGTCCGCGGCCCGGGACAGCGGCGCCAGCAGCCGCACCCGGTCGACCGACTGGACGACGTCCGCCCAGCCGCCCACGGCGGCGGCCTTGTTGCTCTGCAGCTGGCCGATGAAGTGCCACGCCAGGTCGAGGTCGCGGCACTCCTCGCGCTTGACCGATGCCTCCTGGTGGCGGTTCTCTCCGACGTGCCGCACCCCGAGCTCGGCGAGGAGCCGCACGTCGGAGGCGGGGAAGAACTTCGTGACCACGACAAGCGTCACGCCGTCGGGCGGCCGGCCCACCGAGGAGCAAGCGGCGTCGATGCGCGTGTGCAGCGTGTGCAGCGCGGTGGCGAGCTGCTCGCGACGTGAGGGGCCGGTGACGGTCACGCACGCACCCAGATCAGCCCACCATGGCGGCCCGACGCGCTGCCCTGTCTTCTGTAGGAGTAGAAGTCCCGGTCCTCGATCGTGCACCGGCCGACGTCCACGACCTCCGCCGCCACCCCGTCGAGCTGAGCCGCGACCCCGGCGGCGATGTCGACCGCGGGGGTGCCCCACGACGTCTCGGACCAGGACGCCGGAACCGCCGCGGCGACCTGGTCACGGAGGGCCGCCGGCACCTCGTAGCAACGACCGCAGGCGCGGGGGCCGAGCCACGCCGTCAGCCGGACGGCGCCGAGGTCGTGCATGGCAGCCACCGCGCGGGGCACCACGCCGGCCACCAGTCCGGCGCGACCGGCATGGACGGCCGCCACGACGCCTCGATCGGTGTCCGCGAGCAGGACCGGGATGCAGTCGGCGCCCCGGGCCATCAGGGCCCAGCCCGGTGTGGCCGAGACGAGGGCGTCGGCCTCCGGGTCGGCCTCGAGGACGTCGTCGCCGACGACCGCGACGTCTGCCCCGTGCACCTGCCGCATCGCCACCACCCCCCGCACGGCACCCCCTGCCTCGGTCGGCGAGTCGAGTCCGGTCGTCGAGCCCGGCGGGGCACCACGCTCCATCGCGGCGGCGACGAGGCCGAGGTTCGACCGCACCGTGTCGGCGTCCTCGCCCTCGCCGCCGCGGGTCGACAGGTTGAGCTCGGCGTACGGCCCCGTGCTCAACCCTCCGAAGCGGTCGGTGAAGGCGACCTCCACCGCCGAGCGCTGGTCCTGGAAGGCGAACACGGGGCCGGCCGATCTCGCCGCGGGCCGGTTACTTGAGGAAGTCGGGCACGTCGAGGTCCTCGTCGACCGACGTGGTCGGACGCGTCCCCCGGCTGCTCGCCGGCTGGCCGAACGGCTGCGCGGTCGGGGTGCGCTGGGCCTCGGCGGCCCTAGCCGGTGCGGCTCCGGGCTGTCCGAGACCGCCCTGGCCCACGCCGGCGTACGCCGGTCGCGGCGCGGACGTTGCTGTCCCGGGCGCTGGACGCAGCCCGGCCGCCGCCCTGGTCTCGGCCTGCGACTGGGCAGGGAGCGGCTCCCGCCGCGGCTGGGAGGCGCTGTCGCGGCGCTTGGGCATGCCGCCGTCGAAGCCGGCCGCGATGACCGTCACCCGCACCTCGTCACCGAGCGCGTCGTCGATCACGGCACCGAAGATGATGTTGGCCTCCGCGTGCGCGGACTGAGCCACCAGGGCAGCGGCCTCGTTGATCTCGAAGAGCCCGAGGTCCGAGCCGCCGGCGATCGACAGCAGCACCCCGTAGGCGCCCTCGATGGACGCCTCGAGCAGGGGGCTGGAGACCGCCATCTCGGCGGCGGCCACGGCGCGGTCCTCCCCGCGTGCGGAGCCGATGCCCATGAGCGCGGAGCCCGCATTGGACATCACGGACTTGACGTCGGCGAAGTCGAGGTTGATCAGGCCGGGGGTCGTGATGAGGTCGGTGATCCCGGAGACGCCCTGGAGCAGCACCTGGTCGGCCTGCTTGAACGCGTCGAGGACCGAGACGTTGCGGTCGCTGATCGACAGCAGTCGGTCGTTGGGGATGACGATGAGCGTGTCGACCTCGTCGCGAAGGGCCGCGATGCCCTCCTCGGCCTGGTTGGCCCGGCGGCGTCCCTCGAAGGCGAAGGGCCGGGTCACCACACCGATGGTGAGCGCGCCGAGCGACCGCGCGATCCGGGCGACGACGGGTGCCCCGCCGGTGCCGGTGCCGCCGCCCTCACCGGCGGTGACGAAGACCATGTCGGCGCCCTTGAGCACCTCCTCGATCTCCTCGGCGTGGTCCTCGGCCGCCTTGCCTCCGACGTCGGGGTTCGCGCCCGCTCCGAGCCCGCGGGTGAGCTCGCGACCGATGTCGAGCTTGACGTCGGCGTCGCTCATCAGGAGCGCCTGGGCGTCGGTGTTGATGGCGATGAACTCGACGCCCTTGAGACCGACCTCGATCATGCGGTTCACGGCGTTCACACCACCGCCACCGATCCCGACGACCTTGATGACGGCCAGGTAGTTCTGCGGTGCTGCCACGGCAGGGACCCTTCCTTAGTGGTGCCCCGGGAGCCCGGGGCGGCTGGTTGTGTGCTGATCGGCGGGGAAGTGGCCTCCGGTGTGTCCGCAACTCTAACCCTGAACTATAAGGTTATAGTTATGTCAACCTCGTGCCTGCGCAAGAACTTAGGCGAGCCCGTGGCCGGAACCGCGGACGACACGCAGGCGTGTCGGGATTCCGCGTGCGACGTGCGCAGGAGGCCGGTCAGCGGCTGATCGTGGGCCGCCCGGGTGCGGTCACGTCGTAGACCTCGGCGGGCTGCCGCAGCAGGACCTCGAGCACGGCGGCCTTGTCCGTCGACTGGTCGGCGCTCCCCCACCGGACCCGGGCGCCGTTGCGGAGCAGCAGCGTGATGTCGTCGATGGATCCCACCTCGACGTACTGCACCCGCCTCAGCAGCGTCGTCGGCAACGACCCGACGATCGCCGCGGACTCGGCGAGCGCCTCGACCGGCGTGGTGGAGCGCACGCGGACCTGCGGCATGTCGGTCGGCATCCTGTCGTAGTCACGGAAGAGCACGCCGGCCTCGTCGAAGCCGCGCCAGCCCCCGTTCCAGGCCACGAACGCGAGCGCCGTCCGCTCGGTGACGTCGATGCGGACCTGGTCCGGCCACGAGCGGGACACCTCCGCTGACCGGACCGGCGCCAGGTCCTCGACCCGCGCGCGGATCGCCTCCAGGTCGACGGTGGCGAGGGGAACGCCCTCGGGCACCTGGGCGGCTGTCCTCACCTCCTGCTCGCCGAGGACGCTCACCCCGCGGACGTCGGCTCCCGTGACGGCGAGCACCGACGAGAAGAACACCAGCCAGAGCACGCCCAGCACCACGGCCAGCGCGGCCACGGCGATCAGCAGACGACGGACGAGCCTCCGGCGACGTGCCCGACGATGGCGGTGGAAGACCTCGTTGCCACCCGCGGCCTCGCGCTGCGGCACCGCAGTCGCGGAGCGCGCACGGACCTTCATGACGGTGTCATCCCCCTGTCGTCCTCCCCCGCCGGGCGGTCCCCGGCGGGCGGACCGGCCGGGTCTGCCGCGACGAGGTCGAGCACCTGCGGACCCACCACGGTGACGTCCCCGGCGCCGAGGGTGAGCACGAGGTCACCCGCCCTCGCCAGCTCCGCCAGCGCCCGGGCCACGTCGTGCAGCGAGGGTACGACGTGAACAGCTCCGTCCGGCAGTGGCACATGTCCCGCGACGAGCTGCGCGTCCACGCCCTCCTCAGGGTCCTCCCGGGCCACGTAGACATCGGTGACGACCACCTCGTCCGCCGCTCCCAGCGCCTCGCCCATGGCTGCGCCGAACCGCTTGGTGCGGGAGACCAGGTGCGGCTGGAAGGCGACCACGACCCTGCCCGAGCCGGCGAGCGCCCGTGCCGCCTGCAGGTCCCCGGCGATCTCGTTGGGGTGATGGGCATAGCTGTCGTAGACCCGGACCCCGGCCACCTCGCCCTTGCGCTCCATCCGCCGTCGGGTGCCGGTGAACGCCTGCAGGCCCTCGCGGAGCTCCTCGAAGCCGAAGCCGAGCCGGAGGCCGGCGGCCAGGGCGGCCAGGGCGTCGAGCACGTAGTGGCGCCCGGGGATCAGCAGCGTCACCCTGCCCAGCACCCGGTCGTCCGCAACGACGGTGAAGGAGGACGTCGAGCCGGCGAAGGTCAGGTCCCGGGCCCGCAGCGTGGCGGCGGGCGACTCGCCGACGCCGACCACGGCGAGCCCCCGCGCGGTGGCCTCGGCCGCCAGCGCGGCCGCACCGGGGTCGTCGACGCACGCGACGAGGAATCCGGCCGGGTCGATGCGGTCGAGGAACGCGGTGAACGCGGCGTGGTAGGCCTCCTCGGTGCCGTAGTTGTCGAGGTGGTCGGCCTCGACGTTGGTGACCACCGCACCGAACGGCGCGTAGACGAGGAAGGCGCCGTCGCTCTCGTCGGCCTCCGCGACGAAGAGGCCGCCGGTGCCCTGCGCCGCGTTGACCCCGGTCGCGGTCAGGTCACCGCCGATCGCGTACGACGGGTCGGCACCACACCGCTGCAGCGCCACCGTGAGCAGGGAGGTGGTGGTGGTCTTGCCGTGGGTGCCCGCGACCGCGACGACCCGGTGCCCGGCCATGACCGCGTGCAGCGCCGCCGACCGTGGCAGCAGCCGCAGCCCCTGCCGCCGTGCCTCGACGACCTCCGGGTTGTCCTCCCGGACCGCGGTCGACACCACGACGGTGTCGACGTCGTGCACCTGCTCGGCGCGGTGTCCGACGTCGGTCCGGGCGCCGAGCTCGTGCAGCGCCTGCAGCGTCGCGGAGTCGGCCGCGTCGCTGCCGCTCACCGGGATGCCGCGCGCCAGCATGATGCGGGCGATCCCGGAGAGCCCGGCGCCGCCGATGCCGACGAAGTGCACACGCCCCAGCTGGTCGGCCGGCAGCAGCCGCCGTGGCACCGGCACGATCACCGGCCGCTCCTGGCTGCGTCCAGGACCATGCGCGCCAGGCTCTCGTCGGCGTCTCGCGGGATCAGCCCCGCCGCCGCCGCGGACATGGCGGCCAGCCGGTCGGGGTCGGCCAGCAGGTCCGGCACGGTGGCCGACAGCCACTGCGGCGTCAGCGCGGCGTCCGCCACGAGCAGCCCGCCCCCGGCCTCGACGACCGGCCGGGCGTTGAGGGCCTGCTCGCCGTTGCCGATCGGCAGCGGCACGAAGACGGCGGGGAGCCCGACCGCGGCCACCTCCGTCACGGTGTTGGCGCCGGCCCGGCAGACGACCAGGTCGGCCGCCGCGTAGGCGAGGTCCATGCGGTCCACGTAGGGCACCACGACGTACGGCGGCTCCCCCGGGGCGGCCGCGGCGGTGACGTCCCCGCGGGGCCCCGCGACGTGGAGGACCTGCACGCCGCCGGCCGCGAGGGCGGGACGGGCCGCGGCGACCGCGTCGTTGAGGCGCCGGGCGCCCTGCGAGCCACCGGTGACGAGCAGGGTGGGGCGGTCGGTGTCGAGCCCGAAGGCGGCCCGTGCCGCCGCCCGGGACGCCGGCCGGTCCAGCGTGGAGATCATCCGCCGGATCGGCAGGCCGACGTACTCCGCGCCGCGCAGCGGCGTGCCGGGGAAGCTGGTGGCCACGTGCGAGGTCAGCCGGGCGCCGAGCCGGTTCGCGATCCCGGCGAGCGCGTTGCCCTCGTGGACCACCAGCGGCACCCGTCGCCTCCGCGCCGCGAGGTACGCCGGCACCGAGACGTAGCCTCCGAAGCCGACGACCACGTCGGGCTCCAGCCGGTCGAGGACGTCGAGCGTCACGCTCAGCGCCTGCCGCAGCCGGCCGGGCACCCGGAGCAGGTCAGCCGAGAGCCGACGCGGCAGCGGCACCGGCGGCACCAGCTCGAGGGGGTAGCCCGCCTCGGGGACGACCCGCACCTCCAGCCCGCGAGGCGTGCCGAGCGCGGTCACCTCGGCCTCCGGCGCGAGGCGCGTCAGCGCGTCTGCGGTCGCCAGCAGCGGGGAGGTGTGGCCCGCCGTGCCGCCGCCGGCCATGAGTATCTTCATCGCGCGTCCACCGGACCCGTCACGGGAGCAGCCTGTCAGGCACGTGAGCGCCGCGAGACGCCACCCGCGGTCACCGCCGGAGTCGCGCGTCCGCGCCGCCGGGCGACGAGCGCCGCCTGGGCCCCCGGCTCGTGACGGGCGAAGGAGAGCAGCAGTCCCACGGCGACGAGCGAGGGCACCAGTCCGGAGCCGCCGTAGGAGACCAGCGGGAGCGGGATGCCGATGACCGGCAGGAGTGCGAGCACCATCCCCACGTTGATCATCATCTGCACGGTGATCCACACGGTGATGCCTGCGGCCATGTAGCGGGCGAAGGGGTCGGTGGCGCGCTGCGCCACCCGGAGACCGGCGAACGCGATCGTGAGGAAGAGCCCGAGCACCAGCAGCGTGCCCACGAGCCCCAGCTCCTCCCCGAGGACGGCGAAGATGAAGTCGGTGTGCGCGGCGGGCAACCCGCCCCACTTCTGCTGGCTGGCGCCGATGCCCTTGCCGGTCAGGCCCCCGCTGGACATCGCGAAGATGCCGTGGGCCGCCTGCCAGCCGGCTCCCTGGAAGGAGGCGAAGGGGTCGGCGAAGCTGGTGAGCCGCTGCATCCGCTCCTCCGACGACGCCGCGAGGGCCAGGGAGGCGGCTCCGGCGACCAGCAGCGAGCCGACGAACATCCGGGCGGGCGCCCCCACGACCCACAGCAGCCCGAGGACGATCCCCAGGAGGACGAGCGCCGTGCCGAGGTCGTGGCCGGCGACGACCAGCCCGATGACCAGGGCCATCACCGGCACCACCGGGATCAGCGTGTGCCGCCAGTCGTCGAGGAGCCGCTCCTTCTTCGCGTAGACGTGTGAGCACCACAGGATCACCGCCA
Source organism: uncultured Nocardioidaceae bacterium (assembly GCA_902805845.1). Classification (GTDB taxonomy): domain Bacteria; phylum Actinomycetota; class Actinomycetes; order Propionibacteriales; family Nocardioidaceae; genus Marmoricola_A. Next base: position 93,677 of record CADCUI010000014.1, read on the forward strand.
GCTTGGCGAGCTCGGCCGGCTGGATCTGCACGGGGCCCAGCGCCAGCCAGTTGCGGTTGCCGTTGACCGTGACGCCCATGCTCGTCTGGGTGAGCGCCAGCAGCACCACCGAGACCAGCAGCGCCGGCCACGACAGCATCCGCAGCACCCGGTGGGGCAGCCGCACCGCTACCCAGACGAACGGGACGGCCAGCACGACCCACGTCAGCTGCTTGAGGAAGACCGCGTAGCTGTTCTGGTCGAGCTGCCGGTAGGACCAGACGCTCGAGGAGCTGAGCACCATCACGAGCCCGAGCACGAGCAGCAGCCCCGCCGCCCCCACCAGCAGGTAGTACGACGCCAACGGGCGGTCGAGGGTCTCGCGGACGGCGTCGCGGAGGGCCGCGAGGCGTCCCGGCGCCCGGGGAGGGGACAGGGGACGGGACTGGGGACGCCCGGGCCGTGGGTGCTGGCGCTGCTGGTCCGCGGTCGTGGTCACAGCGGCGTCCTCACCGGCCCTTCCGTTCCGCGGCCGGTCACTCAGCGCCGGCCGAGTCGGTGCACCGCCTCGGCGAACGCGTCGCCCCTGGCGCCGTAGTTCGCGAACATGTCCATGGAGGCGCAACCGGGAGCGAGGAGGACCGTGTCTCCCGGCTGGGCCAGGTCGGCGGCGCTCCGGACCACCCGGTCCATGGCCTCGTGACCGTCAGTCTCCGTCCCGGTCACCTCGATCACGGGGACCTCGGGCGCGTGTCGCCCGAGGGCATCGGCGATGACCGACCGGTCACGGCCCAGCAGGACCACCGCGCGCAGCCGGTCGCGGACGGCGGTGACGAGGCCGTCGAAGGCGGCCCCCTTGGCCAGCCCTCCGGCCACCCACACCACGGGCCGGTAGCCCTGCAGCGACGCTGCGGCGGCGTGCGGGTTGGTGGCCTTGGAGTCGTCGACGTAGGTCACCCCGTCGAGGACCGCGACCTCGGTGATCCGGTGGCCGCCGGGTCGGAACGCGCGCAGCGCGTCGCGGACCGCGACCGGAGCCACGCCGTGGGACCGCGCCAGCGCCGCGGCGGCGAGCGCGTTGGCCACGAAGTGCGGCGCCGGCGACGCCAGGTCCGCCACCGTGCACAGCTCGGCCGCCGAGTGACGGCGCTCCTCGACGAAGGCGCGGTCGGCCAGGATGTCGTCGACGACGCCGACCATGCCGATGTCGGGGATGCCGAGGGTGAAGCCGATCGCCCGGGCTCCCTCGACGACGTCGGCCTCCCGGACGAGCTCCTCGGTGGCCGGGTCGGCGACGTTGTAGACGCAGGCGCGCTCGACGCCTTGGTAGATCCGGCCCTTGTCCGCGGCGTACGCCTCGAGGGAGGGGTACCAGTCGAGGTGGTCCTCGGCGACGTTCAGGACCGCGGCGGACTCGCAGGTCACCGACTCCGCGTAGTGCAGCTGGAAGCTGGACAGCTCGACCGCGAGCACGTCGTACGGCGTGGGGTCCATGACCGCCTCCACGAGCGGCAGCCCCACGTTGCCGCAGGCCACCGACCGCAGGCCGCCCTCCCGGAGCATGGCCTCGAGCATCTGCACCGTGGTCGTCTTGCCGTTGGTGCCGGTGACCGCCAGCCACGGCGCCGGGTGCTCGGGGTCGCGGAGCCGCCAGGCGAGCTCGACCTCCCCCCACACCGGTACGCCGCGAGCGGCCGCCTGGGCCAGCAGGGGCGCATCGGGACGCCAGCCCGGGGACGTGACCACCACGTCGACCTCGTCCGGCAGCGTGCGCGTGGAGCCGCTGCCCAGCCGCATCGTCGCGCCCAGGATCTCCAGCAGGGTGGCCCGCTCGGACCGGTCGCCGGCGTCGGACTCGTCGAGCACCGTGACGGTGGCGCCGAGGTGCGTGAGGTTGTCCGCGGCCGCGAACCCCGAGACGCCGAGGCCGGCGACGACCGCTCGCACCCCGTGCCAGGAGTCGTGCCGCCCGAGCGAGGCAGGGTCAGGTCGGCGATCGGGTCGGTTCATGCCCCGCCCACCCACTCGGCGTAGAACACCCCGAGGCCGGCCGCCACGCAGAGCCCGGTGATGATCCAGAACCGGATGACGACGGTGATCTCGTCCCAGCCCACGAGCTCGAAGTGGTGGTGCAGGGGCGCCATGCGGAACAGCCTCCTGCCCCCGGTCAGCTTGAAGAACCCGACCTGCAGCATCACCGAGAGCGCCTGGGCCACGAGGAGCCCTCCGAGCACCACGAGCAGCAGCTCGGTCCTGGTGTAGATCGCCATGCCGGCCAGCGCGCCACCCAGCGCCAGGGAGCCGGTGTCTCCCATGAAGATCTTGGCCGGTGAGGCGTTCCACCACAGGAAGCCGAAGCAGGCCCCGGTGAGGGCCGCCGCCAGCACGGCGAGGTCGAGCGGGTCGCGGACCTCGTAGCAGGCCGGGCCGGGGGTCAGCTCGCAGGACTGGTTGTTCTGCCAGATGTTCATCACCGTGTAGGCGCCGAAGATCATCGTCGAGGCCCCGGTCGCCAGTCCGTCGAGCCCGTCGGTCAGGTTCACCGCGTTGGACGTCGCGGCGATCATGAGCAGGATCAGCAGCACCACGACGACGGTCGGCATCGCCCACCGCTCCCAGTCCCGGGTGAAGGAGAGGTGCCGGGAGGCGGGGCTCTCTCCGCGCTCGTCGGGGAACCGCAGCGACAGCACCCCGAAGACGACCGCGACCAGCACCTGGCCGGTCATCTTCGCGCGGCTGCGCAGCCCGAGGCTGCGCTGCTTGACGATCTTGATGTAGTCGTCGACGAAGCCGACGGCTCCGAGGCCGAGGAAGAGCAGGAGCAGCAGCAGACCGGAGGCGGTGGGCCGGTGGGAGGTCCCGAACGTGCCCATGAGGTATCCCAGGACTGCCGAGCCGATGATGACGGTGCCGCCCATGGTGGGCGTGCCGCGCTTGGTGTGGTGGGTGGTGGGACCGTCGTCGCGGATGAGCTGCCCGTAGCCCCAGGCGGTGAGCACCGGGATCGCGACGCGGGTCCCGAGCAGGCTCAGGACGAGGGCCAGCCCGCCGGAGAGCAGGATCGCTCTCACGACGTGGCTCCGGATTCATCGGTGCTGCTGCTCAGCAGGGCGTCGGCGACCACGTCGAGGGAGGCCCCGCGGGAGGCCTTCACCAGGACGGCGTCGCCGGGGCGCACGTGTGCGGCCAACCAGGCGATCGCCGCGTCGCTGTCCGCCACGAACACCGGCTCCTCTCCCTGGTGGTCCGGGTCCGCCCCGGGCCGGCCGCGCTCCGCACGCGCCCCCAGGTGCACCGCACGAGCCGCCTCCCCGACGGCCACGACGTGCTGGATCCCGAGATGCACCGCCAGTCTGCCCACCTCGGCGTGCTCGGCGTCGCTCGACTCGCCCAGCTCCCGCATCTCCCCCACCACCGCGATGGTGCGGCCACCGGCCGCGTTCGCCCTCCGGGCCATCGCGGCCAGCGCCCGCAGGGCCGCCGCTGTCGAGTCGGGGTTGGCGTTGTAGGCGTCGTTGACGACCGTGACGCCGTCGGGACGGGTGCGCACCTCCATGCGCCACCGGGAGAGCGACTCCACCTGCGCCAGCGATCGGCACGCGTCCGCGAGCGGGATGCCGACCGCGAGCGCGGTCGCCGCAGCGGCGGCGGCGTTGACGGCCTGGTGCTCGCCGACCAGCCGCATCGCGAGCGGGACCGACCGACCGTCGGCGACCAGCAGGCAGCGGGGCCTGCCCCGGTCGTCGAGCTCCACCTCCGCCAGCCGGACGTCCGCGGCCTCCCCGGTGCCGAAGCTGACCACTCGCCCCGACGTACGACGTGCCATCGCGGAGACGAGCGGGTCGTCGGCGTTGAGCACGGCCACCCCCTCGGCCCCGAGCGCCTCGACGATCTCGCCCTTCGCCTCGGCGATCGCTGCCTGCGAGCCGAACTCCCCGAGGTGCGCCTTGCCGACGTTGAGGACCAACGAGACGTCGGGGGGTGCGACCTGGCAGAGCGCCCTCAGGTGCCCGGCTCCGCGAGCGCCCATCTCCAGCAGCAGGAAGCGTGTCGTCTCGTCCGCACGCAGGACCGTCAGCGGCAGCCCCAGCTCGTTGTTGAAGCTCCCGCGGGTGGCCACGGTCGCCGCCGAGTCCGCCAGCACCGCCGCAAGCAGGTCCTTGGTCGAGGTCTTGCCCTGCGAGCCGGTCACCGCGACGACGCGCACGTCCGGCAGCCGGTCGAGCAGGTGCCGGGCGAGCCGCGCCAGCGCCTCGCCCGGGTCGGGGACGACGACCGCGGGCACTCCGACCGGTCGCCCGGCCAGCACCGCGGCGGCACCGGACGCCACGGCGGCTGCGGCGTGGTCGTGGCCGTCGGCGCGCTCGCCGATGAACGCCACGAACAGCCCGCCGGGCTCCACGACGCGGCTGTCGAGGAAAGCCGGTCCGGTGACCGTGAGCTCCGCCGGGCCGTCGTGCACGGCCCCGTCCACCGCGGCGGCGATCTCGGCGAGGGTGAGCGGGATCACCGGCGGGCCCTCGAGCCGTTGCCCTGTCGGCCCCCGTGGGAGCTGTCGGACCTGTCGACGCCGCCGGCGCTGTCGGCGCTGTCGGCCAACGCCGCACCCAGCTCGAGGCGGTCGTCGAACGGCGTCACGACGCCGCCTGCCTCCTGCCCGGTCTCGTGGCCCTTCCCCGCGACGAGCACGCAGTCGCCCTCGGCGGCCATCGACACGGCGAGCCGGATCGCCTCCCGGCGGTCGCCGACCTCGTGCACCGACGCGCTCCCACCCCTCGTGCCGGCCAGGACCTCGGCGCGGATGGCGGCGGGGTCCTCGCCGCGCGGGTTGTCGTCGGTGACGACGACGACGTCGGCGAGCCCGGCGGCCACCTCCCCCATGAGGGGTCGCTTCCCCCGGTCCCGGTCGCCGCCGGCCCCGATGACGAGAATCACCTGTCCCGAGGTGCGGTCGCGCAGGCTGCGCAGCACCGCGGCGACCGCGTCCGGCTTGTGCGCGTAGTCCACCACCGCCAGGAAGCGCTGTCCCGCATCCACCGGCTCGAGGCGGCCCGGCACACCGGTGACCCGGGAGAGCCCGGCGGCCACGACCGCCGGGTCGAAGCCCGCCTCCGCCAGGCCGGCCAGCGCGCAGAGCGCGTTGGCGACGTTGAAGTCGCCAGGCAGGCGCACCTCGACCAGCTGCTCGCCCCGCGGGCCTCGGGCCACGAACGCGGAGCCCGTGCCCGACGGACGCACGTCCACGGCTCGCCAGTCGGCAGCCGCGCCGCGGGCGGAGAAGGTCCGGACCGGCACGGTCGCCAGCTCGGCGAGCCGCCGGCCGTAGGCGTCGTCGACGTTCACCAGGGCGCTGCGAGCGCGCTCGGAGGTGAACAGCGCCGCCTTGGCGGCGAAGTAGTCCTCCATGTCCGCGTGGAAGTCCAAGTGGTCGCGGCCCAGGTTCGTGAACGCCGCGACGTCGAAGACCACCCCGTCGACCCGGCCCATGACCAGCGCGTGGCTGGACACCTCCATGGCGCAGGCAGCCACCCCCCGCTCCCGCATCACGGCGAAGAGCGCGTGCAGCTCGGCGGCCTCGGGGGTGGTGAGGGCCGACGGCACGTCCACGCCGTCGACCCGGGTGCCCACGGTGCCCACGACCGCGGCCCGGGTCCCGCCGGCCAGGAGGGCGGACTCGGCGAGCCGGGTCGTCGTGGTCTTGCCCTGCGTGCCGGTGACCCCGAGGAGCCGGAGCGCGGCTGCCGGCTCACCGTAGACGCGGGCCGCGAGGCCTCCGACCACCGCCCGCGGGCGCGGCACCACCAGCACCGGGGCCGTGACCCCCGCGGCGAGGCAGAGCTCGGCGCCCTCGGGGTCGGTCAGGACGGCCACCGCCCCGGCCGCGACGGCCTCGGGGGCGAACCTCGCCCCGTGCGTCGTCGACCCGGCGGGCGCGACGTACACGTCACCGGGGACGACGGACCGGCTGCTGGAGGTGATCCCGGTGACGGGCACCTCGGCGCGACCCTCCGGGGCCGGCTGCCCGAGCCAGGTCGCCACCTCGCCCAGCGGCGTGCGGGGCGGATGCGCCGGCCGAGTCGCGGTCACGTCGGGAATCTACTCGCGGCCGGGGGCACCGCCGGACGGCGGGCCGTGCGTCGCGGCCCCCGGGTCGACAGCCTTCCCAGCACGTGCTCAGTCGACCTTGCCGTGCACCGGCGTCCACTTCACCGGCAGGTCGGGACGGTCACTGCCCGACGGCGGGACGGCGTAGCGCTGCAGCAGGTAGCTCATGATCTTGCGGAAGGCCGGACCTCCGGTCATGCCGCCGCCCGCCCGGTTCGTGGGCTTGTGGACGACCACGTAGACGGTGAACCGGGGGTCGTCGGCGGGGGCGAAGCCCGCGAAGGACACCGTGAAGTACGTGCCGTCGTAGCACTGGCACTCCGGGTTGACCATCTGCGCGGTGCCGGTCTTGCCGGCGACGCGGTAGCCGTTGATCGCGGCCAGCGGCGCGGTGCCCTCCTCCGGGTCGGTGACCACCTCCATCATGTCGCGCGTCGCGTCGGCAGCCTCGGTGCTCACGACGCGGCGCTCGGTGGCGAGGTCGGAGCCGGTCTCGATGCCGTCGTAGGTGGTGGCCGAGCCCTTGACGAGGCTGGGCTGCACGTAGACACCCCCGTTGGCGATGGTGTTCACCGCCGCCGCCATCTGCACAGCGGTGACCGCGAGCCCCTGTCCGAAGGCGATGTTGTCGCGCTCGATGTCGATCCACGCCGAGGGCCGCGACAGCATGCCGGCCGACTCGCCGTACCCGGGAATGCCGGTGGGTGACCCGAGTCCGAAGGCACGCAGGTAGCGGTAGAACCGCTGGCTGGCCATCTCGCGGGCGGCCATCACCGTGCCGATGTTGGAGGACTTCGCGATGACGCCGGTCATCGTGAGCCGGAGAGTGCCGTGGTCGAAGTAGTCGTGGATCGTGCGGTCCGAGCTCGCCAGCGTCTCGGGCACGGTGAACTTCGTGAGCGGGTCGACGAGTCCGGCGTCGAGGAGCGATGCGACAGTAAGCACCTTCTCCACCGACCCCGGCTCGTAGGGGGCCGTGAACGCACGGGAAGCGAGCTTGCTGACGTCGCGCTGCACCGTGGCGTTCGGGTCGTACGTCGGGTCGTCGGCAAGCGCCAGCAGCTCACCCGTGCGGCTGTCGAGGACCACGGCGGTCCCCGACTCCGCTCCGGCGTCCTCGACGGTCTGACGGAGCACCCGCTGGGTGTACCACTGGAGGTCGCGGTCGACCGTCAGCGTGAGGTCGTGGCCATTCACCGGCTCGGTGACGCTGTTGTCGCCGAGCGGGATCCGGTGCCCGTCGCCGATGTCGTAGGTCGCCGAGCCGTCCTTGCCACTGAGCAGGGTGTCGAAGGTCTCCTCGGCGCCGCCGGCGGCCTCGCCCATGGCGTTGACGTAGCCCACGACGTTGGCCGCGACGTCTCCGGCGGGGTAGCTGCGCACCGGGTCACGGCGGATGTCCAGCCCCTTGTGGCCGGCGTCGGTGAGGTCCTGCACGACCTGGGTGGCCTGGGTGGTGGGGACGCGTCGGGCGATGTAGCGGAACCGGGTGTCCGGCCACTGCAGGTTCTTCACCGTCTTGATGTAGTCCAGGCCCAGGCGGTCGGCGAGGACCGAGGCGATCGCCGCGGCGTCGTCGTCGGTCTTGGTCGGGTCAGCGACGATCATCGAGCCGTCGAGCGACTCGGCGAGCGGGGTGCCGTTGCGGTCGACGATGGAGCCGCGAGTGGCGGGCAGGACCTCTTGCACCGCGCCGACGGCGCGCGCCTGCGCGGCGTAGGTCTGGGCATCGAGCCCCTGCAGCTGGAAGAGCCGGACGGCGAACACCGACACGACCATGGCGATGACGACGAAGCCGAACCGCAGCCGTGTCAGCGACGCCGACCGGATGGTCGCCAGCGAGCTCCGGCCCCGGCGCGTCGCCCCGGCCGGTGCCCGACGCTGCTTCGCCATGGGCGCGGCTCCTCGTGTGGTCGTCAGCGCCGGTCAGCGCCCGTCGTCCGTTGTACCGGTCCGCGGCCCCGTGGTGTCCGAGGGCACGCCGTCGCGACCGGTATCGGGAGTGGCACTGAGGACGACGCGCACCGGTGTCGGGTGCAGCGACGGGGGCTTGCGCGCCGGCAGCGGCTCGAGCCGCTGGGCGTCCTCGACCTTCGCGGGCACCGGGTCGCCGAGGATCTCGCCGTCCGGGAGCCGCAGGAACGCCGGGCTGACCATCGGCACCATGCCCAGTGCCCGGGCCCGGGTCGCCACCTTCTGGGGGTCCCGCAGCTGGTCGAGCTCCATGAGGAGGGACTGCTCCACGGCGTGCAGCCGAGCCGCCTCGGCCTCGAGCGCGGTCGCCCGGAAGGAGGCCTGCTGCATGGAGGTGTTGAAGAGCAGCAGCCCGACCACGCCGCCGAGCAGGACGACCGCGACCAGGATGAAGAAGGGCACTCGCGGCGCGGCTGTCCGGCGCCGCGGCACGACCGTCAGCCGGGCTCGCTCGACGGCGTGCTCGGCGAACCGTGGCAGCCGCATCGGCGTCCTCGCCCGACCGGCCTGTCCTGACCAGGCGCTCATCGGCTCCCCGTCCCCTCGTCGTGCGGCAAGACCCGTCGATCCGGCGGGTGCCCGGCCGATCCGCTCATGCGACCGCCCCTTCCTTGACCCGCTCCGCGGCACGCAGCCGCACCGACCGTGCCCGGGGGTTGCCCTCGACCTCGGCCTCGGACGCCTTCTCCGCACCGCGCGTCAGGAGCCGCAGTGGCGGCCGGTGCGACTCCGGCACGACCGGGAGGTCGGCAGGCACGTCGCTGCGGGTGTAGCGGGCGAAGGTCTGCTTGACGAGCCGGTCCTCGAGCGAGTGGTAAGCCATCACCACGACCCGCCCGCGGACACCGAGGGCGTCGACCGACGCCGGCAGCGCCCTGCGCAGGACCGCCAGCTCGTCGTTGACCTCGATGCGCAGTGCCTGGAAGGTCCGCTTCGCCGGGTGACCGCCGGTGCGACGGGTGGCAGCCGGGATTGCCGACCGCACCACCTCGACCAGCCGGGCGGACCGGTCGAACGGCTCGCGGGTCCGCTCCCGGACGATCCGGTCGGCGATGCGCCGGGCGAACCGCTCCTCGCCGTACTCCCTCAGCACCCGGGCGAGCTCCTCGACCGGGTAGCTGTTGACCACGTCGGCGGCGGTGCGTTCGGCAGTGTCGTCCATCCGCATGTCGAGCGGGGCGTCCTCGGCGTAGGAGAACCCGCGGTCGCGGAGGTCGAGCTGCATGCTGGAGACGCCCAGGTCGAACAGCACTCCGTCGACGCTCTCGAGGCGCAGCTCGTCCAGCACGGCGCGGAGCCGGTCGTAGACGGCGTGGACGAACGTGACGCGCTCGCCGTAGGGCTGCAGCCGCTCGCGGCTGCGGTCCAGCGCCCGGGGGTCGCGGTCGATGCCCACCACCCGGGCCTCCGGGCACCGCTCCAGGACCGCTTCGGCGTGGCCGCCGAGGCCGAGGGTGGTGTCGACGAGCACCGACCCCGGGCGCTGGAGCGCAGGGGCGAGCAGCGCGACGACCCGGTCGAGAAGCACCGGGACGTGGGCGGGGTTCGTCATCGTCGGGGGAACCTCAGCCGACCCGGGTGACGACGACGGTGAGGATGACGGCGATGCCCGTGGAGGCGCCGGCGGAGAAGGCGGCGACCGCGAGCGCGTCGCGGGCCTCCTGGCGCACCCGCCGCCGCGGGGCCCGGGCAGCCCGCTGCGGAGACGGGTGGGTGTCGCTGACCGCGACGCTCATGGTTCTCGACCCCTCATGCAGTTCGGCCGGCTTCGTCGGACCAGGTCCCCGTCCGCTCGCGTGGCTTCTGGCACCGGGGAAGGTGCGCCAGAGGACCAAGGGAGCGGACGCGAGACCTCGTCCGACGACGCCGGCTCTTGAGTTGTGTGTGGTGCTGGTGCTGGGTGCTTCTGTGGTCCTGACCTGCGGGTGGAGCTCGACATCAGATGCCGGGGAAGACCTCCTCGGAGAGCTCCGCGAACGACTCCTCCTGCGCTGCCGAGTACGCCGTCCAGGCGGCCTCGTCCCAGATCTCGAGCCGGTTCATCGCTCCGATCACGACGACGTCCTTGGTGAGCGCCGCCCACTCCCGGAGCGCCGGCGGGATCGTGATCCGGCCCTGCTTGTCAGGCGTCTCGTCCGACGAGGCGGAGGAGAACATCCGGACGTAGTCACGGGTCGCCTTGTTCGACACCGGCGCCTCGCGGAGCCGCTCGGTGATCCGGTCGATCTCGGCCTGGGGCCACACGTAGAGGCAGTGCTCCTGACCTCTGGTGACCATGAGCCCTCCCGCCAGCTGGTCCCGGAACTTCGCCGGGAGGATCAGCCGCCCCTTGTCGTCCACCTTGGGTGTGTAGGTGCCGAAGAACATCGGTCACCTCCCCACGTCGGTGGAAAAGAGCTCCCTTTCCTCCACTGCCCCCCACTCTACTCCACTTCCCCCCACCGTCAACGACGTTCGCGCGAGAAACCTGGCGCCGTCGGCGCTCGCGCTGACTTGGGCGGTGAGGTTGACTGGAGCAGCAACGGAATCGGCGCAGAACGGGAGGACGCGTGACCGGCGAGCAGCTGCGCCCCGAGAACGGCCTCGACGGCGCCGACCCCGGTGACCTCGAGGAGATCGCCCGCGTCACCCGGGCGGTCGGCGACGCGGTCAGCAGCGTCATCGAGGGGAAGTCCGACGTCATCCGCACGACGCTGGTCGTGCTGCTGGCCGAGGGTCACCTGCTCATCGAGGACGTGCCCGGAGTCGGCAAGACGATGCTGAGCAAGGCGCTCGCCCGCAGCATCGACTGCACCGTCCGGAGGATCCAGTTCACCCCGGACCTGCTGCCCAGCGACGTCACCGGTGTCTCGATCTTCAACCAGGACACCCGGGAGTTCGAGTTCCGCCCAGGCGGGGTCTTCGCCAACATCGTCGTCGGCGACGAGATCAACCGCGCCTCTCCCAAGACCCAGTCCGCCCTCCTCGAGTGCATGGAGGAGCGCCAGGTCACCGTCGACGGCTCGACGTACCTGCTCGACGCGCCCTTCATGGTCGTCGCGACGCAGAACCCGATCGAGATGGAAGGCACCTACGCACTGCCGGAGGCCCAGCGCGACCGGTTCATGGCCCGGGTGTCCATGGGCTACCCCGTCGAGGCCGCCGAGATCGCCATGCTCGGCTCCCACACCCGGACCAACCCGCTCGACGAGCTCGAGCCGGTCACCGACGCGGCCGCGGTGGCCAAGCTCGTCGACATCGTGACGCGCGTGCACGTCGCCGAGCCGGTCCAGCGCTACGCGGTCGCGCTCACCACCGCCACCCGCCGCTCCCCCGAGCTGCTCCTCGGCGCCTCACCGCGGGCCACCCTCCACCTGGTGCGGGCAGCCAAGGCGGTTGCCGCCATCGACGGGCGCGACTTCGTGGTGCCCGACGACGTCCGCGACCTCGCGCACCCGGTGCTGGCCCACCGGCTGCTGCCGACGGTCGAGGCCGCCATGTCCGGGCGGACGGCGTCCGAGACGCTCGAGGCGGTTGTGACCTCCCTCCCGATGCCGGCGGGCGACGAGCGGTCGACGACCCGGCCCCGCACCGCCACGGCGCCACGGCGATGAGGGCGCTCGTCAGCGCGCTGACCACCCGCGGGCGTGCCTTCGTCTCGGCGGGGGTGACCGCCCTCCTGTGTGCGCTCGCCGTCGGCCTCGACGACCTCGTCCGGGTCGGGGTGCTGCTGCTGAGCCTTCCGCTGGTCTCCGCCGCGCTCACCACGCGCGGCCGCCACCAGCTGGGCCTGAGCCGCACGGTGACCCCGCCCCGCATCGAGGTCGGCCAGGCCGCGCAGGTGCGGCTGGCGCTGAGCAACGAGGGCCGGACGCCCACCGGCCTGCTGCTGCTCGAGGAGGAGGTGCCGGCGTCGCTCGGCGCCCGCCCCCGCTTCGTGGTGGACCGGATGGGATCGAGGTGGCACCGCACCGTCACCTACGACGTGACGTCGGAGCTCCGCGGGCGCTACCAGCTGGGGCCCGTGCGGGTCCGCGTCGACGACCCCATGGGCCTGGTCCGCCTCGACCGCGCGTTCCACTCCACCACCAACCTCGTGGTGACGCCGCAGGTGGTGACGCTTCCACCGATCCCGCTGGTCGGCGCGACGTCGGGCTCCGGTGACAACCGGCCACGCGACTTCGTCGGCGGCAGCCCGGAGGACGTCACCGTGCGGGAGTACCGCCACGGCGACGACCTGCGCCGGGTGCACTGGCGTTCCAGCGCCCACGCCGGCGACCTCATGGTGCGACGGGAGGAGCAGCCGTGGCAGGCCCGGGCCACCCTCTTCCTCGACAACCGGACGCCGGCGCACCGCGGCTCCGGCCCGCAGTCGTCACTGGAGTACGCCGTGTCCGCCGCCGCCTCGGTTGCGGTCCACCTGACGCGGCGCGGCTTCCACGTCCGACTGGTCACCGCGGCGGGAAGCACCGACGCCCAGCTGCACGAGCACGGTGCGGTCAGCGCCGACGCCGGCGCCCTGCTCGAGTCGTTGGCGGTGCTGCAGCCGGCGACGCGGGTGGACATCGACACCTCCTGGATCGGCGAGGCCGCCCAGGGTGGCCTGTTCGTCGCGATCCTGGGCGAGACCTTCCCCCGCGACCGGGTCGCCCTGACCCGCATGCGTCACGGCGTGGGCACCCCGCTGGCGATCAGCCTCGACGTCCCCACCTGGGCGGACCGGCGTCGCGAGGCGGCGGCCCCGGCCGCGACGAGTGGCGCACCGGCGCCCTCGGTCGTGCTGCTGACCTCCCTCGGGTGGCGCGCGGTGTCTGCCACCCCCGAGGACTCGGTCGCGACGGCGTGGCAGCGGCTCGGGCTCACCGTGCGCCGCGGTCGTGACGTCGGCGCCGAGCCGCTGACCGCCTCAGGAGCGCGCCCGTGAGCCGCCGTGCCCAGCCGACCCCAGCGCTGGCAGCGGCGAGCGTCCTGGCGGCGCTGACCTCCTTCTTCACGCTCCTGTCCTGGGACGGCCTTGCCGACCACGCCAGCTTCTTCCTGGTCCCGCTCTTCTGGGTCTGCGCCGGCACCGCGGCACTGGGACTGGGGCTGCGGTACGTCGGGATCCCACGGCTGCTCGTGCCCCTCCTGCAGCTGCTCGCGCTGGGTGTGGTCCTCCTGCACATGTGGGCCCCCGACGCGCCACTGGGTGGGTGGGTGCCGACTCCCAGCGCGTTCGCGTCGGCCGGTGAGGTGCTGCGGAGCGCCTTGGAGCAGAGCAGCCAGTACGCCGCACCGGTGCCGGAGCGGGCGACGGACTTCCCCGCGCTGCTCCTGGGCGCCGGCTCGCTCCTCGTGGTCGCCGTGGACCTCCTCGCGTGCACGCTGCGCCGGCCACCGCTCGCCGGCCTGCCGCTGCTGGTGGCGTTCACGGTGCCGGTCGCGCTGCTCGGAGGAGTCTCCTGGCTGATCTTCGCGCTGGCCGCCCTCGGTTTCGTCCTCCTGCTCACCGCCGACCATGCCGACCGGCTCAGCGGGTGGGGCACCGAGGGCGGCGAGCACCCGTCGAGGGTCGACGACAACCAGCCGCACGAGGTGCACCTGAGCAGCCTGTGGCCGGGGGCCACCCGGGTCGGCCTCGCCGGTGTGGGCCTCGCGGTGCTGGCGCCGACGCTGCTTCCGGCGGGCCAGAACTTCCTGCAGCGCTCCGACGGGCTCGGGTCCGGTGACGGGGAGGGCGGCATGGGCCTGACCAACCCGTTCGTCGACATGAAGCGGGACCTGACCCGCGGCGATGACGTCGACCTCGTGCGGGTCCGGACCGAGGACCCCTCGCCGGCGTATCTCAGGCTCGTGGTGCTGGACCAGTTCGACGGCACCGCATGGCGCCCTGGTCCTCGCTCGATCCCACCGGGCAACCAGGCCCGAGGACGACTGCCGGCGGCCCCGGGGCTGAGCACGGGGACGCCGCGCACCGAGCAGCGCACGACCGTGACGGTCGCACCCACCTTCGAGACCCAGTGGCTGCCCTCGCCGTACCCCGCCTCGGAGCTGCGGGTCGACGGCGACTGGCGTTTCGACCGCGACACCCTCGACCTGCTGAGCGCCGACGACGACCTGACGGGAGCGGGGCTCAGCTACGAGGTCACCGCGCTCGACCTGACCCCCGGCGCCGCACAGCTGGTCTCGGCCGGGCCGGCACCCCGGAGCCTCTACGACGCCAACACGACGCTGCCGAGCACCACACCACCGTGGCTCGAGGAGCTTGCCGTCGAGGTCACCGACGGCGCGCGGAGCACCTTCGAGCGAGCCGTGCAGCTGCAGAGCTGGTTCCGCCGCACCGGCGGGTTCGAGTACACCCTCGACCACGCGACCGGTAACGGGTTGCAGTCGCTCCAGGTGTTCCTCGGCACCGGCCCGGACAGCCGACGCGGCTACTGCGAGCAGTTCGCGTCGGCGATGGCCATGATGGCGCGCAGCGTGGGCATCCCGGCACGCGTCGCCGTCGGCTTCCTCCGCCCGGATGCGCAGCCGGACGGCAGCTGGGTCTACAGCGCCCACGACGCGCACGCCTGGCCCGAGCTGTACTTCGAGGGTGCCGGGTGGGTGCGGTTCGAGCCGACCCCGTCGGCCCGCACCGCCGACCCACCGGGGTACACCAGCGGGACCGTGCCCGCCCCGCCGAGCCTCGACGACGTGACGGCATCGCCCTCGGTCGACGAGGTCATCCGCCCCGACCAGACCCAGCGGGACCAGGCGACCAGCGAGGTCACCTCCTCCGGCGGCGGCACGAGCTGGTGGCTGGCGGCGGTCGCCGCGCCACTCCTGCTGGTCGCGCTCGGCGCAGCACCCCGCCTGCTCCGCGCGTTCGTCAGGCGCCGCAGGTACGCCGCGGTCGCGCCGCCGGCTCTCGCCGAGGGCTGCTGGGCAGAGGTGAGGGACACCGCCGTCGACCTGGGCCGCAGCTGGGACGAGGGCGCCACCCTGCGGCGCCGGGCGCGTGACCTGGTGCCGGCGCTGGTCCCGGCCCAGGGAGCGCCGCGGGACGCCGCGGCCGAGGACCAGCTCTCGCCGGTCGCGGCGCTGGAGCGGCTGGTGCTGCTCGTGGAGCGGTCCCGCTACTCGCGGACCGGACTCACGGCGGCGGACACCGGGACACTGAGGACGATGACGGGGACGGTCACCGAGGCGCTGGCCGCGAGTGCCAGGCCGAGCCGGAGGCGCCAGGCGACCTGGCTGCCCCGGTCCCTGTGGGCGACGGGGCGCGCGGCGATCGGGCGGCGGACAGGTCGCGGGACCGCGAAGGTGGCGCAGGGCGCCCCGCTCGAGCAGATGTCCGTCTGAGGGTCGGGCCGACTCGGCGTCGCGAGACGGCAGGTGGACGCCAGGTAAAACACCGCCATAGCGGTTGGTCAGAAGCCGCCGTTCTGGTCCCGCCGCCGCCGCCAGCGCTCCTCGAACCGCTGCATCATCGAACCTTGCGGCTTGGGGGGACGGGGGCTGCGGGTCCGGCCCTTCTTGCCACCGGACACCACACGCAGGCCAGGAGCCTCGCCGGCCGTGGTCGTCTCGTCGGCAGCGAAGGCACCACCACCACCTCCCACGGTGCGGGCGCGCCATGCGGTGAGGGTGAAGTAGGCGGAGACGAGCATGACGACGAAGCCGAGCACGCCCAGGGGAACCATGCGCAGCACCGCGCCGGACATCAGCAGCGCGACACCGCCGAGGAACACCAGGCCGCCTGCGATCACCTGGCGGCGAGCTTTCTGCCTGAGCTTGGTCCCGCGCAGCGTGGAGGCGAACTTCGGGTCTTCCGCGACGAGCGCACGCTCCATCTGCTCGAGCAGACGCAGCTCCTCTTCTGAGAGCGGCACGGTTTCCTCCAGCGGGACTGGTTCCTGTCCAGAGTCTAGGCATGCCCGTCAGGGCTCGGTAGGCGCGGGCCCAAATTCCTCAAGCGGACAGATCCAAGGTCCTGCTACGCAGGAGGGAGGCGGGCTGGACAGCGGCGGCCCCGAACCGCAACACCGCTCGGTCCACGGCCTGGTCCGCGTCGGCCCATCCCTGGTCACGCGCTCCCAGCTCCAGCTGGCGGTAGGTGCCCGCCCGTGGCTGCAGCCCCTCGACCCGGACACCCACCAGCCGGATCCTGGCTCGTTGCAGGCCGAGCGCCGCGAAGAGCCCGGCGGCGGTCTCGTAGATCTCCCTGGTCACGTCGGTCGCCTCGGCGCGGGTGCGGGACCGGGTGATCGTGGTGAAGTCGGCGAACCTGACCTTCACCGTGACGGTCCGGCCCGCCAGCTTCGCAGCGCGTATCCGAGCGCCCACCTTGGCC
Organism: uncultured Nocardioidaceae bacterium; assembly: GCA_902805845.1. Classification (GTDB taxonomy): domain Bacteria; phylum Actinomycetota; class Actinomycetes; order Propionibacteriales; family Nocardioidaceae; genus Marmoricola_A. The sequence continues at coordinate 110,028 of CADCUI010000014.1, forward strand.
GACAGCCGCAGCAGCTCCCGGAGCACCACCTCGGGATCGTCGATGTCCCGGCCGAAGGTCTCGTCGGCGCCGGTGCTCTTGTCCGGGTCCTCCTCGACTCCGCGGCGGCTGGCCACCATGCGCTGGTCGTCCCCCCAGGCGAGCCGGTGCAGCTGGCCGCCCATGACGGTGCCCAGCGCTCGTTGCAGCGTGGTCACCGGGGTGTGCGCGACATCGCCGACGGTGCGCAGGCCGAGCCGGTGAAGCTGGGCGGCGGTCCGCTCCCCCACCCCCCACAGCTCCTCCACCGCGAGCGGGTGCAGGAAGGCGGTGGTCTCGGCGGGTGGCACCACGACGATGCCGTCGGGCTTGGCGCGCCGGCTGGCCAGCTTGGCCACACCGACGGTCGCGGCGGCACCGACCGAGCAGGTGATGCCCTGCTCGTCCGCGACCCGCGCCCTAATCAGCTCGGCGATGTCGACCGGGGAGCCCAGCCGGCGCGTCGCCCCGCTGATGTCGAGGAACGCCTCGTCGAGCGACAGCGTCTCCACCCGGGGGGTGACCTGCCGAAAGATCTCCATCACCGAGGTGGACACTGTGGAGAACACCTCGTAGTCGGGGGCGACCACCGTCGCGTGCGGGCACAGCCGACGGGCGCGGGTCATCGGCATCCCGGAGCGCACGCCGCTGCTGCGGGCCGGGTAGCTCGCCGACAGCACGACCCCCCGGTGTCCTCCACCGACGATGACCGGGCAGCCGGCCAGGTCGGGCCGGTCCCGCGTCATCACCGAGGCGTAGAACGCATCCATGTCGACGTGCAGCACCGGGCACTCGCCGGTCATGCCGACCACCCGTCGCACTCGGAGGACCGGCGCCCCGCCTCAGGGGCGACGGGTGGCCAGGGCGTGGATCTGGGCAGCGAGGGTGAGGTACTCCGGACGCTCGGAGACCGCTCGCTCCAGGTCGGCCAGTGCCGTGGCGGCACGTGGCTCGCCGTCCACGAGGGAGCTGGGAACCAGGTCACTGAAGACCCGGACGGCGTGCAACGTGGCGTCGACGAACCCTGCCTCGGTGAGCAGCGCCGAGGTCTCCTCGGCCGTGAAGCGGCGGGGCGACCCCTCGGGCCGGTGTCCCTCCAGCAGGTCGCGGGCCTGGTCGAGGTGCCCGGCCATCGCCCGGACCACCACCGCCGCATGGCGCTGGGCGACCAGCAGGCTGAGCGTCCCCTCCGGACGCAGCACCTCGGTGACGGCGGCGAGGGCGGCCGCGGGGTCGTCGACGACCTCGAGCACCCCGTGGCACAGCACCACGTCGACCGCACCCGATCCGACGAGTCCCGGCATCGTGGCGATGTCTCCCTGCATGCCGGTGACGCGGTCGGCGACCCCGGTCTCCTCCGACCGCCGGTCGAGGATCGCCAGGGCGTCGGGACTGGGCTCCACCACCGTGACCCGGTGGCCGAGCTCGGCGACCCGGACGGCGAAGCCACCCGTGCCACCCCCGACGTCGAGGACCCGCAGCTCCGTCGCGCGACCTCGGGACTGGACTTGCAGGAGCCGGTGCAGCGCCTCCCAGACCACGGCGGTGCGAGCAGCGCTGGGGCTGCGTCCCGGAGCCGACATGCCGCCCACCCTAGTGGCCACCCTGGTCGTCCTGTGTGTCCTGGGGAGCGCGCGGTCATGGCCCCGAGCTCCCCGGTGAGGAGTGCCAGAGCTTGCGAGGAGCGGTCTCCCCGGCAGGCTTGATGTCGGCGTACGGCGACAGCTTGAACCCCGTCGAGTGCACCAGGACCCGGCGTGCTCCCGGACCGGTCTCCTCCTCCACAGGGGCCACCGGCGGCGGCGCCGGCGCGATCAGGTCGTGCACCGCCGCCACCCCTCCCGACCGCCAGGCATCGTGCAGGACGGGCAGCTCCCAACAGCCGGTCGCCCGCAACGACACCCCGCGTCGACCCGTGCGCCGGAGCTCGCCTCTGACGACCAGCAGCCAGGAGTGGAAGACCGTGGTGGCGCAGGAGCCCAGCACGTCCTCGAAGAAGGTCGCGTCCACCGGCCCGGTCGCGTCGTCGAGGGTGAGGAAGACGACCCGACGGCCGGAGCGGATCGGGGGTGTCTGGGTGGCCACCTTGACCCCGGCCACCAGCATCTCCCCCTTGTTGCGCTGGTCGAGGAGCTGCGAGGAGCGGACCGTCCCGAGCGCGTCGAGGAACGGCGCGTAGGCATCCATGACGTGTCTGCTGGCATCGATGCCGAGCACCTCGAGCTCGGCCCGGACCCGTTCGTCGGCGCTCATCTCGGGCAGCCCGCTGACCTCCCCGGTGTGCAGCGCGTCGGCGGGTGCGTCGCCGAGGTCGAGCGTCAGCTGGACCGACGACACCGGTTCCGGGGTCCGCGGGGCCCGGGACTGCGACCGTGCCCGACCCCAGACCCCGTCGGGGGAAGGGGGCTGTTCCGGGTGCTGGGCCGGATGCTGGGCCGGCTGCTTTTCCGGCTGCTGGGCCGGGTGCTGGGCCGGGTTGCTGCTGTTCCGGTCGACCGCGGCCGCCAGCCGGGCAGTGGCTGCCCGGGGTGGACGGACACCGGAGAGGCCACGGCTGCGGGTCGCCCCTGCCCGGTCGAGGTTCCGGGCGAAGCGGTCGAGGTCGGCGATCTGGAGGAGCAGGTCACGGCGGGTGACAGTCCCCCGACGCGACACCTGACCGGACTCACCGATGCCGTAGATGCTGTCGAACCCGCCGGCGACCACCAGCCGCTCCACGGTCGGCCGGGTCACTGCGGCGCGGTGCCAGAAGTCGGTGAGCGACTGGTAGGGCCGCGCCGCCACGATCCGGCCCACCTCGGCCTCCGAGATGCCTCGGACCTCCGCGAGGGCGAGCCGGATGCCGTGCCGGTGCTCGGTCCCCGGATCGAGGTTGTCGAGCCGTTCGACGGTGTAGTCCTTGTCGCTGGCGTTGACGTCCAGGCCGAGCACCGTGATGCCGAACTGGCGGGCGTCGTCGAGGATCAGGCGCTTGGGATACATCCCCGGGTCGTGGGTCAGGACACCGGCCAGGAAGTGGGCCGGGTAGTGGGTCTTCAGCCAGGCCGACTGGTAGGTCGGGAGGGCGAACGCGGCGGCATGGGCCTTGCAGAACCCGAAGGAGCCGAAGGCCTCCAGCACCTTCCAGACCGCCTCGACGACCCGGCGGGAGTACCCCTGCCCCATGGCCCGGGGCAGGAACCACAGCTTCACCTCCGCCATGCCCCGGGAGTCCCCCAGCGCGCGCCGCGCCTCGTCGGCCTCGGCCAGCGTGCAGCCGGCGAACAGCGCGATCATCTCGATCACCTGCTCGTGGAAGACCACGACGCCGCGGGTCTCGCCGAGGATCGGCCGGAGGTGCTCGTGGAGGTAGACCGGCATCCGCCAGCCCTGCTTGGCCTCGAGGTACGGCGTGATCATGTCGCTCTTCACCGGACCGGGCCGGAACAGCGAGATGTCGGTGACGATGTCGGTGAAGCAGTCGATCCCGGACTTGCCGACCAGCTCGCGCTGACCCGGTGACTCGATCTGGAAGCAGCCGAGCGTCCTCGACGAGCTGATCAGGTCGTAGGTCGGCTCGTCGTCGAACGGGACCTGGGCCTCGTCGTCGAGGTCGACGCTCACCCCGTCCACCCGCTGGACCTCGGCCACCGCGTGCGCCATCGCCGACTGCATCCGGATGCCGAGCACGTCCAGCTTGAGGAGCCCGAGGTCCTCCACGTCGTCCTTGTCGAACTGGCTCATCGGGAAGCCGGCGAAGCTGGCCTCGACCGGGGTGCGGTCGAGCAGGGTGGCGTCGGAGAGGAGCACCCCGCAGGGGTGGAGGGCGATGTGCCGGGGCAGACCGTCGAGTCGTTCGGCCAGCTGGAACAGCAGCCCCAGCCGCTCGGCCCCGAGCCCGGAGGCCCGGAGCTCCGGCAGCTCACGGAGGGCCATCCGGGCGTCCCGGGCCCGGATGTGCGGGAAGGCCTTGGCGATCGCGTCGATCTCGCCGGGTGGCATGCCGAGCGCGGCGCCGACGTCGCGGATCGCGTGCCGGACCCGGTAGGTGTCCATCATCGACACCGAGACGCACCGCTCCCCGCCGTACCGGTCCAGGATCGCCTCGTAGATCTCCAGCCGGCGAGCCGACTCCACGTCGATGTCGATGTCGGGCAGCGCCCGCCGGAGCGGGGAGAGGAAGCGCTCCATCAGCAGCCCGTGCCGCAGCGGGTCGACCCCGGAGATGCCGAGCAGGTAGGTGACGAGGCTGCCGGCACCCGACCCCCGGGCCGCCGAGCGGATGCCCTTCTCGCGGATCATGTCGCACACGTCGGTGACGGTCAGGAAGTAGGAGGCATAGCCGAGCTCGCCGATCAGCTGCAGCTCGTCGTCGAGCCGCTTCCAGATGCGCTGCCGGGGACCGTTGCCGTAGCGCCGGCCGATGCCCGCCTCGCACCGGCCACGCAGGACCGCGTCGGCCGTCCCGCTCGCCCTTTCGTTCGGTGACCCGCTCGACGCCCCCGTCGAGATCTCCAGCTCGGGGAAGTGCACCTCCCCCAGGCCGAGGTCGAGCCGCGGGTCGAGCGCGCACCGGTCGGCGACGACCCGCGTGTGGGCCAGCAGGTCCTGAGCGGCCCGGCCCCCCAGGCCGGCCATCGTGCACACCTCCTCCGCGACCGCGGCCATCTCCTTGCCGGACTTCAAGAACCCCTCCGCGTTGCCCCGGTCGACGTGACGCAGGTCGAGCGGCACCAGCCGGCGGGCGGCGTCGAGCACGTCGACGACGACCGCGTCGGCCCGGTCGGCGTAGCGCACCGCGTTGCTCAGCACCATCCCGGTGGCGGTCGACCGAGCGAGCCCCGCCATCCGGGCGGCGTGACCGGCGGAGCCCGGTCCTCGACCGGGCAGCCGGTGGTCGACCACCTCCACGAGGAGGTCGACGGCGTCGAACATCTCCCGCCACCGGCGGAGCACCGCCCCGCCGAGATCGTCACGGTGCAGCGTCGCGGCGGCCCCGATCTCCGAGGCCGGACCGAGCAGGGCGAGCACGTCCCGGCCGGCGGCGTGCTCGGCGACCAGGTCGAGGGTGCACACCGGCTCGCCGCGCTCGCCGGACAGGTGCGTGGCCGACACCAGCCGGCACACCGCGGCCCAGCCCTGCCGGCTGGCCGCCAGGAACGTGACCCGTGGCAGTCGCCGGTCCCGGAAGGGCCCACCCCGGGCGGGGGTCCGCCGTGGGGACCGAGGACTGTCCCAGGGCCCGGGCACCAGGCCGGTGGGCGCGAAGGCGAGATCCACACCGAGGACGGGTCGGATGCCGTGCGCCTGGCAGGACTTGGCGAACCGCACCGCTCCGTAGGTGCCGTCCCGGTCGGTCAGGGCGAGCACGTCCATCTCGTGCTCGACGGCCCGCTCCACCAGGGTCTGGGGTTGCGAGGCGCCGTACTGCAGGGAGTAGCCGGACGCGACGTGGAGATGGACGAACGGGTCGGACACGCCTATCCCACCCTGCCCAGCGGCCGGTCCGACTGCTGGCCCGATCGCTGGCCCGATCGCTGGCCCGGTGGGGCAACCGACGAGAGGTGGGGCGCAAGCGGCAGGTGCCGAGTCAGCCCCAGCGACTCCTCCACCAGCGCCAGGAAGCGGTCGGCGTCCCGGACCAGGTCGTCGGCCTCCCGCTCGGTCACCGCCCTCCGCGAACCCGCCTCGGCAGCCGCCCGCTTGGCCGCACCCGCGGCGAAGAACCCCGCCCACTCGGCGAGCTCGGGGGCCACCTCGGCGAGCAGCACCCAGGCGTTGCGTTGCACCGGACGTCCCCTGCGGGGACCTCGCGCACTCGGCTGGGCACGAGCCGCCAGGAGGGCCGCGGTCGCCCGGAGCGCCGCCACATGGGCATGGGCGTAGCGCATCCCCACGTCGGGGCTGGTGATCGCCTCCCGCAGGGAGGAGGCGGACCTCGCCAGGTAGGCGAAGCTCGCGGCCGGTACGTCGAACGAGGTGCTCACCGGGCTCGTCACCCGACTCAGTCCGCGCACCGCGACAGCCGCCAGCTGCCGTGCGCCCAGTCGAAGATCAGGTCGAAGACGCCGGTGGTGCCGATCTGCCCACGGCCGGCCTCGACCCGCCACACCTCGCGCTCGGCGAGCAGGTCGTGGACGGACGCAGCAGTGGCCGGGTCGGCAGCAGCCTGGTCGGCAGCCCGGTCGGCGGCCTGGTCGGCACCGAGGACGGGAGCGACCTCACGGGACTGCCACCAGGGACCGGTCTCCACCCAGTGGGCCAGCACGGCGCTGACCTTCCACAGCCACCCCTTCCAGAGGAACTGCTCAGGCCCCTCGACCGGTCCTCCCGCCCCGGGCACCCGCCCCTTCCGCACCTCGACGGGGTCGTCGTAACGACGCATCTTTTACCTCCGACGGATCAGTCATCCACTCAGCAACGCACCGGACGTCTCGACCCCGTCCCGACCCCTGTCGCCCCGGCGATAGCCTGAGGCGGCGCTCTCCTGCTCTTCGGGGAGGAGGAGAGACCGGCGGGGTGGGGGTCGAGGTCACCCCGCCAGTCATTCGAACACGTGTTCGAATGACCCCACGGTACACCCGCCCTCCGACCGCTCGTCAACCCCCGGAACCCACTGCTGGAGCAGAGCAGCCGCGATGACCACCTCCCCCGCAGAGCACCCTGCGATCACCGAGTTCCGCGCTGCTCTGACCAGCGCCGGCGCGACCGGCCGAGTGGTGGTCCTTCCCGACTCGGTCCACACCGCCAAGCTCGCCGCGGAGGCGCTCGGCTGCCAGGTCGGCGCGATTGCGAACAGCCTGCTCTTCGACTGCGAGGGGCGGCCCGTGCTCATCCTCACCAGCGGCGCCCACCGGGTCGACACGGTCAAGGTCGCCGACGCCCTCGGGCTGGGGAGACTCCGGCGCGCCGGACCCGAGTTCGTCCGTGAGCACACCGGTCAGGTGATCGGCGGTGTGTCACCCCTCAACCATCCTCGCGCGATCCCGACGTACCTCGATGTCACGCTCCGCGACCACCCCGAGATCTGGGCCGCAGCAGGTCACCCGGCCGCGGTGTTCAGCACCACCTACGGAGAGCTGCTGACGCTCACCGGCGCCACCGAGCTCGAGGTGGAGTGACGCCCCCATCCGGGCGGGGGGTCGTCGGCCCGACACAGGGTGCTGCCCAGGGGGCTGCCTAGGGTGCTGGTCATGGCGCGCGTCGTGGTCATCGGGGGTGGGCTCGGCGGCTGCGCCAGTGCTGCCCGGCTCGCCAAGCTCGGTCACGACGTGACGGTCGTCGAGTCGCTCCCCCGGCTCGGTGGCGTCGTGGGCAGCCTCGAGCAGGACGGCTTCCGGTGGGACACCGGTCCCGCCGCCACCGCGGTGCCGGCAGTCCTGCGAGACCTGTTCCGCAAGTCGGGCCGGCCGCTGGACAAGGAGACCGACCTGGTGCCGGTGGAGCCGATGCGCGAGCACCGGTTCCCCGACGGCAGCCGGCTGAGGCTGCCCTCGGGAAGCCGTGCCGACCAGCTGGCGGCTGTGGACGAGGGGCTCGGCCTCGGGCTCGGGCGGCAGTGGGTGGACTACGTGCACACGTTCGCCGAACCGTGGGACCGGCTGCGCCGGGACTTCTTCGAGCGCCCGTACTCCCCGGCGGTCGCCTCGCCGGAGACGCGGGGCCTGCTGCGGAGCCGGACCATGATGCACAAGGCGGTCACCCGCCGCTTCAAGGACCCGCGGCTCCGGATGATGGCGCTGCACCACGTGGTCGCGGGCGGCCACGACCCCCGCAACGTGCCGGCCTGGATGGGGCTCGTCGACTACCTGGAGCAGAACTTCGGGACCTGGACCATCCCGGGTGGCTTCGGTGTCCTGGCCGACCTCCTGACCAAGCGGCTGGCCGAGCGGCGGGTCACCGTCCTCACCGGCACCCGGGCCCGGGACATCGGGATGGGACCTGAGGGGCCGGCAGCCGTCCTCACCGACGCGGGCCCGGTCGTAGCCGACCGCGTGGTCGTGGCGGCCGACCCTCGACAGCTGCCCGCACTCGCGCGGCACGTACGGCGCACGAGGCCGGTTCCGCCCCCCACCGTCACCCACCTCGGCCTCTCGGCGGGGGTCCCGGTGCTGCCGCGCGAGGTCGTCGTCCACGGCGAGGGCGTCATCACCGTACTCACCGGCGGGCCGGCCCCCGACGGCAAGGCGGCCTGGACGCTGCTGGGAGGGGGCCGGACGTCGGAGGACCTCGTGCAGGCCCTGGCGCGCACAGGGATCGACGTGCGTGACGCCGTCGAGACCCGCATCGACCGGTCGCCGCGCGAGCTGGTCGAGCACTACTCCGGCTCGCCCGCAGGAGTGCTGTGGCAGGGACGGGCCACCGTCGGTGACCGGCTGAGCACCGCGACGCCGCTGCCGCACGTGTACGCCGCCGGCGCCCACACCGGTGGCGGTGGGTGGGTCCCGTTCGTGGGGCTGACCGCGGCCCTCGTGGCGGAGGCCGTCGGTCCTGCCTGACCGCACCCCATCCGGCCGACCCGCCCCTCGTGTCCGGTCGACCCGCCCCTCATGTGCGGCCGACCCGCCCCTCATGTGTCGGAATCGCGCACCGGTGCGTCATTGTTCGGTGTCCCGGACCGCTGGGGCCTGAATTCCGCGCACACGTGCTCGGCTTCATCGCCTACGGCGTGAGCACCGAGGCTGTGCTCACCCGGTGACGAGGTCGCCCTGAACACGAAGGGGGCAGACCGACGCGCCGTCGAGGTCTCACGCGGTCACGATCAGGCTCATCACTACCGATGAGCACTTCCCTGTGCGCCGGGGGCGCGGACGCCGTACCAACCCGTGCCCACCGGCATCCCGGGCGGCTCGGGCAGACATCCCGGGCGGCTCGGGCAGACATCCCGGGCGGGTGGGCTGGCGGGGGTCAGCCGACCGGGAGGCTGAGGTTGGCGTAGATCTGCCGGGTGGCCGTCGACCGGTTGAGGGTGTAGAAGTGCAGTCCGGGTGCGCCTCCGTCGAGCAGCTGGTGACAGAGCTCGGAGGCCACCTCGATGCCGGCCGCACGCACGGCCTCGGGGTCTCCCTCGTGCCGACTGACGCGCGCCACCACCTCCGCGGGCACCTCGCGCCCCGAGAGCTCGGCCATCCGGCGGACCTGACCGAGGCTGGTGATGGGCATGATGCCCGGGAGCACGGGGATCTCGACCCCGCCTGCGCGTGCCCGGTCGAGGAGCGCGAAGTAGTCCGCGGCGCGGAAGAACATGTCGGTGATTGCGAACTCGGCGCCCGCGTCCTGCTTGCCCCGCAGGATGCGGACGTCCTCCTCGAGGCTGGCCGCCTCGCGGTGTCCCTCGGGGAACGCCGCCACTCCGACGCTGAAGTCGCCGAGGGAGTGCACCAGCGACACGAGGTCGCTGGCGTAGGAGAGCCCGTCGGGAGCGGGGGTCCACGGCGTGCCCGGGCCGTCCGGCGGGTCGCCGCGGAGCGCGAGCACGTTGCGGATGCCTGCGGCGGCGTACGCGCCGACGACCGACCGCAGCTCGTCGCGCGTGTGTCCCACGCAGGTGAGGTGGGCCATCGGCACCATCGTCGTCTCACGTGCGATGCGATGGGTGATGTCGACCGTGCGGTCACGGGTCGACCCACCGGCGCCGTACGTCACCGAGACGAACGTCGGCTGCAGGGGCTCCAGCTCGCGGAGCGCCCGCCACAGCTGTTCGGCGCCGCGGTCGTCCTTGGGCGGGAAGAACTCGAAGGAGAACGATCGCTCGCCGCCCGACAGCAGCTCGCGGATCACCCGGTCGGCGGGGCTTCGGAGCGGAGGACCGGCCGGCATGCCCCCAGGATAGGGGCGAAGGCCCGGCGCTCCCCGGCTGTCCACGCCGGGTCACATAGGCTCGCGCGGTGACCTCCGCCTCCTCGTGGGACGCCGCCGAGTTCCGGGACCGGGTGCGCTCCGTCCTCGACGAGTTCGTCGACGAGCAGGCCGCCCGGCTGGGACCCCTCGGCCCGGACGGCTCCCGGCTGGTCGCGGCCAGCCGCGACGCCACCGCCGGCGGCAAGCGGTTCCGCGCGATGTTCTGCCACTGGGGCTTCCGGTCGGTCCGGACCTGCCGGGACGCCGCGGAGGAGGACCACCTGTTCCGCGCGGCGGCGTCCCTGGAGCTCCTGCACGCCTCGGCGCTGGTCCACGACGACATCATGGACGCCTCGGACACCCGCCGTGGCCGGCCGGCCACCCATCGCAGGTTCGCTGCCGAGCACCGTCAGGCCGGGCACCGCGGCAACCCCGAGCAGTACGGCGCGGCGGCCGCGATCCTCCTGGGTGACCTCCTGCTCTGCTGGGCCGACGAGATGCTCCGCACCTGCGGGCTGCCCCACGAGGCGGTGCACCCGGCGCTCCGGTGCTTCGACGCCATGCGCACCGAGGTGGTGCTCGGCCAGTTCCTCGACGTGTCGGTCCAGGCGCGCGGGGACGCCGACGTGGCGCAGTCCATGCAGGTGCTCCGCTACAAGTCGGCGAAGTACTCGGTGGAGCGGCCGCTCCTGGTCGGGGCGGCCCTCGCCGGCGGGCCAGACCGGACGAGCGCGGAGCTCTCGGCCTACGGGCTCCCGCTGGGCGAGGCGTTCCAGCTGCGCGACGACCTGCTGGGCGTCTTCGGCGACCCTGAGGTCACCGGGAAACCGGCCGGGGACGATCTCGCCGAGGGCAAGCGCACAGTGCTGGTGGCGCTGGCGCTGGAGGCGCTGCCGCCCGGCGAGGCGAAGGCGCTCGACGACTCCCTCGGCCGGCCGCTCAGCGACCGCGAGATCGTGGAGCTGCAACGGGTCATCGAGCGGTCAGGGGCACACGCCGAGGTCGAGCGCCGGATCGAGGCGCTGACGGCCCGCAGCCTCGCCGCCGTGGATGCGGCCGACCTGCCGCCTGAGGCGCGCGACACGCTGCGCGACCTCGCCGCGGCGGCGACCCAGCGGGTGGTGTGAGGACCGGTACGAGGCCCGGTGTGAGGACCGGTACGAGGCCCGGTGTGAGGCCCGGTGTGAGGCCTGACGCCCTCAGTGCTTGATCGGGAGCTCCTCGAGCTCGAGCTCGGGGCCCTCCCCGCGCAGGATCACCGCGAGCTTGCCGTGCGCCTGCGACTCCGCACGGTGCCGCAGGGCGCCCAGCACGGTCTCGAACGTCTCGTTGTCGCGGCGCGCCAGCGGGCTCCAGCCGTCCCACAGCAGGACCAGCCCGCGCTCGCGCACCTCGAGGGCGTCGAAGGCGTCGGCCAGCGACCCCAGACTCTCCCCGGCCGAGTCGGGGACCTCCAGGGCGGCGGCGGCGGCCTTGAGGAACGACTCCTGGTCCTCCACCGTCCAGCCGTCCAGGTAGCGGAACGCCCACCCCGCGTGCTGCACCGCGTGCGCGACGTCCGCTGCCGGCGCGGCGTTGTGCCACTGGTAGACGCCGGGAGGGTTGTGCTCCGCCAGGAGCGCTGCCAGTCCGCTCATCGTGCCTCGTCTTCCGCTCGGTGTCGGCCGTCATGGACCGGACGTCCCTCCGGACAATAGACCCGTCGGAGACCCGGGGGGACCCCTCAGCGACCGATCACAGCGCCATCGCCTGAGCCCGCCTCTTGACCTCCGAACCCCGGTTGTCCCGGAGGGCGTCGATGGGCCTGCCGGGCAGTGACTCGTCCTCGCTGAACAGCCAGGTGAGGATCTCCCCGTCGTCGTAGCGGCCGTCGTGCAGCATCGTCAGCAGCCCGGGCACGCCCTTGACGATCGCCCCGTCCTGGATCAGTGCCGCGGGGATCCGCGGACCCGCCTCCCGGCTCGTGACAGCGCCGGCGAGCTGGTGCTCCTGGAGCAGCCGGCGCACCCGGCTGACGCTGACCCCGAGCGCGGCGGCACACTGCGCCCAGTCGAGCCACTCGCCCACCAGCGAGTCCAGAGGGTCGGTCGTCGGTTGGAAAGGAGGTTGGTGTGCCTGCGTTGTGTCGCCCACGGGACAACTGTGCCACCGCCTAGAATCACGGCAACTCCGCCGGCTCCGGCCGGCGGCCATTCCGCTAGCTGGGCGCAGCTGGTTCACCACCGGGCAACCGCGGGGAGCCACTGGTCACAACGGGAGGACGCCGCCTTGGAACGAGGTGCCGACCCCCTCGTCGGGCGCGTCCTCGACGGCCGCTACCGGGTCACCCGGCGGGTGGCTCGCGGCGGGATGGCCACCGTCTACGAGGCGCACGACCTGCGGCTGAACCGGGACTGCGCGGTCAAGGTCATGCACAACGGGCTCGGGGACGACCAGACCTTCGCCGCCCGCTTCGTCCGCGAGGCGCACTCCGCCGCCCGGCTCTCGCACCCCAACGTCGTCTCGGTCACCGACCAGGGCGACGACCACGGGCTGCTCTTCATCGTCATGGAGTATGTCTGCGGCCGGACGCTGCGCGACGTCATGCGTGAGCAGGCGCCGATGCCGCCGGCGCGAGCGCTGGCGCTCCTCGAGCCGGTCCTGCTCGCGCTCGCCGAGGCACACCGCTGCGGTCTCGTGCACCGGGACGTCAAGCCGGAGAACGTCCTCATCGCCGACGACGGCCGGATCAAGGTCGCCGACTTCGGGCTGGCGAGGGCGTTCGACGCCGACAGCACCCACACCGCCACCGGTGGGGTCCTCATGGGGACGGTGTCCTACCTGGCCCCCGAGGTCATCGTCACCGGCAAGGCCGACCCGCGGTCGGACGTCTACGCCGTGGGAGTGCTCCTCGCCGAGATGCTCACCGGCCGCAAGCCCCACGAGGGCGAGAGCGCGATCCAGATCGCGTTCAAGCACGTGAACGAGGACGTTCCTTCGCCTTCCGAGCGGCTGCCCGACGCCGCCCGCATCCCGGCGTACGTCGACGCGCTGGTGCTCCGGGCGACCGCGCGCGAGCGGGAGCACCGACCTGCCGACGCGAAGGTCCTGCTGCACCAGGTGCGCCGGGTCCGGGCGGCCGTCGAGGCCTGCGTGGGAGATGACCCGGAGCTCACCGCAGACCTGCTTCCCCGGGTCCCGTCCGTGGCGGCCGACAGCATCGACTACGTCGAGGACTACACCGGCGCCGTCGACGCCGACCGCGAGCACACCACGGTGATCCGCTCGCGCTCGGAGGAGCTGCCCGACCAGGTGTCGCGCTCCGAGCCGCTCGTCGGCGTCGCGGCCGGCCGGGTCCAGGGCACGACGTCCGCCGGGGCGCCGGCGCCCCACGCACCGTGGGGGCAGGCGCCCCGGACGCCGGCCGAGCCCGCTCGGGTGCAGCCGGCAGGTCCCCTCCCTCCGAAGGGCACACCTCCGGGGGACTCAGCACCCGGCGACGCCCCGCGACCGACCGGCGCCACGGCCCATCCCCGGCCGGCTCCGCGGCGACGCGCCAGTCGCGGACCGCTGCTCCTGGTGCTGGTCCTGCTCCTGACCGCGCTGGCGTCGTACGGCGGGTGGTGGTTCGGCATCGGCCGCTACACCGCCTCGCCCGGGGTCATCAATCTCAGCGTCGGGGCTGCCGAGGCCAAGCTGGAGACCGCCGGGCTGGAGCTCGACGTCACCGCGCGGGAGTTCTCCGAGACCGTTCCCGCCGGGTCGGTCATCAGGACCCGCCCCGAGGCCGGTTCCCGCCTCGTGCAGGGTGCCACCGTCGAGGTCGTGGTCTCCCGTGGCCAGGAGCGCTACACCGTCCCCCAGCTCGGAGGACGCCGGCTGTCCGAGATCGAGGATCTCCTCGCCGAGAACTCCCTGACCCTCAGGACGGTGACCCGGGTCTGGAGCGAGACGGTGCCCCGCGGCGTGGTCGTCAGGGCGACTCCCTCGGTCGGCACCGAGCTGCCCCGCGCCAGCGTCGTCGACGTCAAGGTGAGCAAGGGCCGCGAGCCGATCGACGTGCCCGACCTGACCGGTCGCCGGGCAGAGCGGGCCGAGCAACGGCTCACCCGGCTCGGCTTCGAGGTCGACCTGAGCGAGGAGAACAGCGCCACCGTCCCCGAGGGGCGTGTGATCGGCCAGGACCCCAGCAAGGGCACCGGGTTCCGCGGCGACCCGGTCGAGCTGGTCGTCTCGCTGGGTCCGGTCATGGTGCAGGTCCCGGACCTGCGGACCAAGAGCGTGGACGAGGCCACCGCCGAGCTCGAGGAGCTGGGTCTGGAGATCGCGGTCCGGCGCACCGACCTCTACATCGGCCTCGACACCGTCGTCCGCCAGGACACCGCCACGGACTCCTCCGTGCCCGAAGGCAGCACGGTCACCGTCTCGGTGGTCTGAGCGCCCTCGTTAGCCTGGGCCCCATGCCCTCCCCGGACGCGCTGCCGCCTGCCCTGGCACGCAGTCCCGTGGGGACCCACGTCAAGGTCGGCAGAGGCCTGGTGGAGGAGGCCGTGCCCCAGGCGCGCAGGCTCGGCGCCGAGGTGATGCAGATCTTCACCGGCAACCCCCGGGGCTGGGCACCGGCGAAGCCCGACCCCGCCAAGGACGCGGCGTTCCGGGCGGCGTGCGAGGAGTCCGGCCTCCGGGTCGTGGTGCACGCGCCGTACCTGGTCAACCTCGGCAGCCCCACGCCCACGACGTACGAGCGCTCGCTCGCCGCGGTGGCGCACAACCTGCTCCGTGCCGTGCAGACCGGAGCGGAGGCGGTCGTCGTGCACACCGGCTCCTGCGTCGACGAGGGGGGATTCGCCGCCGCGATGCGACGGGTGCGGGAGGGACTGCTCCCGGTGCTCGACGCGCTCGGTGCGGACGGCCCGTCGCTGCTGCTGGAGTCGACGGCAGGCCAGGGCCGTTCCCTCTGCGCCACCGTCGCCGACCACGCGGCCTACCTCGACGCGCTGGACCGGCACCCCCGGGTCGGGATCTGCATGGACACCTGTCACCTGTTCGCCGCCGGCGAGCCGCTCGACGAGCCCGGCGGCACGACCGACACCCTCGACCGGCTGGTCTCCGTAGGAGGCGAGGGCCGGCTCCGGCTGGTGCACGTCAACGACTCGATGGACGTCCGCGGTGCGGCCAAGGACCGGCACCAGAGGATCGGCGAGGGACACATCGGGGTGGACGCCTTTCGCGAGCTGGTGGCCCACCCCGCCACCGCGGGGGTGCCGCTGGTCCTGGAGTCGCCGGGGTCGCGCGACGAGGGCGACCCCCAGATCCCACTGCTCAAGCGGCTCCGTGACGAGGCGCTCACGGCCGACCGCCGGCTGGGAGCGCGCAGCGCATGAGGGGACGGCACACCACCCTCCTCGCCACCCTCACCCTGGTGGCGGTCACGGCCTGCTGGGGCTCGACGTTCTTCCTCATCAAGGACCTGCTCGAGCGGATCCCCGTCCTGGACTTCCTCGCCGTCCGGTTCGCGGTGGCCACGGTGGCGATCGTCCTCATCTTTCCGCGCGCCGTCTCCCGGCTCGGGCCGGACGCGCGCAAGCAGTCGGTCGTCCTGGGGTTGCTGTACGGCGTCGCGCAGGTGCTGCAGACCGCCGGCCTCGAGCACACGCCGGCGAGCGTCTCGGGGTTCATCACCGGGATGTACGTCGTGTTCACGCCGCTGCTGGCCGCACCGATCCTCCGGGAGCGGATCGGCGGGCTGACCTGGGTCGCGGTCGCGGTCGCGGTGGTCGGGCTGGCGGTGCTGTCCCTCGACGGGTTCAGCGTCGGGTACGGCGAGGTGTTGATCCTGGTCGCGGCGGTCCTCTACGCCCTCCACATCGTGGGCCTCGGCCGCTGGAGCACCGCCTCCGACGCGATCGGGATGACCGTCGTCCAGCTGGGCGTCGTCACGGTGATCTGCTTCGTCGTCACCGCCCCCGACGGCGTCGTGGTTCCCGACCGGCCCGGCGACTGGGCCAGCGTGCTGTACATGGCGGTGTTCGCCGCAGCCCTGGCCCTGGCCGGGCAGACGTGGGCGCAGGCGCATCTGCCGCCGACCCGCAGCGCGATCATCATGACGCTGGAGCCGGTGTTCGCGGCCGCCTTCGCGGTGGCGCTCGGCGGCGAGGACGCCACGATGCGCATGCTCGTCGGCGGGACACTGGTGCTCGCTGCGATGCTGCTCGTCGAGGTGATCCCACGGCGGCGGGTCGAGGCCGAGGTCCCCCACATCGCCGTCTGACCCCGCCTCGTCCGACTGAGCGCGGCGCATGGCGCGCGCCCGATCGGACGAGGCGTCAGGCCTCCACGACCACCGGGATGATCATCGGGCGACGCCGATGGGTGTTGCTCACCCACCGGCCGATCACCCGGCGGATGGTCTGCTGCAGCTCGTGCGAGCTCGTCACGCCCTCGGCGAGCGACGCGTTCAGCGCCTCGACGACCGGCTGCTTGATCGCGTCGAAGACCGAGTCGTCCTCGAGGAACCCCCGCGCGTGGATCTCCGGACCGGTCGAGACCTTGCCGGTGACGCTGTCGACGACGACGATCACCGAGATGAACCCCTCCTCGCCGAGGATGCGGCGGTCCTTCAGCGACGCCTCGGTGATGTCGCCGACCGACTGCCCGTCGACGTACACGTAGCCGCACGGCACCTTGCCGGCGATCTCGACCTTGCCGTCGACCAGGTCGACGACCACGCCGTCCTCGGCGATGACGACCCGGTCGGCGGCCACGCCGGTGGAGCGGGCCAGCGCGGCGTTGGCGAGCATGTGGCGGTACTCCCCGTGGACCGGCATCACGTTGCGAGGCTCGACGATGTTGTAGCAGTAGAGCAGCTCACCGGCGCTCGCGTGACCCGAGACGTGCACCAGCGCGTTGCCCTTGTGGATCACGTGGGCGCCCCACCGTGCGAGCCCGTTGATGACGCGGTAGACGGCGTTCTCGTTGCCGGGGATGAGCGAGGAGGCGAGGACGACGGTGTCGCCCTCCTCGAGGTGGACGAAGTTGTGGTTGCGCTGCGCGATCCGGCTGAGCGCGGACAACGGCTCCCCCTGGGAGCCGGTGGAGACCAGGACGGTGCGCTCGGGCGGGTAGTCGCCGATCTCCCGGCTGTCGACCAG
The DNA here is from genome assembly GCA_902805845.1 of uncultured Nocardioidaceae bacterium. Classification (GTDB taxonomy): domain Bacteria; phylum Actinomycetota; class Actinomycetes; order Propionibacteriales; family Nocardioidaceae; genus Marmoricola_A. The sequence goes on from CADCUI010000014.1 coordinate 126,995, forward strand.
GGTGTCGGCCGGGACCGAGAGGTAGCCCAGCTCGCGGGCGACGTTCATGTTCCGGATCATCGACCGGCCGACGTAGGCGACCTTGCGGCGGTGGGCGACCGCGGCGTTGAGCACCTGCTGCACCCGGTGCACGTGCGAGGCGAAGCAGGCCACGATGATGCGCCCCTGGCTGCTGTGGAACACCCGGTCGATGACCGGCCCGATCTGCACCTCGGAGGTGGTGAACCCCGGCACCTCGGCGTTGGTGGAGTCGACCATGAACAGGTCGACGCCCTCCTCGCCCAGCCGGGCGAACGCCCGGAGGTCGGTGATCCTGCCGTCGAGCGGCAGCTGGTCCATCTTGAAGTCCCCGGTGTGGAGCACCATCCCCGCACCGGTGCGGATCGCCACCGCCAAGGCGTCGGGGATCGAGTGGTTGACGGCCACGAACTCCAGGTCGAAGGGGCCGAACGAGATCCGGTCGCCTTCGGTGACGACGTGCTGGGCGGTCTCCTTCAGCCGGTGCTCCTGGAGCTTCGAGCGGAGCAGCGCCAGGGTGAGCTTCGAGCCCACCACCGGGATGTCGGCACGCTCGCGGAGGAGGTACGGCGTGGCCCCGATGTGGTCCTCGTGCCCGTGCGTCAGGACGAGTGCCTCGACCCGGTCGAGCCGATCCCTGATCGACTCGAAGTCGGGAAGGATCAGGTCGACGCCGGGATGGTGCTCCTCGGGGAACAGCACCCCGCAGTCCACGACGAGCAGCCGGCCGTCGTACTCGAAGACGGTCATGTTGCGACCGATCTCGCCGAGACCGCCGAGCGCGGTGACGCGCAGGCCGTTCTCGGCGAGCGGTCCCGGGGAATGCAGCTCGGGGTGGGCGTTGCTCACGAGGAGGTTCCTCCAGTCAGGTCGAGGTCGGCGAGGACGCGACCCAGCTCGTCCACGAGCTCGTCGGGCGCCGGCACGAGCGGGAGCCGCACGGCCCGGGTCGGCAGGACGCCGAGCAGCTGCATGGCCGCCTTCGCCATCATGGCACCCTGCACCCGCTGCATGACCACGTCGACGAGCGGGACGAGGCGGCGGTAGATCTCGAGGGCTCGGCCCAGGTGCCCTACCGCGACGGCGTCGGCCATCGCGGCGTAGTCACGACCGGCCACGTGGCCCACGACCGAGACGACCCCCGCGGCGCCGTGCGTGAGCCAGGCGAGGTTGAGCTGGTCGTCACCGGAGTAGAACGCCAGCCCCGTCTCGGACATCACGCGCACGCCGCGGTAGACGTCGCCGACCGCGTCCTTGACCGCGACCACGTGCCCGTCGTCGGCGACCCGCCGGTAGGTCTCCGGCGCGATGGTGATCCCGGTCCGGCCGGGGATGTCGTAGAGCATCACCGGCAGCCCTCCGGCGCCGGCCACGGCACGGAAGTGCGCCAGCACCCCCTCCTGCGTGGGCTTGCTGTAGTAGGGCGTCACGACGAGCACCCCGTCGGCGCCGATCTTCGCAGCCTGCTCGGCCAGCTCCACCGAGTGCGCGGTGTCGTTGGTGCCGACGCCCGCCACCACGGTCGCCCGGTCGCCCACCGCCTCGACCACCGCGCGGAGGATCCGGGCGTTCTCGGCCACCGACGTGGTCGGCGACTCGCCCGTGGTGCCGGAGACCACCAGGCCGTCGTTGCCGTGGTCGACCAGGTGCTCGGCGACCCGGGCGGTGCCCTCGACGTCCAGGGACCCGTCGTCGTGGAAGGCCGTCACCATCGCCGTGAGCACCCGCCCGAAGGGAGCTGCGGGCGGCACAGTGCCAGCGCCAGGCCCAGAGGCAGTCATGGCCTCAGGTTATCGGCTCGCCCGGGCCGGATCGGCGGACGCGCTGGAGCGTCACGATGTCGTGGGTGCCGTGCGGCTCGCGGGTGACCTCGGTCCAGGCGTCGCGGTCGAAGGACGGGTACGTCGTGTCGCCGTCGGGCGAGAGGTGCACCTCGGTGAGGACCTGGGTGTCGGCGCAGGCGAGCGCGGCGGCGTAGACGTCGGCCCCGCCCGCGACCATCACGTCGCCGGGCAGCGACTCCGCCTGCTCGAGGGCCTCCTCGAGCGAGTGAGCGACGCTCACGCCGTCGGCGCGCCAGTCCGGGTCGCGGGTCAGCACGATGGTGGCCCGGCCCGGCAGGGGCCGGCCGATCGAGTCGTACGTCGCCCGTCCCATGAGGAGGACGTGGCCGAGGGTGACCGCCTTGAAGTGCTGCTGCTCACCCGGGATCCGCCACGGGATGTCACCGCCGGAGCCGATCACCCCGTTCTCGGCGACCGCCGCGACCAGCACGACCCGCTTCCCGCCCGGGGTGCTCATACGGCGATGGGCGCCTTGATGCCGGGATGGGGGTCGTAGCCCTTGACGTCGAGGTGCTCGAGGTCGAAGGCGTCGAGCTCGTTCACCGACGGGTCGAGCCACAGCTCGGGCAGCGGCCTCGGCTCCCGGGTGAGCTGGAGCCGTGCCTGCTCCAGGTGGTTGGAGTAGAGGTGCGCGTCTCCCAGCGTGTGCACGAAGTCGCCCACGTCGAGGTCGGTGACCTGGGCGACCATGTGGGTCAGCAGCGCGTAGGACGCGATGTTGAACGGCACCCCGAGGAAGACGTCCGCCGAGCGCTGGTAGAGCTGGCAGCTCAACCTCCCGCGGCCGGTGGCGGACTCGGCGGCCGGCGGGGCGACGTAGAACTGGAACAGCGCGTGGCACGGCGCCAGGGCCATCTGAGGGACGTCGGCGACGTTCCACGCCGAGACGATGTGCCGCCGCGAGTCGGGATCGCGCCGCAGGTCGGCGACGACCTTCGCGACCTGGTCGACGTGGCCGCCGTCGGGGGTCGGCCACGACCGCCACTGGTGGCCGTAGACGGGTCCGAGCTCGCCGCGGTCGTCGGCCCACTCGTCCCAGATGGTGACGCCCCGCTCCTGCAGCCAGCGCACGTTGGTGTCCCCGCGGAGGAACCACAGCAGCTCGGCGAAGACCGAGCGGGTGTGGACCCGTTTCGTGGTGACGAGCGGGAAGCCGCTGGTCAGGTCGAAGCGCATCTGGTGGCCGAAGACGCTGCGCGTGCCGGTCCCGGTGCGGTCGCCCTTCTCGGCGCCTTCGTCGAGCACGCGCCGGAGCAGGTCGAGGTACTGCAGCACCGCGTCAACCTAGCACCGGGTCACGGCCTGACCACCGCAGCCGGTGCGGCGGTTCGGGAGGAACAATGGCGTCCATGACCTCACCCACCGCCGACGTCTCCGTCCGGATCGGCTGGGCCGACGACGCCTCCGGGATCGCCGCGGTCCAGGTCGCCGCCTGGCGCGCCGAGTACGACGGGGTGCTGCCGCCGGAGGTGCTCGCGTCGTTCGACGCCGACGAGTTCGCCGCCGCCTGGCACGCGGGGCTGACCAGGCCTGCCGACGCGCGCAACCGCGTCCTGGTCGCCCTGGAGCGCAACCGCGTCAGGGGCTTCGCGGTGACCGGACCGGCGACCGACCCGGACTCCGACCCGATCACCGACGGCGAGATCGGCGAGCTCGTCGTCGACCCCGAGCACACCCGTGCCGGCCACGGCTCCCGGCTGCTGCACGCCTGCGTCGACACCCTCCGCGCCGACCGCTTCACCCGCGCCACGTTCTGGCTGGCGAGCACCGATGACATCCGCCGCGGCTTCCTCACCGTTGCCGGCTGGGCGCCGGACGGCGCCTCGCGGGAGCTGGACCTGCACGGCGACGGCACGGTCCGCATCAAGCAGGTCCGGCTCCACAGTGACGTGAGCGAGCCCTGAGGGTCGTCCGGCACCGGCACCTCACGACAGGTCGACGTACGCCGCGCGGTGGTCCGAGAGCGGCAGCTCGACCACCCCGGATCCGACCACCGGCCCCACGGCTCCGCGCGCCAGGACGTGGTCGAGCTGCTCTGACGGCTCGGGGGCGGGGAAGGTCGGCTCCGCCAGGAGCGGTCGCAGCCCGCTGATGGCAGCGGCGCGGGACAGCGACATGTTGAGGTCTCCCACCACGAGCAGAGGGTCGGCCCCGCCGAGGGCGCGCAGCAGCCGGCGCAGCTGCACCCCGCCCCACCAGCCGACGAACGACAGGTGGGCGTTCGCCACGGTCACCGGACCGCCGCTCGGGGTGGGGACCGTCGCCACCACGGCGACCCGTGGCTCGTCCCGGACGAGCTGGGGGCGACGGCTGCCGTGGAACCGCATCGGCACCGGAGCGGGCGGCTTCCCGAGCCGCACCACCTGCCACGAGCCCACCGGCCACCGGCTGAGCAGCGCGATCCCGTAGGCGGCGGCGTCGGGCTGCTCCTCGCCGGTCGCCGCGATCCAGGTGGCGCCGGGGGTGCCGGCGAGGGCGGCGACGAAGCGGTGGTCGACCGCGCCCATCGCCTCCGCCGCCACCGCTGTCAGGTCGGCGTGGCCCGAACGGGGCTGGTTGCGGTCCACCTCCTGGAGGGCGAGCACGTCCGCGTCGAGCTCCTTGACCGCCTCCGCGAACCGGCCGACGTCGACGCGGTCGTCGACCGGCGAACGGCCGTGGAGGATGTTGAACGTCGCGAACCGCATGGCATCCACCTTCCCGCGCCGCCCCGGACCTAGTCGCGCGCGTCCCGGCCCTGTTAGCCAGGTGTCGCGCTGGGTAGTCCTGCCCCATGCCCGACACGGAGCAGGAGTGCATGCGTGAGGCACTCAAGCGTGTCGCCGTCACCCTCAAGGAGAGCGGCCTCCCGTTCGCGCTCATCGGCGGCTACGCGGTGTGGGCCCGGGGTGGCCCCGAGCCGGACCACGACGTGGACTTCCTGGTCGCGCGAGACGACGCCGCGGCGGCCGCCGAGCACCTCGTCACGTCCGGCCTGCACGTCGTCCAACCGCCCGAGGACTGGCTCTTCAAGGTCTACACCGACGACGCGATGGTCGACGTGATCCACCGTGACGCCGGCGCGGCCGCGACCCGGTCGGTCGTCGAGGACGCCGACGCCATCGAGGTGCTGTCGGTGGAGATGCCGGTGCTGTCGGCCACCCGGCTGCTGGTCCAGAAGCTGACCGCCATCGACGAGCACCGCTGCGACTTCAGCCGCCACCTCCCGGTGGCTCGGGCGCTGCGCGAGCAGGTGGACTGGAGGCGCGTGCGCGAGGAGACCTCCACCAACGACTTCGCCGCGGCGTTCCTGTTCCTGCTCGAGCGACTCTCGGTCATCGACCCCGCGTGACCGACCAGCCCGAGGCCCGGCGCAGAGCCATCGTCCGGGACGGTGTGGCGGTGGGCGTCGCGACCGGCGCCTACGGGATCTCCTTCGGTGCCATCGCTGTCGCTGCCGGGCTCAGCGTCTGGCAGGCCTGCGCGACGTCGCTGCTGATGTTCACCGGCGCCTCCCAGTTCGCCCTCGTCGGGGTGGTGGCTTCCGGGGGCAACCCGATGTCGGGCACCATGACGGCGCTCCTGCTGGGGGTCCGCAACAGCTTCTACGGCGTCCGCCTCGGCCCGCTGCTGGGCTGGTCGGGCTGGCGGCGCGCGGCAGCAGCGCACCTGGTCATCGACGAGTCGACCGCGATGTCGGTGAACCAGCCGACCGCGACCGACGCGCGGACAGGCTTTCTCAGCGCAGGTGGGTCCGTCTTCGTGCTGTGGAACCTGGCCACGCTCGTCGGTGCCGTCGCCGGCGAGTCGCTCGGCGACCTCCGCACCTTCGGACTCGACGCGGCGGTCGGCGGCGCCTTCCTGGCCCTGCTGTGGCCGCGCCTGCGCGACGGCATCAGCCGGGGTGTGGGGGTGGTGAGCGCCGTGGTCGCGTTGGCCCTGGTGCCCTTCACCCCGATCGGGTTCCCGGTGCTCGCCGCGGCCGCGGTCGCGCTGGTCGCCGGAGGCGCGACGCGGTGATCTGGGTGGCCATCCTTGTCGGGGGCGTCGGTTGCTACGCCCTGAAGCTGATCGGCCTGTCGCTGCCGGCCCGCCTCCTGGACCGTCCGAGCGTCCAGCGCGTCGCCGACCTCCTTCCGGTGGCCCTGCTCTCGGCACTGATCGCGGTGCAGGTCCTCGCCTCTGGCAACGCCTTGGAGGTGGACGCGCGGCTCGTCGGGCTCATGGCCGCGGTGGTGGCCCTCCTGCTGCGTGCGCCCTTCCTCGTGGTGGTGGCCGTGGCGGCCGCGGCGGCCGCGCTGGTGCGGTTGCTCTGAGGGGGGCGCCGGGTCGCCTCTCCCTTCAGTGCGCGGGCAGGAAGCTCTCGAGCCCGACGGTCAGGCCGGGGCGGTCGGCGATCTCGCGGAGGGCCAGCAGCACGCCGGGGGTGAAGCTGGCGCGGTCCATCGAGTCGTGACGGATCGTGAGCGTCTCTCCCGGGCCGCCGAGGATGACCTCCTGGTGCGCGACCAGCCCGCGGATCCGGAGGCCGTGGACCCGGATCCCCTCGACGTCGGCCCCCCGGGCCCCCTCGAGCTGGCTGGTCGTGGCGTCGGGGACCGGTGGGCTGCCGGCCGCACGCCGCGCCCCGGCCAGGAGCTGAGCCGTGCGCCGGGCGGTGCCGCTGGGCGCGTCCGCCTTGTCCGGGTGGTGGAGCTCGACGATCTCGACGGACTCGAAGAAGCGGGCGGCCTCGGCGGCGAAGCGCATCATGAGGGTCGCGCCGAGGGAGAAGTTGGGCGCCACCAGCACCCCCGTCCGCGGTGATGCCTCGAGCCAGGTCCGCAGCCGGTCGAGCCTGGCGTCGTCGAACCCGGTCGTGCCCACGACCGCGTGGATGCCGTGGTCGACGCAGAACTGCAGGTTGTCCATCACGACGTCGGGATGGGTGAAGTCGACGACCGCCTCGACGCGGCTGGTGACGAGCTCGTCGATGGCGTCGTCGGCGTCGACCTCGGCCACCAGCTCGAGCCCGTCCGCGGCCGCGACGGCCTTGCAGACCTCGGACCCGACCTTGCCCCGGGCTCCGAGCACTCCGACCCTGCGCGCTGTGGTCACCGGCCCAACCTATCGACGCACGCCCCTCCCTCGGCAGCGGAGCCTAGGCTGAGGCGATGACGAGCCACCGCACCGCCGTTGTCGCATGAGTGCGGGGTCCGCTCCCCCGCCACCCATGTCCGCGGCAGTCATCGGCGGCGTGGCCTGGAACCTCATCGTGGACGTGCCCCGACTGCCGACCGACCTCACGACGTTGCACGCGCTGGCGTACCGCTCCGGCGTGGGTGGCACCGGCGCCGGGAAGGCGCTGCACCTCACGCGGCTGGGGCTCGAGACCCGGTTGCACGCGCTGCTCGGCGAGGACGACGACGGCCGCAGCGTGGCAGCCAGGCTGGTGGACGCGGGCGTCCACCTGACGGCCTGGCCTGACCCGGGAGGCACCGAACGGCACCTCAACCTGGTCGACGCTCGCGGCGACCGCCTCAGCGTCTTTCTGAACCGCTCGACCGCCGACCCCGAGGTCCCGGCGAGGGAGCTGTTCGAGCTCACCACCGGAGCAGACCTGGTCTTCGTCAGCCTGACCGAGTACTCCCGTCGCGTCCTCCCGCTGCTGGCGGACGCCGGTGTCCCGGTGTGGGTGGACCTCCACGACTGGGACGGCGGGGACAGTGAGCTGCACCGACCGTTCGTGGACGGCGGCCGGTTCCTCTTCCTGTCCGACGTGAGGCTCGACGACCCGCTGGCCGTGGCCAGCGCGCTGGCACCGCACAAGGAGCTGGTCGTGGTCACCCATGGGGGCCGGGGAGCGACGGCGTTCTTCCCCGACACAGAGCCGCTGTTCGTCCCGGCGTACGACGCCGGACCGGTCGTCGACACCAACGGCGCCGGGGACGGCTTCTCGGTGGGCACCGCCTACGGTCACGCGCTCGGCTGGGACTGGCCGACCGCGCTGCGAGCAGGCGCCGTGGTGGCCGGGGGATCCGTGACGGCACGGGAGATGGCAGCTCCCGGGCTGAGCCCCGAGTGGCTCGCCGCTCGACTCTGAAACCAGAGGGTGTTCACGGTGCCCGTGGCCGGCGACCTACGGTGCACCTGTGCCTGATCAACCGCCGGAGACCGTGCTCCGCGCCTTCGGTGTCGAAGGGCCGGCCCGGCCCCTGGCCGGTGGTCAGGGGAGCTCGTGGCTCGCCGGGGAGCTCGTCCTCAAGCCGGGCGGCGGGCCGGTTCACGAGTGGCTGGCCGAGGCGCTGGCCGACGTGGTGGCCGACGGGTTCCGTCTCGCGCTGCCGGTCCGCACCCTCCACGGCACCTGGTCCTGGAAGGGGTGGACGGCGGCCCGGAGGCTCGAGGGCACCGAGCCCGACCACTCGATCTCGACATCGTCGACCTGGCTCCCCGTCGTCGAAGCCGGACGCGCTTTCCACCGGGCGGTTGCCCACCTGGACCGACCGGACTGCCTGGAGGCTCGCGATGACCGGTGGGCCGTGGCCGACCGAGCCGCGTGGGGCGAGCAGGTCCTCCAGCTCCGTCCCGACCTCGCCGACCTCGGCCGACGGCTGCAACGTGCGCTGGAGCCGCTGGGGTCACCCCAGGTCGTTCACGCGGACCTGACGGGCAACGTCCTGTTCAGCCCCACGCTGCCCCCCGCGGTCATCGACATCTCACCGCTCTGGCGCCCGCCGGAGTACGCCGAAGGCGTCGTCGTCGCCGACGCGCTCTGCTGGCACGGCGCCCCGGCATCCCTGCTGGATCAGGCAGGGGTGTCGGTTGCCGCCGTCGCCCGTGCCTTGTTCTTCCGGATGGCCACGACGCACCAGGCCGTAGCCTGCTGCCTGGGCGACGTCGACGTGGAGGACGAAGCGCGGCGGTACACCCTCGCGGTCGAGATGATCGGCGTCTGACCCACCACCGCACATCACCTGCGGGACCAGGGAGGTGTCCCGAGACGGAGGTCAGGCGGGGGCCGACGACCGTCCGGGGCCGACGACCGCGAGCGTCTCGGGCTGCCGGAGGAGGCCGCGCGCCAGCGCTCGTACGTCGTCGAGGGTGACCGCGTCGATCCGGCGGATGACCTCCTCGATGCCGAGCAGCTCGTCGTACAGCAGCTCCGCCTTGGCGATCCGCGACATCCGCGACGCCGGGTCCTCGAGCCCGAGCACGAGACCGCCGCGCAGCTGCCCCTGCCCGCGCCGGAGCTCCTCGTCGGTGATGCCGTCGTCGGCGATCTTGACGAGCTCGGCCCGGACTCCGGAGAGGAGGTCGTCGACCTTGCCGGGGAGGCAGCCCGCGCCGATGCAGAAGGCGCCGGCGTCCGCGTAGTGCACCGGGAACGAGTAGACCGAGTAGGCCAGGCCGCGCCGCTCACGGATCTCCTGGAAGAGCCGCGACGACGGACCGCCACCGAAGGCGGCGTTCAGCACCCCCAGCGCATAGCGCCGCTCGTCGGTGCGCGTCAGCCCGTTGACCCCCAGGAGCAGGTTCACCTGCTCGAACGGGCGGTCGGCATGCACCCGCCCGGGGACGAGTCGCCGGGAGCGGGCACTCCGTCGCGGGGGTCGCGGCCGCGCCGACCTGTCGTCGAGGAACGCCGAGCCGGCGAAGGCCCTGCGGACCTGTCGGACGACGTCGGTGTGGTCGACGTTGCCGGCCACGGCCACCACCATCGCCTCCGGCCGGT
>CADCUI010000015.1:0-36659 GCA_902805845.1 uncultured Nocardioidaceae bacterium
CATGAAGGCCGACCACAAGCTCGACCTGCCGCGGCGGCTCCAGATCGAGTTCTCCCGTGTCGTGCAGGAGCACACCGACGCCGGTGGCGGCGAGGTGTCGCCCGAGGCGATGTGGCGCTACTTCGAGGCGACCTACCTCGAGCGGGAGAGCCCGCTGCGGCTCAACTCGGTGCACACCTCGTCGGCGGCCGGCGAGAAGGACCAGCTCACCGTCAACGTCTACGTCGAGGGGGAGCCGCAGATCCTGCAGGGGACCGGCAACGGGCCCATCGCGGCGTTCGTGGAGGCGATCAACGGGCTCGGGTACGACGTACGGGTGCTCGACTACGCCGAGCATGCCCTGTCCTCCGGTGGCGACGCGATGGCCGCGGCGTACGTGGAGTGCGCCGTGGGCGACCAGGTGCTGTGGGGGGTCGGGCTGGACCCGAACATCGTCACTGCCTCGCTCAAGGCCGTGGTGTCCGCCGTCAACCGGGGCTGACCTGCCCGGACTCAGGCAAAGACCCACGGGGGCGCGAGCGTTCTGGGAGGCTACCCAGGTAATCGGTGACGACCTCCGGCGTGAAGGCATGAGATGAGGCAGGCACCCATGGAGTCGGCGGGGGTCCGAAGGGCGCTCGCCGCGGTCAGCGCGCCCCTGATCCGTCAGGCGCTGCTGCTGGTCCCGGTGACGCTGGACCTCCTGGTCAGGCTCGCGCTGGGGGATGCTCCCCGGCTGAGGCCCTACGAGGCGCTCGGGCTGCTTCTCCTGCTCGCGGCGACGGTGGTAGCGGCGCTCACCTCACCGCGGTGGCGGCTGCGCGCCCGCGGCGCCGGGCACTCGGTGCCCGGGGCACGGCTCGGAACGGCGCTGCTGCTGGTGGACATGGCCGGCCTCGGGCTGATGGGCCTGGTCCCCGGAGGCAACGGCCTCGTGCTCGTCGTCGTGCTCGTTGGCATGTGGCTGGGCGCAGACCATCACCTCCGCGGTGTCGGGCTGACCGTGGTCGGCACCGCCCTCCTCGTCTCGCTGCCTTCGCTCGCCTACTTCGGCACCGGTCCGTCGTCGAGCTCCCACGCTGTCCTCGTCCTCCTGGTGGTGGGGATGTGCTCGCTCACCGTCGCGGGCGCCTCTCAGGTGTGGATGCAGCAGAACGCGGAGCTCGAGGCGCAGGGGCGACGGCTCGAGGAGGCGCTCGAGGAGGTCAACGCCAACCGGGCGCTCAACGACGCGATCGTCACGACCGTCGACGTCGGGCTGGCGGCCATCGACAAGGACGGCTCCTTCACGTTCACGAACCCCCGCCATGCGGACTTCCTGGCGCTCGCCTTCCCCCAGGGGCACGAGGGTCACGCGGGCCAGGTCGGCTCCATCTTCGCCGCCGACCGGGTCACCCGGCTCGCGCCGCAGGACACGCCGACCCAGCGGGCCACGAACGGTGAGACGTTCACCGACTACGTCGTCTGGGTGGGGGAGGAGCATGCGGCACAACGTGCGCTGTCGGTCTCGGCAGGCCCGGTCGTCGACGCCGGCGGCACTTTCGGCGGCGCCGTCCTGGTCTACACCGACATCACCGAGCTGATGTTCGCGCTGAAGGTCAAGGACGAGTTCGTCGCCACCGTCTCGCACGAGCTGCGCACGCCGTTGACCGCGATCATGGGCTTCCTCGACCTGGTGCTCGACGAGCGCGACGCCATCACCCCCGACGTCCGGCAGAACCTCGACATCGTCAAGCGCAACTCCGAGCGGCTCCTGCGGCTGGTCAGCGACCTGCTCTTCACCGCGCAGGCGGCGGAGGGCCACATGTCGCTGGAGGTGCAGCGCACCGACCTCTCCGAGCTCGTCGAGACGGCGCTGGCCGACCTGGCTCCCAGGGCCTCCGACATCGGCGTCCGGGTGTCGCGCAGCCTGCCCTCGGGCGTCCTGACGCAGGCCGACCCGGTGCGGATCCGGCAGCTGGTCGACAACCTGGTCAGCAACGCGATCAAGTACACGCCGTCCGGCGGTGTGGTCACCGTGCGGCTCGAGGCCGACGGGCAGGACGCCTTCCTGGAGGTCACCGACACCGGCATCGGCATCTCACCGGCGGACCAGAGCCGGCTGTTCAGCCGGTTCTTCCGGACCCGGGACGCCGAGACCCTGGCGATCCAGGGCATCGGCCTCGGCCTGGCGATCACCAAGTCCATCGCGGAGGCCCACGGCGGCAGCATCCAGGTCGAGTCCCAGGTGGGGCACGGCACGACCTTCCGAGTGCGGCTGCCCCGGTCCGGCCCCGCGCGACCTCACGGAAGCTCCATCAGCACCTTCAGCGACGCCGACCCGGCCCGGATCGGCTCGCGGCTGCCGGTGTCGACGAACCCGGCCCGTTCATAGAGCCGGCGCGCCGGGTTGCCCTCGGCGACGTGCAGTCGGACCCGGGCACCGACGGCCTTCGCCGCGGCGACCACGTCGTCGAGGACGAGGGAGCCGACGCCCTGCCCCCGCGCCTCCGGGGCGACCCACATCGACACCACCTGGTGCACCCCTGGCTCGGGCTCCATCGTGCCGGCCATGCCGACCGGCTGCTCGTCCAGGTACGCCACGACCATGCGGCCCCGGCCGACCCTGGCCCGCCACGTCGCCTCGTCGTACGCCGCCTCCGCCTCCAGCGTCGAGCCGAAGGCGTCGGCGTCGTGGCTCAGCGCCCGCCGGCGCAGCGAGCGCCACAGCAGCCAGTCGTCGGGAGTGACCACCTCGATGGTCACCGGCCCGCCTGCGGGACCGGTCATCGCGCGGGCTCGGCGGTGCAGGCGGTGCCCACGCGGACGAACCCCACCCGTGCGTACAGGTCGGCCACCCGCTGGGACCCGGCGGAGAGGAAGACCGTGCGCACGCCTCGGGCGCGTGCGTCGTCGACGAGGGCGGCCGTGACCGCTGCCCCGACACCACGGCCCCGCCAGCGCGGGAGCACCGCGATGCCGGTGAGCTCGCTCACGAGGCCACGAGGACCGTGCGAGCCACCACCCACAGCCCGCACCGACTGTTCCTCGTCGGCGAGGCCGTCGGCGCGGTCGTCGGCGTCCTCGGCGAACGCCCCGACCAGCCGCAACCGGCCTTCCGAGAGCCGTCCGCGGATCGCTCCTACCCGCTCCGCCCGGTCGATCGCCTCCACCGCGTCGACCTCGGCGAAGGCGGCCGACACCGCAGCGGTCGTGCCTCCGAGGACGTGGTCGGGGTCCGACTCCGACAGCACGGCGATCCGCACGCCATGCGGCACCTCCGCCGCCAGTGGCTCGGCCAGCACCATGAGCGGGTGGCGCTCCACCTCCAGGCCGGCCTCGCGCAGCGCCGGCCCGAGGGCGGGGCTGATCTCCTCGACCCACTCGAAGCTCTCGGGTGCGCCTTCCTCACGCTGCCGGGACCGCACCCGGTCGACATCGTCGCGGCTGACCGCGCCGCCACTGCCCAGCCGTGGGCGCGCGTAGTAGGGCCAGCCCTCGGGGTCACGGCGCACGAACAGGGTCAGTCCTCCGATGTCCTCCGCTGTCGCGAAGGCGCGTGGCACCTCGTCGTAGTAGGCCTCGAGGTCGGCCAGCAGGGTGGCGCCGTCATCCCGACGGGGCGAGGGGGACTTCATGCCTGCTTCCTACCGCACACGGGCCTCGGCGCCGACAGGTTTTCTGTGCCAGCGGCCGGCCATCGGAACGGCCGGGCATCGCTGTCCTCGACGGTGACGGGGGCAGAATGGTGCGGTGCCCACCTACCGTGACGAGGCCGTCGTGCTTCGCACCCAGAAGCTGGGCGAGGCCGACCGGATCATCACGCTGCTGACCCGCTCGCACGGCCGGGTGCGCGCCGTGGCCAAGGGGGTACGCCGGACGTCCTCCCGGTTCGGGGCCAGGCTCGAGCCGTTCAGCCACGTGGACCTCCAGCTGGCCGAGGGCCGCTCGCTCGACGTGGTCACGCAGGCCGAGACCCTGCGGCCCTACGCCTCGCGCATGGGGTCGGACTACTCGGCCTACACCGCGGGCACCGTCATGCTGGAGACCGCGGAGCGGCTGGTGATGGAGGAGAAGGAGCCGGCCCTGCAGCAGTACCTCCTCGTCGTCGGCGCCCTCCGCGCGATCTGCGAGACGGGCCGGCCGCCGGCGCAGGTGCTCGACGCCTTCCTGCTGCGGTCGCTCGCGGTCGCCGGTTACGCACCCTCGTTCGACGCCTGCGCCCGCTGCGGGGTGGAGGGGCCGCACGTCGCCTTCAACCCGTCGGCCGGCGGGATGCTGTGCGCCGAGTGCCGGATGCCGGGCTCGGCGCGGCCGGCTGGCGACACCGTCGCGGTCCTCGCAGCGCTGCTGTCGGGCGAGTGGGACGTCGTGCTCGCGGCCGACGACCGGCACCTGCGGGAGGCGAGCACGCTCGTGGCGGCGTACCTGGCGTGGCACCTCGAACGCGGCTTGAAGTCGCTGAGCCACCTGCAGCGCTGACCGGGCTCGCTTGGGGGAGTGCCGCGCTGTCAGGCGGGCGGCGGGCTCGGCTGGTCCGCGAGGGCCTGCACGATCTTGTCGATCGACAGGTTGAACTTCTCCAGCAGCCGGCCGAACTCCTCGTGGTCCTCGGCCGACCAGTCGGCGAGCGCCGCGTGGAGCCACTGCCGTCGACGGTCGCGGGTCTCGAGCAGCACCTGTCTCCCGTCCGGCGTGAGGTCGAGGAGCGAGGCTCGCCGGTCGGAGGGGTCGGACTCCCGGTGCACCCAGCCTGCCTGCTCCAGCGCCTGCACCTGCCGCGTGATCGTCGAGGGGTCGAGGCCGAACGCGTGAGCAACGGCGCCGAGCCGCTGGGGTCCCTCGTCGACGAGCCGGCACATGATGCCGTAGGCGGAGCGGTCCACCTCGATCTCACCGGACGCAGTGCTGAAATGGATGCGCTGAACTCGGCGAAGCAGGATGGTCAGCTGCTGCTCGATCTGGGTGGTGTGCACGGCTCGTCCCCTCCTTCGGAGTGCGATCGGGGTCTGAGTCTAGATTGGTCCGGCCGCTCGGGACCGATGGCGGGATGCGTCCCGGCGGACGCGCGGAGGGGGGAGACTGCATGGCACCGGACGCTGCGCCGCGGAGACGCCGGTCGCGGCGGTCGGCGCCGGCCGGTCCCTCCCGCGGTCCGGTGCGACCTCCGACGCCCCACCCGTCGGGAGCTCGGCCACCGGTGGTGCCTCCCGACCTGGTGCCACGGCACGTCGCGGTGGTCATGGACGGCAACGGCCGGTGGGCCAAGAAGCGCGGACTGCCCCGGACGGCCGGGCACCAGCAAGGTGAGCACGCCTTGTTCGAGGTGGTCGAGGGAGCCATCGAGATCGGGGTCAGGGCGGTCTCGGCGTACGCCTTCTCGACCGAGAACTGGTCGCGGTCGCCGGAGGAGGTGCGCTTCCTCATGGGGTTCAACCGCGACGTCATCCGCCGGCGGCGCGACGAGATGCACGAGCTCGGCGTCCGGGTCCGGTGGGCCGGTCGGGCGCCGCGGCTGTGGCGATCGGTGATCAACGAGCTGCGGGTCGCCGAGGAGATGACCCGCGACAACGACGTGCTCACCTTGACCATGTGCGTCAACTACGGTGGCCGCGCGGAGGTCGCCGACGCCGCCCGGGCGCTGGCCCGGGACGTGGCTGCCGGCCGGGTGAACCCCGAGCGCGTCGACGAGCGGACCTTCGCCCGGTACCTCTACGTCCCCGAGCTCGCCGACGCCGACATGGTGTGGCGGACCTCGGGGGAGCAGCGGCTGTCGAACTTCATGCTGTGGCAGGCGGCGTACTCCGAGCTGGTGTTCACCGACGTGCTCTGGCCCGACGTCGACCGGCGCGACCTCTGGCGGGCGGTGGACGCCTACGCCCGCCGCGACCGCCGGTACGGCGGCGCCGACCCCCTCGCCCAGCCTCCGGATCGGCAGCCGCTGTAGACGCCGGGTGCTGTGGCTCGGATCATGGTCGTCGTGGATGGCTCCGCGTGCACGACCTGCGGTTTCGGCAATCCCGCGGGGCACAAGTTCTGCGGTGGGTGCGGCGTGGCCCTCGGTCGTGCCTGCGCCCAGTGTGGTGCCCGGCCGGCCGACGACGCGCAGAGGTTCTGCGGTGGCTGCGGGGCGGCACTCGAGGGGGCAGTCCGCCAGCCGGAGTCTGCGCCGGCTCCTCCCCCCGAGAGGCGGTCCGAGCTCCGATGGGTCTCGGTGCTCTTCGTGGACCTGGTGGGCTCCACGGCCTGGGCCGAGAGCAAGGACCCCGAGCAGGTGCGGGAGCTCCTGTCCGACTACTACGACCTGTGCCGCAGGGTCATCGACCGGCACGGGGGAGTCGTGGAGAAGTTCATCGGTGACGCCGTCGTCGCGGTCTGGGGAGCGCCGGTGGCGCGGGAGGACGACGCCGAGCGTGCGGTCCGTACCGCCCTGGAGGTGGTTGCCGCCGTGGGTCAGTACGGCACAGATCGAGGCGTGGTCGGCCTTGGTGCACGCGCCGGCGTCGTGACGGGCGAGGTCGCCTCCTGGGAGAAGGCAAGTGAGGGGCTCGTCGCCGGCGACCGAGTGAACACCGCCGCGCGGGTGCAGGCCTTGGCGGAACCAGGCTGCATCCTGGTCGACGCCACCACCAAGCGGACCTCAGATGCAGCGGTGGCCTACCAGCCGGCCGGCCGGCATGCGGTGAAGGGGAAGACCGTGCCCCTGGAGCTGTGGCAGGCGCTTCGAGTTGTCGCGGGGCTGGCGGGCAACCAGCGGGTGGACGGCCTCGAGGCGTCGATGGTCGGCCGGAGTCGAGAGCTGACCATGGCGAAGGAACTGTTGCACGCCACGGCCGAGGGCGGTCGCGCGAAGCTGGTGCTGCTCTCCGGGGTCGCCGGGGTGGGAAAGTCACGGCTGGCGTGGGAGTTCGAGAAGTACGTCGACGGGCTGCCGACCCAGGTGTGGTGGCACCGCGGTCGCTGTCTCAGCTACGGCAGCGGAGTGGCGTTCTGGGCACTGGCCGAGATGGTCAGGCAACGGTTCGGCATCACCGAGGAGGAGCCGGCGGAGTCGGCGGCCGCGAAGCTGGCGGAGGGGATCGTGGCCTGGGTCCCCGAGCCGGCCGAGCGAGAGTACGTCGAGCAGCGGCTGGGTGTCCTGCTGGGCACCCACGACGCGGGGATGCCCCGCCCCGAGCTCTTCGCGGGCTGGCGACTCCTCTTCCAGCGGATGGCCGGGACGGGCCCGGTCGTGCTCGTCGTCGAGGACCTGCACTGGGCCGACGACAGCTTCCTCGACTTCCTGGAGACGCTGCTGGACTGGTCCGCAGGGTCGCCCATCTTCGTCCTCGCCCTGACGCGCCCGGAGCTCTACGACCGGCGCCCCGGGTGGCTGGCCGACCGTCGCAACGCGACCAGCATCCACCTCGACCCCTTGTCGCCCGAGCTGATGGGGGAGCTCCTGACGGAGCTGGTCCCCGGCATGCCGGCTTCTGTGAGCTCGCGGATCGGCGACCGGGCAGAAGGGATCCCGCTGTACGCCGTCGAGACCATCCGGTCCCTCATCGACACCGATGTCGTGATGCCCTTCGAAGGTGTCTACCGGCTGGTCGGGGATGTCGGTGACCTGGCCACGCCGCAAAGCCTCAACAGCCTGCTCGCCGCCCGGCTGGATGCACTGGCGCCCGAACAGAGGGAATTGGTCAAGGGGCTCGCTGTGCTGGGCAGCAGCTTTCCACGCCGGGCGGTCGAGGCCGTGACCGACGCCGACGACGAGTCGGTCGAGACCATGCTGGGGGTCCTGGTGCGCAGAGAGATCCTGACCGTGCGGGACGATCCACTCTCCCCGGAGCGCGGTCAGTACGCGTTCACCCAGACGATGCTGCGGTCGGTGGCCCACGACCTCCTGACCAGGAGGGAGCGTCGGGAGCGGCATCTCGCCGTCGCCCGTCACCTCGCCGAAGCCTTTCCCAACGAGGGGGAGGAGGTGTCCGAGGTGATCGCCGCGCACTACCTCGACGCGCTTGAGGCTGACGCCGGGGACGAGCCGAACCCCAAGCTGGTGGCGCAGACGCTGCACGCACTCGAGAGGGCCGGTCGCCGGGCCGCTGAGGTCGGGGCACCGGATGCCGCCGAGCGGCAGTACCTGGCCGCCGCAGAGGTCGGTCACGGGGGCGACGAGCGGGCGGGGTGGCTCGAGAAGGCCGGGGACATGGCCTACCTGGCCGGCCGGACAGCGCAGGCGCTCATTCACTACGAGGCCGCGCTCACCGAGCTGCGCGCATCGGGGGCCAGCACCGCGCAGGAGGCCCGCCTCGACGGCCGATGCGGGACCGTGCTCGGGCTGCAGGGGCGGGACAGCGAGGCCATTCCCCGGATGCTGGCGGCACTGAACACGCTGGAGGTAGCCGCCGACCCGGTGGAGGTCGCCCGTCTCCACTCCATCCTCGCCATCGCGTACTACTACACCGGCCAGAGCGAGCCGGCGACGTGGCATACCGAGCGGGCGCTGACCCTGGCATCGGCGTGGAACGCCCACGAGGCCTTCGCTCGGGGGGGCACGCTCAAGGCCATCATGCTGCAGAGTCAGGGAAGGCTGGCCGAGGCCAGGGCGATGCTTGAGCTCGCCGAAGGAGCCGCGACCCAGCACCCGGGGGCGCTGCCGTCGTCATCGGTGGCCGGCAACCTCGCCGAGCTCGACTACGTCCGGGACATCCCCGTCGCCGAGTCGACCATGGCGCAGGCCGTCGAGGTCAGCCGACACATCGGCGACCGATCCGGTGAGCTCTACGGGATGTCGCTCCAGACACTGCTGCACGTCGACGCGGGCCGCTGGAGAGATGCCCGCCGCACGATGAGCCAGGCGATGGGGCAGGAGAGCGACGACCTGTTCGTCCAGGCGATGCTCCGGTTCGCCTCGGCGCTGCTGTGCGCCCTGTCCGGTGAGGAGGGCGACGGCCGCTCACAGGGTGCTCTGCCATTGGAGGAGGACGTGGACGACGTGCAGACCAAGGCCACGCTTCGAGCCGCCGTGGCGCTGACGGGGCTGTCGAGTCCCACGGCTCCCGTGGTCGCCGAGCTGAGAGCCGTGGTCGCGAGCCTCGTCGACTTCCAGGGGCTTCTGCACCCCGTCCTCCGCCAGGTGTGGCCGCTCGCGGTCGAAGCCGCCCTGCGGAGTGGTGACCTCACGGGCGCCTCCGAGCTGCTTGAGGTCGTCGGCTCGGCGCCTCCCGGCCACCCCTCGCCGTACCTCCGCGCCCAGCTGGCGCGGAGCCGCGCTCTCATGGCCATGCAGACGCCCGAGGAGTCGGACCAGGTCGAGCGCCTGCTGCGCAGCGCCCTCGACCAGTTCGTCCCGCTGGGGATGTCCTACTGGCAGGCGCGGACCCGGCTCGAGCTCGGGGAGTGGCTTCTCGGCTCGGCACCCGAGGACGGGCGGTCGCTGGTCGCCGAGGCTCAGGTCGTCTTCGACGAGGTCGGCGCCGGGCGTGACAGCGCTCGAGCGCGAGCGATCCTCTCCGGGGAGAAAGTCCTCCTCGGCGTGGCTCCCGCTTCGGGAGAGCGCCTCGAGCCCCGTCCAGCGGCCTCGCCGTCTGCCTGAGCCGCAGTCACAGCCGACCCGCCCCTCATGTCTGGCCGACCCGCCCGACATGTAGGGCGGGTCGGCCTGGGAGCTCACTGCGGGCGGACCCCCGGCTGCCCGGGTGAGCCCAGGGCCGACCGGGTGAGCGCACGCGCGGGGTGCGTGCGGCCGAGCCGGAAGGACGCGCCATCCAGGAGCGCCGGTGAGGGTGCGTCCTGGGTCAAGGCATCGACGAACGCGTCGCCGTCCACCTTCAGCACCCGCCCGGTCGTGCGCGCGGTGACCGTGGCGGTGCGGGGGATCGCCTCGATGAGCCCGATCTCCCCGAAGTAGGCGCCCGCGGTCATGTCGTCCAGCTCGACGCGTGTCCCGGCCCCGTCGAGCGCCGACACGGCGTACGCACCGGACTCGATGACGAAGAACGCGTCCGCCGGATCACCCTGCCGCACCACAGCGGCTCCCGGCGGGGTGTCGACGAAGTCCGCGGTCCCCGCGAGCTGCTCCAACGCACCTTCCCGCACGGACGCGAAGAGGTCACACCGGGTCAGGAGGTCGACCTTCGGCGCCAGCAGCGCGCGTCGCTCCACCGCGTCCCGGTCCATCTGGCGCAACCAAGGCAGCCCCAACAGGCACAGCACCGGGATCCCGAGGCTCACCACCCAGAGCACCCCGGTCAGCCCGAGCGTGGCGAGCCCGATCGGCACCGCCGTCGACCCCGCCAGGATCGCAATGAGGAGAAGGCTGTCGAAGGCGCCGAACACCCGCCCCAGCCGCTCCGACGGCACCGAGCGCTGCAGCGCCGTCACGGCGAGGACGTCGACCACCAGGGTGCTGGCCCCGCGGACGCACTGCACGACGAAGGCGACCACCGGGTCGTCGACGACGAGGAAGAGCAACGTCGGCACGCAGTAGCCGGCGATCCCGAGCAGGATCACCGTGCCCAGCCGCGGGAGCCGCTCGAGGCGGGGCACGACCACCGCGGCCGCCACCCCACCGGCTCCCAGGCCGGCGAGCAGGTAGCCGTAGCCCTCGGCGCCGGTGCCCAGCACCTCGTCGGAGAGCACCACGAAGAGCACCGTGTCGACGCCGAACACGAACGTCGCGATCACGCTGAAGGCGACCAACGTCGCCGTCCCGGGCGATGAGGTGATCGTGGTGATGCCGACGAGCATCTGCCGCAACGGCCCCGCCTGTCCGCCGTCGGTGACGTCGACCGGGGTGCTCCGGGTCCGTACCCGGGACAGCAGCAGCGCGGAGACCAGGAAGGTCAGCGCGTTGATCACGATCGCGACCCAAGGCTCGGCGAACAGCAGCACCATGGCGCCGAGCGCCGGCCCTGCGATCACGCAGATGTTGTCGATCGTGTTGCGCAACGCATTGGCCGAGCCGAGGTCACGCTCCGGAACGAGCTGGGGTGTCATCGCCGCGGCGGCCGGCTCGTACACCGACCCCGACGTGGACGACAACGCCGCGGTCGCCACCACCACGGCAGGGTGCGCGCCCAGTGCCAGCTCCACAGCGAGCAGCACCATGATGAGGAAGAGGGTGGCGTCGAGGGTCGACATCAGCCGCACGCGCTCGAAGCGCTCGGCGATCACCCCGCCGTAGGCGCTCATCACCAGCGCGGGCACGAAACGGCCCACCGTGGCCGCCGCCACCCATCCAGGCTCGCCCGTGGTGTCGAGGAGCCAGACCGCCAGCGCCACGTTGTAGGCCCATGAGCCGATCGCGGAAGTGGCGAACGCGCCCATCACCAGCGCGAAGTCGCGGCTCTGCAGACTTCGCAGCAGGCTCGGGGCAGGGCTCATGGGCGGTCGCTCCTCATCGCAGTCCGGCCTTGCGCCGCAGTGCGTCCGGCTGCAGCACGACGACCTTGCCGCGGCCCAGCGAGATCACCTGCTGCTCCACCAGCCGCTGCAGGATCTGGTTGACGGTCGGTCGGGTGCCGCCGACGAGGTCGGCGAGCTGCTCCTGGGTCAACGGGATCACGGGGGGCCCGCCGAGGCCCGGCGTGCGGTAGAGCTCAGCCAGCTCCAGGAGTCCGCGGTAGAGCCGGCGATCGAGCCCGAGGTACATCGCCTCGAGCAGCCGGTTGCTCAGCTCCCGGATGCGCGCCGCCAGGAGGTCGGCGAGCAGTCCCTGCACGCGCGGGTGCCTGGCGCACAGCTCGTGGAAGGCCGACGCCGTGAGGACCCGCGTCTCGGCGGGATCCAGCGCCACGACGGTGGCGGAGCGCTGGTGCGAGCTGCGGGGTCCGAGCAGGGCCAGCTCGCCGACGTGCGAGCCCGGACCCAGCACGTTGAGAGTCGCGCGCTCACCGTCGGGGGTCGACACCCGTACGGCGAGGTGGCCGACGGTGACGAGGTGCAGGGAGTCCGCAGGGTCGCCCTCGTGGAAGACCACCTCACCCTTGGCGAAGCACCGTCGCGGCGCAGCATCGAGGATCGCGGCGCGCTCGTCACGGGTGAGGGGCGCCAGCAGGGGCCACTCCATGGCGAAGGTGTAGCACAGATCGGCGTGCTCGGCGCCGGTTCGGTAATGGGGCAGCACCGGCGGCCGTGCCGCGCGCGCTGAACCCGGGACGACCGAAGTCGTCCCGGGTCCGAGGCTCAATCATGAGGCCGGCGGAGATGCCCCTCAGGTCGTCCCGCGCAGCCTGTGCCCTTCGACGTCGTCCTCCGGGTCGTCCTCGGGGTTGAGCGTCGTGCCGCGAAGCTTGTGCCCTTCGACGTCGTCCTCGGAGTCGTCCTCGGGGTTGAGCGTCGTGCCGCGCAGCTTGTGCCCTTCGACGTCGTCCTGCTCGTCGAGGGGAACGTTGTCCTGGTCGCTCATGTGGAGCTCCTTCGTGATGGTGGTGTGGTGCTGACCCCTGGACGTCGACCCTGCCGGAACTGGGCGGTGCCGTCTGTCCGGTGGATGACACAACGACCGTCATCCTGCGATCACACCGGGATGTCCCCCGGCGCCCCCGAAGCCCCCTGCCGGTGGTCCGTCGCGTTCTCCGCCGCGGCGTGCATCACCGACTTGACCTGGAACGGCGTCAGGCCGGGGTGCTTGGAGCGGATGAGCGCCGCGAGGCCGGCCACATGAGGGGCGGCGAAGCTGTTGCCGGTCGCCACGATGGACTCGCCGCCCAACCAGGCGACCTCGACGTCGATGCCGCGGGCCGCGAACTCCACCGGCGGGTCCGGGTTGTACGCCAGCGACCGCGGGTCGTCGCCCTGCCGAGCAGCCACCGACACCACCGACGCGTACTGCGAGGGGTACGTCGGGCCGGGGTAGTTGTTCGCCGCGGCCACGAGCAGGGTGTTGGAGAAGTACGCGAGGTCGGCTGCCTCGTGCAACGGCCCGAACCAGCGAGGGCTCTTGCTCGACAGGCTGAGGTTGACCACGTCCATGCCGGCCTCGACCGCCCACTCGATCCCGGCGAGGAACAGCGAGCCCTGGCCCTTCAGGTTCGAGCCCAGGACCCGGACGCTGTAGATGCGGACGTCCGGGGCCAGCGACCGGATGATCGCAGCGCACGCCGTACCGTGGCCGACGAGGTCCTCGTGCGGTCCCTCGTCCACGCGCAGGCCGTCCTCGCTGTCGGCGTCCAGCGACAGCGCGGCGTACCCGTCCACGCCGCCGACCAGCGGATGGCTCCCGTCCACACCGGAGTCGACGACGGCCACCTTGACGCCCGCGCCGGTGGCGCCCTCCCAGGCCCACTCCCGGACAGGCCCCGGCAGCGGCAGCGGCACGACGGGGCCCAGCGTCGTGAAAGCCTCCGACCACGCCGGAACCGTCATCGGCGGGTTTGCACGTAGTCGGCCACCGCGCCGATGACCGCACGGGCCAGGCGGACGCCTTCTGGGCCCGTGGCGGCCACGGCCTGCATCGAGGCGGTGAGGGCCGCCGCGTCGTGGCCTCCGGCAGTTCCAGGCGACAGGGTTCCCGTCTGGAGGGCGTCGAGGCCGCGGGTCAGGCGTACGACGGACGACACCTGGCTGCTCACCAGCGTCAGCACCGTCAGCTCGGCTGAGGTGCCGCGCTGCTCGCCCAGGCGGCTCTCCTCGTCCTGCCGGCCCGGGTCGAGGACCTCGATGACGCCGCTGACCTCGCCCTCCGACGACATGATGGGCGCAGCGAGGATCGTGTGCGGGACGTACTCGGTCGACTCGGCCACGTCGCGGGCGAAACGGGCATCCTTCTCCACGTCGGAGACCGCGATCGCCTGTCCCGTCAGCGCGGCCCAGCCGGCGATCCCGCGACTGACCGGGATCGTGACACCCACGATCGCCGACGCCCCCGCACCGTCCGCGGCGACGAACCGCAGGGCGTCGCCCCCCTCGGTGGCGAGGGCGCAGGAACACGCTGCCGCCGCGAACACCTGCCGTGTCGACCGCACCACCGCCGTCAGCTCGTCGACGAGCTGGTCAGGGAGGTCGATCCGATCGTCCTCGGAGTCCTCTGTCATGGCCGCCCCTCTCGCTCCAGGTGCCTGAAGCACCACGATCACCGCCCCGTGAGCACGATGATGGTCTGCGGAGGATCCTTCTGTCAGCATGCCGACACTTCGTCGGTCCGCCTCCGACGCGGCCGGCCACGGGGCGGCCATGCTGGGAAGGAGCCGGACCCGGCGCCACGTGGTCACCTACCTCCCGGAGGGAACATGCAGCTGCCTTCAGGGACGGTCACGCTGCTGTTCTCCGACATGGAGGGGTCGACGCGCCTGCTGGCACGGCTGGGGTCGGCGTACGCGACGGCGCTCGACCTGCAGCGGCGGCTGCTCCGCGAGGCCTGGGCCCAGCACGGTGGCATCGAGCTCGGCACCGAGGGCGACAGCTTCATGGTGGTCTTCGACAACGCACCGGCCGCGGTGACGGCCGCGGTCGCCGCGCAACGGCGCCTCGCCGAGGCGGACTGGCCGTCGGGGGAACGGGTGGCGGTGCGGATCGGCATCCACACCGGGGCCCCCATGCGCCACCGCGACGGGTACGTCGGGATGGACGTGCACCGGGCGGCGCGGGTCGCCTCGGTCGCCCACGGCGGTCAGGTCCTGGTCACCGACGCGACGGCGCGGCTGGTGAAGTCCACCGAGGTGGGGTTCAAGGACCTGGGGGCGCACACACTGAAGGACCTGCCGCTTCCCGAGCACCTCTTCCAGGTGACCGGTCAGGGGCTGGCACGCGAGTTCCCCGCCGTGCGCTCGCTGGGGTCGGCCTCGAGCCTTCCGGTGCCGGCGACGCCGCTCGTCGGCAGGGACGTCGAGCTGGCCCGGCTGGTGGGGTTGCTCGAGGAGGACGACATCCGGTTGGTGACCTTGACCGGACCGGGTGGATGTGGCAAGACGCGTCTTGCGCTGGCGGCGGCGGCGGACGTCGCGGCGTCGAACGGGGACGGCATCTTCTTCGTGCCCCTGGAGGCGGTGACCAGCGGCGAGGTGATGTGGACGAGCATCGCCACCGCTCTCGGCGTCCCGCCCGAGGGCAGGATCCTGCCGGGTCTGCTCGACCACCTGGCAGGTCGCACCGGGCTGCTGGTCCTCGACAACCTCGAGCAGCTCCCGGACGCGTCCGACGTGGTGTGGCAGCTGCAGGGCGCCGCGCCGTCCTTGCGAGTCCTCGCCACGTCGCGGCATGCCCTCCACGTGCCGGGGGAGCAGGAGCACCCGGTGGCGCCCCTGGCCCTTCCCGACGAAGTCGACCTGGCCACGGTCGCTGCGTCGGCGGCGGTCCAGCTGTTCGTCCGCCAGGCACAGCGGGTCCGGCCCGCTTTCCGCTTGACCACGGACAACGCGGCTGCGGTGGCCCAGATCTGCTCGCAGCTGGACGGTCTCCCGTTGGCTCTCGAGCTCGCGGCGGCCCGACTTCGGCTGCTCTCGCCGCAGGCCCTGCTGACGCGGCTCGACCAGGCGCTCAACCTCGGCGGGCAGGCCACCGGTCGGGCGGCACGGCAGCAGAGCCTGCGGCAGGCGATCCAGTGGAGCTACGACCTGCTGGCACCCGACGAGCAGCGGTTGTTCCGCGGGTTGGCCGTCTTCGCCGGCACCGCCGACCTCGAGGCCGTCGAGGTGGTGGCCCGAGCGGTGGGCCTGGAGGGCGCTGACGTCGAGGGCCTCCTGGAGTCACTGCTGGCGGCCTCCCTGGTGACCGCTGCCGAGACCGGGGAGGGTGAGCCACGGATCGGGATGCTTCGGACCATCCGCACGTTCGCGCTCGAGCGGCTCCGCGAGGACGAGGCCGAGGAGGCGGTCCGATGGGCGGCGGCGTCGTACCTCGCCGTTCTCGCCGACCCTTCCGACCGTCCTCTCGAAGCGGAGGCCCGCGGTCGGCACCGCGCTCGGCTGCAGCTGGAGCACGACAACTTCCGCCAGGCCATGGACTGGCTGCAGGACCGCGGCGGTGCGCATCGAGCCGACCAGGATCCTCTGACCCTCCACCTGAGGATCGTCGGCTCCCTCGCGCATGCCGTCTATGCCGCCCTCGGCTACTACGACGAGGGCCGGCGGCGGTGTGAACGGGTTCTGGAGCTCGCCGAGGACAAGCGTGGTCCGCTGGTGGGGTGGTGCCAGCTCGGCCTCACGGCGCTGTACCTGCACGGCTTCGACGTCGAGGCCGCCGCGGAGATGGTGCAGCGGGCACGGCGGTCGCTCGCGGAGCCGGATCCGGAGGGCTGGGTCACCGCGGACCGGTTGGAGCGCCTGTGGGAGGACGCGCTGCTGGCGTCGGCCCAGGTGGAGCTGGGGAGGGGCGATCTCGACGCCGCTCAACGGGAGTACCAGCAGGTCGTCGATCGGTCGAGCGGGTCGAGGGCGATGGTGAGCGGTCTGCTGGGTCTCGCGGTCCTGGAGGCCATGCGTGACCAGCCCGAGGCGGCCTACGAGCTGGAGAGCCGGGCCGTCACGGCGAGCCGCCGCCTGGGGGACCTCGACTCGCTGCTGCGTGCTCAGCACAACGCCGCGGTCAGCTTGCGTGAGCTCGGCCGGGCGGAGGAGGCGCGGGAGCAGATGGTGGCCCTCCTCCCTCGCCTCCTGACCCAGAGAGACCCGGAGGCGATCGTCACCGGCGCCGAGGACTACACGGCCGTCCTGAGCGACCTCGGCGAGTACCCCGCGGCTGCGGTCCTCTTCGGTGCCGCGGAGGCTCTGCGGAAACGGGTGGGCATCCCACGGCCACCAGTCCAGACCGCCGAGCTCGAGGAGTCGTTGGCGCGTGCGCAGTCGTCGCTGGGCGAGCGTTGGGACGAGCTCGTCGACCGCGGCCGCGGCATGTCGGTGGAGGACGCGTTGGGACTGGCCGCGGTGCCTGCCGCTCGCCCCGATGGCGAGGGTGGATCCGCCCGCTGAGCCGCCCACCATGTCCGGCCCACCCGCCCACCATGTCCGGCCCACCCGCCCACCATGTCCGGCCGACCCGCCCGTGGTGCTGGTCAGGCACAGTTCGGGCAGACGCCGAAGACCTCGAGGGTGTGGCTCACGGCAGCGAAGCCGTGCTGCTCCGCGACGGTGGTCGCCCACCTCTCCACGGTCGGGCCCTCGACCTCGACGGTCCGGCCGCAGGTGATGCAGACGAGGTGGTGGTGGTGGCTGTCGCTGCAGCGGCGGTAGCGCGCCTCGCCGTCCTCGGCCCGCAGTACGTCGACCTCGCCGGCATCGGCGAGCGTCTGGAGGGTTCGGTAGACGGTGGACAGCCCGACCTTGTCCCCGGTGCTGCGCAGCAGCTCGTGGACCTCCTGCGCCGATCGGAAGTCGTCGAACCCCTGCAGGCACGACACGACGGCGCGGCGTTGCCGCGTGGGGCGGGTGCCGCCGGGAAGCGGCGCTTCAGTGCTCGTCATAGTGCGCTCCGTGGGGTGCGTGCCGGTGACCGTCGTGGATGTAGTCGACGTGGTCGTCGTGGAGCACGGCGGGATGGCCGCACTCGGGCCCGTGCAGGTGGTCGTGCTCCTCGACCGTGTGGGGGTCGGCGAGGTCGAAGGGGTCGGCGACCGGCTGGAACGGCTCCGCCCGCCGCCGCTGTCGCCGGGCCCAGGCGCCGACCGGGAAGGCGAGCGCGAAGCCGGCGAGCGCGAGCAGCACGATCGTGGCTCCGGGAGCGACGTCGACGGTCGTGGAGACCAGGACGCCGCCGACCGACGCGGCCGTTCCCAGGACCATCGCCACCAGCAACGTGTCGCGGAAGGTGCGGGTCAGCTGCTGGGCCGTCGCCACCGGCACCACCATGAGAGCGCTGACCAGCAGGAGCCCGACGGTGCGCATGGCCACCGTGACGGTCACCGCCGCGAGGACCGCCACGAGGAGGCCGTAGGCACGCACGCGGAGGCCGGCCACCCTCGCGAACTCCGGGTCCTGGGTGACCGCGAAGAGGCGAGGTGCCAGTCCCACCGCGCACGCGACGACGACGACCGCGAGCGCGCTGGTCACCCAGAGGTCGCCGACGGCGACGGTGGTGATCGAGCCGAACAGGTAGGTGTTGAGCGTGGCGACGTTCTGTCCGGCCAAGCCGGTGATGAGCACGCCACCGGCGATGCCGCCGTAGAAGAGCAGCGCCAGGGCGACGTCCCCGCTGGCCGCGCCCCGGTCACGGACGATCTCGATGAGCACCGCCGCCAGCACCGCCACGACGACCGCGGCGATCGTGGGGGAGGAACCGGTGAACAGCCCGACGGCGACGCCGGTGACCGCGACATGTCCGATGCCGTCGCCCATCAGTGCCTGGCGCCGCTGCACCAGGTAGGTGCCCACCGCAGGCGCGGCCAGCCCGGTGACGAAGGCGGCGAGCAGGGCGCGCTGGACGAAGTCGTAGGCGAGCAGGTTCATCGCGGCCTGCCCCCCTCGATCGGGCGGTCGATCGGCGTTCCCAGCTCTACGCGGTGTGGCGAATCCGGTCGCCGGGAGTCGTCGTGCGGGTGGTGGTGGTGCGGAGTGTGCTGGAAGGCCGGCAGCGGGGGGCCGTCGTACGCCACCCGACCGTCACGCATCACGACCGTGCGGGCGATCAGCGGCTCGAGAGGGCCCATGTCGTGCGCGACGAGCACGATGGTCCTGCCTCGGTCGACGAGCCGGCCCACCACCTCGGCCAGCGCCTCCTGGTGGGTCAGGTCCACACCGGCGGTGGGCTCGTCCAGCACCAGCAGGTCGGGGTCGCCGGCGAGGGCCCGGGCGATCAGGACGCGCTGCTGCTGTCCACCCGACAGGCTGGCGACGCTGTCCCGGGCCCGGTCGGTGAGCCCGACCGCCTCGATCGCGGCACGCACGTGCTCGCGGTCCGACGAGCGCATCGGGCGCAGTGGTGGGCGGGCGGCGAGCCGTCCGGTCGCGACCACCTCCCGGACCGAGGCCGGTACGCCGGCGCCGGCGGACGTGCGCTGCGGGACGTAGCCGATCCGCCGCCACTGGCGGAAGCGACCCACCGGGGAACCGAAGAGCTCCACCTCCCCGCGTTGCAGGGTCAGCAGCCCGAGCAGCGCCCGGACGAGGGTCGACTTTCCGGAGCCGTTGGCGCCGAGGATCGCGACGAGCTCTCGCTCGGTGACCGTCAGGTCGACGCCGCGCAGGACGGGCCGGCCACCGAGCTCGACGCACCCTCCCCGCATCGCCAGCACAGCCGTCGGCGTCGACGGGGTAGACACGGCCCCGGAGCCCTTGGTCAGCATCCGTTCGCCTTCGTGAGGGCAGCCAGGTTGCTCTCCATCAGCGACAGGTAGTCCTCTCCCGACGTCTCCTCGCTGAGCCCTTCCACGGGGTCGAGGACGTCGGTCGCGACCCCGAGCTCTCCTGCGAGCGACTCGGCCAGCTCAGGGCTGGCCAGCGTCTCGGAGAAGACCGTGGTGACGCCTTCGTCCTTCACGAGCTCCTGGAGCTCGGCGAGGTGCGCCGGGGAGGGCTCGGCCTCCGGGGAGAGCCCGGCGATGGACTCGAAGTCGAGGTCGTAGCGGTCTCCGAGGTAGGAGAACGCGTCGTGGCTCACGACGACGGTACGGCGGTCGCACCGCGCGAGGCCGGTGGCGAAGCGGCCGTCCAGGTCGGTGAGGTCGGCGACGAGGGCTGCCCCGCTCTCGGCGTAGGCGTCCGCGTGCTCGGGGTCGATCTCGCCCAGCTGCGCCGCGACCTCCTCGGCGACGGAAGCCATCGCCTCGGGGTCGAGCCAGAAGTGGGGGTCGTCCTCGATGAGCTGGGCGGGCTTGCCACCGGGGATGGCGTCGGGGCCGCTGCTCAGCAGCTCGGACGCCGCCACGACCGCGGCCGGGCCGCTGGTCTCGACCGCCTCGTCGACCGCGGGCTGGAAGCCCTCCCCGTAGACGACGAGGTCGGCGTCGGCGACCTCCGCCGTGCGGGCGACCGACAGCTCCAGGTCGTGCGGCTCCTGCCCCGGCTGGGTCAGCGTCGTCACCTCGACGTGCTCGCCACCGATGCGCTCGGCCACGAACGCGAGCGGATAGATGCTGGTGACCACCGAGGTCCGGCCATCGCCTGGACCCTCACTCGCGCAGGCTGCCCCGGAGAGGGCGACTGCGAGTGAACCGGCAACGGCGACGACGGCACGCTTCATGACAACGATTCTCAAACGGGATGAGAATCATTGTCAAACGCCGTGTCAGTGCTTCTTGGTCGTCGGGATGATGTCGGAACGGTTCTTGGCCTCCGCCTTGGCGTTCTTGTCGGCGCGCTTCTCCTTCAGCGACTTGCCGGCCTTCTTGCTCATGTGTTGGCGAGGGGACTTGTCGTTCATCTGGGCCGCTCCCGGGTCGGAAGCCTGGACGGCTTCATCTTCGGACACTAGCCCTGCCGAGGCCTTCGTGTCAGGGTCGCGGCCGTACAGTTCGCCCGTGCTGGTGATCATGCGCTTCCGTGGTGCCGGTGGTGCAGACCAGGACCTCGGCGACCGCCTCGAGGCAGCCCTGGCCGTCCTCGGGCGACAGCGCGGCTTCCTCGAGGGCCATGTGGGGCGCAACGTCGACGACCCGGCGCTGTGGGTCCTCGAGTCCCGCTGGAAGGGCGCCGGCGCCTACCGACGGGCGCTGTCGGCGTACGACGTGAAGATGGAGGCATGGGCGACGCTCGGCGAGGCGCTCGACGAGCCCACGGCGTACGAGGTCCTGACACCGGGGCACCGCCTCAACGAGGCGCATCCCCGCGCCACCTGAGCCGCGCCAGCACGCAGTCGGGGCGCCGCTAGGCTGACGCTTTGCCCGGCAGCCAGCCGGCGCAGCCATGACCGGGGAGCGAACGTGACCAAGCCAGGTGCCACCGTCGACAGCGTCGTGAGTCTCGCCAAGCGGCGTGGCTTCGTCTATCCCTGCGGCGAGATCTACGGCGGCACCCGGTCCGCGTGGGACTACGGCCCGCTCGGGGTGGAGCTGAAGGAGAACATCAAGCGCCAGTGGTGGCGCTCGATGGTCCAGGTCCGCGACGACGTCGTCGGGCTCGACTCCAGCGTCATCCTTCCCCGTCAGACGTGGGAGGCCAGCGGCCACGTCGACACCTTCTCCGACCCGTTGACCGAGTGCCAGTCCTGCCACCGACGGTTCCGGGCGGACCACCTCCAGGAGGAGCACTTCGAGAAGGCGGTGAAGAAGGGGGAGGCGCTGTCCTCGCCCGATGACGTGGACCTCGCCACGCTCGCCTGTCCCCACTGCGGCACCCGCGGCGCCTGGACGGAGCCGCGGCAGTTCTCCGGGCTGCTCAAGACCTACCTGGGCGTCGTCGAGGACGAGTCCGGGCTGCACTACCTGCGGCCCGAGACCGCGCAGGGCATCTTCCTCAACTTCCTCAACGTGGTGACCAGCTCGCGCAGGAAGCCGCCGTTCGGCATCGCCCAGATCGGCAAGAGCTTCCGCAACGAGATCACTCCGGGCAACTTCATCTTCCGCACCCGGGAGTTCGAGCAGATGGAGATGGAGTTCTTCGTCGTGCCGGGCACCGACGAGGAGTGGCACCAGCACTGGATCGACGAGCGCACCCAGTGGTACGTCGACCTGGGCATCAAGCGGGACAACCTGCGCCACTACGAGCACCCGCAGGAGAAGCTCTCGCACTACTCCAAGCGGACCGTCGACATCGAGTACCGCTTCGCCTTCGCCGGGTCGGAGTGGGGTGAGCTGGAGGGCGTGGCCAACCGCACCGACTTCGACCTCAGCACGCACAGCAAGCACTCGGGGCAGGACCTGTCCTACTTCGACCAGGCCCGCAACGAGCGCTACACGCCGTACGTCATCGAGCCGGCGGCCGGCCTCTCCCGCAGCCTCATGACCTTCCTGGTCGACGCCTGGTCCGAGGACGAGGCGCCCAACACCAAGGGCGGGGTCGACAAGCGCACCGTGCTGCGGCTCGACCCCCGGCTGGCACCGGTGAAGGCGGCCGTGCTCCCGCTGTCGCGGCACGCGGACCTCACGCCCAGGGCCAAGGAGCTCGCCGCGGAGCTGCGCGGGGTGTGGAACGTCGAGTTCGACGACGCCGGCGCGATCGGCCGCCGCTACCGCCGCCAGGACGAGATCGGTACGCCGTACTGCCTGACCGTGGACTTCGACACCCTCGAGGACCAGGCGGTGACGGTGCGTGACCGCGACTCCATGGCGCAGGAGCGGGTGGCCCTCACGCAGGTGCGCGGCTGGCTGGCCGAGCGGCTCGCTGGATGCTGACGGTCCGGGAGCGTCCTGCGCCCGACCCGTCACCTCGTCGGACACCTGGTCGGACACCTGGTCGGACACCTGGTCGGACACAATGAGCGGCGTGCTCGAGGACATCCGCCGTTCGGTCGTGCGTGCTCTCGCCGCCGCGGTGGTGACAGCCCTGCTCGTGACCGGCTGCAGCGACCCGAGCAGCGACAGCGACACCCCTGCCGGGTCGACCACCGGCGCCGCCCAGGAGAGCGACGGCTCCGAGGAACCCAGCCCGACCAGGTCGAAGTCCGCACCCACGGGGCCGCGGACGACCGCGCCCGGAACGGTGCTCTCCTTCGGGGACACCGCGACGGTGGAGCACGAGCTCCGCAAGGACAAGGCCCTCCTGAAGCTCACCGTGCAGTCGGCGACCCAGGGGTCGCTGCAGGACTTCGAGGGCTTCGACCTCGACGACCCCTACAAGCGGCGCGGCAGCTACTACTACGTGCGCGTGGCCGTGCGGAACGCCGGCAAGGGAAAGGTCGGGGACGTGCCGGTCCCGCTCTGGGGCCTCAGCGGCGAGGGCACCCTCCTGCAGGTGGTGCAGTTCCGCTCGGCCTTCTCGACGTGCCCCACCGAGCCGCTGCCCGAGGACTTCGGGCCCGGCGACCGGTTCGAGACCTGCCTGGTCTACCTGTCACCGAACCGCGGGTCCCTCGAGGGCGTCAGCTACCGGCCGACCGTCGACTTCTCGCCGATCGAGTGGCGCGGCAAGGTGAAGACGCTGCCGACCAAGAAGCCCGGGAAGGGATCGGGGAAGGGCGGCGGACAAGGCTCCGGGCAGGGCGACGGCCAGGACGGCTGACGTCGCGCCCCCTCGTGGGTTTGGGGTGAGTGCTCGGCTCGCGGACAATGAGCGGGTGCTGCTCACACCGACGTCATCGACTCCTCCGGGGCTGTCCCTGGGGCCGTTGCACGTCGACACGCCGGTCGTGCTGGCCCCGATGGCCGGGATCACCGACGCCGCCTATCGCCGGCTCTGCCGGGAGCAGGGCGCGGGGCTGTACGTCTGCGAGATGGTCACCTCCCGCGGGCTGGTCGAGCGTGACCCCGCGACGCTCGAGATGCTGGTCTTCGACCCGACCGAGGACATCCGGTCGGTGCAGCTGTACGGGACCGACCCGGCGTACGTCGGCAAGGCGACCGAGCTCCTCTGCGCCGAGTACGGCGTCGCGCACGTCGACCTGAACTTCGGCTGCCCGGTGCCCAAGGTGACCCGGAAGGGCGGCGGAGGAGCGCTGCCGTGGAAACGCCGGCTTCTCGGCGAGATCCTCGAGGCCGCCGTGCGCGCGGCCGCGCCGTACGACGTCCCGGTCACGATGAAGACCCGCAAGGGCATCGACGACGAGCACCTCACCTTCCTCGATGCCGGTCGGATCGCGCAGGAGTCCGGCTGCGCGGCTGTCGCCCTGCACGGCCGGACGGTGGCGCAGTCCTACTCCGGGATCGCGGACTGGCACGCGATCGGAGAGCTGGTCGCCGCCGTCGACATCCCGGTCCTGGGCAACGGCGACATCTGGGAAGCGGCTGACGCGCTGCGGATGGTGTCCGAGACCGGGGCGGCCGGCGTGGTCGTGGGCCGCGGCTGCCTCGGCCGGCCCTGGCTCTTCCGGGACCTGGCAGCGGCGTTCGCGGGTCGCGAGGTGGCGACCTTGCCGACCCTGGGCGAGGTTGCGGCGATGATGCGCCGCCACGCCGAGCTGCTGGTGCTGCACCGCGGTGAGGAGCGCGGCTGCAAGGAGTTCCGCAAGCACGTCGCGTGGTACCTCAAGGGCTTTGCGGCCGGCGGCCGGCTGCGCCGTGAGCTGGCGCTGGTGGAGTCGCTCTGCGGCATGGACCGGCTCCTGGAGGAGCTCGACCCGGCCGAGCCGTTCCCGGTCTCCGAGCTCGGCAGCCCCCGTGGGCGGCAAGGAAGTCCACGACGAGTGGTGCTTCCCGAGGGCTGGCTGGAGAGTGACGAGACGGGCGGCTGCGCGAGGGCGGAGGAGCTCGCGGTCGGCTCCGGTGGCTGATCGGCTTTCAAACCACCGCTCCAGAGATCCAGACCAGTTGGTGTGCGAAGGCGGGGATTGGGTGACCCTGCCCACAGCCCCGGGCCTCGATTTCGTCGCAGGAGACGGGCCGTGCTTCACTCGCCGACTGCCCTGACTCCCATCGAAGGGGACGCTGTCCCATGGCTGCTGCCCGACATCGTGCCGAGCCCAAGCACCGCGTACGCCGACGCCTGCGTGCCATCGCCGCACCGGCGGCGCTGGTGTCGGGCATCGCCGGCGTCGTGGCCACCGCCGCGATGACCACCGGCGCCGGTGAGGCGCCCGCGTCGCAGCCCCTCGACGTCGGCACCCGGGTCGGTGCCGTCGCACAGGTCGACCTCGAGCACCTCACCGAAGGGCGCGACCGAGCGGTCTCCCGGAGCGCCTCGCGCCTCGCGGTGGAGACGCCCGCCGTGCTCCGGCCCCGCCCGACCGACCGCAAGTTCGCCACCGCCCCCCTCAACGTCTGGACCCAGCCACGGGAGCAGGGTGAGCGCGTGAACCGGGTCGCGTTCGGCACCAGGCTCGGGGTCACCGGCCAGACGGTGGGCAGCTGGGCGGAGGTGCTGATGCCGGCGGAGAAGGGGGAGCCGCGGGTTCGCTGGGTCAACGCCGATCTCCTCGCGGACCGGAAGCCGGAGCCAGAACCGGAGCCGGAGCCGGAGCCGGACGAGGACGTCTCGAGCACGGACGGCTCCACCGACGACGGCTCCACCGACGACGGCTCCACCACCACCGGCCTCTCCTCGGCGCCCTGCGCGGACGGCTCGTCCATCGAGTCGGGCATCACCAGCAGCGCGGTCCGGGTCTACCGGGCGGTCTGCGCCGCGTTCCCGGACCTCAGCAGCTACGGCGGCTACGACCCCCACGGTGAGCACATCGACGGCCGCGCCATCGACTTCATGGTCACCGACTCCTCGCTCGGCCAGGCCGTCGCCGACTACCTGCTGGCGCACGCCGGCGAGCTCCAGCTGCGGGACATCATCTGGTCGCAACACATCTGGACGCCGGACCAGGCTTCCGCAGGTTGGCGCTACATGGAAGACCGCGGATCGCCGACCGCCAACCACTACGACCACGTCCACGTCGCGGTCTACTGACCGTTCTGACGTGCTTGCCGCCCTCTGGAAGCGAGGGTGTCCACGGCTAGGGTCGGCGGACGATGGGGTCGAACACCGAGCAGTACGACGAGGCCGACTGCGCGCGCTGGGTCGAGGAGCCGCGCAAGGATCCGCTGCGGACGCCGTTCGAACGTGACCGGGCCCGCGTCGTCCACAGCGCCGCACTCCGCCGGCTGGCCGCGAAGACGCAGGTCGTGGGCCCGCAGAGCGACGACTTCGTGCGCAACCGGCTCACCCACACCCTCGAGGTCGCCCAGGTGGCGCGCGACCTCGCCCGCCAGCTCGGCTGCGCCCCCGACGTCGTGGAGGCCGCTGCCCTTGCCCACGACCTCGGCCACCCGCCGTTCGGGCACAACGGGGAGCGCGCGCTCGACGAGCTGAGCGGTCCGGCCGGCGGCTTCGAGGGCAACGCGCAGACGCTGCGGATCCTCACCCGTCTCGAGGCCAAGTCAGCGGCGCCCGACGGCCGCAACGTCGGCCTCAACCTGACGCGGGCCACGTTGGACGCAGCCACGAAGTACCCCTGGACACGAGCAGCGGCCCCACCGGCCCGGGGCGCCGCCGCCGACGGGACGCCCCGGGCGGTGGCCAAGTTCGGCGTCTACGACGACGACCTCGCGGTGTTCGACTGGTTCCGACACGGGCACGCCGCGGGAGAGGACGGCCGCCGTCGGTGCCTGGAGGCGCAGGTCATGGACCTCGCCGACGACGTGGCCTACTCGGTCCACGACGTCGAGGACGGCATCGTCGCCGGTCGGATCGACCTGGGCGCACTCTCGTCCGGAACACTCCGGGCCGACGTCTGGCGGACGGTCCAGGAGTGGTACCTCCCCGAGGTGTCCCCGGACGAGCTCGAGGAGGCGCTTCGCCGGATGACCGGGGAGGTCGGCTGGCCCGTCTCGTCGTACGACGGGAGCCGGCCGGCGATGGCCGCGCTCAAGAACCTCACCTCGTCGTTGATCGGACGCTTCTGCGTGGCTGCCACGGAGGCGACCCACGAGGTGTTCGGGCGGGGCCCGCTGGTCCGCTACGCCGCCGACCTCGTGGTGCCCCGGGGGACGGCACTGGAGATCGCGGTGCTCAAGGGAGTGGCGGCGCACCTGGTCATGCGGGCCGAGGATCGCCGAGGGCTGCTCGACCGGCAGCGTCAGGTCGTCGCCGAGCTGTTCGCCGAGCTGGCGGACCAGGCGCCGCGCAACCTGGAACCCGCGTTCCGCGCGGACTTCGATGCGGCAGGGAACGACGCGGCGCGGTTGCGGGTCGTGGTCGACCAGGTGGCCAGCCTCACCGACGCGTCCGCGGTGGCCTGGCACGGGCGGCTGTGCCGGCCGTGACGAGGCGGGGCGCCGGCTGTGCACTGGCGCCTCCCGCGTGGCCACCCGGACATAGACTGCGGCCGTGGCAGGGCTGATCCGCGAGGACGACATCGCGCTGGTGCGCGAGCGGGCCGACATCGCGGAGATCGTCGGCCAGTACGTCACCCTCAAGCCCGCCGGCGGCGGCGCCCTCAAGGGGCTCTGCCCGTTCCACGACGAGAAGTCGCCGTCCTTCCACGTCCGCCCCGGCCGGGGCTTCCACTGCTTCGGCTGCGGTGAGGGCGGCGACGTCATCTCCTTCCTCATGAAGCACGACGGGCTGACCTTCGCCCAGGCGGTCGAGTACCTCGCCGACCGCGCCGGCATCCAGCTCCGCTACGCCGAGGGCGACGACCGGGGGAAGCGGCGGGAGGGCAGCCCGCGTCACCGGCTCGTCGAGGCGCACCGGCTGGCCCAGGAGTACTACGCCGACCACCTCGTCGGTCCCGAGGCGACCGCGGCGCGACAGTTCCTCTCCGACCGCGGGTTCGACAAGGAGTCCGCGGAGCGGTTCGGCCTGGGGTTCGCCCCTCGCGACGGTGACGCCCTCTACAAGCACCTGCGCCAGAAGCAGCTCACGGAGGCCGAGCTGGTCACCTCGGGGCTGGTGGCCCAAGGCCAGCGCGGTCACTACGACCGGTTCCGGGGACGGCTGCTCTGGCCGATCCGGGAGGCGTCGGGGGAGACCATCGGCTTCGGAGCTCGCCGGATCTTCGACGACGACCGGATCGAGGCCAAGTACCTCAACACCCCCGAGACGCCGATCTACAAGAAGAGCCAGGTGCTGTACGGGATCGACCTCGCCCGCCGCGACATCGCGCGGTCCTCACAGGCGGTGGTCGTCGAGGGCTACACCGACGTGATGGCCTGCCACCTCGCCGGCGTCCCCACCGCGGTCGCGACCTGCGGCACCGCCTTCGGCGAGGAGCACGGGCGGGTGCTGCGGCGGCTGCTCCACGACCACGAGGAGTTCCGCGGGGAGGTCATCTTCACCTTCGACGGCGACGAGGCGGGGCAGAAGGCCGCGCTGCGCGCCTTCGGCGGGGACCAGCAGTTCGTCGGCCAGACCTACGTC
The DNA here is from genome assembly GCA_902805845.1 of uncultured Nocardioidaceae bacterium. GTDB lineage: Bacteria > Actinomycetota > Actinomycetes > Propionibacteriales > Nocardioidaceae > Marmoricola_A. The sequence goes on from CADCUI010000015.1 coordinate 27,750, forward strand.
GCGGTGGAGCCGGACGGGCTCGACCCCTGCGACCTCCGGCTGCGCGCCGGGGACGCGGCCGTGCGGGAGCTGGTGGCCCGCCGCATCCCGCTCTACCGGCTGGTCCTGGGCAACGTCGTCCACCGCTACGACCTCGACCGCGCCGACGGTCGCGTCGACGCGGTCCGTGAGGCGGCCAAGCTGGTGGCGAGCATCCGCGACCGGTCCAAGGTGGACGCGTTCGCCCGGGAGCTCGCCGGCATGGTGGGCGTCGACGTGGAGGAGGCCCGGGCGGAGGTACGCCGAGCCGGCCAGCGACCCGAGCGGACGAGCGCCCCGGGCCAGCGCCCCTCGGGGGGCGCGCCGGGGTCGGGCACCGGTGGACCGACCGGCCCGGGTGACGCGACCGGCGCGCCGGTCGCGCCCGGTGAGGCCCGTGCGCAGCCCCTGCCCGACCTCCGTGACCCGCGGTTCCAGCTCGAGCGCGAGACGCTCAAGCTCGTCGTGCAGCAGCCCCGTCTCGTGGCCCCCCTCGCCGGCGACCTCGGCGACAACGACTTCACCCACCCCACCTATCGCGCCGTCTGGCACCTGGTCACCGAGCTGGGCGGCCCCTCGGCGGCGCCGGAGCCCGACGTGTGGGTCGCGAAGCTGCGCGACTCCGTGTCGGCCCCGTCCGAGGAGCGCGACGCGTCGGCGGTCGGTCGGGCGCTCAACGAGCTGGTGGTCGAGCCGGTGCGGGCGTCAGGTGAGCCGGACGAGATCTACGCGGCAGCCAACGTCTACCGGATGCAGGAGCTCACCGCCATGCGCCGGATCGCCGAGCTCAAGTCGAAGCTGCAGCGCACGAACCCCGTCGACCAGTCCGCGGACTACAACCGCATGTTCGGCGAGCTCGTCGCCCTCGAGAGCCATCGCCGCACCCTGCGGGAGCGCGCCATCGGCGCCACCGACTGATGCGGCTGTCGAGGCGCGGTCCGGAGGTGCCGGCCCACGTGCGGGCCGCGGTGTCGGGACGGGTGCTCGCCGCGGCTCAGGCAGGCGACGGTCGGTGGCTGGCCGGCACCCGGGACGTCTTCCACGTCGTCGGTGAACCCCCGGTCGGTGAGGATGCCGTCGCTGTGGACGCGGCCGACGACGTCGCCTGGCCGTGGGAACAGGTGCAGCGAGCCGACTGGGACACCGACGCCTCCACCCTGCGCGTGGAGCGGGTCGCGGACTACGGCCAGCCCATGACCTTGTCGAGCTTCGTCCTCGACGATCCCGGGTTGCTGCTCGAGCTGATCCGGGAGCGCGTGACCGCGAGCGTCGTCGTCGAGCGGAGGGTGAACCTGGCACGGAGGCGAGGGTTCTCCGTCATCGGTCGTCGAGCACCCTCCGGCGGCGGTGGGGTGACCTGGGCCTACCAGTTCGACCCCGAGGTCGACCCGGAGGACCCGGCCGTCACCTCGGCGGCCGAGGCGGCGCTCCGCGAGGCTCGCGAGTCCCTCGGCCTCTGACGCCGAGCCGCCCACGATGTCTGGTCGAGCCGCCCACGATGCGGGAGGAAGCGGCGTACGACGCCGGTGCAAGAACCGCGCGGACCGATGTGCGGACGTTCAGGCGAGTTGCTAGCCTGTGTGGGCCGCAGATCCGAACGGTCTGCTCCATCCCCTGTAGCTCAATTGGCAGAGCATTCGGCTGTTAACCGGAGGGTTGTTGGTTCGAGTCCAACCGGGGGAGCCACCGGACTCCGTCTGACTTGCTGGGATGCGTCAGACGGTCCGACATGCCGCCCCGTCGTCGAAAGTCGACCCATGATGATCATCCGGTACGTAGACCCGACGGGTCAGTCCACTGTCGGACTGGAGTCGGACGGCCAGGTGCGTCCGTTGCGGGGCTGCGACACGATCGGCCAGCTCCTGCGATCCTCCGTGGGCGAGCTGCGGAGCATGTGCGCTGAGCAGGGGGAGGCGACGGATCCCGTGTCCGGCGTCCGCCTGCTGCCGCCGATCGACTCCCGCATGGAGGTGTGGGCCGCCGGGGTGACCTATCACCGCTCCCGGGAGGCTCGGGTGCTGGAGAGTGACCGCGCTGCCGACGTCTACGACCTCGTCTACGAGGCAGCTCGCCCGGAGATCTTCTTCAAGTCTGCGGCGTGGCGGGTCACCGGTCACGACGAGCAGGTGTCGATACGCCAAGACTCCGACATCAACGTCCCAGAACCCGAGCTGGCCATCGTGCTCAACTCCGGCGGCGAGATCACCGGCTACACCGTCTGCAACGACGTGAGCTCGCGCAGCATCGAGGGCACCAACCCTCTGTACCTACCGCAAGCCAAGACCTACCTGGGAAGCTGCGCCGTCGGCCCGGGGATCCGACCGGGATGGGAAGTGGCCAATCCCTATGACCTCGAGGTGGAGATGCGCATCCGACGGCAAGGCTCTGTCATCTGGCAGGGGAGCGCCAACACCTCCGGGCTGCAGCGCAAGCTCGACGACCTGGCGGAGTACGTCTTCCGCGAAGAGATCTTCCCCGACGGAGTCGTTCTGTCGACCGGAACCAGTCTCGTGCCCGAGCTGCCCATGACCCTGCTGGCAGGAGACATCGTTGACATCCGCATCGACCAGGTGGGCACTCTGACGAGCGAGGTGCGCTGCGGCAAGGAGCAGATGCGCTGGCTGGCTGATGCAACCGACCAGGCGGCTCGTCGCCCGCCCCGGAGCGCGTGATGACCGACGTGGTCAGCGTCGACCCCCGGACCGGTCGTCCGGTGGAGGTCGTGGCCCAGGAGACGACGCACGGCGAGGTCGATGCACTGTGCACCAGCGCCCTGGCCGCGATGCCAGACGTCGAAGCGCTGGGCCGGGCCGGCCGTGCCGTCGTCCTGCGACGTATGGCTGACGGCTTGGAGAAGCGCCGACAAGAGATCGTGCGGCTCGCCGATCGGGAGACGGCGCTCGGCGCCACCCGACTCGACGGAGAGCTGACGCGTACCTGTCACCAGCTCAGGCTGTTCGCCGAGGTCCTCGAGGAGGGGAGCTACTTGGAAGCAGCCATCGATCACCAGGCCGTCACTCCCATGGGTCCCCGTCCAGACCTTCGGCGGATGCTGGTGCCTCTCGGTCCGGTGGCAGTGTTCGGCGCCAGCAACTTCCCGCTCGCGTTCTCCGTGCCGGGCGGTGACACCGCCGCAGCGATCGCCGCGGGCTGCGCGGTGGTGGTCAAGGCGCATCATTCCCATCCTGCGACATCCAAGCTGTGCTTCGAGGTCCTGCGTGAAGCCGCGACCGCTGCCCAGGCGCCCGAAGGGTTGCTGTCGCTGGTGCACGGACTGGATGCCGGCACCGCGCTTGTCGAGCACCCCGCCATCCGGGCCGTCGGCTTCACCGGATCTTCCACGGGCGCGCACGCCCTGCTCGCCATCATCGAAGGGCGCCCGGACCCGATTCCCTTCTTCGGCGAGCTCAGCAGCCTCAACCCCGTCGTGGTGACGCCCTCGGCCGCCCACGAGCGCGCCGATGAGCTGGCGAAGGGTCTGGTCGACTCCTTCACGTTGGGAGCCGGGCAGTTCTGCACCAAGCCGGGGCTGCTCCTGGTCCCGACCGGTCCCTCCGGGGACGCGGTCGTGCGAGGGATGTCGCAGCGGGTGCAGGCAATGGATGCCCTGTGGCTGCTGAACGAAGGAGTCGCAGACTCCTTCGAGCGCGGCACTGCCCGGCTCGTCGACACTGCCGGTGTCGAGGTCCTGGCGCACGGACAGGAAGCCGACGGCCACGGGTTCCAGGCTGTGCCGCTCCTTCTGACGACGTCCGCCTCCGCCATCCCCGACGAGGTGACCGAGGAATGCTTCGGACCGGTCGCCGTCGTCGCCCGCTACTCCGACGAAGGCGACCTGATCGGGGCTCTGCAGAGGACCCCTGCCTCGCTGGCCGCGACGGTGCTTCAGAGCGAGACCGAGACCGAGCTGCCGGCGCGCATCACCGAAGCGTTCCGGTCCAGAACGGGCCGCTTGGTCTACAACGGGTACCCCACGGGTGTCGCCGTGACCTGGGCTCAGCACCACGGCGGGCCATGGCCCTCGACGAACTCGCAGCACACCTCCGTCGGTACGACGGCGATCCGTCGCTTCCTGCGGCCCATGACGTGGCAGGACGCGCCCGCAGATCTGCTGCCCCGAGAGCTGCTCGACGAGTGCACCGAGGTCCCACGGAGGGTCGACGGCGCCCTCCAGCTGGCCGAACCGCGACCACAGACGGATCAAGGGCAGGCGACGTGACGGACACCGACGACACGATGGAGTACCGCACCCTGGGGAGCAGTGGCTGCGCCGTCTCGGTCCTCGCCCTGGGCACGATGACCTTCGGCCGCGAGACCGGCGAGGCAGACTCGCACGCCCAGCTCGACCGATTCGTGGAGGCGGGGGGCACGTTGGTGGACACCGCCGACGTGTACAGCACGGGGGTCAGCGAGGAGATCATCGGGCGTTGGTTCGCGAGCCGACCGCCCGAGATGTGCGAGCGGGTGGTGCTGGCCACCAAGGGGCGGTTCCCGATGGGTGACGGCCCGAACGAGCTCGGTCTCTCCCGGCGACACCTGACGACCGCCCTTGATGCTTCGCTGCGACGGCTCCGAGCTGAGCGCGTCGACCTGTACCAGATGCATGCCTACGACCCTTGGACGCCTGTCGAGGAGACCCTCGGCTTCCTCGATGACGCGGTGCGGGCGGGAAAGGTGCACTACGCCGGACTGTCGAACTTCACGGGATGGCAGCTTCAGCGCGCAGTGAGCGTGGCAGAGCACCGCAACTTCCCGCGTCCAGTCACGGTGCAGCCCCAGTACAACCTGCTGGCCCGCGAGATCGAGTGGGAGATCGTGCCCGCCGCCGAAGCCAACGGGTTGGGCCTGCTGCCGTGGTCGCCGCTCGGCGGTGGGTGGCTCACCGGCAAGTATCGCCGCAACGAGCGACCCACCGGCGCCACCCGACTCGGCGAGAAGCCGGAGGCCGGCGTCGAGGCCTATGACCGCCGCGGTCGCAGGGAGCGTACATGGGAGGTGCTGGATGCTCTACGGCTCGTCGCTGATGAGCGTGGCGCGTCCATGGCCCAGGTGGCGCTTGCATGGCTCGCGGGACGCCCGGCCGTGACGTCGGTGATCCTCGGAGCGCGCACGATGCAGCAGCTGGAGGACAACCTCGGAGCTGCAGGGCTTCACCTGTCCGACGAACACGTCGAGCGGCTGGACGCGGCCAGCGACCCGCAGCCCGCCGACTATCCTTATGGCGGCCCCGGGATCCAGCAGCGCAGTCGGCGGATCGACGGTGGCCGGTAGGCCGCTTCGGCGTACGTCGACGTGGAGGTGTGAGCATGGACGAGGTGGCGCTGAGCCGCGTTGCAGTCCTTCCCGAACCCGGCGACAACGTCGGGGTCGTGACCAGGACCCTGCACGCGGGGAGTCGCGTGACTGCAGCTCTCGCCGGCACCCAGGTCGAGCTGCGCCTGCCGAACACCGTGCTCGAAGGCCACCGGGTCGCCGTGCGCGATGTCAAGGCAGGAGAGCCCTTGCTGTCGTGGTCCACCCCCTTCGCCGTTGCAGCGCGTGACCTTGCCGTCGGCGACTACATCTGTACGCCGAGCAGCCTGGAGGCCCTTCTCGCTCGAGGTGTCGAGGGTCTGCCCGCCGTTGCCTCGGCCCGCAACGTCCCGATGGACCCGTACCGGCTCGACCCCGCGCTCCTGCACGTCGGTGACCAGGCGCCGTACATCCACGACGAACGGACGTTCCTCGGGTTCCGGCGTGCACACGGGGTGGCGGGCACCCGGAACCACATCGCCGTGATCGCGGCCAGCTCGCGTGGCTCTGCGTTCGTCACCGAGCTGGCACGTCGCTTCGACGGACGTCGGACAGCCGACTTCGACGGTGTCGTGGCAGTGGCGCACACCGAGGGCGGCGAGGACACCACCCCGAACAACCTGTCGATGGTGCTGTCCACGCTCGCAGGCTTCCTGATCCACCCGAACGTGGGTGCCGTCATGCTCGTCGACGAGCCCGGCGGCGTCGTCGACGGGGGAGCTGTCCAACGCCGTGCGCGAGAGCTGGGCCTGCCGCCAGTGGCATGCCCCCACACGTACTTCACCCGCCGTGGCGCCTTCACCGACGACATCGCCGCGGCGGTGGCCCAGGTGGAGCAGTGGATCGAGCAGATCGCTGTCCAACGGCGGACCCCGCAGCCGGTCGCCGATCTGCGGATCGCCCTCCAGTGCGGAGGCTCCGACGCCTTCTCCGGGATCTCGGCGAATCCTCTCGCCGGTGCCATCGCCAGGGAGGTCGTGCGGCGTGGCGGCGGTGCGGTCCTGGCCGAGACCGACGAGCTCATCGGCGCGGAGGGCTACGTTCTCGAGAACGTCCGGAGCGAGGAGGTCGCAGTCCGCTTCCTGCGGGCGATCGAGTCGTTCAAGGACCGCGTCAGCTGGCACGGCCACACCGCGGAGGGGAACCCATCGGGGGGCAACGTCTACCGCGGGCTGTACAACATCGTCCTCAAGTCCGTCGGAGCCGCCCGCAAGCGGGACCGCGCCATGCGGCTTGACCACGTGGTCGACTACGGAGAGCCGCTGCCGGGGCCTGGTTTCGTCTTCATGGACAGTCCCGGGAACGACCTCGAGTCGGTCGCCGGGCAGGTCGCCAGCGGGTCCACTCTCGTGCTCTTCACGACCGGGAACGGCTCCATCACCAACTTCCCGTTCGTGCCGACCCTGAAGGTCGTCACGACCACTGACCGGTTCGAGCTGTTGCGCGACGAGATGGACATCGATGCGGGCCGCTACCTCACCGGGACGCCGATGGACGAGCTGACCGACGCCGCCTTCGAGCTGACCGTCGATGTCGCCTCGGGTCGACGCACGGCCGGCGAGAAGGCGGGTCACAGCCAGGTCTCGCTCTGGCGGGAGTGGCGCCAGAGCTCGGCGCGCGAGGGCATCGCGATCTCCCCGGACGGCCGCACGGCCCGGCACCTCACGGAGCTGCCCGCCGAGGACCGCGACGCATTGCTGGAGGGGGTGCCGCTCGCCGCGCACGAGTCACGCCCGCCGCTGCCGGTGGCACCGGACCTGCACTTCACCGCACTCCGGGGTGACCGGAGACCGGTGCCGGAGCAGGTGGCACTGCTGCTGCCGACCAGCCTCTGTTCCGGGCAGGTGGCGCTGCAGCTGTCCCGCACTGCCGAGCAGGAGGGCTGGCTGGCCGGGTTGGTGTCGCGGGTCGTGGCGCTGCCCCACACCGAGGGCTGCGGCGTCACGAGCGGCGCCGCGGAGGAGACCTTCCTGCGCACCATGATCGGTCACCTGGTGCACCCCCACGTCCGGTTGGCGCTCCTCCTCGAGCACGGGTGCGAGAAGACCCACAACGACTACTTCCGACACCGACTCGTGCAGGCCGGTGCCGACCCCGACCGCTACGGGTGGGCCAGCATCCAGCGGGACGGCGGTATCGCGGCCGTCACCGCTCGGGTGCACGACTGGGTGAGCTCGACGGCTGCGCAGATCGAGCCGATGACCGAGGTACCCGGAAGCCTCGGCGATCTCGCCGTCGGGCTGGAGGCGCGAGGCCCCGTCGAGGAGAGGGTCTCGCAGGCGCTCGCCGTCGTCGGGTCATGGATCGTCCAGGCCGGGGGCACGGTGCTGCTGAGCAGCCGTGGCAGCTTGATCGCCGACGAGGAGTTCCGCCGGCTGGCGTTCGGCTCGCCCGACCCGGTGCAACCCACGCTCGCGCACGGTCAGAGGCCCGCCGCCGCCGGGTGGCACGTCATGCGCATGCCGGGCACCGACTGGCTGGAGACCGCGACGGGCATGGCGGGTTGCGGCGCCCAGCTCACGCTCGCCCACGTCAGCGGAGGCTCGCTGACCTCGTCGCGGATGGTGCCCCTGATCCAGGTGAGCGTCGATCCCGCCACCGTCGCGAGCCGGGGCGACGACCTGGACGCCGTGCTCTCCGGCGATCACGAACAGGTCGCCCGAGGCGCCGTCGCCGTCCTCCGATCCGTGGCCTCCCGGGAGTGGGAGCCTCGGGGTCGAGCAGCCGGTGACATCGGGTTCCAGATCACTCGGGGACTGCTCGGGACGTCGATGTGAGGCAGCAGACATGGAGCTGACAACGGACAAACCACCGGCCGGGCGCACCGGATGAACCGCACCGGAGCCTTTGAGGCAGTGCGCGGACTGCCCATCCCCGGTGACATCCCCGTCGTCGTCCCCGTGCACCGGAGCATGCCGCCCCAGCCGTTCACCCAGGACGTGGCCGCGGCAACCGCTCTCGCGTTGGAGCCGCTGCGCGGTCGGATCAGCGGCCGCCCGCGGGTGGCAGTCACCGCGGGAAGCCGCGGGATCCAGGACATCGCCACCGTCACCCGGGCCGCGGTGGAGTGGCTGCAAGCCGCCGGTGCCGACCCGTTCGTGGTTCCCGCCATGGGATCTCACGGCGGCGCCACCGCAGAGGGCCAGCTGGCCGTGCTTGCCGATCTGGGACTGCACGAGGCAGCGGTGGGTGCCCCGGTGGTCGCCACCATGGACACGGTCGAGGTGGGTCGACTCGCGAACGGAACACCGGTCCACTGGGCCAAGGTCGCCGCCGCGGCCGACGCGGTGCTGCTGATCAACAGGGTCAAGCCGCACACCGACTACCGAGGGCCGGTCGAGAGCGGTCTGGCGAAGATCCTGTCGGTCGGACTCGGCAAGCAACGCGGCGCCGAGGCGTTGCATGCCGGTGGCGTGGCAGCGCTGGGGGAGTCGATTCGCGAGGCGGCACAGGTGATCCTCCGGCACGGGAACGTGCTGGGTGGCCTGGCCATCCTCGAGAACGCGCACGAGCGCACCGCCGCGGTCGAGCTCGTCGCCGCGGCCGAGATCGGGGGAGACGGCGAGACGGCGCTCCTGCAACGGGCGCATGCCCTGCTCG
>CADCUI010000015.1:36669-49371 GCA_902805845.1 uncultured Nocardioidaceae bacterium
GCCACGGCAAGGACAAGTCCGGAACCGGCATGGAAACCAACGTGCTGGGTCGCTGCTGGGTGCCCGGCGTCCCGGAGTTCGTCAGCCCTGACATCACCGTCGTCACCGTCCACGGTCTGACTCCCGCCTCGCACGGCAACGCCGCGGGCCTCGGGCTCGCCGACCTGGCGCCGCTGCGGATTCTCGACTCCATTGACTTGCGGGCGACATACCTGAACTCGGTGACGTCGGGGACCGGTGGTCTCCGCAGGGCCCGGCTGCCGATGCTCCTCGAGGACGACGCGGCTGTCGTACGCGCTGCTGTGGCGATGTGCGGGCGGCGAGAGGGCGCACAGGTCCGCCTCGCGAGAATCGAGGACACGTTGTCCCTGGACCAGCTGATGGTGACACCCGCGCTGCTCCCCGAGGTGGAGCGGGACCCGCAGCTGACGGTGGCGGGTGATCCCGCTCCCCTGGTCGGGGCAGACGGCCTCTCACCATGGCCGCAGGCCGCTGGTCCCGCGCGCTGAAACCACACGAACAAATGCCGAGTCTCGCGGAAGATAGGCGGTGCCGGACCCGGAACCTGCTCCCTATCGTGACCCGCAGTGACAAGTCACCGAGGAGGGTTCGTGGAACGCGGCGTGTACTTCGACGGCTGGTATCGCGGACAGCACTGCTATCACCCGAGCCTTCCGGCTCGCCGGCTGAACTGGGTCGAGGACCTCGAGCGCTACCACGGGACCATGCTGGTGTGGTCCGCACTCGGCGGCGGATCGGTGTCCCTTCCCTATCTCGAGCACGAGGCCTACGGCAAGGTGGCCATGCGGGACCGGATGTACGGGGTCCTGAACGACTCGGAGTTCATCGCCGAGTGCGACCGCCGCGGCATCAAGGTGTTCGGCGTGGTCTTCGAGGCACAGGGATGGGAGTTCCCGGCCGAGCTCGACGAGGACGAGACGGAGGTGCTCGCCCTCAACGAGGTCCGGGGTGTGGGCAGTCCCGGATGGCTGGGTCTGCGCGAGTTCGGACAGGACCGGTATCCCGAGATCTGGCCGAGCGTGTCGACGTACTTCCCGGAGGGCCTGCGCAACAGCCGCGGCGAGGTCGTGACCGACCTGATCGAAGAGTGCGCGTCACGGGCGCTGGACGGCTCCTTGCACCGCGCACGGTGGGTGGAGTGTGACGACCGGGACCAGCAGTGCTACTACATGGACCGCAACAACCCGGTGTGGCGGGAGTACCTGAAGGCCGTCATCCGGATCCAGATCGACGCGGGTGTGCACGGCGTCCAGCTGGACGAGGCCTCGACGCCGCTGATGACGCTGCAGTACGGCGGCTGCTTCTGCCACGACTGCATGAGCGGCTTCCGGGAGCACCTGTCCTCGCTGACGGGTCCCCTCCCTGAGGCTCTGCGCGGAGAGGATCTCGCCACCTTCGACTACGGCGCCTTTCTCCGCGCCAGGGGAGAGGACCCGCTTCGCTCTGGGGCATCGACCCCCCTGATCGCGGAGTACTTCACCTTCCAGCGCAAGGCGATCACCGCCACCTTCCTGGAGCTCGCCGACTACGTGCGCACCTATGCCACGTCCCGTGGTCGCGACGTCCTTCTGACGGGCAACCTCTACAACGTCTTCCCGTACTACAACGGCGTCATCGAGCACGTGGACATCGTCGTCACCGAGATGCGCAACGTCGGCTACCTGCAGCCCGAGTGGTTCCGCTACGTCGTGGGGATCGCCCGGGGCAAGGAGGTGCTGGTCGTGGAGAACCCGTACGGCGGCGTCATCCCACGGCTGCTGCGCCGGCTCGACCGGGGTGAGGCCTACGACATGGTGCGACTGCTGGCGTACGAGGCATCCGCGATGGGTGCGAACATGACCGCCCCGTACGGGTCATGGATGGGCAGCGAGATCGAGGACTCCTTCTCGCTGCCCGACGAACTGGCGCTCGAGATCCAGTCGTTCCTCAAGCAGATCGACCCGCTGCTCTCCACCGTGTCAGGGAACGATGTCGCGGTGCTGTACGACGTCGCGAGCAACGTTCGGCTCGCGCTCGAGCGCGAGGTGTTCGCGGACAACCGGGTCAACGACACGAACGACGAGGTAGTCGCCCCCTTCTGGGCACTCACCGCCAACCTCGGTCGCCACGGTGTCCCGTTCGACGTGGTGGCCGTCAACGATGATGTCGTGCCGTCGTGGCACCTCACCGCCGAGCATCTGACCAGGTACTCGGTCGTGATGCTTCCCGGCGCCGCGGACCTCCCCGACTGGGCGGTCACCGAGCTGGACAAGTACAAGGCGGGCGGCGGGACGGTGATCATCGGCTCGCAGGGCACCGATCCGGCGCAGGGGGCGGCGGCAGATGCCGAGCTCCTTCAGGTCGCTCGCGCGGCCTCCCGGGTGCAGGTCGGCAGCGTGACGCCCGTCGGCGTCAACACCCACGAGCTCGGCGGCGGGCGCGTCGCTGTGCACCTGGTCAACTACGACCTCGACCACGAGCGTGGAGTGGTCCGCACGGCGCGTGACCTGAGGATCCGGCTGCGCGACGCCGACGGTGGCCAGCTCACGGTGACGCGACCGGACGGTCCGACCCTGGTGCTGACCCCTCGGAACGTGAAGGGCGCCTGGGAGGTCGTGCTGCCGGTCCTGGGTGCGTACGCCGTGGTCGAGGTCGGCCGGGCCTGACCCACGCGCACGGCACGCCGCGGTCAACCTGAAGAGATGTCGAGGCGTCATGAAGATATGACGAGCCAATGCAGGCGCACCGACCTAGTGTCGATTCGGCAGGTCACATGACGCATCGCAGCGCCGAGTGGCACAACTACCCCGGAGGGCTTACATCATGAGGCTACGAGCGTCCCACCGGCGCATCCTCAGCATCTCGACCGCACTGGCGGCCGGCGCCTTCCTCGCAGGGTGCGGCCTCGCCGGCGGGGGCAGCGACGCGGAGAACGACGAGGTCGTCTTCTGGCACGCCTTCACGGCGGGTGCGGAGAGCGGCGCCATCAAGAGCATCCTCGACGACTTCGGTGAGGGGCAGGAGACCTACACCGTGAAGGACCGGGGGATCGGCAACGAGGAACACTTCACCGTCGTCCGCACGGGTCTCGCCGGCAGCTCACCGCCGGACCTCGTGCACTACGAGGGCTACCAGCAGACGCGGGACTTCGCCGAAGCCGGCCAGCTGCTCGACCTCACGGACTTCTGGGAGAAGCACGAGGACAAGTTCATCCTCAAGGAGAGCGCCGAGCGCGCCTGCACGTACGAGGGCAAGATCTACTGCATCCCCTACACGTTCCACTCCGGTTTCCAGATCTACTACAACGCGGAGCTCCTCGGGAAGGAAGGCATCGAGCCGCCCGAGACCTTCGAGGAGTTCACGGCCGCGGCCGATGCGCTGGACAGCGCCGGCATCACGCCCGTGTCGATCGGCGCCAAGGACGGCTGGCCGGCCGAGCACTGGTGGATGAACTTCATCGTGCAGCGCTGCGGCGTCGCCCAGGTCTACGACGTCATCGACGACAACGGGGCCAAGTTCACCGACGAGTGCTTCCTGCAGGCCGCAGAGGACCTTGCCGGACTCGCCGAGGCGGGGTACTTCCCGCAAGGTGCGTCCAGTGACGACTACGGCGCCGCCCTCAGCGTCTTCGCCTCGCAGAAGGCGGGCTTCATGCAGACCGGCAGCTGGTACGCCGCCGAGCTCCTCGACGCCCCGACCGACTTCGAGTACGGCATCGCTCCGTTCCCACGGTTCGAGGACGCCGAGAACACGGGTGACATCACCGGTGCCGTCACCCACGTCTTCGGGATCTCGGCCAAGGCGAAGAACCCCGACGGCGCCAAGGCTGTGCTGGACCACATGCTGACGGAGAAGTCGACGGCCACGTGGGCATCAGCGGGGCTGTTCTCGCTCGTCGAGGGCGCGGTGGAGGAGAACGGCCCGGAGGAGGTCATGCCCGTCTGGGACGCGGTTCTCCAGGCCGACGCGTCGCTGCCGTGGCTGGAGAACGAGCTTCCTCCCGGTGTCGGTGAGGACGCCATCTACAACGGGTCCGCTGCGCTGGTGGCCGGGCGGATGACCCCGCAGGAGTTCGTCGAGTCGATTCAGGCTGCCCTGGACAAGGCCCGGCAGGGATGAGGACGGGGTCCGGCGCGGTGGTCACGGCGGCTCAGCCGTGGTCACCCCGCCCGGCCGGCGAGGAGGTGTGATGTCGGCGAACCAGGTGACCACAGTCCTCCCTGAGCAGCAGACACCCTCCTCGCGAACGGGGCCGCCGAACCACCCCGCGGGCCGCAAGGAGGGGCGCCGACGACTCGAGCTGGTGGCTTTCCTCGGGCCGGCGCTCGGCTTCTACCTGGCGTTCATGATGGTGCCTCTCCTGGGCACCTTCCTGATCAGCTTCACGGACTGGCCCGGCTTCAGCCTGGAGCAGATCGACTGGGTGGGACTGGACAACTTCCGGGAGCTCGCCGGCGACGACGTGTTCTGGTTGGCCTTCAGGCACAACCTCCTGCTGCTGGTCGGGGCGATCGTGCTGAACACAGGGCTGGCGCTGGTGCTCGCCCTCGCCCTCGACCAGCATCTTCGCGGCTCCTCTTTCTTCCGCGGCGTCTTCCTGATGCCCACCGTGATCAGCCTCGTCGTGGTGGCGCTCGTGTTCGGCCTCGGGCTCAGCCCGTCCCTGGGATTCATCAACCCGGCGTTCGAGGCGCTCGGTCTGGGCCGCTTCGCGGGCGAGTGGCTCGGCGACCCCGATCGGGTGCTGCCCATGATCCTGCTCCTGGACACGTGGAGCACGTTCGGGCTCTACATGTTCCTGCTGATCGCACGGCTCATCGCCATCCCGAAGGAGCTCAAGGAGGCCGCGGCGATCGACGGCGCGAACGAGCTCAGGACCATCTGGCACATCGTCCTGCCGCTCCTGCGGAGCACGATCACCATGGTGATGCTGCTCGTCGCGATCAACAGCCTGAAGATGTTCGAGCTGGTCTACGTGATGACCAGCGGTGGGCCGAACCATGCCAGTGAGGTCATCGCGACGTGGGGCTACTTCCAAGGCTTCACGGCGACGCGCGTGGGCTACGGCAGCGCAACGCTCGTCGTACTGCTGGTGCTGACCTTCATTCTCGCCACCATCTATGTCCGACGATTCAGGATGCAAGATGACCTCTGAGACCTTGAGTCCCCCCCGAAGCGAGACCGGCGAGAGCACTCGCCGTCCCTCGGGGCGCAGCCTTTCCACGGTCGCGAAGGCGGTCCTGCTCTACCCGGTCTTCATCGCCCTGTCGGTCATCATCATCTTCCCGCTGTTGTGGATGTTCTACAGCTCCTTCAAGAGCAACACCGACATCTTTGCCGACGTCTTCGCGCTGCCGAAGAGCCTGTACCTGGACAACTACAAGGAGGTCTTCCAGCTGGCCGGGCTGGGCTCCTTCTTCAAGAGCAGCGTCATCGTGAGCCTCGTGTCGGTCCTGGGACTGCTGGCTCTCTCGACGACTGCGGCCTATGCCTTCGCCTTCATGGAGTTCCGCGGCAAGTCGTTGCTGTTCCTGCTGTTCCTGCTGGGGCTCATGGTGCCGCCGCAGGCTCTCATCATCTCCGGCTACGGCTGGATGTCGGTGCTCGGGATCCTGGACACCTACTGGGCCCTCATCTTCACCTACTTCGGGTGGAGCGCTTTCGGCATCCTGGTCCTGCGCAACGCCTTCGAGGGGCTTCCCCGGGAGATCTCGGACTCCGCCAAGGTGGACGGTGCCGGTCACTGGGCCAGGTTCTGGTACATCGTCCTGCCACTCTCCCGGCCCTCGACCGCCACCGTGGCGATCTTCCTCTTCATGTGGATCTGGAACGACTTCTTGTATCCGTTGGTCTACCTGCAGTCCGAGGAGCGCTACACCCTGCCGCTGGGAATCATGTTCCTCAACGGTCAGTACGCGCCCGAGTGGGGCCTGCAGATGGCCGGGCTGACGGTCGCCACGGCCGTCCCACTCATCGTCTACTACGTCCTCCAGAAGCAGTTCGTGCGCGGAATCATGGCAGGCGCGCTCAAGGGCTGAGCTGCATCGCGAAACTGTGATCAGCACAGAAGTGGAGCCGTGAGCGGGTATGGAAGATCGTCTCGAGCGCTACGTGGCCGAGGACCTGCTTGCCCCGACGTCGAAGCTCACCGTGAAGCGGCAGCAGGTGCGCCACGTGGACGTGCACTGGCACGACTTCTACGAGCTCGCCTACGTCATCGACGGGCAGGCGGAGCACCGGGTCAACGGTGTGCCGCACGAGCTGTCCGCGGGCAGCGCGTTCCTCATGACCCCTGCCGATTTCCACGAGCTGCACACGCTGGGCGACCAGCCGGTGTCCTACTTCAACGTGGTCATCCACCCGTCACTGCTCGAGAGCCGCGCCAACGAGCTGTTCGCATCCGGGCTGCATCGACCGGTCAGCGCAGTGCGCGACATGGCACGCCTGCAGGACGACTTCGGTCGGCTGTGGCAGGAGTTCCAGTGGGACCGCCCGGGTGCGGTGCCCATGAGGCAGGCCCTGCTCGAGTGCATCCTGGTGGAGTTCGGGCGAGGCTGCGAGGCACAGGCGTTCGACGGTCCCAGCCCCACCACCGCGGACCAGGCGGGGATCAAGCGAGCGGTGCTGTTCGTGGACCACCACTTCAGGGAGCCATTGACCCTCGCCGGTGTGGCAGCCCAGGCCCACCTGTCGCCGAACTACTTCAGCGAGCGGTTCAGGGAGTTCACCGGAACACGCTTCCAGGTGTATCTGCAGCAACGTCGTCTCGGCTTCGCCAAGTCCCTGCTGGCGTCGACGCGTCTCGGTGTCGCGGAGGTCTGCCATGCGGCCGGCTTCAACAGCCTGTCCCACTTCGGCAGGGCGTACCGCGCCCGGTATGGCGAGTCTCCCTCCGGCTACCGCAGCCGCACGGTGGCCTCGACGCAGCCCCGGTCAGCGGTGGGCTGAGCAAGCCCGGAGACGGTGCCATTGCCGTCACACGTCCTCGTCGCCCCCGCCCCAGGTGAGTGAGTAGACCTCGAACGGCGCCGCGAACGCGACGCCGAGCCGTGCCCCGACAGGTCGACTGAAGCCCTCGAGCATCTCCTCCTCGTCGAAGTCGTCCCACCCCAGACCGTCGATGTAGGCGCGGTGCGCCTTGAGCGACTCGACGCCGAGGGCGAAGGTGTCGGTGGTGTCCACGGCGTGCCGCGCGCCGGGTGAGCCGGCCGCCCACACCGCCCGTACGCCGCCCCACTTCTCCACGCCGTCGACCAGCTGCTCGGGGAAGACCCAACGGTTGCCGGCATCGCGCACACCGTCGAGCACGGCCTGGCCGACCGCGATGTGGTCGGCCTGGTTGAGCGCTCCGGGCCCGAAGGTGTCCCTGAAGTTGCCGGTGATGACGATGTCCGGGCGGTGCCGGCGTACCACCGCGGCGATCGCCGCGCGCAGGGGGAGGCCGTACTCGATGATCCCGTCGGGGAAGCCGAGGAACTCGACGGCGTCGACCCCGACGATGCGGGCAGAGTCGATCTCCTCCTGCTCGCGGACCGCCTTGCATTCCTCCGGCGAGAGGCCGTCGATGCCGGCCTCACCTGAGGTCACCATGACGTACACGATGTGCTTGCCCTGGCCCGTCCATCGCGCCACCGCGGCGGCGGCGCCGAACTCCATGTCGTCGGGATGGGCGACGATCGCCACCGCCGTCGACCAGTCCTCCGGAAGCGGCTTGAGCGGCGGTGGTGCCTGTGTCTCCATGGGTCCTCCAAGGTCGGTCGGCGTGACTCCCGTGAGCATGCCAGCACGAGGGGCGGCTCGGGCAGACCTGGAGGGCGGCTGGAGCAGACATGAGGGGCGGGTCGGCGAGGTTGGACTGCGGCCTACGCTGACGGCATGAGCCACGCCTCGACGCTCGGCGCCCTGCGTGCGCAGGGCTACTCCTCCCGCACCGTCAAGGAGGAGATCCGGGAGAACCTCCTGGCGGTGCTCCGCTCCGGAGGCGTCACGTTCCCGGGCATCGTCGGCTTCGACGACACCGTGGTGCCACAGCTCGAGAGCGCCCTGCTCGCCGGTCACGACCTCGTCCTGCTCGGTGAGCGCGGCCAGGGCAAGACCCGGCTGATGCGCACCCTCGTGTCGCTGCTCGACGAGTGGATGCCCGTGGTGGCCGGCTGCGAGATCAACGACGACCCGTGCGCTCCGGTGTGCAGCCGGTGCCGGAGGCTGACGGCCGAGCTCGGCGACGAGCTGCCGGTCGCCTGGGTGCACCGCGACCAGAGGTACGTCGAGAAGCTCGCCACCCCCGACACCAGTGTCGGGGACCTGGTGGGGGACGTGGACCCGGTCAAGGTCGCCGAGGGCCGCACCCTCGGGGACCCGGAGACCGTGCACTACGGCCTCATCCCGCGGACCAACCGCGGCATCTTCGGGATCAACGAGCTGCCCGACCTCGCCGAGCGCATCCAGGTCGCGATGTTCAACGTGCTGGAGGAGCGTGACATCCAGGTCCGCGGCTACAGCCTGCGGCTCCCGCTCGACCTGCTGCTGGTGGCCAGCGCGAACCCGGAGGACTACACCAACCGCGGCCGCATCATCACCCCGTTGAAGGACCGCTTCGGTGCCGAGATCCGCACCCACTACCCCGAAGAGGTGGCGCAGGAGGTGGCGGTGATCTCGCAGGAGGCCGAGCTCGTCGCCGACGTCCCCGAGCACCTGCTGGAGATCCTCGCCCGGCTCGCTCGCTCCCTGCGGACCTCGTCGTCGGTGGACCAGCGCGCCGGCGTGAGCGCCAGGTTCGCGATCGCCGCAGCCGAGGGCGTCGCCGCCTCCGCGCTCCGGCGCGCCGCGCGCACCGGCGAGGAACCTGCCGTCGCCCGGGTCTGCGACATCCCCACCGTCCTCCCGACGCTGCTGGGCAAGCTGGAGTTCGAGATGGGGGAGGAGGGCCGCGAGGCCGAGGTGGTCCACCACCTGCTCCGGATGGCGGTCGCCGAGACCTTCCGCGAGCGCATCGCGGGACTCGACCTGTCCGGTTTCGCCGAGCTGTTCGCCGACGGCGCCACCATCGAGACCGGTGAGCTGGTGCCGGCCCAGGAGCTGCTCGGGCAGCTCGACGCGGTGCCGGGGCTGGCCAAGGTCCTCGACCGGCTCGGCCACGGTGACGAGGTCGGGTTCGGCCACGTCGCAGCGGCGGTCGAGCTCGTCCTGGAGGGCATGCATCTCACCCGGCGCATCGACAAGCAGCGGCTCGACGGCCGCACCGTCTACGGCGCCTGAGCACCGGCCATGACCGACCACCGGTTCCGGTACGGCGCCTGGCGGGGCGGACCCGACCCGCTCGCCCCGCCGTACGACCTGCGCACGGTGCTCGACGAGGTGGGGCAGGACGTGCTCGCCGGCGGCTCGCTGCAGGAGGCACTGCGTGACCTCATGCGCCGAGGCCTCGACGGCAGCCGGGGGCTCGACGACCTCCGCGCCCGCGTCGCACAGAGGCGGCGGGCGGCACAACGGCGGGGGCAGCTCGGCGCCACCCTCGACCAGGTGCGCGCAGCGCTGGACCAGGCGCTCGCCGCCGAGCAGGAGGTGCTCGCGGGAGCGGAGGGCGACGACGCCAGGCTCGCGGAGATGGAGCTCGCCACGCTGCCCGACGACGTCGCCGGCGCGGTGCGGGCGCTCGACACCTACGCGTGGCGCTCACCGGAGGCAGCGGCGACCTTCGAGGCGATCCGGCAGATGCTGCAGCGCGAGGTGCTCGACGCCCAGTTCGCCGGCATGAAGCGGTTCCTCGAGGACGGCGACCCCGAGGCCATGCAGGCGGTCAAGGACATGCTGGCCGACCTCAACCAGCTCCTGTCCGCCCACGCCCGAGGCGAGGACACCACCGACCGGTTCCGCGAGTTCATGGACAAGCACGGCGACCTCTTCCCCGAGCAGCCGCAGGACGTCGACGAGCTCATCGACACCCTCGCCCGCCGGCAGGCGGCCGCCGACCGGATGATGGCCTCCCTGCGGCCGGAGCAGCGAGAACAGCTCGCGCAGCTCATGAGCGAAGCACTGGCCGACCCGGACCTGGCATCAGCGATGGCGCAGCTGTCGGACAACCTGCGGGCGCTGCGCCCGGGGCTCGACCGGGGACCTGCTCAGATGCGGGGCGAGGAGCAGCTCGGGTACGGCGCGGGTGTCGAGGCCGTTGCCGAGCTGGCGGATCTCGAGGCACTGGAGAGCCAGCTCGCCCAGACGGCTGCCGGGTCCCCTCTGGACGACGTCGACGTCGACACCTTGGAGAGGCACCTCGGCGGTGAGGCCGCCGCCGACCTGCGGGCTCTCCGGGAGCTGGAGCGGGAGCTGGAGCGGCAGGGCTACGTCTCCTCCGACGATGACGGGCTACGACTGACCCCGCGCGCCGTGCGCCGGCTCGGCGAGACCGCGCTGCGCCGGGTCTTCGCCCAGATGGAGGCGTCGGGCTCGGGCGACCACGACGACCGGCGTACCGGGGCCGCCGACGAGCCGACCGGGCTCACGCGCGCCTGGGAGTTCGGCGACGACCTGCCGCTGGACGCGGTCCGCACGGTCTCCAACGCCGTACGAAGGCTGTCGCGCCGCCCGGTACCGGCCGCGGCGCCTGGCTCGGTAGCACAGGCTCGGTTGGCCGTCGAGGACTTCGAGGTCATCGAGACCGAGCGACGCACGAGCGCCGCGGTCGCGCTGTGCGTCGACCTCTCCTACTCGATGGTGCACGAGGGTCGGTGGGGTCCGATGAAGCAGACTGCGCTGGCGCTCTCGCACCTGGTGCAGACCCGCTTTCGCCAGGACGCCCTGCAGGTGATCGGCTTCGACCGGATGGCGCGGCGGTTGACGCCCGTCCAGCTCGCAGAGGTCGAGCCGGAGTGGATGCAGGGGACGAACCTGCAGCATGCCCTCCTGCTCGCCACCCGCCACCTGCGACGTCACCCTGATGCGGAACCGGTCGTGCTCGTGGTCACCGACGGTGAGCCGACCGCGCACCTGCTCGCCAGCGGTGAGCCGTACTTCAGGTGGCCGCCGACGCGGGAGACTCTGCGTGCGACGGTGGCCCAGGTCGACGAGCTCGCCCGGTGGAACGCGACCCTGAACCTGTTCATGCTGGGCGAGGACCCCGGGCTGGCGCGGTTCGTCGACGCCGTTGCCCGCCGCGCCGGGGGGCGGGTGTTCACCCCCGACATCGGCAGGCTGGGTGAGTACGTCGTGGCCGACTACCTGCGGGCCCGGCGCGGCCGGCGCCGGTGAGCCTTCGCTGGCACGGCATCCTCGAGCCATGACGATCCACACGACCGACCCGTTCGCCGACGCGGACCGCGACCCGGTGCGGCGGTTCCGCGGCAGGCTCGGAGGCGTGGTCTCGCTGTGGACGGCGGGGGAGGGGGCCGACCGCGCCGGGCTCACGATGTCGTCGTTCATGGTCGCCAACGGCGAGCCGGCGCACATCCTGGGGCTCGTCGACCCGGACTCCGACTTCGCGGAGGCCGCGGCCCACACCGGCGCCGTCGTCGTCCAGCTGCTCGAGTGGCCGCACCGCGACCTGGCCGAGGTCTTCGCCGGCCGGATGCCGGCGCCCGGCGGTGCCTTCCGAGGTGGGGACTGGAACCAGACCGAGTGGGGCCCGGTGCTTGCATCGGCGTCCGGCTGGGCCGGGGCGCGGCTCACCCAGGAGGCGTCGCGGGAGGTGGGCTGGTCGCTCCTCCTCGACGTCGTCGTCGACCAGGTGTGGCTGGGCGAGTCGGCGGCGCCACTGGTGCACCGCCGGGGCAGGTACCTGCGCCCGGACGACGCGGCGTAAACCGGTCGATACCCCGCCCGGGCCGGTGGGACGATGGCGGCGTGGAGCTGGTGATCGTCTTCGGGCCACCGGCGGTCGGCAAGATGACCGTCGGGCACGCACTCTGCGAGCGCACCGGCTTCAAGCTGTTCCACAACCACATGACCGTGGAGCCGGTGCTCGACCTGTTTCCGTTCGGGTCGCCGCCCTTCACGCGGCTGGTGGGGGAGTTCCGGCGGCGGATCATCGAGGAAGCCGCGGACGCGGGGCTGCCCGGGCTCGTGTTCACGTTCGTCTGGGGGCTCGAACTCCCCGAGGATGTGGAGGTGATCCGGTCCTACCTCGGCATCGTGGAGTCACGCGGCGGACGTGGACGGTTCGTCGAGCTGTACGCCGAGCGCGACGAGCGCCTTCGTCGAAACGCCACAGAGTTCAGGAGGGCGCAGAAGCGCAGCATGCAGGACACCGCGGCCTCGCGCGCCATCTTGTTGGACCTGGACGAGCGCTGCGTGATGAACACCGGTGGCCCGCGTACATCGGCGCAGGACGTGATCGACAGCCGTGAGTACCTGAGGATCGACAACACGGACCTGTCGGCCGCCGAGGCCGCAGGGTTGATCGTCGAGCGCTTCGGCTACTGATCCGTGCTGGCGGGGGCTGTCGAGGTCACCGCTCGGTAGGCTGCCACCTCGAACGAGGGGGCGGTAGCTCAGCCGGTCAGAGCAGAGGACTCATAATCCTTGGGTCGTGGGTTCGAGCCCCACCCGCCCTACCACCGAACGTGTATTACTCCGCCTGATGGCGGACATCTGAGCTTCGGTTGATGCCGGACAGTGTTTCGGCTGATGGGTGACACCTACTTCGGTTGATACCGGACACTTCCCGAGAATGCGGGAGTTGAGTGTGGCTGAGCAGAGGTATCAGGC
>CADCUI010000016.1 GCA_902805845.1 uncultured Nocardioidaceae bacterium
ATCAGCGCCGGTAACCTCGAACCACTGGTGATGCGCGAGGGACGGCTGGCCCGCATCCTCGGCGCGGATCCCGGCCTGCCACTCGGCCTCGGCGAGCACCTCCCCGAGCGCTCGTCGGGGTCCCTGGGCTCCGAGCAGCTGCAACCCGGCGACCTCCTGCTGCTCTACACCGACGGGGTAGTCGAGGCACGTTCCCCGGAGGGGGACTTCTTCGGGATCGAACGGCTCGTCGACCTCGCCGTCCGCAACCTCGCCGCGGGGCTGCCGGCGCCGGAGACGATGAGGAGGCTTGTCCGGGCCCTGCTGGAGCACCAGTCCGGTGACCTCACCGACGACGCCACGATGCTGCTCATCCAGTGGCACGGGGACCCCCGCGCCACGCTGGAGTCAGGGACGTGACAGGTCAGTAGCCGATCCAGACCTCGACCCGTCGGTTGCGGGCCTTGCCCTGCGGGGTGTCGTTGTCGGCGACGGGGTCGTCGTACCCGAACCACTCCTGGCTGCTCCGGAGACCTCGGGTGGCCTCGAGGAGCCGGGCGACCGTGTCCGTCCGGCGGCGGGAGAGCCGCAGGTTGTACGCCGCGCCACCGTCGGTGTCGGTGTAGCCCCGCAGCTGCGCCACCCCGAACCCCCTCCGGTCACTGACCAGCGCGGCCCGGACGACACGGTCCCGCTGCCCCTCGTCCAGGGTCCAGCGGCCGCTGTCGAAGTAGACCGTCGTGACCAGGAACTGGTAGTGCCCCACCGGGTGCGCGGGCTGGTACGACGACGACGTGTCGTCGGCACCGAGCACCTGCACCCGAACCGGGATCTCCGGGCCGAGCACCCGGTCGAGGGTGCAGGAGGTGCTCGAGGTCCGGCAGAGGACCCGTCCCTCGACCTCCACCGCGTAACGGGCGCCGTCCGTCGGCGCCTCCGTCCACGACACGACGGTCCCGTCGTCGGTGAGCCGGCGCTCGGCCGCCGCCACGGGACCCGGCGTCACCAGGTCACGCACCGTGGCCGTCGCCACGCCGCCGGCACCGTCGGCGACGCGCAGGTCGACCGTCACCCAGCCGCTCACCGCGCGCCGCGCGTGGACCACCAGGTCACCGCCGTCCACCGCGGGCCGCACGCCCGGGTCGTGGCTGGTTGCCCGGACGGTCAGGTCGTCGCCGTTGAGGTCGTCGGTGCGGAGCCTCAGGCGGGCCTCGCTGCCCGCCAGCTGCCGGAGGCGGTCGTCGGCCACCGAGGGGACGGCGTTGGGCACCGTCACCGTGACCGTCGCCGTCGCCCTCCGGCCGAGCGCGTCCTCGACCTCGTAGGTGAACGTGTCCACCCCCCGGAAACCGGTGGCGGGCGCGTAGCGCAGCGCACGGCCCGCGGACCGCGTGGCCGCGCCGTGCGAGGGAGCCGAGACGCCGACGAGCCTCAGCCCCTCGGGGTCGTTGGCCAGCGGGGACACCGTCACCGTGGCCCCGCGGCGTGCCGCCCGGGTCATCGTCACGGCGTCGTCCGACGGCAGCACGAAGGTGACGGCCCGCCGGACCGGAGTGGCCGCGGCGTGGTCGTGCGCACCGGGCTGGGTGGCCTCGACGGTGCACTCTCCGGACGTCAGGCTCACCAGACCGGCGTCGGTCAGCGTGCAGCCGCCCTCGACGACGGCGAGCCCGACCGGAAGACCGGAGTCGCTGCCGGCCTCGAGCACGAGCGGGGAGGGACCGGCCAGCACCCGGCTCGCCGGCAGCGCGAAGTCGATGGTCTGCGCCTCCTGCACCCCGGCGGGCACGGCGAGCGCGGCGAAGGTGCGGGTCACCGGCGTCGCGGCGGCGTACGTCGCGTTGCCCTCCTGGGTCGCCTCCACGCTGCAGGTCCCCTCGGTGACCGCGGTGACCCGCGCGTCGTCGATCGTGCAGACCGCCGGGGTCAGGGACGTGTACGTGACCGCGAGGCCCGAGGTGGCCGTCGCCTCCAGGTCGGTGCCGCTGCCCACGACGAGGTCGTCGGGCTGCCGGAAGTGGAGCGACTGGCCCGCGGGCACCGGTGGGGTCGGTGGCGGTGACCCGGCCACGACGTGGACCGTGACCGTGGCCGAGGCGGTCCCGCCCCGGCCGTCGGCGACCACGTAGGTGAAGCTGTCGTCCCCCGTGAACCCGAGGTCGGAACGGTACTTCAGCCCACCCTCGTCCACCCAGGCGCTTCCGTGCTCGGCACCGGACGCCGAGCTCACCGTGACCGGGTCACCGTCGGGGTCCGAGACCGCCTCCGACACGTCGATCACGGTCTCGGTGTCGGGAGCCACGGTCGTGGTGACCGGGCCCGCCACCGGGGAGGAGTCGACGTCGATCGTGGCGGTCGCCGGGTTCGAGCCGTCGACCGCGGCGGTCGCCCCGATGCGGGCCTCGCCGAGCGCGCCGACCAGCGTGGTGACCTGGTCGCCGCCGGTGCCGTCGTGCGCCACCGTGAACACCAGCTTCCCGCCACCGGGCGGCGCCGTGAAGGGCCCCGGGAAGACCAGCTCGTCGCCGAGCCTGACCGGGTCGGGCAGCGAGGTCGCCGCCCAGGTCGCGCTGGCGGTCTCGAGCGTCGCCCGCGGCGGGACCGTGAGCCGGAACGAGTCGAGCACCGCCCCCGGCGTACCGGCGAGGGTGGCGGTGTAGGTGACGCTGCCGCCGCCGGCGGGAAGCCGGCTGGGGTCGTGGGCGAGCGCGAGGCTGAGGTCGTTCACCGGCGCGGCGATGGCGGGCAGGGTTGCCGGGTAGGCGCCGGTGTGCTTGACCTGGGTCCCGGAGGCGATCTCCTGCACGGGCATCACCGTGGTCGGGCCAGGGGTGAAGCCGACCGCCTGGAAGGTGTACGTCGCGGTGTAGTCCCTCGAAGCCGAGGGGAGGTTCGCCACCCGCAGCGTGTCGACCTCGTGGACGGCAGGGTCGGAACCGGACGCGGGCATGTCCAGGCGCGTCCCCACCAGTCGGAACGAGCCTGCCGGCCAGTCGGCCGCGACCGCGGGCGTCATCCAGAACGACGACGGGTCGTTGGCGATGCCGGAGCCGATCGTGCCCGTCTGGCCGGTGACGTGGACGTCGAAGACCGCGCCGAGGGCGGGCGTGCCCCCGATGACGTCGATGCCGGTCACCTTGTTGGCGTTCGCGGCGATGGTTCCTGCGACCGATGCGAAGCCGTCGACGGTGGTGCACAGGGGCTGGCTGGTGGGCAGCTGGGGGTCGTGCCGGTAGACGGTGATCGTGTGCCTCTGGGGCGTCGAGCTGAGCCCGGTCGTGGCGTCGAGGTACCAGAACAGCGCGCCGAGGTCGCCGTCGTCCAGCGACCCGACCCGTTGTGCGGCCGGCTGCCCGGGGGCGAGTGCGAGGGAGCCCCCGGTGAACTGCGACAGCCGGACCCAGGTGTCGGGGAGGCCGGAGCCGGTCGCGTTCGTCACCCGGTAGCCGGTGTAGCCGCTGGTGAAGTCGGGGGAGGCGCCGTTGTCGATGTAGAAGTTCGGGCCGCCCAACGACGTGACCTCGATGCCGGCCTCGGCACAGGTGGGCGTCGGAAGCGCCGCCGCGGGGGACGGCAGCACCGTCGGCGCGAGGGCCGGGAGCAGCGCCACGACGAGCGCCGCGACCGGGGTCCTGGCAAGGCGCCTCGGACGGCGCCCACCGGCGCGGGTCAGCGGGTGCAGGGGCGGGGCAAGCGGGGCGGCGGACAAGGTGCTCCTGAGGTCGACGGGGCCGGAAGTCCTCATCGACCCCGGCGCCGCCCGCCTGAGCAGAAAGCGCCGGACCGGCTCGGCGGCCGGTGCGGCCGGGCGGCGGCTGTCAGCGCCCCCACTTCTGCGCGAGCGTGGCGACGACCTTCAGGTCGCGCACGGTCCCGTCGGCGAGTGCCTTCTTGAACGCGCCGAACACCTTCGCGGTGTGGAAGTCGTCGGTGATCCACACGTGGGCGGTGCGCCCGACAGCCCAGATGCGTTCGCCCGGCGGGTCGTAGGCAGCCATCCGCTCGGTCGCCTCGGCCGCGAGCTCGTCCTTGAAGAACACGACGTACCTGCGGCCCTCGGCCGCGCCGAACGGCGACTCCAGCGCCAGGGCATCGGCATGCACCTGTGCCAGCTCCGCCGGCGACGTGGCGATGCACGGGACGTCGAAGCCGCACCGCTCCGCAAGGATCGACTCCAGCCGTTGCTCCAGCTTCGCCCGGGAGCGCATCGGAGTGCTCACCCGGACGTTGCCGGTCTGGATGTAGGTCTCGACGTCGGTGAAGCCCTCGTCCGCCAGCCAGGCCCGCAGGTCCGCCATGCGGAGCTGCCGCTTGCCGACGTTGACGGCGCGCAGGAAGACCACGTGCGAGGGCATGCGGCAAAGCCAAGCACAGCCCCGCGTCCGATGCTGCTCGACGAAAGTGAGTTGCTCACTGCTGCCAGGGTGGTCAGGGTGAGTGATGCACTCCTCTGACGACACCTGGCAGCTGGCGACAGCGGTCAACCCGGCTCTGGCCGAGCAGCTGACAGACCGCCTGGTCGACTACAACCAGACCCGCTCGACCGCTGTGCAGGAGCGATTCCGACCGGGAAACCTGGACTCCGAGCCCGTGCACGCCTTCGCCGTCGAGCCCGACGGCGCCCTTGTCGGTGGCTGTACAGGCAGAGTCGAGCGCGTCTGGCACTGGCTCAACATCGACGCCATGTGGGTGAGGGCGACCCATCGCGGCGAAGGCATCGGTCTGGCGCTTCTCGAAGCCGTCGAGGATGCGGGTCGACAGCTCGGCTGTCGGTGGTCGGACGTGACGACGTTCGACTTCCAGGCGCCTGACTTCTACCGCAAGGCGGGGTACGTCGACTACGGGGTCAAGCAGGACTACCCACCCGGCCATGCCAACTACTTCTTGTGCAAGCCTCTCGGAGCAGGGCGGCGGCACGACGTCGGTTCGAGCTGAGCCGCGACCGGGTCCGGCGCTGGTCCGGCCACGACGCGTGTGCTGCAGTTGCCCCATGGACGCCACGGAGTTATCCCGACGCTTCGGCCTCGGCGGTGCGGCCAGGCTGTCCGACGGGCCGGTGGCCCGAGGCAAGCAAGGCGACGTCTGGAGGCTCGACACCGACGACGCACGCTGGGCCGTGAAGGCGCCGTACAACCCGATCGACGAGGCGGAGGTGGAGACCGCGGCTGCCTTCCAGGAGGCCGCGCACGCAGCCGGCGTACCCACACCGCAGGTGCGGCGCACCACCGATGGTGAGGCGTGCGCGACTCTCGGAGGGCTCACCGTCAGGGTCTACGAGTGGGTCGACCTCGGCGCGCCGGACGAGCTGCTCGACCCCGCGGTCGTCGGGTCGGTCGTGGCTGGCATCCACCGCACCTCGATGCCTGCGGAGGGATCGATGGAGCCCTGGTTCTGCGCGCCCGTCGGCGAGGAGGGATGGGACCTGCTGGTCGAGCGGCTGATCGAGGCGGGGGCCCCCTTCGCGGACCGGCTGGCGGAGCTGCGCGACGAGCTCGTCGCCCTCGAGTCGTGGCTCGAGCCGCCGGAGAGGCTGCAGACCTGCCATCGCGACCTCTGGGCCGACAACGTGCTCCCCACCGCGGACGGCGGGGTGTGCGTGATCGACTGGGAGAACAGCGGGCCGGCCGACCCCGACCACGAGCTGGGCTACGTGCTCTTCGAGTTCACCCGCAGCGACCCGGGGCGGACCCGGGCGTTCCTCGACGCCTACCGGGCGGCCGGTGGGCCCGGGAGGGTCAGCCGGCGTGGCCACTTCTCGATGCTCATCGCGATCATCGGGCACGTCACGGAGCTCGCCGGCAACGACTGGCTGGTGCCCAACCGACGTTCTCCCTCGCGCGTCGACTCGGCTGCCTGGATCGGCCTGACCCTCGACGAGCCGCCCACGCGGGCGGTGCTCGACGACCTGCTGGCCGCCGCGCAGGGCTAACGACCGTCGGGCTCGGTCGCCCGCCGGCCGCCCGCCCAGCTCCAGGCGTACGCCGGGTCCTCGCAGGCCAGACCGGCCTCTCCCAGCTCCAGGGGGCGGAAGGTGTCGACCATGACCGCGAGCTCGTCGAAGTACTCGGCCCCCAGCGATGCCTCGATCGCCGCCGGCTGAGGGCCGTGCGCGTGACCACCGGGATGCAGCGAGATCGACCCGATCCCGATGCCGCTGCCCTTGCGTGCCTCGTAGTCGCCGCCGACGTAGAACATGACCTCGTCGGAGTCCACGTTGGAGTGGTAGTACGGCACCGGCACCGCCAGCTCGTGGTAGTCCACCTTGCGGGGCACGAAGTTGCAGATCACGAAGTTCCCGCCCTCGAAGACCTGGTGCACCGGTGGCGGCTGGTGGACCTTGCCGGTGATCGGCATGTAGTCCTCGACGTTGAAGGTGTAGGGGTAGAGGCAGCCGTCCCAGCCGACCACGTCGAACGGGTGGGTGGCGTACGTCAGACGGCTGCCCACGATGCCTCCGGGCCCGCTGCCCCGGTGCTTGACCAGCACGTCCACGCCGCCCTCGTCGGCCGGGCCCGTCGGGACCGCCAGCGGGTCCGTCGGCCCGTGCAGGTCCCGTTCGGAGTACGGCGCGTGCTCCAGCAGCTGGCCGAACCTCGACAGGTACCGCTTGGGCGGGTGGACGTGGCTGTTGGCCTCCACGGCGTACAACCGGCTGGGCTGGCTGGGCAGCCACCGGTGCGTGGTGGCGCGCGGGACCACGACGTAGTCGCCCGTGCGGTAGGACAGCGCCCCGAAGACCGTCTCGACGGTCCCTGAACCGGCCTCGACGTAGACACACTCGTCCCCGACCGCGTTGCGGTAGTAGGGCGAGACCTCGGCGGCGACCACGTAGGCGATCCGGACGTCGCCGTTGCCGAGCAGCAGCCGCCGTCCGGTGACGGCGTCGGCGCGGTCGCTCTCGCGCAGGTCGGGCAGCCGCAGGTGCCGGGGCCGCAGCGGGTGGTTCGGCGTCGTCCCCTGGTCGGGCAGCTCCCAGACCTGGCTGTCGATGATCGCCGAGGGCACCCCGCGGTGGTAGAGCAGGGAGGAGTCGGAGGAGAACCCCTCCTCCCCCATCAGCTCCTCGTACAGGAGGGTCCCGGCGTCGTCGCGGTGCTGGATGTGCCGTTTGGGGGGCACGGCTCCCACCTGTCGGTAGTACGCCACCGGACCTCCTCGCTGAGCGTCTGCCTCACCTTCGGTTAGTGTCGCGAGGGTGTCAACGACGCCGGAAGCAGCCGAGGAAACCGGCTCCGGTGCCCCCGGCTTCGTGCCGGCGGAGTACGCCCGGCTCGTCGACGACGCGGCGACCTTCCCGCCGGGGGACGCGCCGCTGCCGCGGGCCGTCGCCGGGCACCGGGCGCACCGGCGCGCCGCGTACGCCGACCTCGTCGGCCCGTTCGTGGTCAGTGACGTCCGGCTGCCGGACCTGGTGAGGGTGCTCGAGGACGCGGACGGCGAGGCGGCGCATCCGCTCGCCGTCACCGTGGTCGTCACCGGCGGCGCCGGCGGCCTCGCTCCCGCGGCCGCGTGGGCGACCCGGTCGCCGCGGGTGGACCTGGTCGGTCTGGAGGTGGCGCTCCGCGACCTCGACGACCTGCCCGGCAGCGCCCGACGGGTGGTCGCGGCGGTCACCGACCTCACGGCCGACGTGCCGGTCTTCGTCGAGCCGCCCGTCATGCAGGCGGGTGGCCACTTGTGGCTCGCTGCGCTCGACGAGGTCGCCGCGGCGGACCTGCGGCTGAAGCTCCGCACCGGCGGCCTCACCGCGGACCTCTTCCCCGCCGCTGTCGACCTGGCGCGCTGCGTCGACGCCGCCCTCGACCGCGAGCTGCCGTTCAAGTGCACCGCCGGGCTGCACCGGGCGGTCCGGCACCGTGACCCGGCCACCGGGTTCGGCCACCACGGGTTCCTCAACGTCCTGCTGGCGACGAGGGCGGCCCTCGACGGCGACGACGTCGTCGCGGCGCTGGAGGAGGGCCGGCGGGAGGCGGTGGTCGCCGCGGTCCAGGAGGCGGGCTCGGACCGGCTGCTGAGCGCACGCCGCTGGTTCACCTCGTTCGGCTGCTGCGAGGTCGAGGACCCGCTGCGCGAGCTCCAAGAGCTCGGCCTGGTGTCGCACCGATGAGCATCGACCGTCTCCCCGGTCAGTCCCTAGGGTGCCGGACCGTACTGCCTGGGGTGCGGACATGATCCCCGGACGCGCGCGCACGACGGCGACGGGCCTGCTCCTCGCCCTCGGCCTCACGCTGACCGGGTGCTCGGGCGAGGACGAGGCAGGCGCTTCCGGTTCCGGTGCCGGTTCCGGCTCCGGTTCGGGTGACCCCGAGACCACGGCGAGCGGCGAACCCTTGCGCACGATCAGGCCGGGCACGCTGACCGTCTGCTCCGACATCCCGTACGCGCCGTTCGACCTGCTGAGAGGAGGCACCTACACCGGCTTCGACGGGGACCTCGTCCAGGAGATCGCCGCGGGCCTCGACCTGGAGCTGCGGGTGAGGGAGTTCGGTTTCGACGCGTTGCAGTCGGGGCTGGCGCTGAACGCGGACCGCTGCGACATGGTGGCCAGCGCGATGGGGATCACCGAGACGCGCGAGGAGAAGCTGGACTTCACCGAGGGCTACTACGTCATGGAGCAGTCCCTGATGGTCCGAGCCGGTTCGGACATCACCGGCCTCGACGACCTGGAAGGCCGGAAGGTCGGCGTGCTGCAGGGCACCGAAGGCAAGACCTACGCCGAGGGCAACGCGCCGTCCGACGCCACCGTCGTGAGCCTCTCGAGCGATGCGGAGATGGTCCGTGCCCTGGTGGCGCGCGAGGTGGACGCGGTGGTGCACGACCTGCCGGTCAACCTGGCATACGCCGAGGGCGAGGCGTTCGTGGTCGTCGAGAAGTACCCGACCGACGAGGCGTACGGGTTCGCGGTCAAGGAGGGCAACACCGTGCTGCGTGACGCGATCAACGAGCAGCTGGAGGAGCTGCGCGACGACGGCACCTATCAGTCCGTCTACGACGACTACTTCTCGATCGGCTGACCCGCCCTCCATGTCTGCTCGACCCGCCCTGCATGTCGGGCGGCTCGGCACACCGCCTGGTCAGAGGTTGCCGCGGAGGTCCTGCTCGCGCTCGATCGCCTCGAACAGGGCCCTGAAGTTGCCCTTGCCGAAGCCGAGGGACCCGTGCCGCTCGATGAACTCGAAGAAGACGGTCGGCCGGTCCCCGACGGGCCGCGTGAAGATCTGCAGCAGGTAGCCGTCCTCGTCACGGTCGACGAGGATGCGGCGCTTCTTCAGCTCCTCGATCGGCACCCGCACCTTGCCGATGCGCTCGCGGAGCACCGGGTCGTCGTAGTAGGAGTCCGGAGTGGCGAGGAACTCGATGCCGTTGTCGAGCAGGATGTCGACCGTGCGGAGGATGTCGTTGGTCGCCAGCGCGATGTGCTGGCAGCCCGGGCCCGCGTAGTACTCGAGGTACTCGTCGATCTGTGACCGCTTCCGGGCCACCGCCGGCTCGTTGAGCGGGAACTTCACCCGGTGGTTGCCGCTCGCCACGACCTTGGACATCAGCGCCGAGTAGTCGGTGGCGATGTCGTCGCCGATGAACTCCGCCATGTTCACGAAGCCCATGACCCGGTTGTAGAAGTCGACCCACTGATCCATCTGGCCGAGCTCGACGTTGCCGACGCAGTGGTCGACGGCCTGGAACAGCCGGCGCGGGTGGCCCTTCGCCCGGGCGACCGACGACGTCCGGGCGACATAGCCCGGCAGGTAGGGGCCGTCGTACCCGCTGCGGTCCACGAGCGTGTGTCGGGTCTCGCCGTACGTCGCAATGGCGGCAAGTCGTACGACGCCGTGCTCGTCCTGCTCGTCGTGCGGCTCCTCGAGGATCGTGGCACCGACGGAGCGGGCGTGCTCCACGCACCTGTCCACGTCGGGCACCTCCAAGGCGAGGTCCACGACGCCGTCGCCGTGTCGACGGTGGTGGTCGGCGAGCGGTGCGTCGGGCCGCACGGCACCGGTCAGCACGAACCGAGCGCTTCCCGAGCGGAGCACGAACGACTTGGAGTCGCGGCAGCCGTTCTCGGGACCGCGGTAGGCGACCAGGTCCATGCCCAGGGCCAGCTGGTAGAAGGACGCGGCCTGGGTGGCGTTGCCGACGACGAAGCCCACGGCATCCATCGCGGTGACCGGGAAGGGGTCGCGCGACGGGTCGTACTCCACGAGCCCCACCAGCTCCTTGAGCTGCTCGAGCGTGAGATCGGCCTTGAGCTCGTCCAGGGTCAGCGGGGAGGTGAGGGGCTCTGTCATGGGGCCAGGATGCTTCTCGGCACCGGCCCGCGCAACGTCGGCACCCGGACACGAGCCGCACTTCGCCAGTCTTGTGGACGCTGTACAGGTGGTACGCCGCTGGCAGAGCGTCCACGACCCGTGACAAGCGGGCGAGTGCCCCCGCGCTCAGGAGACCCAGCGGCGGCCCAGGTCAGCCGGCCGGGGTCAGCGCGGCCGGGCGGCGGCCCAATCGCGGACCAGGTCGATCCGCGCCTGGAGCTGCTCCGCGGTGGCGACGGCGGCGGTCGGGCCGCCGCACTCCTTCCGCAGGGCGGCATGCGTGACGCCGTGAGCCTGGCCGGTGCGGTGGTGCCAGGCGGCCACGAGCCCGTTGAGCTCTCGCCGGAGCACGGCCAGCCGCTCGTGCGCCGGCCGCCCCCCGCTCTCGGCCTCGTCCGACTGAGCGCGGTCAATACGCCGCGCCCGGTCGGACGCGGCGGGATGGGCGGACGCGGCGGGATGGGCAGGCTGGCGGCGGGCCCGCTCGGACTGCCGGTGGCGCAACAGGTCACGCACCTGGTCCGGCTCGAGCAGCCCCGGGATGCCGAGGAAGTCCATCTCCTCCTCCGACCCCACGTGGACCTCCCCGGCATGCCCGAACTCACCACCGTCGTACAGCACCCGGTCGAAACGGGCCTCGGACCCCAGCGCCTGGAACGGCAGCAGCTGCTCCTCGGCGGAGGCCGACTCGGCCTGCTGGGCCCGCGCCAGGAGCGCGGCCTCCGCCGCCATCAGGTCGTCCTCGGAGGCGACCGGACGGCCCAGCACGTGGTCCCGCTCCAGCTCCATCTCCGCGGCCAGGCCGAGGAGGGCAGCCGTCGAGGGGACGAAGACCGAGGCGGTCTCCCCCCGACGTCGGGCCCGCACGAAGCGGCCGACCGCCTGGGCGAAGAAGAGCGGTGTCATCGTGGTCGTCGCGTAGACCCCGACCGCCAGCCGTGGCACGTCCACGCCCTCGGACACCATCCGCACCGCAACCATCCACCGGTCGTCGCCCTCGGCGAAGGCGCTGATCCGCTTGGACGCCGCCTTCTCGTCGGAGAGCACCAGCACGGGCCGGCTGCCGCTCACCTGGGCGAGCAGCTTCGCATAGGCCCGTGCCGAGTCCTGGTCGGAGGCGATCACCAGCCCCCCTGCATCGGGAACGTGTCGGCGCACCTCGGTCAGCCGGGTGTCGGCCGCGGCCAGCACGGAGGGCATCCACGATCCGGCCGGGTCCAGCGCGGTGCGCAGCGCCTGGGCGGTGAGGTCCTTGGTGAGCGGCTCGCCGAGCCGTACCGCCAGCTCGTCGCCCGCCCGGGTGCGCCACTGCATCTCCCCGGAGTAGGCCAGGAACAGCACCGGACGTACGACGTGGTCGGCCAGCGCGTGGGCGTAGCCGTAGGTGTAGTCCGCGAGGCTCCGCGGCGCACCCCCCGGGTCGCCGGGGTCCGCGGCGTAGGTGACGAACGGGATCGGGTTGACGTCGGAGCGGAACGGCGTGCCGGTGAGCGCGAGCCGTCGGTGAGCCGGCTCGAACGCCTCCCGCACCGACTCGCCCCAGGACAGCGCGTCCCCGGCGTGGTGGATCTCGTCCAGGATCACGAGTGTCTTGGACCGCTCGGTGCGGATGCGCAG
This sequence comes from uncultured Nocardioidaceae bacterium, assembly GCA_902805845.1. Taxonomy (GTDB): domain Bacteria; phylum Actinomycetota; class Actinomycetes; order Propionibacteriales; family Nocardioidaceae; genus Marmoricola_A. The sequence continues at coordinate 11,904 of CADCUI010000016.1, forward strand.
GGCCAGGGGATTCGCCGCCACGCCGGCGTAGGTCACCGCGACGCCGACGAAGTCCCCACTGGTCCGCCCCTTCCCGCCGGCGTACGTCGGGTCCAGCGAGATCCCCGCCTTGGCGGCGGCCTCGGCCCACTGGGTCTTGAGGTGCTCGGTGGGCGCCACCACCGTCACCCGCTCGACGAGCCGACGCGAGAGCAGCTCGGCGGCAGCGCTCAGCGCGAAGGTGGTCTTGCCGGCGCCGGGCGTCGCGACCGCGAGGAAGTCACGAGGCAGTGCGGCCAGGTAGCGGTCGAGCGCCTCGGTCTGCCACGCGCGCAGGCTGGGAGCGGTGCCCCACGCGGCGCGGTCGGGGTACGCCGGGGGCAGGGCAGGCGTGCCGGAGGACGGTGGGGTCACGGAGGAGGTGTCGTGCTGGGTGGCTGAGGCGGGGAAGGGACGCTCAGTCGTCGGAGCTCGAGTCGTCGCGCATGTTCTCCCACGCGTCCTTGCAGTCGGGGCACACCGGGAACCGCTCGGGGTCCCGGCTCGGCACCCACACCTTGCCGCACAGGGCCACCACCGGCGTGCCCATCACCATCGCCTCGGTGAGCTTGTCCTTGTCCACGTAGTGCGAGAACCGCTCGTGGTCACCCTCGTCGGTCGGCTGCGTGCGACGGTCCTCGATGGTCTGGGCGCCGGGGCTGAGAGAGGTGGTCACGGGCCGGAGTCTACGCCGCTCGCTAGTTCTCGGCCGGGTCGACCGGCCGCGTCGAGATCCACGACAGCTCGCTCGGCTGCCGGCGGACGACGGTCCGCCACAGCTTGGTCGGGGAGCCGGCGAACACGTCGGTGGGGGTGAGGTCGACGACGTACCACGAGCCCTCGTCGATCTCGGCCTCGAGCTGGCCGGCTCCCCAGCCGGAGTAGCCGGCGAAGATCCGCAGTCCCGTCACCGCCGGCGCAAGCACCTCCCGAGGAGTGTCCAGGTCGATGATCCCGACGGTGCCGAACAGCCGCCGGAAGCCGATCGGCTCCGGTCCCTCGGTCTCCGGCACACCGGCGACCGCCAGCGCGGCGTCGGTGCTGACCGGCCCGCCCTCGAACAGCACCTCGGGCGGCTCGACCGACGGCGCCCAGTCCGGCAGCACGGCGGCCACCGCCACGGGTGAGGGGCGGTTGAGGACCACGCCGAGCGTGCCGTCGCCGTCGTGGTCGAGCAGCAGGACGACGGTGCCGGCGAAGTTCGGGTCGACCAGGGACGGACTGGCGACGAGGAGCCGGCCCGAAGCCGGCTCCTCGCTCGTCAGGGTGAACCGCTCGACGTCCTCGTTCACCGCGACTCCGCAGCTCCGGCGGCCGGGTCCGGAGCCGCGGGAGCGGCTGCCTCCTCCCGCACCGCGGCGGCCACCGCGGTGTGGACGTCGGCGTGGAAGACGCTGGGGATGATGTAGTTCGCGTTGAGCTCGTCGTCCCCCACCACCCCGGCCAGTGCCTCCGCGGCCGCGACGAGGAGGCTGGTGTCGATGCGGGTCGCGGCCGCGTCGAGGAGCCCCCGGAAGACGCCGGGAAAGGCCAGCACGTTGTTGATCTGGTTGGGGTAGTCCGACCGCCCGGTGGCGACCACCGAGGCGTGCTGCATGGCCACGCCCGGGTCGATCTCCGGCACCGGGTTCGCCAGCGCGAACACGACGGCACCGTCGGCCATCGCGGCGACGTCCTTGCCCTCGAGGATGTTGGGGGCGGAGACGCCGATGAAGACGTCGGCTCCCACCATCACGTCCTGCAGCCCGCCGCTCAGCCCTTCGGGGTTGGTGGCCTCCGCGACCCACTGCAGCGAGGGGTCGAGCCCCGGGCGCTCGCTGTGCACGACGCCCGCGACGTCGGTGACCACGACGTTGCGGCAGCCGGCCGCGAGGAGCGTCCGCAGGATCGCCGTACCCGCGGCTCCGGCGCCCGACAGCACGACGCGGACGTCGGGCAGCCCCTTGTCGACCACGCGGAGCGCGTTGCGCAGGGCCGCCAGGACCACGATCGCGGTGCCGTGCTGGTCGTCGTGGAACACCGGGATGTCGAGCGTCTCGCGGAGACGGGCCTCGATGTCGAAGCAGCGCGGGGCAGAGATGTCCTCGAGGTTGATGCCGGCGAAGCCCGGCGCGACCGCCTTGACGATCGCGACGATCGCGTCCGAGTCCTGGGTGTCCAGGCACAGCGGCCAGGCGTCGATGCCCGCGAACCGCTTGAACAGCGCCGCCTTGCCCTCCATGACCGGGAGCGCTGCCGCCGGACCGATGTTGCCGAGCCCCAGCACCGCGGACCCGTCGGTGACCACCGCGATGGCGTTGCGCTTGATCGTCAGGCGGCGGGCGTCCTCGGGGTTGGCCGCGATCGCCTCGCAGACCCGCGCCACCCCGGGCGTGTAGACCATGGACAGGTCGTCGCGGTTGCGGATCGGGTGCTTGGCGGCCATCTCGATGGTGCCGCCGAGGTGCATGAGAAAGGTGCGGTCGGAGACCTTGCGCACCGTGACGCCTGGCAGCTCCCCCAGCCGGGTCACGAGCTCCTCGGCGTGCTCGGTGTCGCTGGCGGCGCAGGTGACGTCGATCTGGAGCCGGTCGTGACCGGAGGCGCTGACGTCGAGTGCGGTCACCACGCCCCCACCCGCCTCGACCGCGCTCGTCAGCTGGCTGATCGCCGACCCACCCGCGGGAAGCTCGAGCCGGACCGTGATCGAGTAGGAGATGCTCGGCGTCTTCGGCACGTCAGCATCGTGCCACGTCGAGCGCGCCGCAGCGCCGGTGCCGAGCCCGGGTGAGCGCCGAGGCTCCCACGGGCGGCCGGGCGCGACGCTAGCGCGTCACCGTGACGTTGCCGCCGTCGACCGGCACGAGCTCGATCCACGTCCGGCCCGGGGGCAGCTTCACGGACCGCCCGGCGCTGCGGAGCTCCACCCGGGCATCGAGCCCGTCCTTGACCCAGCTCCCCCGCACCACCCGACCCCCGTGGAAGACCATCGCCGGCCCCTCGCCGGTGAACTTCGTCTCCGGCACGGGGTTGCCCGCCGGGTCGAGGTAGCCCGCGTCGCCGACCTGCACCTGGAGCACCAGCACGGTCCTCGGCCGGAACAGGTCGCCCTCCCCCGCCCGGGTGTTCGTGTGCTCGTAGCGGCCGCCCTGGTAGCTGAAGGTCGTGGAGCTGCTGGGCGAGAACGACGCCGTCAGCCCCTTCGCGGGCTGGCCCTTCGGCAGCCCACCGTCACCGAACGGCAGGTAGGGCCCCGGGGCCTCGCCGGCCTTGACGGTGCCGGCGATCTGCCGCACGTCCACGAACAAGTTGTACGGCGCGCTGCGGGCGGTGTCCCTCGAGAACCCCTGGGCGGTCTCGGTGAACGTCTTGATGCCCGCGTCCCGCACCCGCTCGACGGTCGGCCGGGCGCCGCCGCTGGCCACCAGCACGGCATCCAGCGGCTGCACGACGCCGATGTCGGTGGCCCGGATCGAGCGGACCGGTCCGACCCTGGCCGGCGTCCTCTCGTGGTAGAAGAGCGCCAGCCGGGTGATCCCGCCCTCGACGAGCTCCTCGACGACCATGTCGGCGTCACCCAGTCCGACCTGGGGCGCGCTGCTCGTGGAGTTGTCGACCTTCACCGCCAGCACCGGGTGGCGCGGCGCCCTTCCCTGCAGCCGCAGACCCGTCAAGGGCGAGATGACGGGCTCCGTGCCGGCCACGGGCTCGCCGCCGGCGCCACCGCCACCCCCGGGGGCGCCGTCGTCACCGCTGCAGGCCGCGAGCCCCGTGCAGGCCACGAGGGCCGCCACCGTCAGGGCGGACCGGCGCCGGGTGCGGAGCAAGGCGGAGCGCATGCGCCAAGCATGACAGCGCGATGCGCCCCAAGCCGTCAGCGACGCAGCGTGCCGGGGAACCAGGAGTCGGTCCAGATCGGGTCGCGGCTGACCCGCTCACCCGTGGAGGGCGCATGCACGATGTGGCGCTCGCCGTCGGAGCGTCCCGCGAAGATGCCGACGTGGTAGACCCCGCTCTTCCCGGTGAAGAAGACGAAGTCACCACGCCGCATGGCGCTGCGCTTGATCCGCTTCATGAACGTCGCCTGCTCCGAGGACGTGCGCGGCACCCGGTTGAAGCCCGCCTTGTGGGTGCTGAAGTAGACGAGGCCGGAGCAGTCGAAGGCCCTCGGACCCTCGGCGCCGTACTTGTAGCGGTCACCGATCTGATTGCGCGCGATCTCGCGGGCCCGGGCTATCCGGGCGTTCCGTGTCGTCGCGCGGGTCGCGACGCTCTCCGAGGCGACCGCTGACACGGCGGACGACGCCGTGCCGGACGACGCTGTGCCGGAGGATGCTGTGGCGGCCGCGGGGGCGAACGCGCCCGGTCCGACCACTGCGAGCGGCGCCAGCACCGCGCCGAGCAGGAGTGCGCGCACGGAACGGGCCAGCGGTGGCCGGGTGCGGAGCTGACGACGGCGAAGCACGGTCGCAGGCATGAGGTGTCCCTTCCCACGCCTGTGAGGTGAGCTGTCGGGTTGGAGCCAGAAGGTGCTCCGCAGCGGTTCCGTGGAACCGCTGCTTCACCCCGAGCGCCCGGTACGCCGGCACGGGCCGGCGTCGCGGAGCGCGGTGGAGCCTGGGTCCCCCACTCCTGCCCACAGGTGTCGACGAGGCGGACCGCCTCCGGGCGGGCAGGACTCGGCGACCCCGGGACGGCTCTTCGGTTGTGGCTCGACGCTACGACACGAGCGGGCCGGTCGGCGACGGTTTCAGATCTTTGCGCCACCGTCGACGTAGAGCGTCTGGCCGGTGATGAAGGACGCCTCGTCGCTGCACAGGAAGGCGGCGGCCGCCGCGATGTCCTCCGGTTGACCGACCCTGCGCACCGGGGCGGCGTCCGCGTTGAGCTGCCGGAGCTGCTCGGGCTCCATCTTCAGTCGCACGGCGGTGGCGTCGGTCATGTCGGTGACGATGAACCCGGGCGCGATCGCGTTGACGTTGATCCCGAACGGTCCCAGCTCCAGGGCCAGCGTGCGGGTGAGGCCCTGGACCCCCATCTTGGCCGCGGAGTAGTTGGCCTGACCGCGGTTGCCGAGCGCGGAGACGCTGGACAGGTTGAGGATCTTGCCGTGCTTCGCGGCGACCATGTGCTTCTGGGCCGCACGGCTCATGAGGAACGCGCCCTTGAGGTGCACGTCGACGACCATGTCCCAGTCGTGCTCTGTCATCTTGAACAGCAGGTTGTCGCGGGTGATGCCGGCGTTGTTGACCAGGACGTCGACTCGCCCCAGCTCGGCAACCACCCGCTCGACCGCGGACTCCACGGCCGCGGCGTCCGCGACGTCACAGGCAAGACCGATGGCCCGTTCGGCGCCCAGCCCCCTCGCGGTGGTGCTCGCCGCGCTCTCGTCGAGGTCCAGGACTGCCACGGACGCACCCTCGCTCGCGAAGCGCTGGGCGGTGCCGGCGCCGATGCCGCGGGCGGCTCCTGTCACGATCACGACACGTCCTGAGAAGCGGCTCATCGCCCTCCCTCTCGTCTCGCTGCCAGGCCCCTGGTCCCGTCGGAAGGGGGAGTCTGGCATGCAGCCCGGGGGACCTGGTCCTCGGTATCCTTGGCCGGTGCACAAGGGTGGGTTCCGGTTCATGGTGATGCTGGCGTTGAGCCTCGCGGCCGCCACTCTCGTGGTGGCGTGGGTCTACGACCTGCCGGTCCGGGACCCCGACAGCGCCGTCGGACCGACGTACCTCCGGCTCCCGGTCATCCTCCTCGCCGCCTTCCTGCTCGACGTCCTGCCCCGGGCCCTCTGGCGGGCTCGCCACCCGCTCCGGGTGGGCTCTCGGTTCGCCGAGGTCGTCCGGGAGCGCTGGGACGGCACCACCGTGCGGTTCGCGCTGGTCGGCCTGGGCGCGTGGTACCTCATCTACGCCTCGTTCCGGAACCTCAAGTCCTTTGTGCCGTTCGTCAACCGGCACCTGTGGGACGGCGTCATGGCCGACGTCGACCGGGTGCTCTGGCTCGGGAACGACCCGGCGGCCCTGCTGCACGACTGGCTCGGCACCGGCGCCTCGGCGCACGTCCTGTCGTTCGTCTACATCGCCTGGATCGTCATGGTGCCGGCCTCGCTGGTGGTCGCGCTGGTCTGGTCCCGCGACGCCCGGGCGAGCGCGTGGTTCGTCACCGCGGTCGCCGTGGACTGGGTGCTGGGCGTCGTCACCTACTTCGCGGTGCCGACGCTGGGGCCGGTCTATGCCGAGCCGGACATGTTCAGCGCACTTGCCCGCACCGATGTGACCGGGCTGCAGGAGACGATGATGCAGGAGCGCCACGAGGTGCTCGTCAACCCGTTCCTGACCGACGCGGTGCAGACCATCGCCGCCTTCGCGTCCCTGCACGTGGGCATCTCGGTGACGATGGCCCTGATGGCCGAGCTGCTGCGGCTGCACCGCGGCGTGCGGGTCTTCCTGTGGGTGTTCCTTGCGCTGACGGTGGTGTCGACGGTCTACCTGGGTTGGCACTACTTCGTGGACGCGCTGGGCGGGGCCGCCCTGGGCGTGGCGGGTGTCTGGATCGCCGCGCGGGGCACCGGGAACGCGTTCCGCCGTCGGTCGTTGACCGATCAGCCGGTCGTGGTGCCCGAGGCCAGCCGGCCGGCGTAGCCGGCCATCTCGGCGTCGTCGGCGTAGCGGGTCCGGGGCCAGAAGAACCCGCGCAACCCGTCCCCCTTGGTGCGAGGCACCACGTGCAGGTGCAGGTGCGGGACGCTCTGGCTCACGACGTTGTTCATCGCGACGAACGAGCCCTGGGCGCCGAGCACGTCGGTCATCGCCCGGCTCAGCCGCTGGGCCGCGTCGAGGAACGGGTCCCGCAGCGCGGCCGGGAGGTCGACGAGGGTGCCCACGTGCCCGCGCGGCACGAGGAGGACGTGTCCCTTGAACAACGGCCGGATGTCGAGGAAGGCGACGACGTCTGCCTCGTCGAGGACCACCGCCGCCGGGCGCTCCCCCGCCACGATGCCGCAGAAGAGACAGTCGGGGTCGCGCGCCACGGGCCGAGGTTAGCGGCTCAGCCGAGAAGCGAGCCGAGACCGCCCCGTCCGATGCCCACCCGTGCGGGAAGCCGCTTGACGACCGTCGGCGGCAGCTCACTCTCGAGCGCGTCGTACGCCGAGGGCAGGAGGCCGGACAGCATCCGCAGCCGTCGTCCGGCCCTCAGCCCGGACACGGTCAGCGTGAGCAGCGCATGCGCGGTGGCTCTCGCCCGTTGGTCGCTGGCCAGCGCGCCGGCCTGGATCGCGACCCGGCGAGCCTCCTGCAGGTGCAGGCGGGCGGCCGGCACGAGCGTCAGCGCCCACACCTCCAGCGCCTCGCGCGGCCATCCTGGCCGGCAACCCTGCGGCAGTGTCAGCAACATCAGCATCGGGTCCGCGTCCGTGGCGCTGCGCCGGGCAGGACCGCGTGGTGCGGGCACGCTGGGAGCCGACGGGTCCATCGGCGTGACCGGGACGACCCGCGGCACCGGGGCACCAGCCCCACGTCGCGGAGGCGGCCCGCCCGAAGGCCCGATCATGGGCCCGCTGGCAGGCCGCGTCGACGGCATTGTCGGGGGCATGGTCGGGGGCACGCTGCGCTGCTGCGGGATGCTCGCCGCCGCAGGCACCGTCGTCCGTGCCAGTGCGGCGCGGAACGCATGGTTCAGCCGGATGAACGCCTCCTGCACCGCGAGAGGCACGGTTCCGTCCTCGCGGACGTGCCGGTCGGGATGCAGGAACCGCGCGCGCTCCCGGTAGGCCGACTTGATCTCCTCGACCGTCGCGTAGCGCGGCACCCCCAGTACCGCGTACACGTCCATCTCCGCCCCCATGGGCACATTTCTACCCGAGTCGGGCAATCCCACACCACGGCCCTTGGTCCTTCCGGGGGTCCCGCTCAGCGACCGAGGTTCAACAGCACCGTGAGTAGGACCGACAGGCCGACGGAGATGAGGATCATGACCAGGCAGCCGACGGCGCCGCCGACGGGACGGATCCGGACGGGGCTCATCGGGGCGCCGCTGACGTCTGGGTTGCGCTGCGTGGGCTCACGCGGTCTCCTCGGGGACTCGGGGCAGGGCAGGTCAGTCACGTCCGTGCCCGACCGCGTCGCCGCCGAAACGTTCGACCGCCTCCGACAGCGCCCCGGACCCGTCGCGCCGTGCCGGCCGTCGACCGAGAAAGGGCGGGCGCTCAGACGCCCTCCTCGAGGCGGCGGCCCGTCAACCGCCGCCACAGCCACCCGGACGGCACGAATCGACCGTCGAGCACGTACTCCGTCGTCGGAGGATGGGTCAGCGTCGCGTCGAGGGAGCGACGTCCTGCTGCCTGCGCGGCGAGCAGGAGCTCGTCCCCCGGTTCGAGCACGACCTCGTCGTCCGGCGCCGCGATGCTGTCGTCGCCTCGCATCAGCGCCAGCACGACGACGTCGAGCTGCCGGTCGCGGTCCTCGGGGTCGCGCAGGACGGCCCCCAGCGGGAGCCCGTCCGCCAGCCTGGGCAGGAGCGCGGGTGCCTCCTCCTCGACCAGGCGGAGGCTCCACAGGTCGGGGGTCTGGGAGCCGCAACGCTCGCGGATCTTCTCGATCATCCCGTCGGCCCACTCGTCGCCGAGGTGCGGCACCCGCGGCAGGAACTGCATGAGCGCGGGGTTGGCGAGCCGGGCGAGCACCTCGTGCACGATGACCTCCGAGGGCATCATCCCGAAGTCGACATGGGATGCCCGGTAGAGGGCGGCGTTGGCGGAGTGGTTCTGGAGGGTGACGAGGAAGAGCTCCGGCCGAGCCCGACGCGCCACTTCGAGCAGCCACAGGTTCGCCATGTCGTCCTGGGAGGCCGCGACGAACGCGACTGCCTCGTCCAGGCGGGCCGCGGCGATCGCCTCGGCGTCCCGCCGGGCCGAGTCCCGGCCCATCGGCCCTCCTGCCTCCACCACCGAGACGTCGATGCCCTCCTCCCGAAGGTCGGTGGCGAGCTCCTCCAGCAAGGGGCCATGTCCACACACCACCCACCGACCGCGGGGCATCGGGTCCTCCCGCGGCGGGATCGGCGTACCGGGGGTGCTGGTGAGCCAGATCATCAGCTGGTAGGCGGCCGGCGACCGGAAGATGATGCGCAGGTAGTTGCCGAACCGGTCCAACGGGTTGACCACTTCCCAGGCCCCGAAGGCACGCATGCGCTCAGCGACCTCTCGGGACGACGTCCGGGCGATCACGGGCAGCCCGGGACGGAGCAGCCCCGTGGTCATCGTGACGTCGAGGTTCGTCTCGTCGTCACCGGCCAGCGCCACCACGCCCTCACAGCAGGCGTGGGTGATCCCCGACAGCAGCAGGGTGCCGGTGTCCCGGGCGTCGCCCAGCAACGCCGGGGCGTCGGCCCGGTAGGCGTCGAGCTCCACCGCCGCCACGCGGTTCTCGTCGTCGTCGAGGACGACGAACCGCCGGCCCATCTCGTCGAGGGAGCGAACCAGCCGCTTGGCGGAGTTGCCGTAGCCCACGACGACGAGGAAGGGCTCCACGAGGGACTGCACCTTGCGGGCGACCTGGCGACGCGCCAGGGCCCTGCGGAACGCCCGGTCCTGCATGAGCGCGAGCATCGACCCGATCGCGTAGGCCCAGCCGATCACCGAGAGGAAGATCGCGACGGTGACCCACATCCGCTGCTGGGTCGTCAGCTCGTAGGGGATCTCGCCGAAGCCGATCGTCGTGGCGGTGTAGCTCATGAAGTAGAACGCCTCGAAGATCGTCATCCGGCGGGACGTGCCGTCGGCGTCCTGTCCCGGCAGCAGCGAGAGGCCGAGCACGCTGCCCGCGAAGATCACGATGAGGACGATGAGCGGGACGCGCATCCGTCGCAGCACCGTCGTCAGCCCTGACGAGACGCGCGGGACCCTGACCTCGTCCGGTGGCGGCTGGTGCATGCGCCTCAGCGCCGCTGGAAGGAGACCGTCTCGATGACCAGCAGCACCACCGAGACGACGTTGGCGAAGAGCGCGCCGCCGGAGAGCGACACGACGACCGCGGTCTCCTCCGCGGACAGCGCGCCTCCGCCGACGTTCGTGGCGTAGGTCCAGATGACGGCCGCGGCGATCAGCTGCACGTTGGCCACGAGGCTGGTGGCGAGGTGGACCGCCCCGATCTGGGTGCGGTCGCCGAACTTGAGGACCGTCGCGACGAGGTTGACGACGACCGCCGCGAACAGCTCCCACGGGCTGTGCAGAGCAGGGTCGGCGATGTCCCCGATGAAGAACCCGAAGTTCAAGGTGGCGGCGAGCAGCACGAAGAAGCCGAAGACCACCTTCTCCAGGTTCATCCACGCTCCCGTGCTCGAGTGAGCGCATCGTACGACGCGCCGGGACGACCGACCCGGACGTGCGGCCCGGCGGGTCCGAGCACCCGTGCCGCCGTACGACATCCGGCCGTTCGCCTCCGCCCTCCTTCTGCCGGTTGCGATACTGCAGTCGTCGTCGACGCGGGACGGGGGCCGCCAGGGCAGTCCATCGCGGTGAGCCAGGACAGGACGGTGACATGCGCTCGTCGCGTCGGGTGGTCACGGTGCTCTTCGCCGACCTCGTCGGCTTCACCGCGCTGTCCGAGCGGCTGGACCCCGAGGACGTCGCTGCCGTCCAGCAGGCGTACTTCGCTCGTGCGCAGGAGACCCTGCAGCGCCACGGGGGTGTGGTCGAGAAGTTCATCGGCGACGCCGTCGTCGGCAGCTTCGGCGTGCTCCGCGCCCGGGACGACGACGCCGAGCAGGCCATCCGGGGTGCCCTTGACATCGTGGCTTCCGTGCAGGAGCTCGGTGAGCTCTTCGAGCTCGACGAGCCGGGACTCCAGGTGCGGGTGGGGGTCAACACCGGCGAGGTCCTCATCACCGGCGACCGTGACGGCGACTGGCAGCTGACCGGCGACGTCGTCAACGTGGCGTCGCGCCTGCAGTCGCGGGCACAGCCGGGGTCCGTTCTGGTCGGTCCGGACACCGCCCTCGCGGTCGAGTCGTCCGTGCTGCTCGAGCCGGCCGGCGGGATGACCCTCAAGGGCAGGACGGAGCCGCTCGACGTGTTCAACGTCGTCGCCCCCCGGTCCGCGCCCGTCGGCCGCACGACGTTCCTCGGCGGGGCGTCCGGCGTCGTCGGACGGGAGTCGGAGACCAGGCTCCTCCTCGACGCCTGGACGTCATCGGACACGGTCGCGCAGAGCTGGCTGCTCACCGCTCCTCCGGGCGCCGGGAAGTCCCGCCTCGTCGCCGAGCTGGCCGACCGAGTCACCGCGCAGGGCGGTCAGGTGTGGGCGACGGCGGCTGCAGCCGGCGACAACGGCGGCTACCGATGCGTGGGGCACTTGATCCGCCAGAGCCTCGGGCCGGCCGCCGACTCTGCGGACCTGGTGGGCGAGCTCGAGGCTCGTCTGCGTCACCGAGGCGCATCCGACCTCCGCGCGGCGGTCAGCGCCGAGCACGTACGCGCGCTGCTCGCGGGCGAGGAGCTCTCCGCCCAGCCCGAGGACCTCTTCGCCTCGTGGCTCGCAGTCCTCGAGGCGGCCGAGGGGGACCACGCTCCGGTGTGGATCGTGGAGGACCTCCACATGGCAGGTCCGGACCTGGTCGACTACCTGCACACGGCGCTCGCGGCTTCCACCGGGTCGAGGCGGCTGCTGGTCATGACGTCGCGGCCGTCCCCCTCCGTCGAGGCCCTCGCCGCCGCCGAGCCGGCGCTCCAGTCGCTGCACCTCGACCCGCTGTCGGTCGGCGCCACCGGCGAGATGGCGGAGGCACTTCTCGGTCGCGGTGTGCTGAGCGACGAGCTGGTGACGACGATCGCCGAGCGATCGCGGGGCAACCCGCTGTTCATCGAGGAGCTGTTCCGCTCCTGGGCGCAGGCGGGCGTGCTCCAGCCGCTCTCCGGCGGGAGCTGGCGGTTGGCGGGCACCGGATCGACCGACCGGGTGCCGACGACCGTGCAGTCGGTCTATCTCGGCCAGCTCGACGGGCTGCCGGACCAGCCTCGCCAGGTCATCCATTCCGGATCGATCCCGGGGTACACGTTCCCTTCGGCTGCGCTGCCGGTCCTGGAGGTGGCCGACGCCGGGGCCGGGCTGCAGCTCCTGACCGAGCTCGGTCTGCTCATGGGGCCGCACGACGCCGACGTCCACCCCGCCTCCTACACCTATCGCCACGGACTCCTTCGTGAGGTCGCCTACGCCTCGCTGTCGCGGGTCGACCGGGCCCGCCTGCATCTTCGCTTCGCCAGGTGGGTGGACCAGGGCCGGTCCGGGAACGACGCCGACGAGGCCGTCGGCCGGCACCTCGCGGCGGCGTACGACAACCTGCCGCGGCTGGCCGAGCCCCTGGAGGAAGGGCTGACGCGCAACGCCCTGGCGGAGGAGGCCGGGGAACGGCTCGAGCTCGCCGCCGAGCTGCACCGGACCAGCGCACCACTGCGAGCCGCCGTGCTCCTCGAGCGAGCCCTCGCCGTTGCCGGCGGCGCGGAGCCGCGGGTCACGCTGCGGCGGAGACTCCGGCTCGGCGTGGCCCAGCTGCGCTCGGGGCGCCTCGAGGACGCGATGCGGACCTTCGCCGCTGTCGGTGACACGGCACGGCTTCCGGAGGACGTGGCGGCACTGGTCACCGCTGCGCTCGGCTACGAGGACGCGCTGTTCGCCAGCCGCCTGCCACGTGACACCTGGGGTGCCGACGGCAGCCGTCTTCTCGGGCTCGCCCTCGAGGCGGGGCCGCCCGACGACCAGCGCGCCCGGCTGCTGGCCGCGCTGGGCCGGACGCAGGTCTACGGCGGCGCCGGGCTGGAGAAGGGGCGTGCGACGTGCGCGCAGGCCGTCCGGCTGGCCACGGCGTCGAGGTCGGACTCGGCGCTGGCCTACGCGCTGCTGGCGTCCCTCGCGGGGATGACGGGTCCCCACCTCGGCAGGGAGCGCCGTGAGGCACTGCGACTCGCCGGTGAGGCAGCGCGCCGGGCGGACGACGGGGAGGCTGAGCTGGAGACCGCTCGGCTGCAGCTCGTCGAGGCGCTGGAGGAGGGCGACGTCGAGGCCTCGGAGGTCGCACGATCCCGGGCCACCGAGCTGGTCGAGGAGCTCCGGCGGCCGCTCTACTTCTGGTACCCGCCGATGTGGGAGGCGATGAGGGCGCTGATGAACGGCGACCCCTCGTCGGCTGAGCCGCTGGTGCGCACCTTCCGGGACGAGGGCACGCGCTGGCACTACCGGGACGTCGTCCCTGTGCACATGGTGCAGGAGCTGGAGCTGTGGACCCTGTCCGGTGACCCTGCGCGTGCGCTGCCGCTGTTGCGCTCCCTGTTCGCGCGCGGCGCGGACCCGTGGGCATCCGTGCTGGCCGCGGCGCTGGCGCGCTCCGGGGAGGCCGAGGAGGCCCGGCAGCTGTTCGGGGCACACATCGAGGGCAGCCTCGAGGACCCGAAGGACCTCAGCTGGACCTACCTGGCCGCGCTCCGAGCCGAGGTGGTCGAGGCCGTGGGCAACGCGTCCGCTGCTGCGGAGCTGTCGCGGCTTCTCGAGCCGTGGGAGGGACGGGCAGTCGTCCTCGGGTCGGGGGCGGTGTGCCTGGGCGCGGTCTCCCACTTCCGGGGACTGGCGGCACGGACGGCCGGCGATCTGGACACCGCCGTCAGGTGTTTCCGGGACGCCGTCATGATGAACGACAGCATGGTTGCCCGGTGGGCCGCGGCAAGGTCGCGCCACGAGCTCGACCGGACGGTGGCCCTGACCGAGGCGTCGACAACGAGGAGCATGCGATGAGCACGGGGGACAACACGTTCGACCCCCAGGCGGCGGGGGCGGTGATCGACCGCGAGTGGCGGTCCGCGATCCAGCTGCTCGAGGGGCTGGGCGACGGCGAGTGGCAGCTGCCCACGCGCTGCGCCGGCTGGAGCGTGCGCGACCTGGCGTTGCACAACGTCTGGGGCGTCACCATGGAGGTCGACGCGCTGCGACGGTCCGCCCGCGGGGACAGCGATCCGGCCGAGGGCTACACCATGCCCACCCACAGTCCGCCGACGGAGATCCTGGCCACGTTGCGACTGGCCGTGACCGACCTGGTGGACGGGGTTTCGGCCCTCAGCCCTGCGGACGCGGACAGGAGCTGCCCGATGCCGTACGGCGAGGTCCCGCTGCCGGCCGTCCTCGCGGTGTTCATGTTCGAGGCCGTGCTGCACGCCAACGACCATGCCGATGCAGTCGGACGAAGCGCTCCACTCGGCCCCGAGGTGACGCCGGTCATCGCCTCGGTCCTGGCCGCCTTCCTGCCCAGCATGGCCATGGCGAGCACGGCCGAGCGACCCGACGGGGCCACCTTCACGGTCGTCGGCGAGACCGTGCGGCTCGACGGAGGGTGGTCCGGCTCCGCGCTCGTCATGGGGCCAGCCGTTGCGGACCCGTCATTCGCCGTCAGCGGCGATGACTCGTCCGCACTCCTGTTCGTCACGGGCAGGCTCGACGTCGACGACCCTCGGCTGACGGTACGCGGGGACCGCGAGCTGGCGCGTCGGTTCAAGGAGCTTGTCCCAGGTCCCTGACAGGGCGGGCTCGGCGAGCCAGGGTGACTGCGATGCCGAGGATCCGGGGGTCCAGCACGGACGCCATGCCGAGCACCCGCCCTATTGGCGGATCCGACTGAACCGGATCTCCCCGGAGGCCAGCACAGTCGACGCGAACGCCGCGTCGTGTGCCTTCTTGTGGTGGCGGGGACAGAGACTGTGACCTTCGGCGATCGAGGTGGCTCCGCCACGGCTGAACGGCACACGGTGGTGGACGTGGCACCAGTTCGCCGGGATGTCACAGCCCTCGGCGCGGCACGTCCTGTCCCTCGCGTGGATGACCTTGCGTTGGGCCGCCGTGTGGAAGCGGCGTTCCCGGCCGTAGTCGAGAACTGCGGAGGCGCCGCCGAGGACCTGCGGCACCAGTCCCGCCTCGCACGCGAGCCGGCGCGCCTGCCCCGCGGAGAGCAGGTGTCCGTTGAGCAGGTCAGCGGCCTTCAGGCCATCCGTCAGGCTCGCGGCGTCGATGCTGACAAGCAGCGTGGTGTTCAGTCCACCGGTGTGGGGCAACCGGTCGACGGGATAACGCTCGACGTACTCGACAAAGGCCTGGCCGAGCAGGACGGAGTTCGTCACCCGCCCTCCGTGCTGGTCGGTGCGGTCGTAGGCGTCGGACCGGCGGGGTGAGGCCAGCGCGTTGAGTGCGGTTGCCAGCATGTCACCGTTCAACGTGGGCATGGCGAAACGGCCCCACGTGGTGCCCGCGCCGTCGTCCCACAACGTCAAGAAGGTCTTGCGGGCTGCCGCCTCCTCCTGCCGGGCAAGCTGGCGTCCAAGGTGCAGCTCGGCGGCCTCGGGATCGACGACCTCGAAGATCCGCCGGCCCAGCACGCGCAGCTCCTGGGGCCCGAAGACCTTCGCCTTCTCCAGCAGGTGCAGCTCGGCCTTCGCACGTCCCTCCGCTCCAACCGACGACGGGAGCGACTCGACCGCGGCCACGATCACCTCGGCCTGCTCCCAGGAGACCATCCCGCTCTCGAGCGACTCGCCCGTGCGTGAGCGCGGCCCCTGCAGCGACGCGGTCAGCACCACCTCACGGCGAGCGCGGCGGCGGTCCATCGCCGTCGCCGCAGCCAACCACGCAGGCGTGGAACACGCTGACGCCTCTCCCACGTCTGCTCGGTCGGCCGCGGCCAGAAGCCGCATCCGGAGGCCGGCCAACCGGGCCTCGGCGCGGTGGAGCTCCACCACCGACTCCGCAAGCTCCTCCACCGCCATGCCCAGGTGAGAGGCGTTGGTCAGCCCGTCCAGCACCTCGTGCACACGTCCGGCGAACGCGTGCAGCGGGTGCCTGCGACGCTGCGTGCCCTCTGACATGACCTCACGCTGGAGCGTCGTACCGACAATTTTCGAGCACACACGTTCTATACTTGTGGAAGGGACTCGAATTGCGGCGCTAACGTCTGCGCCATGGCTGACTTCATCGACCAAGACCTCGTCGGCTCCCAGTTTCGCTTGGTTGATCTGAGCGGCGCCACCTTCCGGGAGGTCGACCTGACCGGCGTCGTGATGCGCGGTGTCGAGCTCGTCGACGTCGACATCAACGGCGAGATACACAACCTCGTCGTCAACGGCGTGGACGTGGTCCCCCTGATCAACGAGGAGCTCGACCGGCGTCACCCCGAGCGCGTCAAGATGCGCCCCACCGATCCGGCCGGCTTCCGCGAGGCCTGGGACATCGTCGAGCGGCTCTGGGACGGCACCGTCGACCGCGCCCGTCGCCTGGACCCGTCTCTCCTCCACGAGTCCGTGGACGGCGAGTGGTCGTTCGTGGAGACACTCCGCCACCTCACGTTCGCCACCGACGCCTGGGTACGTCGGGCGATCCTCGGCGACCCGTCGCCATGGCACCCGCTGGGCCTGCCGTGGGACGGGATGCCGGACACACCCGGCGTCCCACGCGACCGGCTGGCCCGCCCGTCGCTCGACGAGGTGCTCGAGCTGCGCCGGGACCGCATGGCCACCGTCCGGCAGGTCGTCGACGAGCTGACCGAGGAGTCGCTCGACGCCCACACCCAGCCGGTCGACGCCCCGGGTTGGCCGGAGCCACGCAGCTACCCGGTGCGGAAGTGCCTGTCGGTCGTGCTCAACGAGGAGTGGGAGCACCGGATGTTCGCCGAGCGTGACCTCGACGCCCTGGCGGTCCGGAGCGGGTGAAGGGTTCGGGCGGCCCTCAGGGGCCGTCCTTCTCCTCGACAGGTCCCCCACCGAAGCTGATCTCGTTCCCGTCCGGATCGCGGTAGATCGCCTTCCGGACGCCGTTCGAGTAGACCTCGCGCTCGATGGGCTCGATCCCCCGGTCGGCGATCTCCGCCACGCGTGCGTCGAAATCCTCGACGAACGCGGTGTGCATCGCATACCCCGCCCGCTCGGGGAGCTCCTCGATGTAGACGAACCGGTGATCGGCCAGCTCCCAGACCGCCTCGGTGGCGTTCGGCAGGAAGGAGGGGGCCGAGCCCAGGAGGCGCTCGTACCAGGCCAGCGCCGCTCCGTAGTCCCTCACCGGGATCCCCGCGAAGAGGTCAAGCGTCACGATCAGCAGGCTACTCCGGTCGACGTGCGGAGCAGGCTCAGATCTTGCTCTCGCTCGTTCCTGCGAGTAGGTGTTGACTGGAGGCAACGGACCAGAATCCGCCCAGCCTGC
The DNA here is from genome assembly GCA_902805845.1 of uncultured Nocardioidaceae bacterium. Taxonomy (GTDB): domain Bacteria; phylum Actinomycetota; class Actinomycetes; order Propionibacteriales; family Nocardioidaceae; genus Marmoricola_A. The sequence goes on from CADCUI010000016.1 coordinate 29,123, forward strand.
TTGGACAGGAGGAGAAGGAGATGTCCCTCGAAGAAACCACCACCACTGTTCGTCAGTATCTGGATGCGCTGCTCGACGGCGGCGACTTCGGTTCCCACTTCGCCGACGACGTGTCGTGGACAACGATGGAGACCGGCGACGAGATCCGCGGTCGTGAGGCCGTCAAGGACTTCATCGTCGGCTTGCACCAGCAGTGGTTCGACGCATCGCCCGAAGTGGTGAGCACCGCATTCGCCGACGATGTCGCCGCGCTCGAAGCCGTGTTCGTGGGCACGCACATCGGCGAGTTCGCGGGCATGCCGGCGACCGGCGCCCGGGTGCGGCTCCCCTACTCGGTGTTCTACGACGTCTCGGGAGGGAAGATCGCCGCGCTGCGCGCGTACTTCCCCGTCACCGAGCTGGGACGTCAACTGTCGGAAGCGGCTTCCGCGCACGCGTAGGCGCCGCGGGAAGGCGCACGGTTGCACCCGACGATCTGCTACCGGCCGCTGTTCCCGACGCCTCTGACGACCTCCCTTACGTCTGGCCCGTCCACTCACAGGCGGTCATCGATGCGGAGCAGCGGCGGGTGGCGTTCCAGGAACGGCGCAAGGAGCGGACGCTCGAGCAGGCGCGACTCGAGGCCGAGCGGGCTCGCGTCGAGGCAGCCGGGCCGCCAAGAGGGCGTGGCAGCAGCCCTGGCGGCAGAACGCCGGCGGGTGAGGCGTGGTGTCGCAGGGCGCCCGCTGCTTTTGACGGGGCACTGCCCACCCTGCTGCGCTCCGGTCATGGCCGCGATCATCTATATCGGCATCGGGAACCGACCAGCCCGGACCCGCTCACGCGGGTCCGGGCTGGTCCGATGTCCTGGGACATCACATGATGGTGGAGCTGGCGGGAATCGAACCCGCGTCCTTCGGCGCCGTACCAGGTCTTCTCCGGGTGCAGTCTGTTGTGTCGTTTTCTCAGCCCCGACGCTCGAACAGACACGTCGTCGACAGGCTCAGCCGGATTTGAGTCCCGGGACGCCCCTCCGGCGGGAGCGCCACAGCAAGCCTCCTAGCTGAGGCCAGGGTCTGAGGCGGAGGCGCCCTCAGTCTGACCCGTCACTGTCGCCGTCAGGCGGCGAGAGCGAACGAACTGCGCTTTGAATCGGCAGTTATTTGTTTCCAGGGATCGTTCACGAGATGACCCTGGATCCTCGACCCGCTTCCCCTGGGACTGACGTCCCAAGTCGAAACCGTTCAGCCCCTCTTGAGTTGTCGAACTGCTGCGCAGTCTAGCGCGGTCAACCGACATGGCTCACGCGGTATTCCACGCACCTCAGCCGAACGGCGCCACCGTGACCTGCTCAGCCCATGCCCTTCACGCGACGGCCTATGGCGACCTCGGCCTCGCGCTTCGCGGTGCGCTCGGCGATCGCGTGCCGCTTGTCGTAGGACTTCTTGCCGCGCGCCAGCGCGATCTCGACCTTGGCGCGGCCGTCCTTGAAGTACAGCGCCAGCGGGATCAGGGTGAGCCCGCGCTCCCGGATCCGACTGTCGATCTTCTCGATCTCTGCCCGGTGCAGCAGCAGCTTGCGGACCCGCCGCGGCTCGTGGTTCGTCCAGGTGCCCTGGGTGTAGACGGGGATGTGCACCGCATGGAGGAAGGCCTCGCCGTCGTGGACCTCGGCGAACCCGTCGACCAGCGACGCGCGGCCCGAGCGCAGCGACTTCACCTCGGTGCCCACCAGGACGAGGCCGGCCTCGTAAGTCTCCTCGACGTGGTAGTCGTGGCGCGCCTTCTTGTTCTGCGCGACGACTCTGCGCCCGGTCTCCTTCGCCATGACGGCGATTCTCTCAGGCGGGTCAGAACCAGGTGACGGGGTCGACGGGCACCCCGTTCTGCATCACCGTGAAGTGCAGGTGGCAGCCGGTCGACCAGCCGGTGTCCCCGACGTACCCGACGACCTCGCCGCGCTCGACGTGGTCACCGGCCTCGACCGCGTAGCCGCTGAGGTGGTTGGAGATCGTCGCGACCCCCACGCCCCGCTTGAGGCCGTGGTCGATGATGACGCGGTTGCCCCAGGCGGACTGGAAGTACGTCGAGATCACGGTGCCCGCCGCCGGCGCGACGACCGGAGTGCCGCAGCCGGCGCCGTAGTCGACGCCGTCGTGCATGGCGCGGTAGCCCCAGATGGGGTGGGTGCGATAGCCGAACGGCGAGGTGACCGAGCCGGCCACCGGCATCTGCAGGGCGCCATCGCCCGACGGTCCGGTGTAGCCGGTCCCCTCGGACATCGCCTGCTGGATGAGCGCGGCGATGCGGTCGCGCTCGGCCTGCAGCTTCGCCAGCGTCTCGAGGTCGCTCTTCTTGGCCTGCTGGGCGTCGCTCATCGCCTGCTGCCGCGCGGCCACCAGCTCGGTGACCTGCAGCTCGGCGTCGTGGGCCTGCTGCTCGAGCGCCTGCTTGCGCGCCAGGTTGGCCGCGGCGTCCTGCCGGCGCTGAGCCACCTCGCGCTTCGCGGCCTGGGTCTCCTCCTCCTCGACGGTCAGGAGGACGTCGGCCGCCAGCAGCTGGTCGAGGATCTTCGACTCGGTGTTCGCCACCGAGCTGCTGGCGTTCATGGTGCCGGCGAGCTGGGAGGGGTCCTGGGTGGTGAACACCATCGACAACCCCATCAGCGCCGGGTCGCCCTGCTGGTAGGAGGCGACCACCATCCGGCGCAGCTGCGCCTCCTGCGCGGCCACGTCGCGACGACCGGCCTTCAGGTCGAGGCGGGCGGCCTCCAGCCGGACGACGGCCTCGTCGAGCCGGCGCTGCATCTCGAGGTCGCGGGCCGCTGCCACGGCCAGCGCCTCCTGGGTGGAGGCGAGGTAGGCCTGGGCGTTGGCGAGGTCGGCGCGCGCCTGGAGCAGCTCCGCGGTCGCCGCCTGCAGCTCGGCACTGGAGTGGTCGAGGTGGTCGTGGGCGTCGTCGATGTGCTCCTCGACCTGGTCCCGCTTGTCCTCCAGGTCCTCGGCGGCGGCGCCGGAGACCGTCAGGCAGAAGGACAGGCCGACGGCGGCAGCGGCGGCGAGGGTACGGCGGCGCGCGGGCACGCGTGCGAGCGCACGGACGGGCACCTGGCCCGTGGTGCGCGCGCGAGGACGCGCGGGGAAGAGGCGAACCACGAGGAACCTTCGAACGAGCCGATAGTGGACGAATCGGACATCAACAGTTCGACGGTAGCCGAGGTCGGTCAGACTTTGAGGTATTTCCGGGTAAGTAGGAGTGTCGGGATGAGCGTCAGCGCCAGCCCCACCACGGTGATCGCGCCGATCGCCAGCATCCCGTCGCCCCAGTCGATCCAGGCCACCAGATTGGAGTTCGGCCGGAGCAGCCGGTAGACCACGACGTAGAGGAAGAGGCCGATCGCCCCAGCCGCCAGGAGCACGCCGACCAGAGCTGCGAACAGCGCCTCCATGAGGAACGGCAGCTGGATGTAGAGGCTGGAGGCGCCGACCAGCCGCATGATGCCGATCTCCTTGCGGCGGGCGAAGGCAGCAAGCCGGATCGTGTTGCCGACCTGGAGGATCGCGGCGAGCAGCAGGAAGCCCGCGATGACGATCGCGCCCCACTTGAAGGCGTCGATCCAGAAGTAGATCGGCTGGAGCACCTCCCGCAGGTCACGGACCGTGCCCACGCCCGGCAACTCACTGACCTCGTTCTTGAGTCCCTCGAACTGGCGGGGGTCCTCCAGCGTGATCCAGTAGGACTCCGCGAGGTCGCTGGGCTTGATCGCCTCGACGACCTGGCGCTGGGTGGCGTCGTCGGCGGTATAGACCTCACGCCACTTGTCGTAGGCCTGTCGGCTGGTCTCGAAGTGCCACTTCTCGACCTGCGGGTTGGTGTCGAGCACCTGCTCCACCGCGCGGCGCTGGGCCGCGCTGGCCTGGCCGTCGATGCAGTTGGCGCCCGGCGAGCTGTCCGTGCACAGGAACACCGTGATCTGCAGCCGGTCTCCCCAGAACTTCTCGGCCTTCTCGGCCTGCGCGTTGAGCAGCAGCCCCAGCCCGACGAGGGTCAGCGAGACGAACATCGTGACGATCACGGCGACCATCATGGAGAGGTTGCGCCGGAGCCCCGTCCGGAGCTCGGAGAAGACATAGGTCAACTGCATGACGTGATCCCTTGGTTGCCTGGGTCGCTCAGTGCTGGTAGCCGTAGACGCCGCGGGCCTGGTCGCGCACCACGCGGCCTCCCGACAGCTCGATGACGCGCTTGCGCATCTGGTCGACGATGGTGGAGTCGTGGGTGGCCATGAGCACGGTCGTGCCGGTCCGGTTGATGCGGTCGAGCAGCTTCATGATCCCGACCGAGGTGTTGGGGTCGAGGTTGCCGGTCGGCTCGTCGGCGATCAGCAGCATCGGCTTGTTGACGAACGCACGGGCGATCGCGACCCGCTGCTGCTCACCGCCGGAGAGCTCGTCGGGCATCCGGTCGCCCTTGCCCTCCAGCGACACCAGCTCGAGCACCTCGGGCACCACGTCCCTGATCATCGAGCGGGGCTTGCCGATCACCTGCAGTGCAAAGGCGATGTTCTCCGAGACGGTCTTGTTGGGCAGCAGCCGGAAGTCCTGGAAGACCGTCCCGATCTGGCGGCGGAGCGCCGGCACCTTCCAGCCCGAGAGCCGGTTCAGCTCCTTGCCGGCGACGTGCACGCGACCCGAGGTGGGCCGTGCCTCCCGCAGCACCAGCCGCAGCAACGTCGACTTCCCGGACCCCGAGGCACCGACGAGGAAGACGAACTCGCCCTTCTCGATCTCGACCGACACGTCGTCCAACGCGGGTCGCTGCTGCCCCGGGTAGTTCATCGTGACGTTCTCGAAAGTGATCACAGCAGTCCAGACCGGCTCTTGGGGACAGGGTGTCGTGGCCCGGCAACAGGCCTGGGCTCCGACCGACGTCCGAGTCTAGGTGACCGATCCAGCCGATCCGGGCACTGACGTAGGTTGCGAGGCATGCGGACGCGAGCCGGAGTGCCCCGCGGGCGGCGGGCGGCCCTCGTCCTGGTGACGTCCCTCACCTGCCTGCTCACCGGCTGCGCCGACGACCCGGCCCCGCCCGCCGCTCCGTCGTCACCGGAGACGGTGCCGCTGACCGACGTCGACCTGGCGGGGCTGGCCGCGGTGCGCGCGCCGTTCTGCGAATCGCTCGACGTGGCCCGCGTCGGCGACGTCCTGGGCGGACCAGCGCGGCATACCGACTCCTACGCCCCCGGTGACCGGGTGCGGCTGACCTCAGAGGTGGTCGACGTGGCGGACGAGCACGGCTGCACGTTCACGCGCGGTGCCGTGACCGCCCGCGCGTGGCTGCTCGCGCAGCCGGTCACCCGCGGCCAGGCGCGGGAGTACGCCACAGCGCGGCGCCGCCAGCCCGAGTGCTCAGCGGCCGGCGTCCTGGAGTTCGGCTCGCCCGGCGTGGTCCAGACGTGCCGGCCGCCGAGCACGTCGGAGAAGCCGGGCGGCGGCGAGGCGGGCAGTGGATCCCTCGTCGTGACGATGTCGGGGCTGTTCGGGGACGGCTGGCTCACCTGTCAGGTGACGGACCGCTCCCCCGCTGAGGGTGACGCCCTCCTCGAGGGCGCCCAGCGCTGGTGCGCCGAGGTGGCGCGCACGGTGGCGTCCGGCTGAGCCGCGCTCCGCTCGGGAGCTGCGGCCGATCAGACCGCGTCCATCACGATGCAGACCTTGCCGGCGGTCGCACCGTCGGCGGTCCGGTAGGCGTCGGCCGCCTCGTCGAGAGGGAACGTGTGGGTGACGAGCACCTCCGGGTGCAGCTGCCACCGGTCCAGGAGGACGAGCAGGTCGGCCATGTGGCCCACCGAGGTGACCCACGAGCCGTGCAGGGTCACCTGCTTGTGGATCAGCGACGGGGAGACGTCGAGCTCGACCGTGCCACCCTCCCCCACGAAGACGCACCTGCCCCACGTCGCCGTGGCCTCCAGCGCCTGCCGACGGGCCACCGGGCTGCCCGAGGCGTCGAGGGTCGCGGTGAAGCCCCGCCCGCCGGTGAGCCCGGCCAACGCGTCACCGACGTCGTCGCCGGCGAGCACCGCCTCGTCGACGAGACCGAGGTCCCGGGCCAGCGCCACCCGCTCGGGCGTCACGTCGGAGCCGACCACGAAGGGGACTCCCATCGCGCGGCCCAGCATGGCCGCCGCAAGGCCGACCGGGCCGAGCCCGGTGACGAGCAGCGTGTCCGTCCCCGAGACGTCGAGCCGCAGCAGCGCCTCGAAGGCGGTGCCGAAGCCGCACGAGACCAGCGCCCCGTCGACGTACGTCAAGGAGTCCGGGAGGGGCAGGCAGGTCCGCTCCTCGGCGAGCAGGAAGTCGGCGTGCCCGCCGTCACGCTGCCAGCCGTACGCCGCGCGGGAGGGGTCGGTGCAGCCGATGTAGTAGCCGCGTCGGCACTCCTCGCAGAGCCCGCATCCTGCGATGTGGTAGACGACGACGCGGTCGCCAGGGGCCAGCCGGTGGACGCCCGGGCCGACGGCGACGACCTGCCCGCAGGGCTCGTGCCCGGCGATCACGCCCTGGTAGGCCTCGGGGCCGTGGCCGAGGTGCTCGCGGTAGATCGCGCGCAGGTCGCTGCCGCAGATCGACGACGCCTTCATCGCGAGGAGCACTTGCCCGTGGCCCGGCCGGGGAACGGGTCGGACGACGTCCTCCACCGCCCGGTCCCCCGGGAGCAGCACGCCGCGCATCGTGGCCGTCGGGGACGGGTCTGGCGTGGTCACAGGCTCACTATGCCGGGTGGGCTCGGAGGGGTGGGCCCCCGGTCAGTTGAGGGCGGCCTTCTCCGCGCCCCGGCGCCAACGGATGCCGGCCTCGAGGAAGCCGTCGATGTCCCCGTCGAAGACCGCAGGCGGGTTGCCGGTCTCGTACTCGGTCCGCAGGTCCTTGACCATCTGGTAGGGGTGCAGCACGTAGCTGCGCATCTGGTCGCCCCAGGAGCCCTGGACGTCACCGCGCAGCGAGTCGAGGTGGGCCTTCTCCTCCTCGCGCTTCTTCGCGAGCAGCTTCGCCTTGAGGATGACCATGGCGGAGGCCTTGTTCTGCAGCTGTGACTTCTCGTTCTGGCAGGACACCACGATGCCCGTGGGGACGTGCGTCAGCCGCACGGCCGAGTCGGTGGTGTTGACCGACTGACCACCGGGACCGCTGGAGCGGTAGACGTCGACGCGCACGTCCTCCTCCGGCAGGTCGATCTCGTCGGTCTGCTCGATGACCGGCACCACCTCGACGGCTGCGAACGAGGTCTGCCGACGGCCCTGGTTGTCGAAGGGACTGATCCGCACCAGCCGGTGGGTGCCGGCCTCGACGGAGAGGGTCCCGAAGGCGTACGGCGCGTGCACCGCGAAGGTCGCGGACTTGAGGCCGGCCTCCTCGGCGTACGACGTGTCGAAGACCTCGACCGGGTACTTGTGGCGCTCCGCCCAGCGCGTGTACATCCGCATGAGCATCTCGGCGAAGTCCGCCGCGTCGACCCCGCCGGCGCCGGAACGGATCGTGATGAGGGCCTCGCGAGCGTCGTACTCCCCGCTCAGGAGGGTGCGCACCTCGAGCGCCTCGACCGCCTTGCTGATCCGGGCCAGCTCCTTGTCGGAGTCGGCGAGCGACTCGTCGTCGCTCTCCTCCTGCGCCATCTCGATGAGCATCGCCACGTCGTCGAGGCGGGTCTGCAGCGAGGTGAAGCGGTCGAGGTCGCCCTGGAGCACCGAGAGCCGTCCGGTGACGCGCTGGGCGTTGGCCTGGTCGTTCCAGAGGTCGGGGGCGGCCACCTGCTCCCCCAGCTCCGCGATCTCACCGCGGATGCGGTCGAGGTCGAGCACCTGCTCGATGGTGTGCATCGTCGCCTGGAGCTGCTTGATCCGGGTGTCGTAGTCGGGGCCTGCCACGAGAGGCAACGTTACCCGCACCCGGACGGTGGGCTGTTCGTCAAGCCTCCGGTGCGGGCTCGTCCGCGTGCGGGGGGACGTCGTCGGCGACCACGGCGCCACGGTGACCGGGTGGCTTCTCCGACCCGACGGTCGAGTCATGCACGGTCTGGCGCTCCGCCTCCGCGTTGAGAGCGGCGCCGAGGAGCACGAGGACGACGCTGATCCAGAGCCAGAACATGCTGATCGCCACGCCGGCGAGCGACCCGTAGGTCGACTCGTAGGTGCCGAGGCCCTGGACGTAGGCGAACAGCGCCAGGGAGGTGAGCAGCCACAGCCCCGTCGCGGCCGCCGATCCCCAGCTGATCCACCGCCACTGCGCCTGCTTCCTGTCCGGCGCGAACCGGTACACCACCGCGAGCACGGCCGCCATCAGGAGCGCCAGGGTCAGCCATCCGATGCTCGGCGCCACCGCTCGCACCTCGCTCGGGGCATCCTGCAGCCACCTGGAGAAGAAGCTCGCGGTGGTGATGACCGCGCCGAGCAGGACGGCGCCACCCAGGACGAACCCGAGCGCGAGCAGCAGCCGGCGGAGGAAGCCGCGGGTCTCGGTCTCGTGATAGGCGATGGTGAGGGCGTCGATGAGGCACATCGCGGCGGTCGTGGCGGTCCAGAGGGCAATGGCCAGTCCGGTGGCGCCCCGCCGGGTGAGCACCCTGCCCGAGGCGGTGGTGATCGTCGTGAGCTGCTCGGCGACGAGCGGCTCGAGCTCGGGAGGGAGCAGGTCGGTCATCTCGGAGAGCTGGTCGAGCGCCTGAGCCGGGGTGTTGATCGCGCCGTAGACGGAGAGGGCGGCCACGAGCACCGGCGCGATCGAGAGAACGGCGAAGAAGGCGACGCCGGCGGCGAAGAAGGGAATGCGTGCGGTCATGGTGCGCCGCGCGACCCGGCCGAGGACGATGCGCCAGCCGCGGGCCGGGATGTCGCCGGGAGACACCGCGTCACTTCCGGGGTGCGGGTCGTCCGGCGGCGCTGCCGTGACCTCAACGGGCCCACCAGCGTCCGCCATGCCTGCTCCGCCCGTTCCTCGCCGTCCCGGGCACCGTACCCAGGCGGTCGGGGTTCAGACGGCGGTCGCCGCCCCCGGAGTGGGCCGGGTGGCTTGGCCGTTCTGGTTAGGTTCGGGGGACTTTCGTCGAGCGCAGGTGGGAACGACCCGTGGGGCATCCGAGAGACAGGCGTCGCCGTCTCGACGTACTCGTCGTCGGCCTGCTCCTGGCGCTTCTCGCCGCCGCCGCGGGATGCGACGACCCGTCGGGTGCGTCGCCTGACCGGCCCGCGTCCGTGGCGCCGTCCGAGGACGGCCTGCCCAGCGACGAGGGGTCGACGGGCAGTGACCCGACTGGCGAGGGTCCCAGCCGCGGCGGCAAGGACGCGTCTCGCGACGATCCGCGGGGCAGGGTGACGTTGGCCTTCGGGGGCGACGTGCACTTCGAGGCTCACGTGGCCGCCCTGCTGCAGCGCCCCCAGCAGGGGCTGGGACGGATCAACGAGGTCCTGTCAGGCGCGGACCTGGCGATGGTCAACCTGGAGACCGCGATCACCACCCGGGGCACCGCGGAGCCCAAGCTCTACACCTTCCGCACGTCGGCCAGGGCGCTCGACCTGCTCGCCGCCTCTGGTGTCGACGTGGTGACGATGGCCAACAACCATGCCGCCGACTACGGCAGCGTCGGGCTCGAGGACACCCTGGAGGTCATCCGCGACCACCCGATGCCGGTCGTGGGGGTCGGTCGGGACTCCGCGCAGGCCTTCCGTCCGCACCGGGTCTCGATCGGCGGCACCGACCTCGCCGTCCTCGGGGCCGTCACGACGCGCGAGTACACGACGCGGAACTGGGCAGCAGGGGACGGTGAACCAGGGGTCGCCAGCGCCACCACGCCCAAGCCTCGGCGGCTGCTCGAAGCGGTCCGCGCGGCCAAGGCCCGTGACCACGTCGTGGTCGTCTACCTGCACTGGGGCCACGAGCTGGACACGTGCCCCACGCCTCGACAGCGCAGCTATGCACGTCAGCTGTCGCGCGCGGGCGCCGACATCATCGTGGGTTCCCATGCCCATGTCCTCCAGGGCTCGGGCTGGCTGGGGGACACCTACGTGAACTACGGGCTGGGCAACTTCGTCTGGTACCACGGCTACCGGCCCCAGACCGGGGTCCTCACCCTCACCCTCCGCAACGGTGAGGTGACCGGCGACTCGTTCGCCCCTGCTCTGACCCAAGGCGACGGGACTCCCGGACCGCTGGCCGGGTCCGCACAGGCGGCGGCCGTCGAGGCGTGGGAAGGGCTGCGGGGCTGTGCGAATCTCGCTCCCGCACCACCTGGACCCGGGTCCTCCTGACTCAGCTGCCGGTCGCGGAGAAGTGCTGGTAGTCCTTCGCGCTCGCCCAGTCGCCTCCCCACTCCCAGCCGATGCTGGAGAACGCCTCGACGACCACGTCGCCGTCCCGGATCACACCCTGGGGAGGGCTCGCACTCCGGGACCGGTCGATGGCCGCGAACCGGCGGCCGCCCGGGGGGTCGACCGAGCCGCTCTGCACGTAGGGGTTCTCCACCGGGTTGAGGTCGATCGCGCGGCCGTAGGCGTGCTCGGACCAGCGGGCGGCTCCGGCGACCTGTCGGCAGTTGTACGCCGAGGTGTTGTCGGCAGCCATGGACGCGTCGTCGTCCCCGCCGTACTCGTCGACGAGCCGCATCCGTCGGATCGGCCACCGCGCGGCGTACAGCCGCTGGAAGACGCCGACGATGCCGGTCGCGTGATCCTTGTGGACCACCAGCTCGCCGGTGCGTGCGGTGCCGTCGAAACCGATGTGGCGCAGCCGCAGGTAGCGGAGGTCCTGGAGGTCGACGGGGCACCCGGCGCGGTGGGACTGCTGCATGCGGGCCCTGAGCTCCGGTCCGATCCGTCGCACGGTCGCGGCGTACGGCGGCTTGCCGGCAGAAGCCGAGGGGGAAGGGGACGAGCTCGGGGTCTCCGAGGGCGGGCTCTCGGAGGCCGGGGGCGTGGATCCGGCCGCCGACGCCGTCGTCGGCGCCGGCTCCTCGGCTGTCGACCCCGACGGCGTGGAGCAGCCGGTCACCACCAGGGCGAGGAGGAGGGGAGCGACCACCTGCCCCACGAGTCGCGGGTCAGGGGCGACGGGGTTCCTCATGAGGAGCCACCGTCGAAGACGTGACCCTCGATCGCGGCGACCAGCCCGTCGACGAGACGGTCGAAGCTCCGCTCCACGTCCCGGGGGAGTCCGAAGCCGGCTCCTGTCTCCAACACGTGGAACCCGTGCAGCGCCGCCCGGATCGCGCGCGTCGCGTCGACCGCATCGTCGCCGGAGAGCCCAAAGCCCTCGAGGACGCCGAACACCACCTCGGACGCCGCCGAGGCGGCCTCGAGGTCCTCGGCATCCGCGGCTTCCGGCGCGCGCACCGTCGCGGCGTACCGGCCCGGGTGCGCGAGCGCCCAGGAGCGATAGGCCCGGCACAGAGCGCGGACCGCATCGGCTCGCGCCCGTCCGACTGTCGCCCGCCCGAGCACCTCCGCGAGCTCGCGCTTGGCCCGGATCGCGATGCTGCGCTGCAGGCCGTCCATCCCGGTGATGTGCTTGTAGAGCGAGGGCTGTCGTACGCCGAGCCGGTCGGCCAGTCCGGCGAGGGTGAACCTGCGCAGCCCCACCTCGTCGGCGATCCGCTCCGCCTCGACGACGACACGGTCCTCGGTGAGTCCCGCTCTAGGCACCCGTCACCTGGCCCAGGAAGCCGAGTACGGCCGGGGCGACGACGTCTGGTCGCTGCGACTGCGGGTAGTGGCCCGCGTCGGGGATCATCGCCACCTGTGCCCCGATGCGGCCGGAGATCCACTCGGCCTCGGCTGCGGGGTCGGGGAAGTCCGGGTCGCGCTCCCCCATCACGACCAGTGACGGGGCACGCACGGCGTCGAGCCGTGCCTCCACCACGCCGTGGTCGAGCTGGGCGATCAGCCGCGCGAACGCCGCCGTGTGACCGGGCTTCCGGATGGATGCGGCGACCGCGTCGAGGTACTCATCCTGGTCGACCGCGGGCTGACCGGCGTAGAGCTTGGGCAGGTAGGACTTCCACACGACGCCGGCCCACGGCCTGGCCATGGCGACACGCACCAACAGCCGCTGCATGGTGCTGGTCGTGTCCCGGACGAAGGGCCCGATGAGGACCAGGCCGCTGACCAGGTCGGGACGCTCGGCGGCCGCGTACGCCGCGGCGCCTGCGCCCATGGAGTTGCCGACGATGACGGCTGGACCGCCGAGGGCCTCGACCAGCGCGAGGATGTCGGCGGCGGTCTCCGCGTCGCCGTAGGAGGAGAACGTGGTGTCGCTCTCGCCGTGGCCGCGCAGGTCGGTGACGGCCACTCGGTAGCCGGCATCGCGCAGGGCAGGGGCAAGGAAGCGGTACGTCGCTCGCAGGTCGCCCATGCCGGGGACCAGGATGACGCACGGGCCCTGGCCCGCGACGTCGTAGGCGATGCGGCCCTCGGGACGGGCCAGGAACTCAGTCGTCTGTACGGTCATGGTGGCTAATTTATTTAGCCTGCTGGCTAGTGTCAATAGCGCACGTGGACTGTCAGGACCAGGTGCGTGACTTGCCTCGATGGTGGCCACGGCCAGCGGCGCATGGCCAACGGGTGTCAACACCCAGCTCCCGGACCTCGCGCGTAGTCCGGCGGAAGGACTATGGCGCCGGGCGACGGGGACTCCCGGACAATCACCGCGATGGCGGAGGGCCTTCCAGAGCGAAGGCCTGCTACAGGTGGAGTCGCCCCCGCTGCTGACACAGGCCTCAGGTGGCTCCTAGGGCGTCCTAGGGGGTATCGAGTCGCCTTGCACCGCTTGTAGTGCCTTGGAGTGTGGCCGGGTCCTTCTAGCCGAACGCACGACCGGCAGTCACACCGCGAAGGAACGCCGACTGGCTGTTCGGACGGTTGCGTGGCCACACGCCCGCGCTTCCATGCGACGCAGCGCCCTGCGGGCCGATTGGGACCAAGCCGGCGGACACCTTGCGCCGAACGAAATTCGGGGACGGGGCCGGCAGCGCTCCTTGGATCTCACTCCTGGGGGGTGCGGGCATAAGGCCCACCGCTGCATTCAGCGCATCAGCGCCGAACCGCCCGGCACTGCTGAAGGAGCCGAGAATGACGACTCGATCGTGTTCACGTGGCGCACGTTTGTGCGCGCGCCGCGCATGCAGGTTCCTGACCGCGGGTCTGCTTTTCGTGGCACTAAGTGGCTGCGGGGACCCCGACGATGGAGATGGTGGTGGAGGGGGTGGCGGTTACGTCACGGGCGCTCAAGTAGTCGCCACCCGTTGATCGAGCATTCACGGCGCTTGCATCAGACGCTGGGCCGCGCATGGGGGCTTAGAAGCGTCGAGGTCGCGCAGTGACGTGCTGCACCCGGAGCCGCGAGATCCGTCCTCGGGATGCGTGCGACGTGGGTCTTGACCGTCGTCGGACTGATCACCAAAGGACCCGCGATCTCGGCTCTCCGCTGGAGACATGCTCCAAGCGCTTCCCGCCTGGGCGCCCTCGTCGTCTTGATCGCGTGCGCCGCCGCTGTCGTCATCCCTGGCACCCGTCGCGTCGTTCGCGCGGACATCGGCTGAGAGAACGGCATGTACGCGTTGGTGAGCACCGGGCTGCTCCGACTCCGCACCACCCGCTGGCCGAACGCGCTGGAGCTCCCCCTCAGGGGACCGCGTGCAGGCGGTGATCTTCACCAAGAAGTCGGGGCCTCATCCATCCCGGCCACACCCGAGACAACCAAGTCGTGCGACGCGATAGGCGAACCCTTGCCGGCGGGTCTCAGCAGTTCACGAACCCGGGCCCGGTGCCCCACCGGCAGGAGTCGACTCGCGCTCCAGCGCTGGGGGGCCCGGGGGCGTGCGGGTCAGCGGACGATCTTGAGCTGGAACGACGCCGTGCCCAGCGTCCCGGCGAGCCGCACCCACAGCGGCAGCCACATCTCGACGCCCCGGGCGGTGGTGATGTCGCCGAGGTCGATGACGTCCCGGTGCCCCAGCTGGGTCAGCAGCTCCCGGACGATCTCCTTCGCCTCGGCGTCGTCGCCGCTGAGAAAGGCACTGTGGTCCCCACCGCCGACCGAGGTGGGATCGGCCATCACCGAGGCGTTCATCGTGTTCAGCGACTTCACCACGCGCGCCTGGGGGTACGCCCTCTGCAGCTCCTCACCGAGACTGTCGTCATTGCACACCGACAACAGCGGCGGGAACCCGCCCGAGAACTCGAGCGGGTTCGAGACGTCCAGCACGACCGTCCCGTCGAGGTCGGCCACCGCCTCCTCCAGCGCCTCGAGAGCCCCTTCCCCCGACGTGGCATTGACCACGAGCTCGGCATCCCGCGCCGCCTCGCCGTACGCCGCGACCCCGATGTCGGGATGCGCCTGCGCCCAGGCCCCGAAGCCGGGCATGCCTCGCTGGTCGGGCTCGGTCCGGGCCAGGCTCGACGCCGGGTCGCGGGTGCCCACCGTGACCTCGTGTCCCAGCTCGGCAAGCCGTGCCGCGAGTGTCTGCCCCACCATGCCTGTTCCGAACACCGCGATTCTCATGCGATCAAGTCTGCTGGCCTGACGCCCGGACCGACAGGGGCGTCGGCGCGGAGCTTTCAGTGAGGACGACGGCCGCAACGAGGGTGCGGCACCTCGTCTTGCACAGGGTTGACGTCCGGCAGGACGATCGCGGCATGCAGCCTGACTTCTCCGTCGCGGTGGGTGCCGGCACGCTTCGTGGCTCCGTGCGTGCCGATGCAGCCTTTCCCCATCGGTGGACCGACGAAGGCGTGGCGGCCGAGGTGCAGTTCACCGGCGCCCACCTGCTGCACGTGTCGGTCGCTGCGTGTGTGCTCAACGACCTGTACCGGGAGGCTGCCCGGCTGGGTGTGCACCTCGACGGAGTACGTGTCACCGCCGACGGCGGCTTCGACACCGACACCTGGCGGTCCACCGGCATCGCCTACGACGTGACGATCGAGTCGAATGCCGATGAGGAGGCAGTGTGGGACCTCGTCCGCGTCGTCGACCAGGTTGCCGAGATCCCTCGGGCTCTGCGGGCCGGCGCGACGGTACGACACGCGGGCTAGCCGGCCGTGAGCCGCGATGACCGTGACGAGCGCGTGTCGTCGGCCAGCTCAGTCGATAACCTGCACGAACGCCGCGGCGTCCGAGGTGACCGTCGTCCGGGTGCCCCAGCCGGGCGGGGCCAGCGGCAGGTCGAGGGGCGCTGTCACGGTCACCGACACGGAGTCCGGCGTGGTGCGCACCTGGTAGCGAAGCCCGGGGTACCTGCCGTGCGCGCCGGTCCCCCGCAGATAGTCCGCGACCAGCTGCTGCGCCAGAGCCGGGTCGACCGCCGCGCGCTCGCCGAGTCCCCGCACGTAGACGCTTTCGCTCTCGATGCCGTCCACCGCGGCGAGCGCCGCTCCGTCGGCCATGGCGTCGAGCCGTTGGCGGCGCAGGTACGCCGCGGACGCGTCGACGACCACGACGACCAGGAGGATCGCCACGAGGGCGAAGCCCACCACCAGGACGGTCACCTGTCCGTCCTCGCTCCGACGGCTCACCGGTCCTCCCGGTAGGTGCCGTAGCCGACGGTGTGGCTGGCCTCCACCCGGAAGCTCGGCGCGCCACCTCCGAGTGCGCTCGGCACCAGCGGGAGCCGCACCTGGTGGGCCAGCTCCACGGTGATGAAGCTCCCCGGTGCCAGGCAGTTACCCGGCAGTGGTCGGCAGCGGACGGCCATCGCGACCTCGTTCGCGTCGACGCGCTGGTCCCGGAGAGCAACGGCGGCCGCCGCCCTGGCCCTGCCGGGCGCGGAGGCCTCGTCCGGTGCCAGCGAGTACGCGCGGGCGGCGGCACGGGCGGCGCCGCTCACGCCGTACGACGCCCGTTGGAGGTCGAACACCGCCAGCAGCACGTAGACCAGCGGCACCAGGAGGAGCAGCGACAGCCAGACCGCCTCCACGAGCGCGGTGCCGGCCTCGTCCTTGTCGTGGATCCCGGGCATCACGGCGGCACCTCCTCGACGGCGTGCCCGGACACCCGCAAGGACACCGCCGGACCCCACAGCCCCAGCGGCGGCACCTCGGCGGACACGACCACCTCAACGCCGGGGACTCCCTCGAGCGCGACCTCCCGCGCTGTCACCTGGCGCGCGAATCGGGAGGCGAGCGCGTCGTCGATCTGGCCGCGTGTGCGGGCCACACCGTCGGCGGGCGAGCGGTCGACCGTCGCGGCGTAGCGAGCGCCCTCCGACGCTGCCGCCACCAGAGTGTTGCGCACGTGCAGCACCAAGCCCAGCTGCAGTATGCCCAGGAGAAGCGGCACGAGCACGACCAGCACCAGGACGAAGTCGACGACCGCGGCCCCGTTCTGAGTCCGGCTCCCGAGCCGCGCCGGCACGTCAGCCGACCGAGCTCAAGGCGCTCCGCAGCATCCGCTCCAGCGCCGGGCCGGCCACCGCCCAGAGCGCAGCTACCAGACCCGCCGTCATCACGGTGATCATGACCCACCCTGGGACATCTCCGCGCTCACTGGTGCGGTCGCGGTCTCCTCGGAGCAGCGCCAGACACACGACTATCCCGTTCAGCAGCTGGTGAAGCTTGGTCATCATCTGTTCTCCTCGGCGGCTGGGTGTCAGGTCACAAGACGGAGGCCCACGATCCCGGGCCAGAAGGCGAACATCACGGTTGTCGGCAGAACAAGAAACACCACCGGGACCATCATCGCGACCTCCCGACGTGCGCCGGTCTCGATGAGTGCCCGGCGCTGCGCCTCGCGCACGTCGCCGGCCTGGGCGTGGAGGACGTCCGCCAAGGGTGTTCCGCGCTCGACCGCGACGGCGACGCCGCCCGCGAACCGGGCGACCACCGGAAGTCCTGTCCGCCGTCCGTAGTCGTCGAAGGCAGCGGCGACGGGCGTCCCGGTCCGGATGTCGGCGAGGACCCGCCCGAGATCACGGGACAGGGCTCCCCTGCTCCTGTGGACGACCCGCTCGAGCGCCGCGACCGGTCCCTCGCCCGCGGCCACGGAGAGCGCCAGCAGCTCGGCCAGAGCCGGAAGCTCCGCCAGCACGCGTTCCTCGTGCGTGCGGACCTGGGTCGTCAGCCGGTTGTCGCGCAGCAGGACACCCCCCACGCCGGTCAGCGCCGCAAGCACCATCAGGGGTACCGCCCGCTCGGGACTGCGCAGCGAGACGAGCAGCGCGACCGCCGCCGCTGCCACCAGGCCAACGCAACCCCAGATCACCTGGCGTACGCGGAACTCGTGCACGGTCAGGTCCAGTCCGGCGCGGTCGATCCGCCGCTGCACCGACGTCGCTCCGCCGACCAGACGCTCGAGTCGGGCCGCGGCCACCTGCAGCACCGGCCCGAACACGAGCCTGAGGGGGCCAGCCGATTGCTTCGTGGGTGCCTGATGCAGGCCGGGGATGTCCTGCAGCGGCCGGAGAACCCGCGCCTCGAAGTCACCGCTTCGGAGCGCAAGTATCCGCGCCATCACGAGCCAGAGCCCGAGACCGCAGACCACTCCGAGCAGCGCACCCGCCAGCGAGCCGGTCATGACATCACGCGCTGATCGACCGGCAGACGGCCGATCCGGATCATGACCCGGTACGCCACCACGCAGCAGACGGCTCCCAGGGCGAGGACCACCACCCCGGCGGGCGAGGCGTAGCGGATGATCACGTCGCGGCGGAAGCACAGCATCAGCAGGACCAGCCACGGGGAGGCGACGGCCAACCTGGCGCCGTTGACCGCCCAGCTCTGGCGCGCCTCGAGCTCCGAGCGCGTGCGTGCATCGTCGCGCAGGTGTCCCGAGAGACTCCTAAGCAGCCGCCCCAGGTCGCCGCCGCCGACCTCTCTTGCGACGCGCAAGCCCTCGACCACCCGGTCTCCGACCGGGTCGGCCAACCGACCCTTCAGCCGGTCGAGACACTCCTCGAAGCGCCCGGAGACCTGGTACTCGCTGGCGAAGAGCCTGAACGCCTCCCGCAGAGGCTCGGGTCCGCGTTGGCCGAGGCCGCCGACCGCTTCGGCCAACGACATCCCCGCCCGGACCGCGCTGGCGAGGTTGTCCACGGCGTCAGGCCATACTTCCGCGAGCTCTCGCTGCCGCCGCCTCGCCCGCCCCGACACCACGGCGAGGGGTGCGTAGCCGGCCAGGAGCGCAAAGGCCAGGGAGACGGGCACGGTGCGGGACAGCATCTGAACGGCAACGAAGACGAAGCCGAACAGAACCGCGCACACCGCCAGCAGGCTGCGCACCGAGAGCCCCATCAGCCCGGCACGGTCGAGCATCGCGCGCAATCGGCCGGGATCGGACCGCGGCTCCCGGTCGATCGGCATCGTGAACCACGACCAGACAAGGAGCAGGCCCAGCCCTACGCCGAGTCCGACCACCACGCCCATGTCATCGGCCGCCGGTCAGAAGCCTGGCGATGTCGATTCCGGCGTGCTCGTAGCGCTCGCGCCGGGGCGGGAGGCCCGGGCCCCGGACGAGCTCGTCACCGCGCCGTACGAAGATCTGCTCGATCTCGATGATGTCGCCCTCGGCGCGACCGGGCACGGACACGATCTCGTTGACCCGGCGTACGCCGTGGTGGTCGATGCCCAAGTGGATGACCAGGTCGACGGAGGCAGCGACCGTGGGCACCACGAACCGGGCCGAGATGTTCTCGCCGGCCAACAGGGGAAGCGTGCACATCTTGACCAAGGTCTCGCGGGCACTGTTGGCGTGCAGGCTCGCCATGCCAGGCAAGCCGGCGTTCAGAGCCAGCAGCAGGTCGAGGCACTCCTCGGCGCGGACCTCACCCACGATGATCCGCGAGGGCCGCATCCGGAGGCTCTCCTTCACCAAGTCCCGCAGCCGCACCTCGCCGGTGCCCTCGAGCCCACGCTGACGGGTCTGCATCGCCACCCAGTCCGGGTGCCGGAAGTCGAGCTCGAACACTTCCTCGGCGCTGATGACTCGCTGGCCGCCCGGGATGGCAGCCGCGAGCGCGTTGAGCATCGTCGTCTTGCCGGCTTGCGTGCCGCCCGAGACAAGGATGTTCAGTCCGGCGACGACCGAGGCGCGCAAGAACTGTGCCGCGCCGACGCTCATGCTGCCGAGGTTGACGAGGTCGTCGAGCTGGCCGGCCTTGATGACGAACTTGCGGATGTTGACCGCGCTGTACCCGCGGGAGATGCCCTCCAGCACCACGTGGAGCCGGTGTCCGCCCGGCAGCAAGGCGTCGACGAACGGCTGGCTGAGGTCCACCCGGCGGCCGCTCGACTTGAGCATCCGCTCCACAAGCTCGGCCACCTGCGCGCGGGTGAGCACCACCGGCGTCAGCTCGTGCCGACCGTTGCGGGCGATGAACACGCGGGCCGGGTCGTTGACCCACACCTCCTCGATCTCGGGGTCGTCGAGGAAGGGCTGCAGCGGTCCGAAGCCCGCCACGTTGGCCACCAGCGTCTCGACCAGGTGCTCCGGGTCGCCGGTCGGGAGCACCGCGCCGGTGAGGCTCCGCTGATCGTGGTCGTGCACCACCCGCTCGGCGATCCGCCGTACGACGGCCGACTCGCGCTGCGGGTCGACGCCGTCGCGGCGCACCTGCGCCCGCAGGGCAGCATCGAGCGAGGCGAGGATGTCCTCGTCTCGTGAGAGATGCGTCAGCCCCATGGCGTCCCCGTGCCCCTGCAGCCAGGTCCAGGCTGCCTTCACGACAGTCTTGCGACTTTTACCTTCTTTCTCACCTGCGGATCAGGCGGCCTGTGGACAACTCGGGACGTTGAAGGCGGCCACCAGCGAGTGGAACT
>CADCUI010000017.1 GCA_902805845.1 uncultured Nocardioidaceae bacterium
GTGCCCCATGACCTCCAGAGGGCCACGTCAGGCGCGGTCCTGGACCGCGGCACCGCCTTCTGCTTGCTGAGCGCAGTGCGCACAGCAGTAGAACCGCCCCCCGACCTGGGTGCCGTGGCCGATCACCCGGCAGCCGCAGTGCTCGCACACCGGGGCCATGGCGTGGATCGCGCACTCGAAGCTGTCGAAGACATGCCGTGCGCCGGCGGCCACCACCTCGAAGCTCATGTCGTAGTCGTTGCCACAGACCTCGCACCTGCCCATGTCGGTCTCCTCTTTAGTGTGTTAATGACTAGAACGGATGTGCGTTCAGCTGGTCGTCGCGTGCGGTCGTGGGTGGTCTCGATGGCTCCAAGGCCACGGGGCCTCCTTGCTGTCGTTTCCGGACCGCAGCGGAACGCCGCCGCCTCCCGGGTACCCCGCGACGAGGTCCTGACACCCGCAGGTGCCCGAGCCGTCGTTGACGGTGTCGTTGAGGGCGACGTGAAGTGGGTACTCGGACCTCATGCCAAGACCTGAGGTCGGTCCCGGCCAGATCGTCGTCTTCACCGATGTCATGTGTGGTTGGGCGACGGTGGCGCTGCACCACCTCTACCGCGCCCGTGCTCAGGCAGGGCTCGATGACCGAGTCACCTTCGACCATCGGCTCTTCCTGCTCGAGGACGTCAACCAGATGGCGCTCAACACCAAGGTGATCGAGGGCGAGAAGCCGGTCGTGGGTCAGCTGGTCCAGGAGCTGGAGTTCAAGCCCTGGCAGCGCGACCCCTCGGAGTACCCCGTCACGAGCCTGCTGGCCAACGAGGCGGTGCAGGCGGCGAAGGCGCAGTCAGCGCACGCCGCCGAACACCTCGACATGGCCCTGCGGTTGGCCTTCTGGCGCGACAGTCGCTGCATCAGCATGCGCCACGAGATCCTGGACGTGGCGGACGCCTGCCCCGACGTCGACACCGACGCGTTGGCCGAGGCGCTCGACGACGGTCGTGCCCGGGCAGGGATGATGCACGCCTACCACGCTCACCGTGATGACATCCAGGGCAGCCCGCACTTCTTCTTCGCCGACGGGTACGACGTCCACAACCCCGGCGTGGAGATGCACCAGGTGGGAGAGTCCGGTGCCGGCTTCCTGGTGCTCGACTCGCACGACCCGTCGGTGTACGACGAGCTGATCGATCGTGCCGCCGCCACGTTGACGTGACCCTGGCCGCCCCGGCACCCCACCGGTAACGGCGATGCGCCAGATGCACGTGCACACGGCTCTCAGAGGTGCCTCTCGCGCGCCGGTGTGGTGCAGGAGGCTGCTGCGACGGCTGATTCCTCGCCTGCACTGGTGCTGCGGGCACCCGGTAGCTGCCGAAGCAGCCGTCGACCATCAACCGAGCAACATCCAGCCCCTGGAGCCGCCTGTCGGAATCGAACCGACGACCTATTCATTACGAGTGAATCGCTCTACCGACTGAGCTAAGGCGGCGCCGTGGCCGCCGGGCAGACCGCCGACCACGCCGGACGAGTATAGGTGCGCGGACGAGGGGCCGGCGCACCGGTCACTCAGCAGTCGACGTCGCCCTCGGGCACCTCTCCGGAGACCAGGTACCGCTCCACGACGTCGTCGACGCACTCGTTCCCCGCGCGGTAGCCGGTGTGCCCGTCGCCGTCACGCCGCACCAGCACCCCGGACTCCAGCTGCTCGGCCAGCGCCTCGGCCCACGACAGCGGCGTGGCCGGGTCGCGGCTGGTGCCCACCACGAGGATCGGGGCAGCCCCGGCAGCCCTGAGCTCCTGCGGCTTCTTCCCGGTGTGCACCGGCCAGGAGCCGCAGGCGGTGAGCCCGAAGGCGAAGATGCGGCCGAAGGTCGGGGAGACCTTCGTGAACCGGGGCTCGAGCCGTCGTGCCTCCGAGAGCGACACCTTCTCGTCGTGGTCGAGGCAGTTGACGGCGTACAGCGCCTCGGTCGAGTTGTCGTTGTAGCCGTTGGGCCCGCGGCTGACGTAGGAGTCGGCCAGAGACATCAGCGCGGCGCCTTTGCCTTCCAGCCCCTGCTGGAGGGCAGCGTCGAGGATCGACCAGTAGTCGCGGTTGTAGAGCGGCAGCCAGATCCCGAGGACCGCCAGCCCCTCGGTCAGCTCCCGGTTGCCGGCGCCGGGGATCGGGTCGGCATCGAGGCGGTCGAGGAAGTCGTCGATGGTCCCCAGGCCGTCCTCGACGCTGTCGCCGAGGTAGCAGCCGCCGTCGTCGACGCACGCGGAGACATAGGCGTCGAGCGCCACCTGGAACCCCTTGGCCTGCACCAGGCTGGTCTCCACGGCGCCCTTGGCGGGATCGACGGCGCCGTCGAGCACCATCCGTCCGACGCGCTCGGGGAAGAGGTCGGCGTAGGTGCCGCCGAGGAAGGTGCCGTACGAGGCGCCGAAGTAGGTCAGCCTGTCCTCGTCGAGCACCGCCCGCAGCACGTCCATGTCCCGTGCCGCCTCGACGGTGGAGACGTGGCGGGTCAGGTCGCCGCTGCGCTGCAGGCACCCTCGACCGAAGTCCCTGATCAGCGCGTCGCTCGCCCGCGCCTCGGCAGGGTCGTCGGGGTCGGGGTCGGAGGCGATGTAGACGTCCATCTCCGGGTCGGTGAGGCAGTCGATCGGGGTGCTTCCTCCCACCCCGCGCGGGTCGAACCCGACGACGTCGAAGACCGCCCGGACCTCGTCACCGAAGTAGGTGCCGGCGTTCGCGGCGTAGTCGACGCCCGAGGCGCCCGGGCCACCGGGGTTGACGACCAGGGAACCGATCCGTCGGTCGTCATCGGTGGCGGGCACCCTGAGCAGGGACAGCGTGATCGCGCGACCGTCGGGCTCCGCGTAGTCGAGTGGCACCTCGATCTCGGCGCACTGCATCTTCTCGCGGCAGGAGGACCAGTCGACGACCTGGTCGTAGTACGGCGCGAGAACGGGCTCCACCCTGTCCCCGCCGCCCCGGGAGCCGCGGCTGGGCTCTCCCGTGGGGGTGCTGGCGCTGGGGACCGGCTCGGCCCGCAGCTCCGGGTCGTCGCGGTCCACGACCGAGCAGGATGCGGTGCCCACCACGAGCAGCACGGACGCCAGTGCGCCAGCGGTACGCCGGAAGCGGGACGGTCGACCGACCGGGACACTCATGCTGCGGGATCCTCCTGGGGCGTCGGTCGCGGGCTAGTCGAGTCTGACAGGCCGGCCCAGCCCGCCGGGGCCGATCAGTCGACCCGCAGCGCCACCATCAGGGACTCGACTGCGAGCAGCGGTGGCACGTTGAACTCCAGCATCTGCTCACGCGCCTCGCCCACCGCGTCGATGCGCCGCAGCGTCTGCTCGGCGGTCGTACGGCGGGCCAGCTCCTCGACCTCGACCCGCTGCTCCTCGTTGACGAGATGCCCGCCGGCGCCGGTCTGCACGACGAGCACGTCACGGTAGACCGAGAGCAGCTCGGTCAGGGACCGGTCGACGGCGTCGAGCACCTGACGCCGCAACCGCTGTTTCTGCTGGTCGGCGAGATCCTTCTCCGCGGCCCGTGCCGAGCGGACCGCGCGGCTGCGTCGATCGGTGCCGTAGAGCGTCTCCAGGTTCGCCAGCTCGGTGGCGAACGCCTGGTCGGTCTGCGCCTTCGCCTCGGCCTCTGCGATGTCCACGAGATTGGCCGCCGCCGTCATGCAGCTGCCCAGCGACGTCAGCCGCGGCGGCAGGACGACGAGCTGGCGACGACGGTTGCGGGTCTCCTCGTCGAGCGCAAGGGCCTTGGCCCGGCCGATGTGCCCCTGGCTGGCCCGTGCGGCGTGCGCAGCCCGTGCCGGCGCGACGTCGTGGTGCCGCACGAGGAAGTCGGTGACGTCGGCCGGCGAGGGCGTGGCCAGGTTGAGGTGCCGAGTGCGGGAGCGGATGGTCGGCAGCACGTCCTCGGGCTGTGGCGCGCACAGGATCCAGACGGTCCGGGGACCGGGCTCCTCGATCGCCTTGAGCAAGGCGTTGCCCGAGGAGTCGTTGAGGCGGTCGGCGTCCTCGACGATCCGGATCTGCCACTGCTCCTTGACCGGTCGGCGGGCGGCTTGCATGACCCACTGGCGGGCGTCGTCGACCTGGATCTGGGACCGCTCCGGCCGGTGGACGGTGACATCGAGGTTGGCTCCGGACAACGTGCTTCGACATGCGCGACACTCGCCGCAGCCGGTCGCCCCGCACTGCAGGGCGGCCGCGAACGCCACAGCGGCGTTGGAGCGCCCCGAGCCCGGCGGGCCGGTGATCAGCCATGCGTGCGTCATGCCCCGGCCTCCAGCAGCGGCCTCCAGGGTCTCGACCACGTGCTGCTGGCCGACGAGGGAGTCCCAGACCGTCACTTCCGGGCCTCCGCGGTGGAGCCGGCGCCCGGGTCGGCCGGCGTCGGCGAGTGCCGGTCGGGCTCTCGGACGGCCTGGGTCAGGAGCGGCTCGACGCGGGCACGGATGCGCCGCTCGATCTCCTCGACCGGCTGGCGCGCGTCGACGACGAGGTAGCGGTCGGGGCGTGCGGCCGCCAGCCGCAGGAACATTGCTCGGACCCGCTCGTGGAAGTCGAGTGACTCCTGCTCGATCCGGTCCCGCTCCTCGAACCGGGTGAGCCCCGCCTGCGGCTCGAGGTCGAGCAGGACGGTCAGGTGCGGTTGCAGCCCCTGTGTCGCCCACCGGGCGATGCCCTCGACCTCGGCGTCGTCGAGGTCCCGGCCGGCCGCCTGGTAGGCGATCGTCGAGTCGACGTAGCGGTCGGTCACCACCACGGCACCGCGTGCCAGCGCCGGAGCCACCACCTGCTCCACGTGCTCGGCCTTGTCCGCCGCGTAGAGAAGTGTCTCGGTGCGGCCCGAGATGGGCCCGGTGGCCGGGTCGAGGACGATTCGCCGCAGCTCACGGCCGACGTCGGTGTCACCAGGCTCATGGGTGAGGAGGACGTGGTAGCCCGCCGAGACGAGCCAGTCCTCCAGCCGCCGGGCCTGCGTCGACTTGCCGGCGCCCTCGCCGCCCTCGAGCGCGATGAAGCAGCCGACAGCCGCGGGGGCGCCGCCGGGGGACCGGGGCAGGGACTGGCGGAGGTCGGTCAACAGCGAGGGCCCTTCGGAGTCGTCCATCTGACGATAGGAGAGCACACCGACAGCGGTCATGAGCACCGCGGCCAGGAGGATCGTCACGGCCGCCCCTCGATAGCTGAAGAGCGGCTGTCCGGCGGCGTTCTCGGGTCCGAAGGCCACCGCCCCGATGGCGCCTGCGGCCAGCGGCGCGACCGCCAGCACCAGCGCGAGCGCGAGGCGCACGAGCGAGGCGACGAACGCGAAGGTCCGCCCGCGCACCTCGTCGGGCACCTCCAGGCCCAGCAGGGTGAGACCGGTGACCCAGGCGGCGCCGGCGAGGAAGCCGACCACCACCGCCAGCGCCGTCACGATCTCGAGGTGAGGGACGAGCGCCAGCGGGAACAGCGCCAACCCGCACCCGGTGATCGCGGCGCCGAAGACCCGACGTCGGCTCGTCCGGTGCATCAGCCGCGGACCTCGCCACAGCCCCAGGCCCATGCCGGTGAACACCGCGCCGAAGAGCACGCCGTACCCGGCGTCACCGCCCCCGAGGTCGGCGACGAACGTCCGGGCGAGCCCGACCACCACTCCGCCGGCCGCGAACGCGCCGACCATGCCGAGCACCAGGCCTCGCACCACCCGGGTCCGGACGACGTATGCCCAGCCCTGCAGGATGGCCGCGAACGCGGACTGGTCGTGATGGCCCGCCGCCGGCCCGCGGGGGATCTGGTGCAGCCGGGCGATGACCACAGCCGACACCAGGAACGAACCACCGTTCAGGTAGAGCGCGACGTCGACGGCGCCCCGCTCGAAGGCCGCCATCCCCGTGGGGAAGACCCGGTCGACGACGGTCAGCAGCGAGAAGATCGCGGCGGCCGGCACCGCCGACCCGTACGTCGTCGCGAGGCTGATCTGGTTGGCGGCGTCGAGACGGCCCGCCGGCACCAGGTTGGGCACAGTGGCGTCCTTGGCGGGTCCCCACACCAGGCTGACCGCCTCGACGAGCACGGTCACGACGAAGACCCACCACAGCGTCCCGACCACCGGAATGCTGAGGAACAGCAGCCCACGGACGACGTCGCCCCAGACCAGGGTCAGCTTGCGGTCCATGTGGTCGGCCACGTAGCCGGCCAGCGGGCCGATGACGACCGCGGGCAGCACCCGCAGCAGCAGGACGCCCGCGATGGCGTAGTTGCGGGCCGCGTAGCCGTCAGCCAGCTGGTTGGCCATCGCCGTCAGCGCGAGGAGACCGAGCCAGTCGCCGAGGCTCGAGAGGCCCAGCCCCACCCACAACGACCGGAACGCCGGGATGCGCAGCACCGAGCCGGAGGGCGCAGGGGCTGTCGAGCTCACTGCCTCACCTTAGGCGCCCACCCCGAGTCCTCGGGTCGGCAAGCACTCCCCCGATCGGTGTCATCCGGTGGTACCGATCGGGGGACTGCTCGACCGCAGCGGGTCAGGCCTTCTTGGCGGCGGTCTTCTTCGCCGCCGTCTTCTTGGCGGCGGTCTTCTTGGCCGCCGTCTTCTTCGTGGTCCGCTTCGCGGCCTTCTTCGCCGGCCCCTTGGCCCGCCGCTCCGCCAGCAGCTCCGCCCCCCGCTCCAGGGTGATCGTCGCCTCGTCCTCGCTCTTGGGGATGGTGGCGTTGTACTCGCCGTCGGTCACGTAGGTGCCGAACCGGCCTGCCTTGACCAGGATCTTCGCGCCGGTCGCCGGGTCGTCGCCGAGCTCTCGCCCGGGGTTCGCGGCGGCGCGCCCCCGGGTCTTGGGCTGGGCGTAGACCGCCAAGGCCTCCTGGAGCGTGATGGCGAGCAGCTGCTCCTCGTCGGCCAGCGACCTCGAGTCCGTGCCCTTCTTGAGGTAGGGCCCGTAACGGCCGTTCTGGGCGGTGATCTCCTCGCCGCTCTCCGGGTCGGCCCCGACGACCCGTGGCAGCGTGAGCAGCCGCATTGCCTGCTCCAAGGTCACCGTCTCCAGCGACATGGTCTTGAACAGCGATGCGGTCCTGGGCTTGGCCGACTTGGGCGCGTCGTCGGGCAGCGCCTCGGTCACGTAGGGGCCGAACCGTCCGTTGCGGGCGACGATCATGAGCCCGGTCTCGGGATGGGGCCCGAGCTCCCGCTCCAGCCCGGCGGGGTTGGCCAGCAGCTCCCTGGCCTTGTCGACGGTCAGCTCGTCGGGCGGCAGGTCGTCGGGCACGTTGCCGCGGTTGCCGTCCTGGTCCTCCACGAAAGGCCCGTACTTGCCGACCCGGAGGTTGATGCCCTCCCCGACCGGGAAAGTCGCCAGCTCTCGGGCGTCGATGTCGCCGAGCTCGCTGACCAGCTTCTGGAGCCCCTCGACGCTCGGGGAGCCGAAGTAGAACTCCGCGAGCTCGCTGACCCGGTCCTTGCGTCCGGCCGCGATCTCGTCGAGCACGTCCTCCATCCCCGCGGTGAACTCGTAGGACACCAGCCGCGCGAAGTGCGCCTCGAGCAGCCGCACGACCGAGAACGCCAGCCAGGCCGGCACCAGGGCCGACCCCTTCTTGTAGACGTATCCCCGGTTGAGGATCGTCCCGATGATCGAGGCGTACGTCGACGGACGCCCGATCTCGCGCTCCTCGAGCTCCTTGACGAGCGTCGCCTCGGTGTAGCGCGGCGGCGGCTTGGTCTCGTGGCCCACGGCCCGCAGGGCGGCGGCGGAGACCGCGTCGCCCTCGCTGACGTCGGGAAGACGGCTCTGCGCGTCGTCGGACTCGGTGTCCGGGTCGTCGGACCCCTCGACGTAGGCCTTGAGGAAGCCGTGGAACGTGATCACCCGGCCGGTCGCGGCGAAGACCACGTCCTCGCCGGTCGCCGCGGCGGCGCCGAGCCGGATCGCCACCGACCGTCCCTGCGCGTCCTTCATCTGCGACGCCACGGTGCGCATCCAGATCAGCTCGTAGAGCCGGAACTCGTCGCCGCCCAGCCCCGTCTGCGCCGGCGTCCGGAAGTGCTCGCCGGCGGGCCGGATCGCCTCGTGGGCCTCCTGTGCGTTCTTGACCTTCGACTGGTAGGTGCGGGGGGCCTCCGGCAGGTACTCCGCGCCGTACAGCTCGCGGACCTGGTCACGCGCCGCCCGGACCGCCGACTCCGACAACGTGATCGAGTCGGTGCGCATGTAGGTGATGAAGCCGTTCTCGTACAGCCGCTGCGCCACCGACATCGTCCGGGAGGCACCGAAGCCCAGCTTGCGGGAGGCCTCCTGCTGCAGGGTCGTGGTGCGGAACGGCGCATAGGGCCTGCGGGTGTAGGGCTTGGCCTCGACCGAGCGCACCTCGAACGTGGAGTCGTGCAGCGCCTCGACGAGGGCCTCGGCCCTGGTGCGGTCCAGGTGCTGCACACCGGTCGAGGCGAGCTGTCCCAGGGGGTCGAAGTCGGAGCCCCTCGCCACGCGGGCGCCGTCGACCGAGTGCAGCTTGGCGGGGAACATCCGCTCGGCGTGCTCCTGGCCGGCGTCGAAGGTGCCGTCGAGGTCCCAGTACGACGCGGGACGGAACCGGATCCGCTCCCGCTCCCGGTCCACCACCAGGCGCGTCGCCACCGACTGCACCCGGCCCGCGGAGAGGCCCGACATGACCTTCTTCCACAGCACCGGGGAGACCTCGTAGCCGTAGAGCCGGTCCAGGATGCGGCGGGCCTCCTGCGCCTCCACGAGATCGAGGTCGAGGTCGCGTGGGTGCTCGACGGCCTCCCGGATCGCCTGCGGGGTGATCTCGTGGAAGACCATCCGCCGCACCGGCACCTTGGGCTTCAGCTCCTCCTGCAGGTGCCAGGCGATCGCCTCGCCCTCGCGGTCCTCGTCCGTGGCGAGGTAGAGCTCCGAGGCCTCCTTGAGCAGCCCCTTCAGCTTGGTCATGTGCGGCTTCTTGTCCCGCGAGACGACGTAGTAGGGCGTGAAGCCGTTGTCGATGTCGACTCCCAGCCTTGCCCACTTCTCCCCCTTGATCGCCGCCGGGACGTCCGAGGCACCCTGCGGGAGGTCACGGATGTGACCGATCGAGGACTCGACGACGTAGTCCGGACCGAGGTAGCCCGCGATCGTCCTCGCCTTGGCAGGCGACTCGACGATGACGAGCTTGTGGCCGTCGGTGGCCGTCGAACCCTTGGGTGGCACGTGGACTGCTCCCTCTCCTTGCTGCGGTGCCGCGATCCTGCTGCGGCCGGCTCACGCCCGGGCCGATGCCCTTCAACTGATGCCGGGAGGAACGCTAGCGCCGGTTGTCAAGGACCGTCCTGCCCGGTCCTCACGCCGTCGCCTCCCGACGGGGGCGACAATGAGGGCGTGAGCCCCCTCGACGGTCCCGGCCCGGCGGCCGTGCCCGACGTCACCGCGGCGGACGTCGAGCGGGCGGCGGCTGCCCTCCGCGGCGTCGTGGACCCCACGCCGCTCGAGCGCAGCTCACGGCTGTCGGAGCTCACCGGAGCGCAGGTGCTCCTCAAGCGCGAGGACCTCCAGCCCACCCGCTCCTACAAGGGCCGCGGTGCCTACACGTTCATCTCGCGGCTCTCGGAGGCGCAGCGAGCGGCCGGAGTGGTCTGTGCCAGCGCCGGCAACCACGCCCAGGGGGTCGCCTTCGCCTGCGCCCGCTCCGGCGTGCGGGCGCGCATCTACCTCCCGCGCACCACGCCGAGACAGAAGCGCGATCGAGTCGCGGCGCTGGGCGGGGAGCATGCCGAGGTCTTCGTGCAGGGCGACACCTACGACGACGCCGCCGCCCTCGCCGCTGCCCATGCCGAGGCGACAGGGGCGACGCTGGTGCCGGCGTTCGACCACCCCTACACGGTCGCCGGGCAGGGCACCGTGCTCGCCGAGGCGGTCGCGCAGCTCGGTCGGCCGCCGGATGTCGTGGTGGTCCCGGTGGGCGGAGGCGGGCTCATCGCCGGCAACCTGGTGTGGCTCGCCGAGCACGCGCCGTCCGTGCGCGTCGTCGGCGTGGAGCCCGCCGGGGCGGCCGGCATGTCCGCGGCGGTGGCGGCGGGTGGGCCGGTCGACCTCGACGATCTCGAGGGCTTCGTCGACGGCGCGGCGGTACGCCGGGTCGGGACGCTCACCCACCGCATCGTGGCGCGGTGCGGCCCGGAGCTGGTCACCGTCCCGGAGGGGCAGGTGTGCGTGGAGATGCTCGACCTCTACCAGGTGGACGGGATCGTCGCCGAGCCCGCGGGTGCGCTGGCGACGGCCGTGCTGCCGCTGCTGGACCTGTCGGCGGGGGCCACGGTCGTGTGCGTCCTGAGCGGGGGCAACAACGACGTCAGCCGCTACGCCGAGGTCGTCGAGCGCGCGCTCGTGCACACCGGGCGCAAGCACTACTTCCTCGTGGAGTTCCCGCAGGAGCCCGGGGCGCTGCGACGGTTCCTCGACGAGGTGCTGGGGCCCGACGACGACATCACGCTGTTCGAGTACGTCAAGCGCAACAACCGGGAGACCGGGCCCGCGCTCGTCGGCATCGAGCTGGGCCGGGCCGACGACCTCGACCCGCTCCTGGACCGGATGCGGAAGGCACCGCCTCGGATCGAGCAGATCCCGCCCGACAGCCCGCTGTTCCGCTTCCTCCTCTAGCCCGAGTCGGCGCTTGTGCACGCCCGCCGAGTCGGCGCTTGTGCACGCGGTACCGCGTGCACAAGCGCCGACTGGGCAGGGTCAGGGGAGCTCGAGGAAACCGTCGGCGACCAGCTCGCGCACGGTTGCCAGCCTGCCGGCCACGAGCGTGTCGACGGGCTCGTCGAGGAGGTCCGCCAGCGCGCCCAGGACCTGGGCGACGGTGAGGTCGCCGTCGCTGGCTCCCACCAGGGCGGCGTCGACGGTGTCGACCTGGCGCGCCCGACGCATGCCTCGTTGCTGCCGGAGCACGATCACCTCCGGGTCCTCGGCGCCCGGCCAACCGACCGACTCCTGACGGACGTCGGACCTGGCCCGCCAGGCGGTCTCGAGAACGGCCTCGTCGGTCATCGACGCCAGCAGGTCGGTACGCCGGGTCCAGGCCAGGATCTCCGGGCCGAGCGGCTGCTCCAGGTCGTAGGGCCAGTCC
>CADCUI010000018.1 GCA_902805845.1 uncultured Nocardioidaceae bacterium
AGTGCACCGGCTTTTCGTCGAGGAGCTTGGCGAAGAGGTCGAGCTTCTCGGTGAAGAGGACCTCGTAGTCCTCCAGCGAGTGGCCGAAGAGCGGGAAGGACTCGGTGAAGGATCCCCGGCCCAGCGTCACCTCGGCACGTCCCCGCGAGACGGCGTCCAGGGTCGCGAAGCGCTCGAAGACCCGCACCGGGTCGTCGGAGCTCAGGACCGTCACGCCGGTGCCCAGCCGGATCGAGGAGGTCTGGCCGGCGAGGGCGGCGAGGACCACGTCGGGTGCTGACACGGCCATGTCGGGACGGTGGTGCTCGCCGACGCCGAAGTAGTCGAGCCCGACACGTTCGGCGAGGACCCCTTCAGCCACCACCTGGCGGATCGCCTCGGCCTGCGTGACGAGCTCTCCGTCGGCACCCCTCTCGAGGTCACCGAACGTGTCCAGACCGAAGGTCGGGTTGCTCGGGGTTCCCAGGCCAGTCATGGCAGCTCCTCGTGGTAAGTTGTTGCTTCAACCGAACCCTCCGGCCCGCTATTCCACCCCGCCACGCCAAGCCTCCCGCGGCGTGCCCGCGGCCGGGGCGCGGGCTTCGATGGGAGACCCGCCTAGAATGGCCGGACCGCCCCCGAGCACGAAGCGATGACGCATGCCTGCCACCAGCACCACCCGTACCGACCTGCGCAATGTCGCGATCGTCGCCCACGTCGACCACGGGAAGACCACCCTCGTCGACGCGATGCTGTGGCAGTCCGGCTCGTTCGGCGCCCACGCCCACGTCGACGAGAGGGCGATGGACTCCGGCGAGCTCGAGCGCGAGAAGGGCATCACGATCCTCGCCAAGAACACCGCCGTGCGGTACGCCGGTCCCGCCGCCGGCGGCGACCCGGTCACGATCAACATCATCGACACCCCCGGTCACGCCGACTTCGGCGGCGAGGTCGAGCGCGGGCTGTCGATGGTCGACGGGATCGTGCTGCTCGTCGACGCCAGCGAGGGGCCGCTCCCCCAGACGCGGTTCGTGCTCCGCAAGGCCCTCAACGCCGACCTGCCGGTGGTGCTGGTCATCAACAAGGTCGACCGTGGCGACGCCCGCATCAAGGAGGTCGTCGACGAGACCTACGAGCTGTTCATGGACCTCCTCGACGAGAACCATGACCAGAACGCACTCGACTTCCCGGTCGTCTACGCCAGCGCCAAGGCCGGGCGGGCCAGCACCGACATGCCGGACAACGGTGCCCTGCCCGACAGCCCCGACCTCGAGCCGCTCTTCCGGACGATCATCGAGACGATCCCGGCGCCCACCTACACCGAGGGCGCACCCCTGCAGGCGCACGTGACGAACCTCGACGCCAGCCCCTTCCTGGGCCGGCTGGCTCTGGTGCGGGTGCACGAGGGCCACCTGCGGAAGAACATGAACGTCGCGTGGCTCAGGCGCGACGGCAGCCGCCAGAACGTCAAGGTCACCGAGCTGCTGGTCACCGAGGCGCTGGAGCGCAAGCCCGGCGAGCAGGCCGGCCCCGGCGACATCGCCGCCATCGCCGGCATCCCCGACATCATGATCGGCGAGACGCTCGCCGACCCGGAGGACCCGAGGGCGCTGCCGCTCATCACCGTCGACGAGCCGGCGATCTCGATGACGATCGGCATCAACACCAGCCCGCTGGCCGGGCGGGTCAAGGGCGCCAAGGTCACCGCCCGGCTGGTCAAGGACCGGCTCGACAAGGAGCTGGTCGGCAACGTGTCGATCCGCGTGCTGCCGACCGAGCGGCCGGACACCTGGGAGGTGCAGGGCCGGGGCGAGCTGGCGCTGGCCATCCTGGTCGAGCAGATGCGGCGCGAGGGCTACGAGCTGACGGTCGGCAAGCCGCAGGTGGTCACCAAGACGATCGACGGCAAGGTCCACGAGCCGGTGGAGCGGCTGACGATCGACGCCCCCGAGGAGTACCTCGGCACGATCACCCAGCTCCTCGCCGTCCGCAGGGGCCGCATGGAGCAGATGACCAACCACGGCACGGGCTGGGTGCGCATGGAGTTCCTGGTGCCGGCCCGCGGCCTCATCGGCTTCCGCACCGAGTTCCTCACCGACACCCGCGGCACCGGCATCGCCCACCACGTGTTCGAGGGCTACGAGCCCTGGGCCGGTGAGATCAGGTCGCGCGCCAGCGGGTCGCTGATGGCCGACCGTCCCGGCGCGGCCACGGCGTACGCGATGACGAACCTGCAGGAGCGCGGCGTCATGTTCGTGGAGCCGACGACCGAGGTCTACGAGGGCATGATCGTCGGCGAGAACTCCCGTGAGGACGACATGGACGTCAACATCACCAAGGAGAAGAAGCAGACCAACATCCGCTCCTCGACCTCCGACAACTTCGAGAAGCTCATCCCGCCGAAGAGGCTGTCGCTCGAGCAGTGCCTGGAGTTCTGCCGCGAGGACGAGTGCGTCGAGGTCACGCCGGAGTCGGTGCGCATCCGCAAGGTCGTGCTCGACCAGAACGCCCGCGCCAAGACCGCGAGCCGGGCGCGCAAGGGCTGAGAGCCGGTACGGCGAGACCCAGCCGGTACGCCGAGCCTCAGTCGGCTGGCGCCGGCGACGCACCCCGCACTGTCGGGAGCACCAGCAGGGTGCCCGCCAACGGGAGCAGCGTCAGCAGCGCGATGCTCGTACCGAGGCCCAGCACCGGGCCGACCCCACCGACGACGGCGGCGCCGAGGCTCCCGCCGACCATGAACACCAGCGTGGCGATGCCGAGCGCCACGCCGCGCACCTGCTCCGGAACGGCGTCACCGACCGCCGTCGCCAACGACGGCTGACCGAGCCCGAACGCCACCGTCGCGAACACGACCGACGGAACCATGATCCACGGTGAGCTCAGCCCCGCACCCAGCGCGCACACCAGCAACGCGGCCGTGGCCACGAGGGCGGACACCACGAGGGCGCGGCCCGCGCCGACCCGGCTGATGAACGACCCGACCACGCGAGGCATGAGGAGGCCGACCACCCCGGACGGCACCAGCGAGAGTCCGACCTGCCACGGCGCCCAGCCGAGGGAGAGGAGGACCGCCGGGATCGCGACGAGCATGGCGAACCACGCCGCCGGGATCGCGGAAGCGGCCAGCGCGCTGCGGACGACGACGCCGTTGCGCACCACGTCCATGGGGAGGAAGCCGTGCGGCTTGTGCCGCACCCAGGCAGCGACCGCAGGCGCGCCGAGCAGCACGAGGAGCAGCCCCACGAGCGCCACGGCCAGGCCGGTCGAGGGCGACTGCAGAAGCAGCACGACGCCGCCGGCGGCCGACGCGGTGAGCAACGCGCCGACCAGGTCCAGGCGCGCACCCGTGCCGCCGACGGACAGCACGTGCCAGAGGAACGGGACGACGAGCACCCCCAGGATCGGCAGCGCGATCGCGACGCGCCAGCTGAGCGTGTCGACCACCAGTCCCCCGGCGAGCGGACCCAGCGAGGTGACGGCAGCCGCCGTACCGGCCACCCGCAGCAGCGCCGAGGACTTCACCTGACCGGCGTAGCGCGCCGTGACCACCGCTGCGCCCAGCGTGGGCACGGCCGCAGCGCCGGCGCCCTGGAAGAGTCGTCCGGCGAGGTGCACCTCGAAGGTCGGCGCCAGAGCGGCGACCAGGGCCCCGAAGGTCATCAGGGACAGCCCCACCAGCATGGGGAACCGTGGACCCTGGAGGTCCGCCACCCGGCCGTAGACCGCGGTGCCGACGCCGAGCATGAGCGCGTAGAGGCTGATCGTCCAGGCGGCCGCTCCCTCACTCACACCGTAGGCGTCGGCCAGGGGCGCGAGCGCCATCGCGGCGGCGGCGCTGCCCATGCCGGCGAAGCCGAAGAGCAGGCCCAGGAGCACCGCGACACGGCGTACGTCGGCGGCGGACTCGGCTGCTGATCCGGCGACGGACCTGGGGGTGGTGCTGGCGGCGGACATCCCCGGCGCAACGTCCTCGAGCAGCAACCGATTCCCCACCCCAGAGCCGACCCAGAGCCCGACAACGACAAGCGCGCCCGGTGGTGCCCACCGAGCGGCTCGTCGAGGCGGCGGCTCCTGGCCTCCCAACCAGGTCCCCCCACGCGCTCGCCACGAGGGCGGCAGCGCCCGTGTCGTGCTGTGATCCGACTGCCCTGCCAGGCGGTTGAGCCGACAACCAAGGATGCGCCTGGTCGGTTGTCCTGGTCAAGTGTCCAACTTCGGGCCCGCAGGAAGCGTCGCCCAAGGGGCACGTCGCACGGCCCGGGCACGCGGAGATGCGTGGCCCAGCAGGGCGATGGCAACGGGTGACGTGTCTAGACCACAGACGCATCGGACGTCGGTCAGCTCAGCGCATCCACCGCCCGCGTGAGAGCCCGGTGCGCCGCGGTTCCGAAGCCGACCAGCAGGCAGCGCGTCACCTGGGTGCGGGTCGTCGCCAGAGTGGTGACCTGCGCGTCGACGGCGTCCTCGAGCGGCCACCCGTAGACGCCTGCGGACACCAGCGGAAACGCCATGGTGAAGTCGCCGACCTCGTGCTCGCGAGCGAGCGCGTCGGCCACCGCCAACGCCGAGGTGTAGCAGGAGACCAGCGCCGGCCGGTTGCGGCCGGTGCCGTCGTACACCGGACCCACGACGTGCACCACCCACCGGGCCGGGAGCCGGTGGCCGGTGGTCCAGCCCGCCGCACCGGTGGCGAGCCCGTCGGGGAACCGTTCGACGCACTCGGTGAGCAGCCGCGGGCCGGCGGCCCGATGGATCGCGCCGTCGACGCCGCCGCCGCCTCGCATCGCGTTGTTCGCCGCGTTGACGATGGCGTCGACGCGCAGCGTGGTGATGTCACCCCGCACGACCTCGAGCTGCACGGAGCTCAGTCCCTCGACCTCCGGCGGAATGCACGGACCGACAGCGGCGCCACCACCGCGGTGATGAGCAGCGCCCAGGCGAAGGTGAAGAGGACGGGGTGCTGCAGCTGGTAGGCGGCGTCGGGCGCCGCCGGAGGCCCGTTGCCCCACAGCTCACGAGCCCCCTGCGTGAGAGCGGACACGGGGTTCCACTCGGCGAGGAACCGGAGGGCGTCCGGCATCCTCTCGGTCGGCGCGAAGGTGTTGGCCAGGAACGTCAGCGGGAAGATCAGCGTGAACATGAAGCCCTGCACGCCCTCGACGGAGTGGAACGTCGAGCCCACCAGGATGCCCACCCAGATCATCGCGAAGCCGATGACCAGGTAGAGGACGAAGCCCAGCACCGCGTCGACGACGCCGTTGTGGAGCCGCCACCCGATCGCCAGCCCGGTCAGCGCCATCACCGTGATGCCGATCGAGGAGTGGATGAGGCTGGAGATGCTCCGACCGACGAGGATCGCGGAGCGGTGGATCGGCAGCGACTTGAGTCGGTCGACGAAGCCCTTCTCGAGGTCGCTGACCAGCCCCATCGCGACGATGAACGACGAGAAGACCATCGTCTGCGCCATGATCCCCGGCACGAGGAACTCCCGGTAGCCGCTGCCCGGCACGTCGATGGACGCCCCGAAGACAAAGGCGAACAGCAGCACGAACATCACCGGCTGGATCGTCACGTCCATGAGCAGCTCCGGCATCCGCCGGATGTGGATGAGGTTGCGCTTGACCACCAGCATGCAGGCGGCGAGGAACGACGGCGGCTTGAGCGTCTCGCGCGCGAAGCCGGCGTGGTCGTGCTGGATCGTCGGTGTCCTCGTGCTCGACTCGTGGTTCATCGGGTGGCCTCCTCGAGGGTCGGCTCGGACGACGCCTCGTCGTCCTCGGCGCGATGGCCGGTCAGGTGCAGGAACACGTCGTCGAGGCTCGGTCGCTGCAGCCCCAGGTCGTCGATCGCGACGCCGCTGGCCGACACCGCCTCGCCGATGGCCAGCATGTCGGCAAGACCGCGGGCCCGGGCCGTGAGCCGCCTGCCGGCGGGGTCGAGGTGGATCTCGGAGGTCACCCGGCGTACGGCGGCCTCCGCGGCCGGCATGTCCTCGGCCGAGGTCACCGTCAGGACCACGGACGCCCGGCCGGTGGCGTCCTTGAGCTGGGTGGGGGTCCCCTGGGCGATGATGCGGCCCCTGTCGATGACGATGATGTCGTCGGCGAGCTGGTCGGCCTCCTCGAGGTACTGCGTCGTGAGCAGCAGCGTGGTGCCGTCCGCGACGAGACCGCGGAGGACGTCCCACAGGTCGGTCCGGCTGCGGGGGTCGAGCCCGGTGGTGGGCTCGTCGAGGAAGAGCACCGGCGGGGTGGCGACCAGGCTGACCGCGAGGTCGAGCCGGCGTCGCATCCCCCCGGAGTAGGTCTTGGCGGTGCGGTCCGCCGCCTCGGTCAGCGAGAAGCGCTCGAGCAGCTCGTCGCCGACCCGACGCACCTGCGCGTTGGACAGCCCGGCGAAACGACCGCTCAGCCGGATGTTCTCCCGGGCCGTGAGCAGCTCGTCAACCGTGGCGACCTGGCTGGTGAGCCCCATGCTGCGGCGTACCGCCTCGGGCTCCTTGATGATGTCGTGACCCGCCACCCGGCCGGTGCCGCTGGTGGGCCGCGACATCGTGGTCAGCATCCGCACGGTGGTCGTCTTGCCGGCGCCGTTGGGACCGAGGACGCCGAGGACCGAGCCGGCAGGAACCGTGAAGCTGACCCCGTCGACGGCGACCGTGTCGCCGAACCGTTTGACGAGGTCGATCGCCTCGATCGCTGGAGAACTCATCCCACTATCGAAGCAGGCCCCACCGACAGTTGTCGCTTACATATTCCGACGCGCAGGGTGAACGTCGCGTGAACGGCTCAGTAGCGGGTGAGCGACCTCAGCGCGGGGCGGACGTCGACGATGTAGACGAGCGCGGCGACGATGCCGACGAGGTTGAAGAGGCTGAGCGGCGCCCAGATGAGCATGTGGGCGGCCAGCGCCAGCCCGAGGATGATCAGCCACGCCTTCTTCGTCAGCTTGTCGGCGGCGGGGTAGGCGTCCGGGCGGTGGGTGACCGCGTCGATGAAGGCGAAGGCCTGGGCCGCGAACATGGCGAGGCTGACAACGGACATGATCAGGCTCGGCAGGGCGAAGAGGCTCACCACTCCAGGGTAGCGGCAGTCGAGCCGGCTCAGGGGTCTCGAGCGCATCGGGCGGACAGCCCAAGACCCCGGCCTCCCCCCTTGGGGACCGGGGTCTCGCGCGTGGTCCGGCCGAGGTCCGCCGCCTCGAAGGTCGAGCGGGCCCCAGCCGGGGTCATGGGGTCGGCCTCGGCCTGCAGTCGGCCGGCCGGACTTCGGCGTGCGGGGCCGTGGCCCGCTCGGCGGCGGGCTCGGTCGCCCATACTGCTAGGCCCCGGCTGCAGAACCAAAGTGGTACGACGTGACGTCACGCACGTTCCCTCCACCGGATTCCGGGTACCCGAACAGGTATCCCTGCGGGTGGCCCTCCGGGCTCCCGACGCTTACCCTGACCCGGCCGGGGGCCGGTGGGGGCTTCCGGGGAGTGTCGAGTGCTTTCGGGGGCAGCGTGACATCGAGGACCTCGGCGGCGACCAGTGGTCCAGCGGACACCTCGTCGCCTGCCGTGCACCGCACGACGATCGCTGCGCTCGCCGGCCTGGCCGTGACCGCAGCCATCCTGTTGACGCCGTACCTCACCTTCGGCTTCCGCAGCCCGTCGGCCCACCTCGTGCTCAACTCGCTCGACGCCTGCATCGCGCTGCTCGTCGCCTACCTCCTCCACGGCCGGTTCCTGCGCTCCCGTCGCCTGCAGGACGTGCTGCTGTCACAAGGAATGGTGCTGCTGCTGCTCGGCGGCCTCGGCGGGGCGTTCGCGTCTGGACTCGTGTCTGACCTGGAGGCGGGGACCCTGGACGTCTGGCTGCCGCTCTCGGTCCGGATGATGGGGGCACTGGTCATCGGCGCAGCCGCCGTGGCGGGCGCACGTCGGGTGGGAGCCACCCGACTTCGCTGGCCGGCGCTGCCCACGCTCGGGGCGGTGGCCGCGGTCTCCGTGGCGCTCTGGCTGGCGCGGGACCGGCTGCCGGTGGCGCTCGACCTGGAGGACCTTCCCGCAACGGCGCAGTATCCGCTCCTGACGGGTCACCCCGTCCTGCTGGCCGCCCAGGCCTTGGCGGCGCTCTGCTTCTTCCTCGCCGCGGCTGTCTTCACCGTCCAGGCGGCACGGCACTCCGAGGACGAGCTGCTCCTATGGCTCGGCCCGGCGTGCGCGGTGGGAGCATTCGCCCGCGTCAACTACCTGCTCTTCCCCTCCCTGTACACCGACTGGCTCTACACCGGGGACGTCCTGCGCACCGGCTGCTACCTGCTGCTCCTCGTGGGGGCGATGCGGGAGATCCAGCAGTACTGGAGCGCCCAGGCGGACGTCGCCGTTCTCGAGGACCGTCGACGCTTGGCGCGTGAGCTGCACGACGGCGTGGTGCAGGAGCTCGGCTACATCAAGTCGCAGGGCTACTCCATCCCGGTCGACTCGGGGGCGCGCGAGCCCATCCTGGGCGCCTGCGACCGGGCCCTCGACGAGGCAAGAGCGGCGGTGCACGCGCTGGGCAGTGCCGACGACGAACCCCTGAGCTGGACGCTCGAGCGGGCGGCCAAGGACATCGCCAACCGGTACGACGTCGCCCT
Source organism: uncultured Nocardioidaceae bacterium (assembly GCA_902805845.1). Taxonomy (GTDB): domain Bacteria; phylum Actinomycetota; class Actinomycetes; order Propionibacteriales; family Nocardioidaceae; genus Marmoricola_A. The sequence continues at coordinate 8,601 of CADCUI010000018.1, forward strand.
GCACATGGACCTCGACGACTCGGTCCACGTGACCAGTGAGCAGCGCCACGCCTTGGCCCGGATCACCCGGGAGGCGATGGCGAATGCGGTCCGCCACGGAGCAGCCTCCGAGATCCGGTTGCAGCTCGAGCAACGTGCCGACGGCTGGCGCCTGTGCATCCGCGACGACGGACTGGGATTCGAACCGGCCGCCCTGTCGTCGGTCAAGGTCGGCTACGGACTGGTCAGCATGAGGGACCGGGCGCAGGCGCTGCCCGGTTCCTTTGCGATCGACTCGGCGCCGGGCGCCGGCAGCACCGTGAGCGTGACCTGGTGAGCGGGCTGCGCATCGTCATGGCCGACGACCATGCGCACGTCCGCGCCCACCTCCGGCAGGCCCTGGAGGCACACGACTGCGAGATCTGCGGAGAAGGGGCGACCGCGCAGGAGGCGGTCGACCTGGCGCTGCAGTGCGAGCCCGACGTGGTGCTGCTCGACATCCACATGCCCGGCAACGGCATCAGCGCGGCCGAGCGGATAGGTGCGGAGCTGCCGCAGACCGCGGTCGTCATGCTCACCTCCTCGCAGGAGGACGCGGACCTGTTCGACTCACTCAAGGCGGGCGCCTCGGGCTACCTGCTCAAGGGCGGTGACCCTCAGGAGCTCTACCCCGCCCTGCGAGGCGTCCTGGCCGGGGAGGCCGCCATGCCACCCGCCCTCGTGAGCCGGATCCTGGAGGAGTTCAGGACACCGACGCGGCGGGGCCTGCTGAAGCGGCCCTCCACGTCCGCGACCGCCACGAAGCTGAGCCCGCGTGAGCTCGAGGTCATGGTGCTGCTGAAGGAGGGCCACACGACCGAGGAGGTGGCCGGCAAGCTCTTCCTCTCCCCCACCACCGTGCGGGTCCACGTCTCCACGGTGCTGCGCAAGCTGCGCGTGAAGGACCGGGAGAGCGCCTTCAGACTGCTGCCGGACGAGTAACCGACTCCGCCGCGTCCACGAGGGCCAGCAGCGCGGTGGCAAGCGCGGCTGCGTCAGCCGGGGTGTGCTCGGTCGAGCCGATCATCACGTGCGGACCGTCCACCACGCCCGTGACCGGGTCCACCGACATGCAGGTCCGGGCCTCGACGCCCTCGGCGACGGCGACCGGGGCGCTGGTGTGCACGCAGTCCTCCTCACCGAGAAGGGCACCGTGCCGGGTAACGCACCACGGGGGGCACAACCCGAGGGCAGTCGTCGAGTTCGCGTGCCATGGGGGGGAGCCGCTCATCTCGGTGTGTCCTCTCGATCCCTAGTAGGCGTGATCACTTGAGGGGCAACGAAAGGCCCCAGACCATGAAGCCTGGGGCCTTCCGTTGATGCCGCGTGCCGTTTTCGCTTACTTCCTGAGGTTGAACATCGCCGCGATGGTGCTGCCGTCGTCAGCGGTCATCGTGGCCTTGTAGCAGCCGGCCGCCGGGGTCTTCCAGTTCTGGATGAACTGGCCGCCCGTGGTGTCGTACCGGAGAGTGGTGCCGCCGGTGGACAGCACCTCGATCTCGTCCGCCGTTGCGGCTGCGCCGGAGGAGCAGCTGACCGCGGCGTACTTAAAGGTGTTGACCGCTGCCACGTCGGTCAGCTCCGTCGTGCCCTTGAAGAGCTCGAACTTCAGCGGGATGGTGCTGCCGGCCTTGGCGCTGTTCCACACGCCGCCCATGTCGACCGGCGAGTAGAACCCGCTCGTCCGCCAGTTGCTCACCTGGTAGGTGACCGACTTGGTGGTCGTGTGCCCGGCGTTGTCGGTCGCCGTAGCCGTCCAGGTCTGCTGCCCTGTGGTCGTCCCACCGCCGGTCACTACGCAGGTCGCGAGACCTGAGGTGGCGTCGTCAGCGCTGCAGCTGGGCTTGCCCTGGGTGTCACCGAAGTAGTAGTCCTTGACACCGCTGAAGGCGATGCCAGTCGGACCCGACTTGTCGATCTTGAAGGTCTGAGCGGCCCCCGAGATGCTGTTGCCAGCACGGTCGGTGAACTCGGGACCGGCGACCTCGACGGCGCCGCCCTCACCGTTGCTGGTGACCTTCTTGGAGGCGTCGACCAGACCCGACAGGCTGTCGGAGGCGGTGTAGGTCACCTCCACGTCGGAGGTGTACCAGCCGTTGGCGCCGGCCGTTCCGCCGGTGACCTTCACGTCGGTGATGACCGGGTTGGTCTTGTCGAGGCTGACGGTGACGACCTTGGCCGCGCTGGTGTTGCCGGCGTTGTCGGTGCAGGTACCCGACACCGTCTGATCCTTGCCCTCGTCGTCCACGACCACGTCGGCGGTGCA
>CADCUI010000019.1 GCA_902805845.1 uncultured Nocardioidaceae bacterium
GACCCGAAGGATTCCCGCACCGCCGTGGCCACGACTTCGGGCGGATGGACCGACCCCAGGACGTTTCGCACCAGCACAGTAGCCAGGACGGCAAGAACCGCAGGGTGGTCGTGACGGGACCACGCGGCGGCGACGACCAGCAGAGCGAGGACCGGCACGGCCACGGACCACTGCAGGCGGCCACGGACCGCACGGGCACTCACGACCGGCAATCTAACGACTGAGCCGACCGCGACTTTCCGGCCCGACAGCATCCGGTCGTTCCTGATGCATCAGCGGGCGCCGGTCCACTTCCACGTGGTGGTGGTGTGCACGGAGCCGAAGGCCGAGGTCACGCCGGCACAGCGGGCACCCTCGTCAGTCCTCGCTGTTGAGCATGAACTCCGCCGCGTAGGTCACGTAGCCCCAGAAGCGGGCGTCCTGCTCGGGTGTGAGCCCCGCCTCGTCCAGTCCTGCACGGAAGTGGCGCAGCCAGTGCTCCTGGGCCGTCCGGTTGACGGTGAAGGGGGCGTGCCGCATCCGTAGCCGCGGGTGCCCCCGCTCCTGGGAGTACGTCGTGGGGCCGCCCCAGTACTGCCCCAGGAACATCGCAAGCCGTTTCGCGGCCGAGCCGTCCTTCAGATCGTCCTCGGGATACATCGGCCCCAGCACCTCGTCGCTGGCGACGCCCGCGTAGAACCGCGCGACGATGCGGTCGATGACCGGCTGGCCGCCGATGTCGTCGAAGAAGCTGCGCTCCTCGGTCTCCGTCTCGCTCACGCCTGCATTCTCTCAGCCGGCCAAGCCGAGGCGCTGCACGAGGTCTGTAGGTTGGCGATTCCCCAACCACGCGCGGCAACCGCGCGCCGATCACGAAGGAGCACCATGGCGACCACGCGTCAGGCCACCACGAAATGGAACGGCTCGCTGCTCGACGGCTCCGGTCAAGTGACGCTCGAGTCCAGCGGCGTCGGCACGTTCGACGTCTCGTGGCCCTCACGGGCCGAGGAGGCCAACGGCAAGACCAGCCCCGAGGAGCTGATCGGCGCCGCTCACTCGGCATGCTTCTCCATGGCCCTCTCGGGAGCGCTGGCCAAGGCCGACACCCCTCCGACGTCGCTCGACGTGCGGGCCGACGTGACGTTCCAGCCGGGCGAGGGCATCACCGGGATCCACCTGACGGTGACCGGTGACGTCGACGGCATCAGCAAGGAGGACTTCGTGGCCGCGGCGGAGGGCGCCAAGGAGAACTGCCCGGTCTCGCAGGCCCTGACCGGCACCACGATCACCCTGGAGGCCTCGCTCGGCTGAGCAGCGCGCGAGTGCTCACGTCGAGGCGGGGCAGCGGCACCTCAGTCGGCCGGGCGGACCTCGTTCCGCTGGCTGAGGTTGCCCACGCGCAGGATCTCACCGTTGCGGACGTACCAGACCGTGCCGTCCTCCGCGCGCAGCCGGGTGATCCGTAGGGCGAGGGCCTCCACCACGCCCTCGGTCTCTCCGATGATCACGGTGTCGCCCACGCCGAGCTGGTCCTCGAAGAACATGAAGATCCCGGAGAGGAAGTCCTTCACGAGGCTCTGCGCGCCGAACCCGAGGGCCACGCCGACCAGGCCAGCGCTCGCGATGAGGGGCCCGACGTCGTAGCCGAGCTCGCCGATCACCATGATCGTCACCACCGTGAGGATCACGATCGAGGCGATGCTGCGCAGCACCGACGCCATCGTGTGGGCGCGCTGCCGCCTCCGCTCCGCGATGACCCCCGCCAGGCGCTCCTCCTCCGGGTCCGGCGCCACGCCGAACCTGCGCTTCGCTACCGGCGGCAGCGTGCGACCGCCGGCCGCCTTGTCGACGACGCGGGAGATCAGCTTGTTCACCAGCCACCGCGCGACGAGGCCGAGGACGATGATCACCGCGATCGCGACCGGCTTGGCGATCAGCCAGTCCGCCGCGGTCGCGAGCCACTCGTTGCCCGTGGTCCGCTGGACGAGGTCGCAGAGCTGGTCACCGTCCTCGCACGCGGGTGCAGCAGCGAGCGCTGCTACGTGCTCGAGCGCGGGCCCGGGCGGACGGGCGGTGAAGAGCGAGATCATCCCCGCAGGCTACGAGACCCGTACGCCGAGCCCGGGACGGCGGCTAGGCTTCGGACTGTGACGACGGACATGCGACCTGGCCTGGCGAGACGGCTTTCGATGACCTTGGTGGGCGCCGCGGGGCTCCTCCTCGGGTCGCTGGCCTCACCGGCGATGGCCTCACCGCCGGAGACCTGGTCGGACTCCGAGAGCGACGGTGCCTTGGACTTCCTGCTGGTGCTCGGAGTGATCCCCCTCGGCATCATCCTGCTCATCACGCTGCTGGTCTTCATCCCCTCGATGGCCCGGGGCCGGTCCTCGGAGCCCGCGGTCGCCTTCCACGACCGGTCCGAGTGGTTCGGCGGTCCGCGGAGGGGACTGGACGACCCAGCCACCGGTGAGGACCACGAGGAGCTCGAGCGGGGCGGCGCCAGTGCCCGGTGGTGACGGCTTCACCGCCGGCCAGCGCCAGCAGATCGACAAGACGATCCGCGGTGCCGAGACCCTTTGCCGCTACGAGTTCTCGGTCTACGTCGGTCCCGCCGACGGGCCATCACGCACCTTCGCCGAGCGGCTCCACGGTGCGCTCGTCGCCCCGGCTCGCTCGGTGCTGATCATGGTCGACCCCGTCGACCGGGCCCTCGAGGTGGTCACCGGGGCCGAGGTACGACGCGACCTCGAGGACGGCGAGGTGCGGCTGGCCGTGGTCGAGATGCAGTCACAGCTCGCCCTCGGCGACCTCACCGGCGCCATCGTCCGGGGCATCAACATGCTGGCGGCCTACGCCCGGAAGCCCCCGACGCTGCACGCCTGACCGGGACCCCTTACTGCCTGTGCCCGGCGCCGGCCAGCGCCTAACTCATCCCTGGGCGTCCAGCTCCTGCGCCGCCAGCGCCCGGTCGAGGTCGGCCGCGCCCTCCCTCACGTAGCGGAGTGCCGCCGGGTTGGCCGTCGAGTCCGCCAACCACGCGTTCACCCGGTCGAGGGTGGCTCGGGTGGCCAGCACCCGGGGGAACATCATCATCAGCACGACGCTCGCGCGCTGCACGCCCTTGCTCTCCCAGACCGTCTGCGCCACCTCGAAGTACCGCTCGACGTACGGCTCGAGCAGCGCGTCCTGCCCGGCGACCTGGAAGTGCGAGGCGATCTGCCGCTGGGTCTCGTTGGGCGTGTCCTCGGCGACCACGGCGGCGTGCCAGGCCCGCGCTTTGGCCTCGGGAGTCGGCATCACCGTCAGTGCTGCCGCGGCCCTTTCCCTGCCCGAGATGGTGTTGTCCTGCTGGAGCTCCGCGGCGACCGCGGCCTCGTCCGCCCGGCCACGGGCGGCGAGCGCGATGAGCAGCGCCCACCGCAGGTCCGGGTCCAGAGTCAGCCCCGGCGCCTGCTCGGACCCGTCGTACCACCGCTGGACCCGGTCGAGGGCGGCGTCGCTGCGCGCCGACGACGCGAACACCCGGGCGAACGCGAGTTGGTGGTCGCTGCCCGGCTCTGCACCGTCCACGAGCCCGGCCAGGCCTTCCTCCCACTGGGCGGCCAGCCGCGCTCGGTTCTGCGGCGCGGCGTAGGTGTCCATGGCCAGCTGCGCGTAGCGCAGCAGCGCCCCGACAGCCGTGAGGTCGGACTCCGATCCGATGCCGCGCAGCACGAGCGCGACAAAGTCGCTCGCGCTCATCTCGGCGTCCCGGGTCATGTCCCAGGCGGCACCCCAGCAGAGGGCGCGGGCGAGGGAGTCGTCGAGGGTGTCGATGGACGCCACCAGCGTCGCCAGCGACCGCTGGTCCAGCCGGATCTTGGCGTAGGTGAGATCGCTGTCGTTGAGCAGCACCAGGTCCGGCTGCCGCTGCCCCACGAGGGCCGGGATCTCGGTGAGCTCACCGGCGATGTCGGTCTCGAGGCTGCCCACGGAGTCCGGTGACGAGCGGCGGACAAGGTGGCCGTCGACGTCGTCGTAGAGACCGATGCCGATCCGGTGCCGCCGCAGGGTCGGGAAGTCCGGGTGCGCGGTCTGGCGCACCGCGAAGGAGGTGAGGGTGCCGTCCTCGGCCACGTCGAACGCAGGGGTAAGCGTGTTGACGCCGCAGGTCTGGAGCCATTCCTCGGCCCATGACGCCAGGTCCCGCCCCGAGGAGGCCTCGAGCGCGGACAACAGGTCGGCGAACTCGCTGTTGCCGAACTCGTGCTTCCTGAAGTAGCTGCGCAGCCCCTTGAGGAACTCCTCCTCGCCCACCCAGGCGACAAGCTGCTTGAGCGTCGAGGCGCCCTTGGCGTAGGTGATCCCGTCGAAGTTGACCTCGACCGCCTCGAGGTCGTGGTTGTCCGCGGCGATGGGGTGCGTCGAGGGCAGCTGGTCCTGCCGGTAGGCCCAGTTCTTGCGGGCGTTGGTGAAGCCGGTCCAGCCGTCGACGTACTCCGTGGCCCGCGTCAACGCATGGTGGGAGGCCCACTCCGCAAAGGACTCGTTGAGCCACAGGTCGTCCCACCACCGCATCGTGACCAGGTCGCCGAACCACATGTGCGCCATCTCGTGCAGCACCGTGTTGGCGCGCTGCTCGAAGAACGCGTGGGTCTGGCGCGAGCGCGGGAGGTACTCGTCGCGGAACGTGATGCAGCCCGCGTTCTCCATCGCGCCCATGTTGTACTCCGGCACGTAGGCCTGGTCGTACTTCCGCACGTCGCCGTGGGTGCCGAACGGGTAGGGGTAGCCGAACGCCTTCTCGAAGAACGCGAAGCCACGCCGCGTGATGTCGAGCAGCTCGTCGACGTCGAGGAAGGGCGCCATCGACTGGCGGCACAGGTGGCCGAGGCGGATCGGCCCGTGCTCACCCTCGTAGGTGTCGTAGACGGTGTGGTACTCGCCCGCCACGATGGCGGTGATGTACGTCGAGAGTCGCTGGGTGGTCGGGAACGACCAGGTGGCGGTGCCCTCACCCGCCGGCACCGGGTCCGGTGTCGGGGCGTTCGAGACCACGGTCCACGTCTCGGGGGCGGTGACCGTGAAGTCGAAGACCGACTTGAGGTCCGGCTGCTCGAACGTCGTGTAGACCCGGCGCGCGTCGGGGACCTCGAACTGGGTGTAGAGGTAGACCCGGTCGTCGGCGGGGTCGACGAACCGGTGCAGCCCCTCCCCGGTGCGGCTGTAGGCGCAGTCGGCGACGACCCGCAGCTCGTTGTCGGCAGCGAGACCGGCGAGCTGGATGCGGCTGTCGGCGTACACCTCCGACGGGTCCAGGTCGCGGCCGTTGAGCGAGATGGACCGTACGGTGGCGCCGACGAGGTCGGCGAACGTGGCGGCTCCGGGCTCGCGGCAGGAGAACCGGATCACGCTCGTCGAGCCGAAGGTCGTGTCGCCGGTGGTGAGGTCGAGGTCGACGGTGTAGGACTCGACGTCGAGGAGCCGGGCGCGGGTCTGCGCCTCCTCGCGGGTGAGGTTGGTACCTGGCATAGCAGCATGCATAGCATGCCGCGCCAGCCGGTCGGTGCCGAAAGGTGAGGCACTGATGGGCGCCCCCGTGCGTGTCGGCTGTGTCACAGGGCCGACCTCCGCCGGCGCCGGAACAGGCGGCGGCACCTGGCCGTTCTACTCCCGTGACGACGACGACCGCACCTTCGCCCGACGCCTCGGCCCGCACGCCCGTCGACTTCTGGTTCGACCCGCTCTGCCCGTGGGCGTGGATGACGTCCCGCTGGCTGCTGGAGGCGGCCCGCGTGCGGGACCTCGAGCCGTCCTTCCACGTCATGAGCCTCGCGGTCCTCAACGAGGACAAGGACGTCCCCGACGACTACCGCGAGATGCTGCAGCGTGCCTGGGGACCGGTCCGCGTCTGCATGGCGGCAGCCGCCAAGGCGGGTCCCGAGGTCCTGCTTCCGCTCTACACCGCGCTGGGGAACCGCATCCACCTCGAGGGTCGGTCGCCCGACCGCGCGCTCGTCGAGGAGGCGCTCGCCGAGCTGGGGCTGCCGGAGGACCTGTCGGCCGCGATGGCGTCCGACGAGCACGACGAGGCGCTGCGCGCGTCCCACAGCAGGGCCATGGACATGGTCGGCGAGGAGGTCGGAACCCCCGTCATCTCGGTCGAGGGGGTCGCCTTCTTCGGCCCGGTCGTCACCCCTGCCCCCCGGGGGGAAGAAGCGGGGCGCTTGTGGGACGGCGTGCGGCTGGTGGCCGGTACGCCGGGGTTCTACGAGCTGAAGCGCAGCCGCACCAAGGGGCCCGACCTCGGCTGAGCCTAGGATTCGCGGCATGACCAAAGTGCTGTCCGCCGTGGCCTGGCCCTACGCCAACGGCCCCCGGCACATCGGCCACGTCGCCGGGTTCGGAGTGCCCTCGGACGTCTTCAGCCGGTACATGCGGATGGCCGGTCACGACGTGCTCATGGTCTCGGGCACCGACGAGCACGGCACCCCGATACTCATCGCCGCCGACGAGGCGGGCGTGAGCGCGCAGGAGCTGGCCGACCGCAACCACCGGCTGATCGCCGAGGACCTCTGCGCGCTCGGCGTCTCCTACGACCTGTACACACGCACCACCACGCCCAACCACTACGCGGTGGTGCAGGAGCTCTTCCTCGGGGTCTACGAGAACGGGTACTTCGTCGAGCAGACGACCTACGGCGCCATCTCGCCCTCGACGGGCCGCACGCTGCCGGACCGCTACATCGAGGGCACCTGCCCCATCTGCGGCTACGACGGGGCACGCGGCGACCAGTGCGACAACTGCGGCAACCAGCTCGACGCCCACGACCTGATCAACCCCCGGTCGCGGATCAACGGGGAGACCCCGGAGTTCGTGGAGACGCAGCACTTCTTCCTCGACCTGCCGGCGCTGGCCGAGGCGCTGAAGGTGTGGCTCGACGAGCGCGAGGCCAGCGGAACGTGGCGGCCCAACGTGATCAGGTTCAGCCAGAACATCCTCGACGAGATCAGGCCGCGGCCGATGACCCGGGACATCGACTGGGGGATCCCCGTGCCGCTCGAGGGGTGGCGCGACAACCCCACCAAACGGCTCTACGTGTGGTTCGACGCCGTCATCGGCTACCTCTCCGCATCGGTGGAGTGGGCCCGTCGTACGGGTGAGCCCGAGCGTTGGCGGGACTGGTGGAACCCCCCGGTGGGCGGCACAGCGGGCGGCGCGGCGGGGGAGGGCGCGCTGTCCTACTACTTCATGGGCAAGGACAACATCACCTTCCACGCCCAGATCTGGCCCGCGGAGCTGCTGGCCTACGCCGGCAAGGGCTCGCACGGCGGCAGTCCTCGCTCGCTCGAGGAGCTCAACCTGCCCACCGAGGTGGTCTCAAGCGAGTTCCTCACCATGGAAGGCAGGAAGTTCTCCTCCTCCAAGCGGGTCGTCATCTACGTCCGGGACATGCTGGCGCGCTACCAGGTCGACGCGTTCCGCTACTTCGTCGCCGCGGCAGGGCCGGAGAACCAGGACGCCGACTTCACCTGGGCCGAGTTCGTGCGGCGGACGAACGACGAGCTGGTGGCCGGGTGGGGGAACCTCGTCAACCGGACCGCCAACCTCATCGCGAAGAACTTCGGGGAGATCCCGGCGGCCGCGGAGCTGACCGAAGCGGACACGGCGTTGCTGGCCACGGTGGACGAGGGGTTCGGCGTGGTCGGGGAGCTGATTGCGCGGCACCGGCAGAAGCAGGCGATCACCGAGGCGATGCGGATGGTCGCGGAGGTGAACAGGTACGTCTCGTCGTCGGAGCCCTGGAAGCTCAAGGGGGAGGACCAGCGGGACCGGCTGGCGACGGTGCTGCACGTGGCGGCCCAGGCGGTGAGCGACTGCAACACGATGCTGTCGCCGTTCCTGCCGCACTCGGCCAACGAGGTCGACCGGGTCCTCGGCGGTGCCGGCGACGTGCAGCCGATGCCTCGCATGGAGGAGGTCGAGGACCTCGACGGAGGGGCCGGCTACCCCATCATCACCGGCGACTACACCGCGGCCCGGGCATGGTCGCGGCAGCCGGTCGTCCCCGGCACGCCGGTGTCCAAGCCGACGCCGGTGTTCACCAAGCTCGACCCCTCGGTGGTCGAGGAGGAGCTGGCGCGGTTGGCCGGCGGCACGGCGGGCGGGGCTGGGTAACCTTTCGCCCCATGCGCGTCCATCTCGGGTCAGACCACGCCGGCCTGGAGCTCAAGGAGCACCTTCTGGGCTGGCTGGCCGACCACGGCTACGAGGCGGTCGACCACGGTCCGTTCGTCCACGACGCCGAGGACGACTACCCGGTCTTCTGCCTGCGCGCCGCGGAGGCAGTGGCCGCGGAGCGCCAGGAAGGCGGAGACAGCCTCGGGGTGGTGATCGGGGGCTCCGGCAACGGCGAGCAGATGGCCGCGAACAAGGTCAGAGGGGTCCGCTGCGCGCTGGTGTGGAGCACCGAGACCGCAGCGCTCGCACGGGAGCACAACGACGCCGACCTCATCTCCGTCGGCGGCCGGATGCATGCGGTCGAGGACCTCACCGGCTTCGTCGAGACGTTCCTGACGACCGCCTTCTCCGGTGTCCCGCGGCATGCACGCCGGATCGCGATGCTCACCGACTACGAGAAGACCGGCAACCTGCCGCCGCTGCCCGACTCAGCCCTCGGCGGGGCCGCGCAGGAGACCGGCGCTTCCTCCGATGCCTGAGGGGCACACGCTCCGGCGGCTCGCCGACGAGCTGACGGGGGTCCTCGCGGGCCGGACGGTCGGGGTCACCAGCCCGCAGGGGCGCTTCGCGGCCGAGGCGGCGCTGCTCGACGGCACCGTGCTCCAAGGGGCCGACAGCACCGGCAAGCACCTGTTCCTGGAGTTCGACGCCGACCGGGTCGTCCACGTCCACCTCGGTCTCTACGGCACCTTCGCCGTCGGCTCGGGCCCCGCGCCGGCGCCCGTCGGGCAGGTGCGGATGCGGTTGGTCGCCGACGGGGACGGTCGCGCTCCGGCGTACGCCGACCTCCGCGGCGCCACGCGCTGCGAGCTGGTGACCCCCGCCCACGTCGCCGCCGTGGTCGACAAGCTCGGTCCCGACCCATTGCGGCCGGGCGCCGACCCGGCGCCCGCCTGGCGACGGATCTCGACCAGCTCCCGGCCCGTCGGAGAGCTGCTGATGGACCAACAGGTCATCGCCGGGGTGGGCAACGTCTACCGCGCCGAGGTGCTCTTCAGGCACCGGCTGCACCCGCTCCGCCCGGGACGGACCCTCCGGCGCGGTCAGCTCCAGGCGCTGTGGCAGGACCTGGTCGAGCTCATGGCCGACGGCGTGCGCGTCGGCCGCATCGACACCGTCCGCGCCGAGCACACCCCCGAGGCGATGGGACGCCCACCGCGGACGGGCGGCCGAGGCGGGGAGGTCTACGTCTACCGGCGTCACGACCAGCCCTGCTACGTGTGCGGGAGCACGATCCGCACGGCCGAGCTCGCCGGTCGCAACACCTACTGGTGCCCGCGGTGCCAACCGATCTTCCGGTCTCGGGCAAAGTCCTGAGAAGGGCCCTGCTGCGCCGTTAGAGTCGCTGCGTGTCCCAGTCCTACCTCGGGCGGATCGCCCTTCCCGGGACTCTGCTCTCCCGCCCGGGTGTCCGTGCGCTCCGGTGGTTGAAGCGCGACAACCGTGGGGTCCTGGGGCTACTGGTCACCTGGACGGTCGTCGCCGCGGTGCTCATGAACCGCTACCCGAGCCTCTTCGGTCCGACACTGTTCATGGTCGCGCTGTTCCTGGTCGACGTGGTGCTGGCGCCCCGGCGCGTGCCGCTCTTCGTGGCCATCGCGCTCGGGGTCCTGGCGGTGGAGACCGGACTCGAGCTGAACAGGAGCGGCGACCTGCCCCCGTGGCGGTGGGTCAACCTCGGGCTCGTGGTCCTCGTGGCCGGCACCGTCCTCAACGTGGCGTGGCGGCGGGCGCGCCTGGGCGTGGCCGGGCTCACCGGCGACGCGATGCTGGGAGACCTGCAGGAGCGGATCAGCAGGCAGGGCCGGATCCCTGCGCTACCGATCGGCTGGCACCTCGAGACGTCCACCCGCTCGGCCGGCTCCACCTCCTTCGCGGGGGACTTCCTCGTGGCCCATCGCGCCGAGGGCGGTGGCCTGCTGTCGCTGGTCCTGGTCGACGTCTCCGGCAAGGGGGTGGATGCCGGCACCCGCGCGCTGCTGCTGTCCGGTGCCCTGGGAGGGCTGATCGGCGCCGTCCCGCCGGACCGGTTCATGGCCTCGGCCAACGAGTTCCTGCTCCGCCAGTCCTGGGAGGAAGGGTTCGCCACGGCGGTGCTGGTCTCCGTCGACCTGGCGACGGGCGACTACGAGGTCAGGAGCGCCGGCCACCCCCCCGCGATCCAGTTCCTCGCCGGCTCGGGTCGCTGGCACCTCCACGAGGACGCCGAGGGTCCGGCGCTCGGACTGGTGCCGGACTACCCGTTCCAGCCGATGAGGGGACGGCTCGGACGCGACGACGCGCTGCTGCTCTACACCGACGGTCTGGTCGAGCGGCCGGGACGGGACATCACCCTGGGCATCGACCGGCTGGTCGGCGAGGGCGAGCGCCTGGTGCGCCGCGGGTTCGACGGATCCGCCCAGGGGCTGGTCGAGAAGCTCGGTGCGGTGAACGACGACTGCGCGGTCGTGGTGCTTCAGCGCCACTGAGACGAAGGGACCTTAGTAACTGTCCCTCGCAGTCAGCGGACTGCGAAGGTGGCCGGGCCCCTGCCTCGGATGGAAGCGACGTGCTCATGCCCATGCCCCCAGGACGTGCACCACGGTATCGAGGCCTCGCTCTGGCCTTGTCGGTCCTGATGTCACTGGTCGCCGCGATCGGCGGTCTCGTGATCAGCCCGGCAACCGCTGCCAACACGGCTCCGGTCAAGATCATCATCGACAGCGTGACCTCCGGCATCACGCCACCGGGCGGCACGCCCGACGGCGCGGTGCCCTACGTGCTGGTGGAGGCCGGTGGCCAGTTCTCAGTCAACGTGCACTTCGAAGACGCGACCGGTGCGCCGGCGGCGTTCACCAACGACACGACACTGGCGATCACCAGCAACCGGGGCACGCTCACACCGTCGACGGGAGTCGCCCCACGGGGGCAGACCTCGGTGACGCTGACCACGAGCCTCGCAGAGCCGGCCAACCAGGTCTCGCTGACCGTGGCGGTGGCCGGAGGCAAGGCAGCTCGGACGGTGACCCCCGGCACGTCGAGCACCGACCAGCTCTTCGACGTGGTCTCCGAGCTCCGCTTCGAGGACTCCGCGGAGGGCCAGAGCTTCCGGCAAGGCATCGGCGGCGACGCCGAGTGCACGACCGCCACCAGGGCCAACCCGGTGTGCGGGATCGTCATCCTGCCCAAGGGTGCCACGAGCCCACAGGTGCTGCTCTCCCTCGGGGTGTGCGACTCCAACTACGCCAGATGCGGCAGCACCAAGGGCTCCGTGGTCCAGACCCTGGCCGACCTCACCCGGCCCGACAACACGAACCTCTACACGCAGACCGCGCCCGCGACCATCCTCATGAAGTGCGACAAGTCGCTGTGCGGCACGGGCTCGATCCAGAGCAAGACGCTGTCCTTCTCGAGGGAGGGCAATGCCCCGCTCGAGACAGCTCCCGCCTGCCCGGCCAAGGGAGTCGTCGGCCCCGACCCCGATGACATTGCCTGTGTCGACTACGTCCAGAGCAAGCGGGACGGCTCCGGCGACACCCATCTGTACCTGCTGTTCACCGAGGACGCGCGGGTCAGCGTCGGCTGATCCGCGCTGACGGCACACGGTCCGTCGGCTGCACACCCATCGTGTCGAGGATGCTGAGGCCCCTGTCCGTGGCGTCGTCCTCCGCTCCGTCCTCGTGGGGGTCGAGCGCGCCGAGCTCCACCAGCAGAAGTCCCTCTTCGACGTGGTTGTCCTCGTGCCGGGCGATCTCGAGCCCGGTGCTCAGCATCAGGCGGCCCTCGTCGAACCTTCCCTGGGCGAGGTGCTGGCGCCCGATCAGCCTGTGCAGCGTGGCGGCCACCCCTGAGTGCTCGTCAGTGCCTCCGACGACCAGGTCGAGCACCTCGCCCGCCTCCGCCGCCCGGTCAGCGTCGAGGAGCACCTCGGCCCGCACCACATCGGTACGCCGCGCCTCCGCCGGCTCGTCGAGGGCCTCGAATCGCCCGCGCACCTCGGCGAGCATCGTGAGCGCCGCGGCGGCGTCCCCCGATCCCGCCAGGGTGCGGGCCTGTTCCCGCAGGGCCAGTGCGACGAGCTCGTCGTCCTCCAGGGCCCGGGCGATCCTCAGGACGCTGGGGAGCAGGTCCTCCGCGTCGTCGTACCGCCGCTGGCAGACCAGGAGCTCGGCCTGGTTGTAGAGCGCGTTGACCTCGCTCGCGGTGTCGCCGATCCTCCGGAAGATGTCGCTGGCCTGGCGGTAGCTGGCCAGCGCCTCGTTCCACCGGCCATGGGTGAACTCCTGGACCGCCAGGTTGTTGAGGCAGTGCCCCTGCCGCGGGAGGTTGCCGAGCTCGCGGTAGGCCTGCAGGGCCAGGCGACCGTACGGGAGGTCCTCCTTGCGTCCCGAGCCGGCGTAGATCGCATTGAGCATCTCGTAGGCCTGGGCGAGGGCGTCGGGGTCGACAGCGTCCTCGGCCTCATTGGCGGCGATGCCGGCCCAGTGCAGGGCCTCGTCGATCCGCCCCTGGCTGAAGCGGCTGAAGGCGTACCGACGAGTCAGCAGCGAGCGGGCGACCCCGGCTTGCCGCCCGGGAGCGCCTTCCAGAGCGCGCAACCCGCGGGTGATCCGGCGCATCGCCTGGGAGTACTTGCGGCGTCGGTGGTCGATCCGGGCTTCCTTCTCGATGATCCCCGCCAACCGGACGGTGTCACCCCGCAGCTGCCTGCGGGCCAGTGCGTAGGCCGACTGGGCCTGGTCGGACATGCCCACCATGAAGCGGCAGTCCGCGAGCTCCTCCAGGACCCGAGCCACCTCCTGGGCGCCGACGACGGCGTGGTGGGGCGTCGACTGGGCGGCTCGCTCGAAGAACTCGATGGCCTCGCCGTGGGCGAACTTCGTGAGCGCTCGTTCACCTGCCAGCACCGAGTAGCGCCAGGCCTTCTCGTGCCGACCGGCGTGGAAGAAGTGCAGCGACAACAGCTCCGATCGGCTCTCCGGTTCCGAGGACGCCCGTTCCAGCGCCTGCCCCACGTGGTCGTGCAGCGTCTTGCGGCGACTGAAGGGCAGGCCTTCGTAGGCAACATCGCGGCTCAGCGCGTTGCGGAAGCGCAACCGGCCCCGGCCCTCACGGACGAGGAAGTCGGCCAGCCGCCCCATGGCTCCCGCCGGAACTTCCGCGTCCTGCTCCTCGAGCAGCAGGTCCAGTGCGGTCTCGTCGACGACGTTGCCGAACACCGCGGCGTAGCGGACCACGGTGCGGTCCGCCGGGTCGAGCCGGTCCATCTGGCTGGTCACCAGACCCTCCACCGACTCCGGCAGCTGGGCAAGCGACGTGGACCGGCCGGCCGCCAGCAGCAGCTCCTCGAGGAACATGGGGTTGCCGCCCCCACGGCTGACGAGCGTCGAGGCCGCCTGCGGCGTCAACGGATGATCCCCCAGCGCGGCCTGGACCAGCTCGAGAGCGGCGGGTGGGGCCAGCGGCTCCAGCCGGATCGTGGTGACAGCGGTGGTGTCCCGGCCCGGCACGGGGTCGACCGGGGGGTCACGCCGGGTCACGAGGACGAGGAGCGGTCGGCCGGTCAGCTCGTCGGTCAGACGCCGCAACAGGTCCGCCGACGCGTCGTCCATCACGTCGGCGTCCTGGATCACCAGGATGGTCGGGGTCGTCAGGATCGAGGCCAGCAGCTCGGTGACGACGCCCTCGAGCCGGTTCTTGCGGAAACGGTCGTCGAGCTCCGCGGTCTCCCGGGTGGGCGGCAGCTCCACGTCCATCGCGACGCCGAGCAACGGCAGCCACGGCACGAGGTCAGGCGCGTCGGTGGAGACGCGGTCGACCAGTCGCCGGGCGACTTCCTCCGGCCCCGCCTCCATCGGAACGTCGAGGACATCGCGCAGCAGCCGCCGGAACGGGAAGTAGGGCGTCGAGGACTGGTAGATCTCGCACGGTGCCCGCACCACCACGACGTCGTCACGAACCGTCAACAGCTCCGCCACGAGCCGTGACTTTCCCATGCCGGCACCGCCCACGATCTCGACGAGCCGTCCGCGGCCGGCCCGCGCGTCGTCGAGGGCCGCGACGAGGGTGGCGAGCTCCTCCGCCCGACCGACGAGCGGATAGTCCTGCAGCCGTTCGGCTCGGGTGCCCACCAGCGCCCCGATGTCCGCGGCCTGCACGGGTTGCGACTTGCCCTTGACCATGAACGGCGACAGCTCGGTGGTGCGGAAGATCGTCTGCGAGTGGGTGACGACCTCCAGGGTGGCAAGGGCCTGGCCGGGGGCCGCCTTCCCCATCACGCGCGCGGCGAGGTTGATCGCGTCGCCCTTCACCGAGTACGTGCTGCGGAACGTCGGGCCGAAGTCGCCCGAGAACACGTGCCCACGGTTGACCCCGACCCGCAGGGGCAGCCGCCCGGCACGATCCAGGACGAGCCGCACGGCCCTCAGCATCCGCTCCTCGTCGTGGTCGGAGCTGCGCGGAGCGCCTGCGGTCAGCATGACCTTGCCGCCGTCACGGTTGATGTCGCTCTCGAAGAACGTGACCTCGAGCTCGGCGCAGGCGTGCTGAACGTTGCGCACCGCCTCGTCCAAGGCGTCGGCGAGGCTCGAGGGGCCGGCCGACAGGAGCAGCTCGTCAGTGCCGGAGAACTGCACGAAGGCCACGGTGATCAAGCGGTGCTCGGGTTCGGTCCAGCCCTTGAGCAGATGCTCGCGGATCGGCGGCGGCAGCACCACGGCGGGGTCGGGCCCGTTGGCCAGCTTCGGTGCCGCCGGAGGGACGGTCCGGGGCGGGGGAAACCGGAGCAGCCGGCCGCCGAGGGGCGTGGCCGGACCCAGCAGGTGCCGATCGAGCAGCGCCGCGGCGGCCGGGCTCAGGGCGATCTGACCGGCCGCTGCGGCGGCCTCGGTCTCGGCGGTGACACTGGCTGCCGGCCCGCTGATCACGAGCTCGCGATGGAGGTCGGGGTCGCCCACGAGGAAGAAGTCGAAGTCGCCGCTGTGCAGCCCGACCGACATCCTCAGGGCCACGACGCCAGACGAGGTCGGCAGCCGACCGATGAAGCGCAACCGGGCCCTCATCCGGTGCGCAGCCCGGGCTGCCCGTTCGAGGTGACAGGGCCCCTGGAAGAGCAGAAGCATGGCGTCGCCGCCCCACTTGACCAGGTCGGCACCGTCCTCGTGCGCCTCGGTGAGCAGCCCCGCGAAGGTCGCGCTGAGCAGGTCGCTCATCTCCTCGGCGCCCACCTTGCCCTTCTTCGCGAGCCGTGCGGTGAGCCGCGTGAACCCCGAGATGTCCACGAACGCGAGGGTCCCGGCCACGCGCATGTGCCGGTCGTCCTCGCCGGTCGGCGACCAGCCGCGCAGGAGCGCCGGCACGTAAGGCAGGAGGCGCTGGGCCTCCGGCGCTTCGTCGGCAGCGCTCATGCGTGCATGCTGCCGTATTTCGCGAGTCTCGGACACCCTCGCGAAGGCCTGCCCAGGCCACTGCTTGCACGTCTCGGATCCGGCACGCGACCGGCTCCGAACGGTGCTCCGGCCGCTGGGAGCGGATGACGGGAATCGAACCCGCGTAGCCAGTTTGGAAGACTGGGGCTCTACCATTGAGCTACATCCGCGAGACCGCCCACGAGGTGCTGCCAGGGCGGCGCGGGACCATGGTGCCACAGCGGTCAGGCCGGCGTTTCGACAGGCCGGAGAGCGCTGACTAGACTCCGAGGGGCTCCGGACAGGGGCTGGATTCCGGGGCGTAGCGTAGTGGCTAGCGCGCCTGCTTTGGGAGCAGGAGACCGCAGGTTCGAGTCCTGTCGCCCCGACTGCTCATCCCTGAGCGCACACCGGCCGCGCCACGGCCGGTCCCGGCCGGATCCCGGCCGTCACGCGACACCCCAGGACCACCCGACCAAGGAGACACCCCTGTGAAGAGCGCCGTCGAGACCGTGGGACCGACGCGGGCCAAGCTGACCGTAGAGGTGCCCTTCGAGGAGCTCAAGCCCAGCCTCGACGCGGCGTACAAGAAGATCGCGCAGCAGATCTCGGTGCCCGGCTTCCGCAAGGGCAAGGTTCCCGCGGCGCTGATCGACCGGCAGATCGGCCGCGGCGCCGTGCTGGACGAGGCCATCAACGAGGCGCTCCCGCGGCTCTACGTCCAGGCGCTGCAGGAGAACGACCTGCAGCCGCTGGCTCAGCCCGAGATCGAGATCACCAGGCTCGAGGACAACGACAACCTCGAGTTCGTGGCCGAGGTCGACGTCCGCCCGTCCCTCGAGCTGCCCTCGCTCGAGGGTCTCGAGGTGTCGGTCGACGACGTGGCCGTCACCGACGAGGACGTCGAGGAGCAGGTCCAGACCCTGCGCGAGCGCTTCGGCACGCTCGTCGACGTACAGCGGCCGGCCCAGGACGGCGACTTCGTCACCCTCGACCTGACCGCCACCCGCGACGGTGAGGTCGTCGAGGGCGGCGAGGCTTCGGGCGTGAGCTACCAGGTCGGCCGTGGCGGCATGGTGGAAGGGCTCGACGAGGCCCTCGTGGGCCTCGGCCCCGACGAGACCGCCACGTTCACCTCTCAGCTCGCCGGTGGCGACCTGCAGGGCGAGGAGGTCCAGATCGAGGTGAAGGTGGAGGCGGTCAAGGAGCAGGAGCTGCCCGACGTCGACGACGACTTCGCCCAGATGGCCTCCGAGTTCGACACGGTCGAGGAGCTCACCGCGGACCTGCGTACCAGGCTGGGTCAGGGCAAGCGGCTCGAGCAGGCAGCGGCCGCCCGCGACGCCGTCCTGGAGAAGGTCCTCGACATGGTCGAGGTGCCTGTCCCCGATGCCGTGCTCGCGGACGAGCTGCGGGCGCGACGGGAGAACATCGAGCAGCAGCTGACCTTCGCCGGCATGTCGATGGAGCAGTACCTCGAGTCCGAGGAGCAGACCATCGACGAGTTCGAGGGTGAGCTCGAGAAGCGGGTCCGGGACGCGGTGGCGGCGCAGTTCGTGCTCGACGAGGTCGCGAAGCGCGAGGAGCTGAGCGTCGAGCAGCAGGAGCTCACCCAGCACATGCTGCGGCGTGCCCAGCAGTCGGGACAGGAGCCGCAGGAGTACGTCCAGCACATGATGGAGCACAACCACATCCCCGAGCTGGTGGCTGAGGTGGTGCGGGGCAAGGCGCTGGCCAGGATCGTCGAGCAGGCCACGGTCACCGACGCGTCCGGGAGCCCGGTCGACCTCAAGAACCTACGGCCCGACGGCACCATCGGGGAGCCCGAGGCCGAGCCTGGGCCGGAGGGCGACACCACTGCGGGGGAGCCGGGGGAGCCCGCCGACGACTGACGGCGTGAGCGACCCCGCGCCTTCCGAGCAGGAGGATCGCGGAGCACGTCCGCTGTCCGCGAACAAGACCCCCGAGCCCGTGGAAGTGTCGGGGTATCCGGCTAGGGTCTGAGCCGTGCCACAACAACTCACAGACATTCAGATGAACGGCGGAGCCACGGCCTTCGGGCTCGATGAGCACATCTACCAGCGCCTGCTCAAGGAGCGGATCGTCTTCCTCGGCGCTGAGGTGCGCGACCAGAACGCAAACGCGATCTGTGCCCAGATGCTGCTGCTGAACGCAGAGGACCCAGAGGCAGACATCTTCCTCTACATCAACTCGCCCGGCGGCTCGGTCGACTCGGGCATGGCGATCTACGACACGATGAACTTCATCTCCAACGACGTCGCCACCGTGGGGATGGGCCTCGCCGCGTCGATGGGCCAGTTCCTGCTCTGCGCCGGCGCCAAGGGCAAGCGCTACGCCCTGCCCCACGCGCGGATCATGATGCACCAGCCCTCGGGCGGCATGGGCGGCTCGGCCTCCGACATCAAGATCCAGGCTCAGCAGTCCCTGCACATCAAGAAGGTCCTCTTCGAGCTGATCAGCCAGCACACGGGCCAGCCGCTCGAGCGTGTCGAGACCGACGCCGACCGCGACCGCTGGTTCACGGCTGACCAGGCGTTGGAGTACGGCTTCATCGACAAGGTGGTGGGCAGCGCCCGCCAGGTGGCTGACCAGGGCCGGCCGGCCCGGCAGGACTGACCACCCCATTCCCAGGACCCCGAGGACAAGGACAGGACGACTGTGAACTACTACATCCCTCAGTGGGAGGAGCGCACGTCGTACGGCTTCCGCCGCATCGACCCCTACGGGAAGCTCTTCGAGGACCGGATCATCTTCCTCGGCACCCCCATCAGCGACGACATCGCCAACGCGGTCATGGCTCAGCTGCTGTGCCTGGAGTCGATGGACCCCGACAGGGACATCCAGATCTACATCAACTCGCCGGGCGGCTCGTTCACCGCGCTGACGGCCATCTACGACACGATGCGCTTCGTCAAGCCCGACATCCAGACCGTCTGCCTCGGGCAGGCGGCGTCGGCTGCGGCGATCCTGCTGGCCGCCGGAGCCCCGGGCAAGCGGCTGGCTCTCCCCAACAGCCGGATTCTCATCCACCAGCCCTACACCGAGGGCACCTACGGGCAGAGCTCCGACATCGAGATCCAGGCCAACGAGATCCTGCGGATGCGCGAGCTGCTCGAGCGGATGATCGCCGAGCACTCCGGCAGGGAGCAGGAGGCGGTCAGCCGCGACATCGAGCGCGACAAGATCCTCACCTCCGAGCAGGCCGTCGAGTACGGCCTCATCGACGCAGTGCTTGCCTCGCGCAAGGGGTCGCTGCTGGTGGGCTGACCCACCGGCCGGTGGCCCGGTATGGGCACGGGGACGGACAGAGATCATCCGTCCGGTCCTCGTGTCCCGTCCCAAACCCGGCGCCGACGGGGTATTTTCGACATCAGTTGGGTGAGAAGCACTGCCGAGGGAGCACGAACGCCAGGTCGACACCTGGTCCGTCGGCCCGGATTCGTGAGGAGACGTGCCTGTGGCACGCATCGGTGACGGTGGCGACCTGCTGAAGTGCTCGTTCTGCGGCAAGAGCCAGAAGCAGGTCAAGAAGCTGATCGCAGGGCCCGGCGTCTACATCTGTGACGAGTGCATCGACCTCTGCAACGAGATCATCGAGGAGGAGCTCTCCGAGGGCTCCGAGGTGGGCCTCGAGGAGCTGCCCAAGCCGAAGGAGATCTTCGACTTCCTCAACTCCTACGTCATCGGCCAGGAGAACGCGAAGAAGTCCCTGGCGGTCGCCGTCTACAACCACTACAAGCGGGTGCAGGCGGGGCTGGGCATCGTCGGCCACCGGCACCGCGGCGAGGACGTCGTCGAGCTGGCGAAGTCCAACATCCTGCTGATCGGTCCCACGGGCTGCGGCAAGACCTACCTCGCCCAGACGCTGGCGAGGATGCTCAACGTCCCGTTCGCGATCGCCGACGCCACCGCGCTCACCGAGGCCGGCTACGTCGGTGAGGACGTGGAGAACATCCTCCTCAAGCTCATCCAGGCGGCGGACTACGACGTCAAGAAGGCCGAGACCGGCATCATCTACATCGACGAGATCGACAAGGTGGCGCGCAAGGCCGAGAACCCCTCGATCACCCGCGACGTCTCGGGCGAGGGCGTCCAGCAGGCGCTGCTGAAGATCCTCGAGGGCACCACCGCCTCGGTGCCGCCCCAGGGCGGCCGCAAGCACCCGCACCAGGAATTCATCCAGATCGACACGACGAACATCCTGTTCATCGTGGGCGGGGCGTTCGCCGGCCTGGAGCACATCGTCGAGCAGCGGATCGGCAAGAAGACCCTCGGCTTCGGCGCCTCGTTGCCGACCAAGGAGGAGCGCGACCTCGACAAGGTGTTCTCCGAGGTCATGCCCGAGGACCTGCTCAAGTTCGGCCTGATCCCCGAGTTCATCGGGCGGCTCCCGGTCATCGCCACGGTCGACAAGCTCAACCGTGAGGCGCTGGTGCAGATCCTCACCGAGCCGCGCAACGCACTCGTCAAGCAGTACCAGAAGCTCTTCGACCTCGACGGCGTCGAGCTCGAGTTCACCGACGACGCCGTGCAGGCCGTCGCCGACCTCGCGATGGTCCGCGGCACCGGCGCGCGCGGACTGCGCGCGATCATCGAGGAGGTCCTCCTCCACGTGATGTACGACGTGCCGTCGCGCGAGGACATCGCCAAGGTGGTCGTGAACGCCGAGGTCGTCCGCGACAACGTCAACCCCACGCTGGTTCCCCGGACTCCCGAGGCCAAGAAGAAGAAGACCGCCTGACGACCGTCGTCCCCCGGTAGGCGACGACGCGACCAGCCGGCCACGGCTGACCTCGGGCTAGGCTCACGCGATGACCGCTGCGCCGGCCCCGCTCACGCTTCCCCCCGCTGACGGTTACGCGGCCTGGCTCGACGAGCGGTGCTCGTCGTCGCTGGCCCGGGTGCGCGAGCTCGTCGACCGCTTCCGCGGCATGCGGGACGCGCCGGCGGAGGAAGCCCTGGCGGTGTGGAACGACGTCTCGATCTCGCTCGGCAAGGTCTTCTCCGTCTCCTCCCTGATGGCCAACGTGCACCCCGACGAGGCGCTTCGCAGCGCGGCGGAGTCGGCCGAGCAGGAGGCGCACCGGCTGCTGACCGACCTGGGGCTCGACCGCGGCCTGTTCGACGTGCTGGCCGCCGTGGACGCCGTCGGACTCGATCCCGACGCCCGGCGGATGCTCGAGCGCTCGCTCCGGGACTTCCGGCGCGCCGGCGTGGACCGGGACGAGGAGGCCAGGGAACGGCTGCGGTCGCTCGCGGAGCGGGAGACCGAGGTCGGTCAGCTGTTCTCCAAGAACATCCGCGAGGGCGTCGAGCACCTGCGTGTGGATGCCGAGCGGCTGGCCGGGCTGCCCGAGGACTTTGTCGCGGCGCACGAGGTGGCCGAGGACGGCAAGGTCGAGCTGACGACCGAGTACCCCGACTACGTGCCCGTGATGACCTTCGCCACCGACCGGTCGCTGCGCGAGGAGATGCTCATGGCGTTCCTCAACCGGGCCTGGCCGGACAACGAGGCGGTGCTCGCCGAGCTGCTGGAGCTGCGCCGCGAGCACGCCCAGCTCCTCGACTACCCCGACTGGCCGTCCTTCGACGCCGAGGTCAAGATGATCGGGTCGCAGGCGACAGCGGGCCCGGGCGCGGGTGGGGGCCAGGCCGTCGCCGAGCTCGTCGACCGCATCGCCGCGCTCGCCGAGGAGCCGGCCCGCCGTGACTTCGACGTGCTCCTGACCCGGGCTCGGCAGGACCGGCCGGAGGCGAGCGGCCTGGACACCGTGGACAAGGCGTTCTACTCCGAGGTGGTGCGGCGCGAGCAGTTCGACGTCGACGCCCAGGAGGTGCGCCGCTACTTCGACTTCGCCAAGGTGCGCCGGGGGCTGCTCGACGTGACCGGGCGGCTCTTCGCCGTCGAGTACGTCGAGGTGCCGGACGCGCCGGTCTGGCACGAGGAGGTCGCGGCGTACGACGTGGTCACCGACACCGGCGTGCTGGGCCGGATCTACCTGGACCTGCACCCGCGGCCTGGGAAGTACTCCCATGCCGCCCAGTTCGACTTGGTCTCGGGCGTGGCCGGTCGCCAGCTGCCCGAGGGCGTGCTGGTCTGCAACTTCCCCCGGGGGCTCATGGAGCACAACCAGGTCGTCACGCTCTTCCACGAGTTCGGCCACCTCCTGCACCACGTGCTGGCAGGCCACCAGCAGTGGGTGCGGTTCTCCGGGGTGGCCACGGAGTGGGACTTCGTCGAGGCGCCCTCCCAGCTGCTCGAGGAGTGGGCCTGGGACCACTCGGTGCTGGCCACGTTCGCCACCGACGAGGCCGATCAGCCCATCCCGGCCGACCTCGTGCAGCGGATGCGGGCGGGGGACGAGTTCGGCAAGGGCGTCCACGTGCGGACCCAGATGTTCTACGCGTCGATCTCCTACCGGTTGCACCGTGACGTGCCGGCGGAGCTCACCGCCAGCGTCCAGGAGCTGCAGGGCCGCTACGACCTGTTCGACTACGTGCCGGGCACCCACTTCCACGCGTCCTTCGGGCACCTGGGCGGCTACTCGTCGGCGTACTACACCTACATGTGGTCGCTGGTGATCGCCAAGGACCTGTTCTCGGCGTTCGACCGGTCCGACCTGCTCGCGCCCGAGGTGGCGCGCCGCTACCGGGACCGGGTGCTGGTCCCAGGCGGGTCGAAGGACGCCGCGGACCTGGTCGCGGACTTCCTCGGCCGGCCCTACGACGTCGGTGCGTTCGAGGCCTGGTTGGCCGGCTGACCGCGATGACAGGCGGCGGCGTGGTGCGGGTGTCCCCTGGCGGGGGCGAGCTGCTGTCGCTGGCAGCTGCGTTGACCGCCCCACTGAGTGAGGGGGGACGCCGGATCGTCGGCGTGGCGGGAGCGCCGGGATCGGGGAAGTCCCGGCTGGCAGACGGGCTCGCCCGGGCGCTCGGGTCCCGTGTGGCCGTCGTACCGCTCGACGGCTTCCATCTCGCCGATGCCGAGCTGGGGCGGCAGGGACTGCTCGACCGCAAGGGCGCGCCGGAGACCTTCGACGCCTGGGGGTACGCCGCGCTCCTGGACCGGCTTCGCCGCCGGCCGGGCCACGACGTCTACGCGCCTGGCTTCGAGCGGACCCTCGAGCAGCCCCTGGCACAGGCGGTGGCCGTGGGGCCCGACGTCGACGTCGTGCTCACCGAGGGCAACTACCTGCTGCTCGACCGTCCCGAGTGGCGGGCGGCGCGGGGCCTGCTGGACGACACCTGGTTCGTCGTGACCGACGAGCCGCTCCGCCTCCGGCGGCTGCAGGCGCGCCATGTCGCCTTCGGCAAGACCCCGTCGGCCGCCGAGCGGTGGATGTCGACCGTCGACGAGCCCAACGCCGGGCTGGTGGGGGAGTCCCGCGTGCGGGCGGCCCGGGTGCTGGACCTCACCCGATGGGACGGAGCGGTGCCCTCCTTCGGCTGAGCTGTCCCGTCCCTGTCCGGACCCGCGGAGCTCCGCTGCGATGGCGACCTACGGCGTGACCGTGCCGTGCTCGGTGTCGTAGGTGTTGCCGGTGACCTTGGTCTTGACGAAGCTGACCAGCGAGGCCACCTTGCCGCCCGGGCTGTCCCAGTACTCGGCCCGCTCGACGTCCACGTGGATGAGGGCCGCGTTGGGGTCCTCGGGCCCTCCGGGGAGCCAGGCCTCGGCGAAGGTGTTCCACAGCTCACGCAGCTTCGCCAGGTCGTCGACCACCCGGGCCCGACCCGTCATGGCGACCCAGGCGTCGCGCGAGGAGAAGGTGACCGCCACCCGTGGGTCTGCCTCGATGTCGCGGGCATGGGCCGTGTCCCGCGCAGTGATGAACCACATGTCCGCGCTGGGCTCCACCTCCTGGCGAGCCATCGGGACGCTGCGTGGCCCCTCCGACCCGAAGGTGGTCATCATCGCGATGGGCATGTCCTGCATGAGGTCGACCAGCTTCTGCTGGTCATCGGTCTCGGGCACGTTGTCTCTCCTGAGGGTCGGCTCAGGTGCTCTTACCCGGAGGCGGCCAGGAGGATGCCCACGAAGAGGGTTGCGATCGCCGATAGACCAGTGAGCGCACCGAAGGCCGCCATCGCGCCTCGGCTGCTCGCGGTGCTGTGCAGGTAGGCGGTCACTCCCGAGATCCCGACCAGTGCGTACTTCACCATCAGCGTGCTCTGGAACTGTGACCCGCGGTCGGCCTCGGCGACGACGTTCCAGACGCCGGTGACCACCAGGACGCCGAAGGCCGGCCAGGCGACCCGGTTGAAGGCGTTGGCTGCCGCCTTGGGGGCGTCCCTCCCGACGGCCCGCAAGGCGGGCACCAGGGCCGCAAGCGTGATCTGCCCTCCGACCCAGACCGTGGCGGCGAGCACGTGGAGGAAGAGGCGGACGGTCTCCACGTCGACGGCGATCACGCGCACCGAGCCTGCCATCTCAGCAGGGACAGAAACCGGCGGGGGTGGGGTTGGCGCGGGGTGCCAGGGTGGGGGCCGTGCCTGGAGAGTGGGAGCAGCTGCACGACGTGGGGCGTCGGCGGGCATGGGTCATCTGGTCGGTCGCCGTCACGGCGTACGTCCTCGCCGTCCTCAACCGCAGCTCGCTCGGGGTCGCCGGCCTGCTGGCCGCGGAGCGCTTCGACATCAGGGCGACGCAGCTGGCGTCGTTCACCGCCCTCCAGCTTCTGGTCTACGCAGGACTGCAGGTCCCGGTGGGCGTGCTGCTCGACCGCTACGGCTCCCGGGCCATGCTGGCCTCGGGGCTGGGGCTCATGACCGGCGCCCAGGTGGCGTTCGCGTACGCCGGCGACTTCCCCTCGGCGCTCCTCGCGCGGGTCGCCCTCGGGGCCGGCGACGCGATGATCTTCATCAGCGTGATGCGGCTGGTGGCCGGATGGTTCACGCCGCGCCAGGCTCCGGTCGTGGCGCAGCTCACCGGTCAGGTGGGCCAGCTCGGCGGGGTCCTCGCCGCAGCCCCGCTGTCGCTGATACTCCAGGGCCTGGGCTGGACGCGCGCGTTCGCGGCCGTCTCCAGCCTGGGGGTGGTGATGTTCGTGGCGGTGCTGCTCGCGGTGAAGGACTCGCCGTACCGCTCCGACGGCCCGTCCCGGGTGAACGTGGCCGCGCTCACCCGGTCGTTGCGGCTGATCTGGCAGAACCCCGGCACCCGGCTGGGGCTCTGGTCGCACTTCACCGCCCCCTTCTCCGTCACGGTTTTCACGCTGCTGTGGGGCTACCCGTTCCTGGTCAACGGCGAGGGGCTCTCCTCCTCCGTGGCCAGCACGCTCCTCATGACGACCGTCGGTGCCGCGCTGGTCACCGGGCCGCTGCTGGGCCGGCTCGTGGCCCGGCGCCCCTTCTACCGGTCCTACACGGTGGTCGCGATCGTCGCCGTCATCGCCCTGACCTGGGCGGTGGTGCTGCTGTGGCCGGGCCGGGCGCCGCTGTGGCTGCTCGTGGTGCTGGCCTGTGCCATCGCCCTCGGCGGTCCGGCGTCCATGGTGGGGTTCGACCTGGCGCGCAGCTTCCAGCCGGTCGAGGCACTCGGCCGCGCCAACGGTGTGGTGAACGTCGGCGGCTTCCTCGCCTCCCTGCTGACCATGGCCGCGGTCGGGCTGGTGCTGGACGTCCGGGAGCCCGGCGGCGCTGCGGCGTACGACGTGGGGGACTTCAAGGTCGCGCTCAGCGTGCAGTACCTGTTCTGGGGGCTCGGGGC
The DNA here is from genome assembly GCA_902805845.1 of uncultured Nocardioidaceae bacterium. Classification (GTDB taxonomy): domain Bacteria; phylum Actinomycetota; class Actinomycetes; order Propionibacteriales; family Nocardioidaceae; genus Marmoricola_A. The sequence continues at coordinate 25,315 of CADCUI010000019.1, forward strand.
CGTGCAGATCCTGCGCTACCGGCGCAAGGCGATCGCCCACCTGCATCGCGAGCACCCCGGCGCCGTTGAGTCCCTCAAGCGTGGGGAGCCGTTCGTCCACCCGGGCGTCGAGCACGGGGCGGTGTGACCTCCGAGGGCGTCAGCCCGGAAGCGGGGCCAGCTCGGCCTCGACGGTGAGCTCGCCGTCGGGGCGCTCCACGAACGACACCTCGCCGACGACCTTCGCGGCGGCGGCCAGGTCGTCGGCCGCCTGCCGCAGCACCGCGAGGACCTCCCGGGGGGCCGTGACGGTCGCCGAGGACAGCTCGGTGCGCATGGACACCTTGGCACTGGACTTCACCCCGCGGAGCGCGGCCAGCGCGGTCGCGACGGCGTCGATCATCTCGGGCTGCCCACCGTCGGTGCTCGCGAGCTCGTCCGGGGTCGGCCACGGCTGCCGGTGAACGGAGCCGTGCTGCCACCACGACCACACCTCCTCGGTCACGTAGGGGAGGAACGGCGCGAGCAACCGGAGCTGGACGTGGAGCGCCAGCGCGAGGGCCGACTTCGCCGAGTCCGCGGCTGCGGCGCCCCGTGCGCCGTACGCCCGCTCCTTGACCAGCTCGACGTAGTCGTCGCAGAAGCCCCAGAAGAAGCGCTCGGTCACCTCGAGGGCCGTCGTGTAGTCGTAGTCGTCGAACGCCTCGGTGGCCCGCTGCACCACCGTCGCGAGACCGGCGAGCATCGCCCGGTCCACCGGCTCGGTCACGGCCGCGGGCGCCGCCGAGGTGGCGCCGACTCCGCCCAGGGCGAACTTCGAGGCGTTCAGCACCTTCATCGCCAGCCGGCGGCCGACCTTCATCTGGGTCTCGTCGAACGGCGAGTCGAGCCCCGGACGGGCCATCGCGGCGCGCCACCGGACCGCGTCGGCGCCGTAGGTGTCGAGGATCTCGGTCGGCACCACGACGTTGCCCTTGGACTTGCTCATCTTCTTGCGGTCGGGGTCGACGACGAACCCCGAGATCAGGGCATGCGACCACGGCACGACGTGGTTCTCGAAGTGCGAGCGGACGACGCGGGAGAACAGCCAGGTCCTGATGATGTCGTGGGCGTGCGTGCAGAGGTCCATCGGGAACACACGGTGGAACAGGTCCGCGTCGCTCTCCCACCCGCCCGCGATGTGCGGGGTCAGCGACGAGGTCGCCCAGGTGTCCATGACGTCGGGGTCGCCCATGAAGCCCCCGGGCTTCCCGCGCTGGGCCGCGTCGTAGCCGCGCGGCGCGTCGGTCGAGGGGTCGACCGGGAGCTCCGCCTCGGTCGGCAGCAGGGGGTGGGCGTGGTCGGGCTCGCCGTCGCCGTCGAGGGGGTACCAGACCGGGAAGGGGATGCCGAAGAACCGCTGACGTGAGACCAGCCAGTCGCCGTTGAGCCCGCCGACCCAGTTGTCGTAGCGGTGCCGCATGTGCGGCGGGCTCCACACGATCTCGGCGCCCCGCTCGACGAGCTCGTCGCGCAGGGCGTCGTCCCTGCCGCCGTTGGTGATGTACCACTGACGGGTCGAGACGATCTCGAGCGGCTTGTCGCCCTTCTCGTAGAAGTTGGCCATCCGCTGGGTGGTGGTCGGCTCGCCGACGAGGTCGCCGGAGCCCCGCAGGAGACCGACCATCGCCTCCCGTGCGCTGAAGGTGGTCTTGCCGGCCAGCTCGGCGTACGCCGTGGCGGCCGCCTCGGGAGCCTCGGGCGGGAGCAGCCACTCCGGCGTCTCGCGGTGGAGCCTGCCGTCGCGGCCGATCACGGTGCGGACGGGCAGGTCGAGCTCGCGCCACCACTGCACGTCGGTGAGGTCGCCGAAGGTGCAGCACATCGCGACGCCGGCGCCCTTGTCCGGCTCGGCCGCCTCGTGCGCGAGCACGGGGATCTCGACGCCGAAGACCGGCGAGGTGACGGTCGTGCCGAACAGCGGCTGGTAGCGCTCGTCGTCCGGGTGCGCCACCAGCGCCACCACGGCGGGGATGAGCTCGGGACGCGTGGTCTCGATGAACACCGGCTGGACCGGCTCGTCCGCGTGCCTGCCGCCCGAGGGGGTCCGGTGGAACGCCACCCGGTGGTAGGCGCCGGCGTACTCCCGCGCCTCGAGCTCCGCCTGTGCCACCGCGGTCTGGAACGTCACGTCCCAGAGGGTGGGAGCCTCCTGCAGGTAGGCCTCGCCGCGCGCGAAGTTCCGCAGGAACGCGCGTTGGGAGACGGTCTGGGACTCGGTGCCGATGGTCGTGTAGGTCTGCTTCCAGTCCACGGACAGCCCGAGGGTGCGCCACAGCGACTCGAAGACCTTCTCGTCCTCCTGGACCAGCTGCTCGCAGAGCGCGATGAAGTTGGGGCGGCTGATCGGGATCTGGCGCTTGGGGTCCGGCTTCTCCGGCGGGGCGAAGCCGGGGTCGTAGGGCAGCGAGGGGTCGCAGCGGACGCCGAAGTAGTTCTGCACCCGACGCTCGGTGGGCAGCCCGTTGTCGTCCCACCCCATCGGGTAGAACACCTCCTTGCCGCGCATGCGCTGATGGCGCGCGACGAGGTCGGTGTGGGTGTAGGAGAAGACATGCCCCACGTGCAGCGACCCGGAGACGGTCGGCGGGGGAGTGTCGATCGAGTAGATCTCGTCGCGCGTCCGCGACCGGTCGAAGGCGTAGGTCCCCTGCTCCTTCCAGAACGTCGACCACTTCTCCTCCAGCCCCTCCAGCGCCGGCTTGTCCGGTACGACGGCGCCGGACGTGGGCGCCGCCGTGGACAGGCCGGTGGAGCGGGTCTCGGTCATGCGCGGAATCCTACGGAGGCCGCCCGCGCCCCGCGAACCAGTTCCACGCTCCCGCCCGGGATGTCCGGTCGACGGAGGTCCGTAGACTCGGGAGGCCATGTCGCACAGCTCCGAGGTCCCGACGAGTCCCGGCGCTCCGTCGTACGCCGAGGTGCACGCGGCGCTCCTCGGGCGGTGGCCGGAGTCGCGGCTCGAGCCGAGCCTGGACCGGATCGAGGCGCTCGTCGAGCTGCTCGGTGACCCGCAGCGCAGCTACCAGGTCGTCCACCTCACCGGCACGAACGGCAAGACCAGCACCTCGCGCATGGTCGACGCCCTGCTACGTGCCCGCGGGCTCCGCACCGGCCGGTTCACCAGCCCCCACGTGGAGTCGATGACCGAACGGATCTGCGTCGACGGCGACCCGCTGAGCGAGGAGGCGTTCGTCCGGGCGTACCTCGACGTCGCGCCGTTCCTCGAGCTCGTGGATGCCGAGAGCGACCACCCGCTGTCGTTCTTCGAGACGGTCGTCGCGATGGCCTACGCCGCCTTCGCCGACGCTCCCGTCGACGTCGCGGTGGTCGAGGTCGGGATGGGCGGGACCTGGGACGCGACGAACGTCGCGGACGGGACGGTGGCCGTGGTCACACCCGTGGCGGTGGACCATGCCTCCTACCTCGGCAGCCGACCCGCGCAGATCGCGATCGAGAAGGCGGGCATCATCAAGCCGGGCGCCCGGGTGGTGGTCGCCGAGCAGCTGCCCGAGGTGATGTCGGTGCTCGTCGAGCGCGCCCGTGAGGTGGGCGCCACGATCGCGCAGGAAGGGGTGGACTTCGGCGTCGTGAGCCGGGGGGCCGCGGTGGGCGGGCAGCTGGTGACGCTGCGCGGCCTGCACGCGGAGTACGCCGAGCTGTTCCTCCCTCTCTACGGCGCCCACCAGGCGCAGAACGCGGCCTTGGCGGTGGCGGCGACAGAGGCGGTGTCCGGCGACGAGCCACTGTCCGAGGAGCTGCTGCAGCAGGCGCTCGGCGAGGTGACCTCCCCGGGACGGCTGGAGATCGTCCGCCGGGGTCCCACCGTGCTGCTGGACGCCGCCCACAACCCCCACGGCGCGGCCGCGACCGCGGAGGCCATCCGTGACTCCTTCACCTTCGATCCCCTGGTGGGAGTGGTGGGGATGATGGCCGACAAGGACGTCGAAGGAGTGCTCGCTGAGCTGGAACCCATCTTCTCCGAGGTGGTGTGCACCCAGAGCTCCACGGCGCGGGCCCTGCCGGCGGAGGAGCTCGCGGCAGTGGCCAGGGACCTCTTCGGCGAGCACCGCGTCCGGGTGGCGCCGCGGCTCGACGACGCCGTCGAGGAGGCGGTCACCCTTGCCGAGACCGGAGGCTCGCGCGGGGAGTCGATCGGCTCCGGCGGTGTCCTGGTGACCGGCTCCGTCGTCACCGTCGGCGAGGCCCGCACCCTGCTGCGCCGAGGCAGCCGCTGATGGGCCGGATCCAGCGGTCGATGTGCGCCGGCATGCTCGGCCTCGAGGCGGTCGTCCTGTTCCTCACCACACCGGTGCTGCTCACCCTCACCGAGGTCAGCACCGCGGCGGGGCTCGCGGTGGGCCTCGGTCTCACCGTCGCCTGCGTGCTGGCCGCCGGGTTGATGCGTCGTCCGGCGGGAGCCGCCCTCGGCTGGGCGGTGCAGGCCGGTGCCCTCGCCCTGGGGTTCCTCATCCCGGCCATGTTCGCCCTCGGTCTGGTGTTCCTCGCGCTGTACGCCGGCGCCTACGTGCTGGGAGGGAAGATCGACCGGGAGCGCGCCGAGCGGGAGCAGGCCGTCGCCCCTGGACGGGAGCCCTAGGCTCGCGGCGTGACGACTGCCGAGGGTTCTCCGACCACGATCCCCACGTCCGACGGCCCGATGCCGGCGTACCTCTGGAGCCCGCCCGGCGGGCAGGGTCCCGGGCTGCTGCTGCTGCAGGAGATCTTCGGCGTCAGCCGCTACATCAGGCGGCGTGGTGCCGCGCTCGCCGAGGCCGGCTACGTCGTCCTCGCTCCCGAGCTCTACTGGCGCCTGGACCCGGACCTGCCGCCGCTCGACGAGTCGGCACCCGACGTCGTGGACACCGCGATGGCCAGGGCCACGTCACTCGACTGGGAGGCGGCGGTGCGTGACGGGGTGGCGGCCCTGGCAGACCTGCGCGGGCGAGCCGGGGTGCACGGGGCCGGGGTCCTCGGCTTCTGCTTCGGCGGCGGACTCGGGTTCAACGTGGCCGCGGTCGCCGACCCCGACTGCCTCGTCAGCTACTACGGCTCCGCGCTGCCGCAGCTGCTGGAGCTGGCGCCGCGGGTGACCGCCCCGAGCCTGCACCACTTCGGGCTTGCCGACGACTACATCGAGGCGACCATGGTGCAGCGGATCCGCGACGCCGTGACCGCCGCGGGCGGACTCGTCGAGTTCCACACCTACGAGGGGGCGAACCACGCCTTCGACAACGACGACTTCTTCCTCCACCACCCCGACGCGTCGGCCCTCGCGTGGGAACGCACCCTGAGCTTCCTCGCCCGACACCTCCCTCCCCCCACCTAGCCGAGTCGGCGCTTACGCACGCCGATCCCCGCCGAGTCGGCGCTTACGCACGCGGCTCCCCGCCGAGTCGGCGCTTACGCACGCCCCGGCGGTGGCCATGCCGTGCACAAGCGCCGACTCGGGCCGTTTCGGCCGTGCACAAGCGCCGACTCGGCGGAACCGGGGACGCCGTAGGGTGCGGCCATGCCTGCTCAGCCCCCGCCCGTCCAGCGCACGCTCCTCCTCCTCAAGCCCGACGCCGTACGCCGCGGACTGGTAGGCGCGATCCTGGGGCGGTTCGAGCGTCGGGGCCTGCAGATCGCCGCGATGGAGATGCGGACCATCGACGAGGCGTTGGCCGACCAGCACTACGCCGAGCACGTCGAGCGCGACTTCTACCCGCCCCTGCGCGCGTTCGTCACCTCCGGGCCGCTGGTCGCCGTGGTTCTCGAGGGTGACGAGGCGATCGAGGTCGTGAGAGGCATCAACGGTGCCACCGACGGCCGCAAGGCCGCGCCCGGGACCATCCGCGGGGACTTCTCGCTGTCCAACCGGGAGAACCTCGTGCACGGCTCGGACTCGGAGGAGTCGGCAGAGCGCGAGATCGGCATCTGGTTCCCCCACCTGGACTGACGGGGATCACAGGCGCGGTCCCTGGGCCCGGGCGACGTGCACAAGCGCCGACTCGGCAGGGTTTGCGCGTGCACAAGCGCCGACTCGGCGGGGGTTGGGCGTGCACAAGCGCCGACTCGGCGGGGGCCGCGTGTCCTCCCGGACTGGGACGCTGCTGCTGCTTACTCTCCTTCCGAGACGGATGTGACGGGAGTGACGAGCAGCGATGGCCAACAGCCTCATCGGTCGTGACATGGCCGTCGACCTCGGCACCGCGAACACCCTGGTCTACGTCCGCGGCAAGGGCGTCCTGCTCGACGAGCCCAGCGTCGTGGCGCTCAACACCAGCACCGGCGAGATTCTCGCCGTCGGCCACGAGGCGAAGCGCATGCTGGGCCGCACGCCCGACAACATCACCGCGATCCGGCCGCTCCAGGACGGCGTCATCGCCGACTTCGAGTCGACCGAGCAGATGCTGCGGTTCTTCATCCAGCAGGTGCACCGCCGCCGCTACTTCGCCAAGCCTCGGCTCGTCATCTGCGTCCCGAGCGGCATCACCGCGGTGGAGCAGCGGGCCGTCAAGGAGGCCGGCTACCAGGCCGGCGCCCGCCGCGTCTACATCATCGAGGAGCCGATGGCCGCGGCCATCGGCGCGGGACTCCCTGTCCACGAGGCCACCGGCAACATGGTCGTCGACGTCGGTGGCGGCACCACGGAGGTCGCGGTCATCTCCCTCGGCGGCATCGTCACCAGCCTGAGCGTGCGTACGGCGGGCGACGACATCGACCAGGCGATCATCGCGTGGATGAAGAAGGAGCACTCGCTCATGCTCGGCGAGCGCACCGCCGAGGAGATCAAGATGACCCTCGGCACCGCGTTCCCGCTCACCCGGGAACCGGAGGCCGAGGTGCGCGGTCGCGACATGGTGAGCGGGCTGCCCAAGACCGTCGTCGTCTCCAGCAGCGCGATCCGGCACGCGATCGAGGAACCGCTCAACGACATCATCGACGCCGTCCGCACGACGCTGGACCAGACTCCTCCCGAGCTCGCCGGCGACATCATGGACCGCGGCGTCGTCCTCACCGGCGGCTCTGCCCTGCTCCGTGGGCTCGACGAGCGGCTCCGGCACGAGACCGGCATGCCGGTCCACGTCGCCGAGGAACCCCTCCACTCGGTCGCGATGGGCGCCGGCAAGTGCGTGGAGGAGTTCGAGGCGCTCCAGCAGGTCCTCGTCACCGAGCCCCGGCGGTGACGCCGACATGTCGGTGAGACGCAACCGGAGAAGCCGCGGCTCGCGGTCCATGCTGGCGGCCCTGGTGCTCGCCAGCCTGACCGCGATCACCGTCGACTACCGCGGCGACCAGTCCTCGCCCTTCGACGGTGCCCGGCAGGCGCTCGGCGACCTGCTCGGCCCTGCCCAGGAGCGCGCGGCGGTCGTGGCGCGGCCCCTGCAGGAGATCCCCGACTTCTTCACCTCCAACAGGTCCCTGCGTGCCGACATCGCCCACCTGCAGGCGGAGAACGCGAACCTCCGCGGACAGGTCGCGGCCACCGGGTCGCTGCGCTACCGGGCCGCGGAGCTCGACGGCCTCCTGCAGGCCTCGCAGCGCACCGAGCTCGCCCTGGTGCCGGCACGGGTGGTGGCGATGGGACCGGCGCAGTCGTTCTCCCGCACCGTCACCATCGACGCCGGGACCTCCTCGGGCGTCCGCGCCGACATGACCGTGCTGAACAACGACGGCCTGGTGGGGCGGGTCATCTCCGCGGGCCGCGGCACGGCGACCGTGCTCCTGATCGTCGACCGGGAGTCGGTGGTGGGAGCCCGGCTCGGCTCCAACGCCGAGGTCGGGTTCCTGAGCGGACGCGGGGATCTCGACCGTGACGGCCGTCTCGACCTCGACCTCGTGGACAACTCGGAGACACCGGGCAAGGACGACACCGTCGTCACCTGGGGGAGCCGCAACGGCACGCCGTACGTCGCCGGGGTGCCGATCGGCTCCGTCGACGCGGTCTACTCCAGCCCTCGCGAGCAGGCGAAGCACGCGGTCATCGAGCCCTTCGTCGACTTCTCGTCCCTCGACCTGGTCGGGATCGTCGTGCCCGCGGGCACCGACGGGGACCGCCCGGTGATCCGTACCGGGGAGGTGTCGACCCCGCCGTCGCGCGAGTCGACCGACCGGCAGGAGGTGCGCTGACATGCCGCTCGCCCGGTCCGCAGCCTTCCTGGTCCTGCTCCTGGTCGCCGTCGTGCTCCAGGTCAGCTTCTTCGGCTACTTCGCCTGGGACGGCGTGGTGCCGAACCTCGTCCTGCTCGTCGTCGTCGCCGCCGGCCTGACGCGCGGTCCTGAGGTGGCGGCCCTGATCGGCTTCGCCGGGGGCCTGGCGGTCGACCTGGTGCCGCCCGCGGACCACGTGGCGGGCCGGTGGGCGCTGGCGCTGGTGCTGGTCGGCTACCTCGCCGGCCGAGTGCGCCAGGACTCCGGGCGCTCCTCCCTGGTGGCGCTGGGCACGGTCGCTGCCTGCTCCTTCGTCGGCACGTCGGTGTTCGCGCTGTCCGGGATGCTGCTCCACGACCCGTCGATCCCGGTGACCGAGGCGCTGCGCGTCATCCCCGCCGCCCTCCTCTACGACCTCCTCATGGCGCCGTTCGTGCTGCCGCCGCTGCTCCGGCTGTTCCGGCGGCTGCGCCCGGCGCAGGTCGCCTACTGAAGGCCCGGGTTCCTCGACGCATGGCGACCCTGACCACCTACCGCGCCGACCCGGCCGGCCGGCCACCCGGCGGCCGCATGCGCACCGCCACCAAGGGCCGGCTGCGGCTCGGCGTCATCCAGGTCCTCGTCCTCACGCTGTTCCTCACGCTGTTCGGGCGGCTGTGGTACCTCCAGGTCTTCACCGGCGACGACTACCGCGCCAAGGCCGCTGACCAGTCGATCCGCGACATCGTGGTCCAGCCGGCTCGCGGGCTGGTCGTCGACGACATGGGCCGACCGCTGGTGGCGAACCGCACCTCGTGGGTGGTCACCGTCGACCGGACACTGCTGCAGCGGATGGACGACCAGGTCCAGCGCCGGCTGCTCCGCCGGATCGCGGGCTCCGTCGACCTGCCTTTCGCGACGGTCCGTGAGCGGACGCTGCTGTGCGGTCAGCCGGGCTCGATCGCCGGCACCTGCTGGAACGGCTCGCCCTACCAACCGGTCCCGGTCGCCAAGGACATCAAGCAGCAGACCGCGCTGATGATCATGGAGCAGAACGAGGACTTCCCCGCGGTCATCGTCGAGGCGCAGAACGTCCGCGCGTACCCCTCGCCGTACGGCATCAACGCCGCGCACCTCCTGGGCTACCTCAGCCCGATCACCGAGGCGGAGCTCGACCAGGCGACCGAGGACGAGGACGTGTCGGTCCACGGCGCCTCGGTCGTGGGCCGCGCCGGCCTGGAGAGGCAGTACGACGAGTACCTGCGCGGGCTCCCCGGCTACAAGCAGGTCGCGGTCGACTCCATGGGCAGGGTGCTCGGGGACTCCGGCGAGATCGAGGGGCGGGTCGGCGACACGCTGGTCACCTCGATCGACGCCCGGGTGCAGGCGGTCGTGGAGCGGCAGCTCGCCACCACCATCGCCACAGCGCGGCGCACCGTCGACACGGTCACCGGCCGTCCCTACGCCGCGGACAGCGGGGCCGCGGTCGTGCTCGAGGCCGACACCGGCCGCGTCGTCGCGATGGCCAGCCAGCCGACGTACGACCCCGGCGTCTGGGTGGGCGGCATCAAGAAGAGCGAGCTGGCCCGGCTCTACTCGGGCGCCGCGGGCACGCCGCTGCTCTCCCGCGCCACCCAGGGGCAGTTCGCGCCCGGCTCCACGTGGAAGCCGTTCATGACCGCGGGCGCGCTGCAGAACGGCTACGGCCACGACGCCCGGCTGGACTGCTCCTCGGGGTTCCAGGTCGGCAACCGGGTCTTCAAGAACTACGAGTCGGGCGCCTACGGCTACATCGGCTTCCAGAAGGCTCTGGAGGTCTCCTGCAACACCTTCTTCTACCGGCTGGGCTTCGGCTACTGGCAGAAGTACGGCTCCGACGTCGACGACGTGAAGGCCTTCGACCCGCTGGTCGAGATCGCCAAGACGTTCGGGTTCGGCACCGAGACCGGCGTCGACCTTCCCGGCGAGGCGGCCGGCCGGATCGCCGACCGCCGGTGGAAGCGCGCCTACTACGAGTCGATGAAGGACTACTACTGCAAGGTGGGCAAGGAGGAGGGCTCGGACTTCCTGCACCGGTTCGCGCGCGAGTTCTGCCTCGAGGGGTACGCCTACCGAGCCGGCGACGCGGTCAACTTCGCGATCGGCCAGGGCGACACGATCGTCACGCCGCTGCAGCTGGCGCGGGCGTACGGCGCGCTGGCCAACGGCGGCACGCTCTACGAGCCGCGGGTGGCCAAGGCGATCGTGAGCCCCGACGGCACGGTGGTCCGCGAGATCAAGCCGTCGGTGCAGGCCCGGCTCGACATCCCGGGTGGTGACGTGTCCTTCATCGACACCGCGCTTCGCGGCGTCGCCAGTGAGGGGACGATGGCCTGGCGTCTGGAGGGCTTCCCCCTCGACAAGGTGACGATCCGGGCCAAGACCGGCTCCGCCGAGGTCTACGGCAAGCAGAGCACGTCGTGGGTCGCGTCGTACACCGAGGACTACGTCGTGGTGATGATGGTGTCTCAGGGTGGCACCGGCTCGGGGACCTCCGGCCCCGCCATCCGCACGATCTACGAGAGCCTCTACGGGATCCGCGGCGAGAAGATCCGACCGGACACCTCGCTCATCCCCGGCGTGCTGCCCCCGATGGATCTGCCGGTCTTCGCCCGCGACGGCTCGATCCTGCCGCCCGCCACCGACCCCCGCGGGAACAACTCATGAGCCTGACCCAGTACCGTCCGCGCACGATCCGGCCGGAGTCGACGTTCGCCCGGGTGCCGCGGCTGGACTGGGTGCTGCTGCTGGCCGCCATCGCGCTGCTGGCGCTGGGCGCCCTCCTGGTGTGGTCGGCGACCGCGCAGCGGGACGCGCTGACCGGGGGAGACCCGCAGGCGTTCCTGCGCAGGCACCTGGTCAACATCGCGATCGGCGTGGTGCTCTCGGTGCTGGTGGCGGCGACCGACCACCGCTGGGTGCGCATCCTGGCACCCGCGGTGTACGCCGCATCGCTGCTCGGCCTGGTCGCGGTGCTGGTCATGGGCACCACGATCAACGGCTCCCGGTCCTGGATCGTGGTGGCCGGGATGTCGATCCAGCCCGCGGAGTTCGCCAAGCTGTCGGTGGTCATCGGGATGGCGCTGATCGTGGCCGAGCGCACCGAGGGATCCTGGCGGCAGCGCGAGGTGCGCCACCTCGACGTGCTCGGGATGCTGGCCGTCGCGGCGCTTCCCGCGCTCCTCATCCTCCTGCAGCCCGACCTGGGCACCATGCTGGTGCTGCTGGCCACGGTGTTCGGGGTGATCGCCGCCTCGGGCGCCCCCCGGCGGTGGCTGGTCGCGCTGGCGGCCGGGGGAGTCGCGCTGGCGACCGTGGCCGTGCACGCCGGTGTGCTCAAGGCCTACCAGATCGACCGGTTCCTGGCCTTCATGGACCCGACGCTGGACCCCCGCGGCGCCGGCTACAACACCGAGCAGGCGCGCATCGCGATCGGCAACGGCGGCGTCTTCGGCCAGGGGCTGTTCAACGGCTCGCAGACGCGGGCCGGCTTCGTGCCCGAGCAGCAGACCGACTTCATCTTCACCGTCGCGGGGGAGGAGCTCGGCCTGGTGGGTGCCGGCGTGGTCATCGCGCTGCTCGGGGTGGTGCTGTGGCGGGCGCTGACCATCGCGTCCCAGGCGGGCGACGTCTTCGGCCGGCTGGTCGCGGCGGGGGTGGCGTGCTGGCTGGGCTTCCAGAGCTTCCAGAACATCGGCATGTGCCTGGGCATCATGCCGGTCACCGGCGTACCGCTGCCGCTCGTGTCGTACGGCGGGTCCTCGATGTTCGCCACGCTGATGGCGATCGGCCTGCTGCAGACGATCCACCTGCGCACCCAGCGGTCGAGGGGGCTGGGCTATGCCCAGTCGCGCCTGGAGCGCTCGCGCTTCTGACCGGACGAACGTCCCGATAAGGGCATATGGTCCCGCCCCGACGTGCTCTCCGGACCTTATCGCTGCGCCAAGGTGTCCGTAATGTCACTAACGTCCACCTCTGCCGAGGCGAGGACCTCCTGACGACGTTCACCAGGGAAAGACATGTCTTCTGACTTGACCGGGCGTGCCGCGACGGTGCTCGGGGCCGCGCTCGCGGCCGTGGCTGCGCTTGCGCTGACGCCGTCGACCGCCACCGCCGCCCAGTCCGACACAGACCGGGATCCGCTCCGGCGTGCGCCGGTCATCGGGGCCGACGCGGAGTCCGTGGTGCCCGGGAACTACATCGTCGTGCTCCGGCCGCAGCGCGCGGCAGCAGGCGCCTCCTCGACGGCGGCCCGGCAGGCGATCGGAGCGGGTGGTCGGGTCACCCACCAGTACGGCTCGACGCTGGAGGGGTTCGCGGCGCACCTCCCCGCTCGGGCGGTCGAGGCGCTCCGCACGAACCCCGACGTGGCCTACATCGAGGCCGACCAGCGGGTGTCGGCGTCGACGACCCAGGGCGGCGCCACGTGGGGGCTCGACCGGATCGACCAGCGCGGCCGACGCGTCGACGGCAGCTACACCTACGACCGGACCGGGACCGGCGTGACCGCCTACGTCATCGACACCGGCGTCCAGGCCGGGCACGCGCAGTTCGGGGGACGCGTCCTCGGGGGTTTCACCGCGGTGGCCGACGGGCGCGGCACCGCGGACTGCAACGGGCACGGGACCCACGTGGCGGGGACGGTCGGCGGCAGGACCTACGGTGTCGCAAAGCGGGTGACGATCCGCCCGGTGCGGGTGCTCAACTGCCAGGGATCCGGCACGATGTCGAAGGTCATCGCCGGCATCGACTGGGTGACGAGCCACCACACGGGGAGCTCCCCGGCAGTGGCGAACATGAGCCTGGGCGCCGGCGCGTCACCGGCCCTCGACGCAGCGGTCGCCAGGTCGATCGCGGACGGCGTGACCTACGTGGTCGCCGCCGGCAACGACGGCGAGGACGCCTGCGGCTCCTCTCCGGCGCGGGCCCCGGCGGCCGTCACGGTCGCGGCCACCACCAAGCAGGACGCCCGAGCCCCCTACTCGAACTTCGGGCCGTGCGTGGATCTCTTCGCGCCCGGTTCCGGCATCACCTCCGCCTGGCCGGACGGCACGCGCGCCACCCAGGTCCTGAGCGGCACGTCGATGGCCGCCCCCCATGTCGCCGGTGCTGCGGCGCTCTACCTCCAGGCCTTTCCGTCCGCGCCGCCGGCAGCGGTGGGACGAGCCCTCGCGTCCACCGGCACGGCCGGGGTGGTGGCCGGTCGAGGCGCCGGTTCTCCCGACCGGTTGCTCTTCTCCCGCGTCGACTCCGCGCCCGTCTCCCCGCCAGTCCCTCCGCCAGGCACAGAGAACCTCCTCCAGAACCCGGGCTTCGAGTCGGGGCCGGTGGGCTGGGAGGCCAGCGGCGACCTCGTCGGCAGTGGCCCCGACCGGCCCGCGAGGACCGGCAGCTGGACGGCCCGGCTCGGCGGGCACGGCGTCGAGGACACCGACACGCTGGCACAGGTGGTCAGCATCCCCGGCGCGCCGTCGGCGACCCTGTCACTCCACGTCGACGTCCGGAGCGAGGAGCCGGCTGACATGGACTTCGACTACCTCCGCGTCGAGGCGCTGGTGAACGGCAGGGCGGTCAACGTCGGGCTGCTCTCCAACCGCCACCAGGGTGGTTCCTTCGTACGGCACGCCCTCGACATGAGTCGCTTCACCGGCAGGACCATCACCCTGCGGTTCACCAGCGTCGAGGACGCCAGCCTGGCCACGAGCTTCGTCATCGACGACACCGAGCTGGTCACCGGCTGACCACGGCCGGTCGCGTCGCGAGCGCGGCGTACCCTGATCGGGTCCTGTCGCCGAGCCCGAGGTTCCCCATGCCCGTCACACCCGTCTCGTCGGAGCCGGTCACCGACTCCCTGTGGGACCGGCTGGAGCCGGTGCTGCCCCGGGTCCAGAAGCCGATCCAGTACGTCGGCGGGGAGCTGAACTCGACGCCGAAGGACTGGGACGCCGCGGAGGTCCGCTGGGCGCTGATGTACCCAGACGCCTATGAGGTCGGGCTTCCGAACCAGGGCGTGCAGATCCTCTACGAGGTGCTGAACGAGCAGGACTGGGCACTCGCCGAGCGCACCTACGCGGTGTGGCCGGACATGGAACAGGTCATGCGGGAGGAGGGCATCCCGCAGTTCACCGTCGACCAGCACCGGCCGGTGCGTGCGTTCGACGTCCTCGGCGTCAGCTTCGCCACCGAGCTCGGCTACACGAACCTGCTGACGGCGCTGGACCTCGCCGGTATCCCGCTGCACGCGGCCGACCGGGGCGAGGGCGATCCGGTGGTGCTGGCCGGCGGTCACGCCGCCTTCAACCCCGAGCCGATCGCCGACTTCGTCGACGCGGCGGTGCTGGGGGACGGCGAGGAGGTGGTGCTCGCGATCTCCGAGGTGATCCGCGAGTGGAAGCGCGACCTGGTCGAGGGCGCCCTCTCCCCGGGCTCGGGGCGGTCGCCGAGGGACGAGCTGCTGTACCGGCTGGCAGTCTCCGGCGGGGTCTACGTGCCGAAGTTCTACGACGTCGAGCACCTCCCGGACGGGCGCATCAGGCGAGTGGTGCCGAACACGTCCGGGGTCCCGTGGCGGGTGCACAAGCACACCCTGATGGACCTCGACTCGTGGCCCTACCCGCGCAAGCCGCTGGTACCGCTGGCGGAGACCGTGCACGAGCGGTTCTCGGTGGAGATCTTCCGCGGCTGCACGCGGGGCTGCCGGTTCTGCCAGGCGGGGATGATCACCCGGCCGGTGCGCGAGCGTTCGATCAGCACGATCGGTGACATGGTGGAGAACGGCGTCCGTGCCTCCGGGTTCGAGGAGGTCGGCCTGCTGTCGCTGTCCTCCGCCGACCACAGCGAGATCGGCGAGATCGCCAAGGGGCTGGCGGACCGCTACGAGGGATCGAACGTCTCCCTGTCGCTGCCGTCGACCCGGGTCGACGCGTTCAACATCACGCTGGCCGACGAGTTCTCGCGCAACGGGCGGCGATCCGGGCTGACCTTCGCCCCTGAGGGCGGGTCGGAGCGGATGCGCCGGGTCATCAACAAGATGGTGACCGAGGAGGACCTGATCCGCACCGTCGCCACGGCGTACTCCTCGGGATGGCGGCAGGTGAAGCTCTACTTCATGTGCGGGCTCCCCACCGAGACCGAGGAGGACGTGCTAGGGATCGCCGACCTGGCCAAGAAGGTCATCGCCAAGGGCCGTGAGGTCAGCGGCCGCAACGACATCCGCTGCACCGTGTCCATCGGCGGCTTCGTCCCCAAGCCGCACACGCCGTTCCAGTGGGCCGCCCAGCTCGACTGGGAGACCACCGACGAGCGGCTGCAGCGGCTGCGCGACGACGTGCGGGCCGACAAGCGGTTCGGCCGTGCGATCGGATTCCGCTACCACGACGGGCGGCCGGGGATCATCGAAGGGCTGCTGTCACGCGGTGACCGCCGGGTGGGCCGGGTCATCGAGGCGGTCTGGCGCGACGGCGGGCGGTTCGACGGCTGGAGCGAGCACTTCTCCTACGACCGCTGGGTCGCTGCTTGCGAGTCGGCGCTCGCCGGGACTCCGGTGGACCTCGACTGGTACACCATCCGCGAGCGTGAGTACGCCGAGGTGCTGCCCTGGGACCACCTCGATGCCGGCCTCGACCGCGACTGGCTGTGGGAGGACTGGCAGGACGCGCTGGACCCCGACGGCCGGGAGGTCGAGGACTGCCGGTGGAACCCCTGCTACGACTGCGGGGTCTGCCCGGAGATGGACACCGAGATCCAGATCGGTCCCACGGGTCAACGGCTCCTGCCGCTGGCCGTCCGCTGAGCCGCCCAACATGTTCGGTCGAGCCGCCCAAGATGTTCGGTCGAGCCGCCCAAGATGTTCGGTCGAGCCGCCCAAGAGCCTGACGTGACTACCTCACCTGATCGTCTCCGCGAGCTGACCGACGCGGTAGCCGAAGCCAGTGCAGGGGCTGGGCCCCTCGTGGAGATCGCTCCTGCCTGCGCCGTCGAGGCCGATGTCGACGCTGAGGAGGGCCTCCTGCATGTCACATGGGCGCTGGACGGGGTCGCGCGAGGGTTCGACGTACCGGGTCCGCCTCGAACCGCAAGAGGATGCCGAGTCCCTAGCCAACCTGATCCGCTGGGAGATCATCGAGCGGGTGCGAACGGGTGAGTGGAAGGCCTGATCCACCTGCATCGTGGGCGGCTCGGGCAGACATCGTGGGCGGCTCGGCGGGCGGGGCGGCTAGGGTGACGCACCGTGCGTGAGCAGCCCGAGCAGCAGGCCCCTCCGGTTCAGCGGCTGCGCATCCGCTACGCGAAGCGGGACCGCATGCGGTTCGCGAGCCACCGCGACTTCTCCCGGGCGTTCGAGCGGGCGCTGGTGCGGGCGCGGGTGCCGATGGCCTACTCCTCGGGCTTCAACCCGCATCCGCGGATCTCCTACACCGGTGCTGCGCCGACGGGCGCCGCCAGCGAGGCGGAGTACCTCGAGATCGGTCTCGCCCAGCACACCGACCCCGTGGAGGTGCTCCGCCGGCTCGACGCGTCCCTGCCACCGGGGCTCGACGTGGTGGAGGTCGTCGCCTCTGCGGGCGGGACGCTCTCGGACCGGCTGCAGGCGAGCCGGTGGCGCGTCTCGTTGCCCGGGATCGCGCCCGACGAGGCCGTCGCCGGGGTGCGAACTTTCCTCGCCGCGGCCGAGGTGCCCGTCGAGCGGATGACCAAGCGCGGGCTGCGCAGCTTCGACTGTCGAGCGGCCGTCGTGTCGCTCCAGGTCGCCGACACCCGGCTTTCGCAGGAGTCGTGTGCGATACTCGAGGTGGTCCTGCGGCACGGTACGCCGTCCGTGAGACCCGACGACGTCCTCGCCGGTCTTCGCGAGGTCGCCGGGCTCGACGCCGGTCCCGCTGTGTTGTTTCAGCGGCAGGCGCAGGGTCCGCTGGACGAGCAGGCCGGCACGGTGGGTGACCCATTGGCACCCGACCGCGACGCGGTGTGAACCGGTGGTGACAGCTCCGGATCGCAGACGCCGCTGACCGCGGTCAGGAGCAGGTGAGCGGCCACTGACGCGGAGGCGGTGGGTGTCGCCGTTCGCTTCGCTGCCTGCGGAGCGCCACGCACGCTTCCGCCTGACCGGTACGCCGGGACGGCGACTGACACGCACCGGCGTGTGACCCGAGAGGGCTCACCCGCAGGTCATAGGAGCTCCCTTGCTCGACGAGCAGACACCGGCCGTTGCCGGAAACACCGAGTCCACCGAGTCCACCGAGGCCCTGAGCGCGCCGGCCGAGCCGGACAGCGGCTCGCAGAGCCAGAACCCCGAAGGCGCAGACAGCGCCACCGGCGGCGTCGAGGCGCCGGAACGCCCACCAGCCCGGAAACGGGCTCCTCGCAAGAGCACGCCGCGGTCGCGAAAGGCCGCCGCACCGCCGGCCACCGCGGAGGAGACCGCAGCGGCTGCTCCCGACGTCGACCAGGCCGAGGCGGCTGGGGCCTCCACCGAGGCATCCGCCGAGGCGTCCACCAAAGCCCCCACCGAGGCATCCACTGGGCCATCCCCGGCCGAGGAAGCGCCACCGCCGCGCAAGGCCCCCGCGAAGCGCGCGCCCCGGAAGAGAGCCGCCGCGAAGCCGAGCGCGGCGGCGGACGCCGGCGCGGCCGCCGAGCCCAACGCCGAGGGCATCGCCCCGGCGCCCGCCTCCACCGAGCCCGTGGCCGTCGGCGGGCCGACGGACGACACGGCGCCTGACCTGGCACCTGACCTGGCACCTGACCCGGCGAGCGACGCGGCTGCTGCGGCACCCGACGCCTTGCCGGCCGACGCCGAATCGGCCGACGCCGGATCGACCGACGCCGGGCAGGGCACGGTGACCGCGCGCGCCAAGGCTGCGCCGCCGACCGTGCTGCTGTTCCAGCCGCCGGACCCGTCGCTGGCCACCGGGGCGGCCGGGACCGACCCAGTGGCCGACGCCGACGCCGACGCCGACGCGGACGCGGACGCCGCGGAGTCGCTGGCCGACCCGGAGGCCGCAGCTGTTGAGGCGGACGAGGCCACCGACGACCAGGACGAGACGGCCGACGCTGACGGCGCAGACGCTGACGGCGCCGACGGTGACGGCGCCGCCCGGCGGCGTCGCCGCCGCGGTGGCCGCCGTCGCCGCAAGCCCGGCGGCGACGCCGGTGGCGACTCAGGCGCGGAGGACACGGCCAACGATCCCGACAGAGCCACCGCCGCGGAGGGCCGGGCAGCGGACAAGGACGCCGACTCCGCTGCCGGCGGCGCCGACGAGCGGTCGGGAGCGGACGGGGAAGGCGAGTCCGGCACCAGCCGCCGCCGGCGGCGCCGTCGCCGTACCGGTGAGGGTGCCGACGGCGACTCCACCGACAACCCGGAGAACACCGTCACGCGGGTGCGCAAGACCAAGTCCGCCGAGGACGAGATCACCGGCTTCTCCGGCTCCACCCGGCTGGAGGCCAAGAAGCAGCGCCGCCGGGAGGGCCGCGAGGCCGGCCGGCGACGGGCGCCGATCATCAGCGAGGCCGAGTTCCTGGCCCGCCGGGAGTCGGTCGACCGGGCGATGGTGATCCGGCAGCGTGACGACCTCACCCAGATCGCCGTCCTCGAGGACAAGGTCCTGGTCGAGCACTACGTCGCCCGGGAGTCGCAGACCTCGCTGATCGGCAACGTCTACCTCGGCCGGGTCCAGAACGTGCTGCCGTCGATGGAGGCCGCCTTCATCGACATCGGCAAGGGCCGCAACGCGGTGCTGTACGCCGGCGAGGTCAACTGGGACGCCCTGGGCGCCAAGGACGGCAACCAGCGGAAGATCGAGCAGGTCCTCAAGTCGGGCCAGACGGTCCTGGTCCAGGTGAGCAAGGACCCGATCGGCCACAAGGGCGCCCGGTTGACCAGCCAGATCAGCCTGCCGGGGCGCTTCCTGGTCTACGTGCCCGACGGCACGACGAGCGGCATCTCCCGCAAGCTGCCCGAGAACGAGCGCAACCGGCTCAAGACGCTGCTCAAGGAGATCGTTCCCGAGACGGCCGGCGTCATCGTGCGGACCGCGGCCGAGGGCGCCAGCGAGGCCGAGCTGACCCGCGACGTCGAACGCCTCAAGGCGCTCTGGGAGGACATCTCCGCCAAGGTCGACAGCGGCGGTTCGTCGTCCGCCCCGCAGCTGCTGTACGGCGAGCCCGACCTGACCCTCAAGGTGGTCCGCGACCTCTTCACCGAGGACATCGCCCGGCTGGTCGTGTCCGGGAGCGACGCCTGGGACATGGTCGAGGGCTACGTGCGCCACGTAGCACCCGACCTCGCCGAGCGGCTGGAGAAGCACGACGACTCCGAGCGTGATGCCTTCGCCGAGTTCCGCCTCGACGAGCAGATCGCCAAGGCGTTGGAGCGCAAGGTGTGGCTGCCCTCGGGCGGCTCGCTGGTCATCGACCGGACCGAGGCGATGACGGTCGTCGACGTCAACACCGGCAAGTTCACCGGCTCGGGGGGCAACCTCGAGGAGACGGTCACCAAGAACAACCTCGAGGCGGCCGAGGAGATCGTCCGGCAGCTCCGGCTGCGCGACATCGGCGGCATCATCGTCGTGGACTTCATCGACATGGTGCTCGAGAGCAACCGTGACCTGGTGCTCAGGAGGCTGATCGAGTGCCTCGGGCGAGACCGGACACGACACCAGGTCGCCGAGGTCACGTCCCTCGGGCTGGTGCAGATGACCCGCAAGCGGATCGGCACCGGGCTCCTCGAGGCGTTCAGCGAGGTCTGCGAGGTCTGCCACGGCAGGGGGCTGCACGTCCGCGAGGCACCCGTGGACTCCCAGCGCAGGCAGGAGGAGGACGAGCCCCGTCGCGGCCGACGCAGCCGTGGTCGCGGGAAGGGCGAGGACTCCGGTGCGTCCTCGTCCGGCGGCAACGGGCGGGACACGGCGGCGAACGGCGACGGCGACACCGGCGTACGGCGGCCCACACCGGCGGAGTTCGCCGCGATGGCACGCTCAGAGCCGTCGGTCGCCGAGGCCAGGGCGGAGACGGTGGCGAACGGCCAGGTCGTCGAGGAGTCGTCGTCCGAGCCGGTCGCGCCTGCCGAGCCGCCGGTCGCGCCTGCCGAGCCGCCGGTCGCGCCTGCCGAGCCGCCGGTCGCGCCTGTCGAGCCGGCAGCGCCTGCCCCGCCCACAGCGGGTGCCGAGCCGGTCGCCCCGGCACCGGTAGCAGCGCCCCCGACGGTGCCTGCCGAGCCGCGCATCGTGACGTCCGTACGCCGCGTGGGAGCCCGGCGCCCCGCCGGCCCTCCCGTGCTTCCGACGGCCACCACACCGCCCGACTCCGACGGAGGCCCTGTCGAGCAGGCCACGGACTCCGACGGTGCGGAGGCCGACCCGTCGAGCGAGCCGCTCGTCGAGGTCGGCGGCCAGCCGCACGTGCCGGTGAAGAAGAAGGGTTCGCGCAAGCGCTGAGGAGCGTGACTCGGGGTGGGGGCGGCCGTCCGCCGGGCATTTTGACCCCCTCCCCGGTCGCTCCGTAGACTGGGGCCTCGGTGCGCGCAGCGTGCCCTCTGCCGCGCGCCTCGACCGCTCCCCGGATGCCTCGGGGTGAGCCGTGTCCGGTGCCGGCGGTCGACGACAGGACGACAGGAGAGTGAGTCGCGGTGTACGCGATCGTGCGCAGTGGCGGGACGCAGCAGAAGGTCGCCGTGGGTGACGTCATCGAGATCGACAAGGTGACCAGCGGTGTGGGCGAGTCGTTGACGCTGCCGGTGCTCCTCCTCGTCGACGGCGAGAACGTCACCTCCGAGGCGGGGGCGCTGGCGAACGCGTCCGTGACCGCCGAGGTCGTCGGCGCCTCGAAGGGCCCCAAGATCACCATCCTCAAGTTCAAGAACAAGACCGGCTACCGCAAGCGCCAGGGTCATCGCCAGAAGTACACCCAGGTGAAGGTCACCGACATCTCCGCCAGCTGACCAGCCGGCCGGACTCTCCCGAACCCGCAGCAACGCAGGAGCAAGGACACGACATGGCACACAAGAAGGGCGCGGCGTCGACCAAGAACGGCCGCGACTCCAACTCCCAGCGGCTCGGCGTCAAGCGCTACGGCGGGCAGCTCGTCAACGCCGGCGAGATCATCGTCCGGCAGCGTGGGACCCACTTCCACCCCGGCTCGGGCGTGGGACGCGGTGGCGACGACACGCTGTTCGCCCTCGTCGGCGGCAACGTCGAGTTCGGCACGAAGCGTGGCCGTCGGGTCGTGAACGTCGTCCCCACGGCCCAGTGACCTGACCGCACCACCCACCGCCCGCCACGCGGGCCGCACGACCTACCAGGCGCCCTGCTGTCCGCGGCAGGGCGCCTGATCGTTTCCACGGCACACCACGCGCCCGCCCGGGAAGGAGCCACCATGGCGGTACCGACGTTCGTCGACCGGGTGGTCCTTCGGGTCTCCGCCGGTCGCGGCGGCAACGGCGTCGCCAGCGTCCACCGGGAGAAGTTCAAGCCGCTCGGCGGGCCGGACGGCGGCAACGGCGCCCCGGGCGGCAGCGTCATCCTGCGCGTGGACCCGGACGTGACCACGCTGGTGGACTACCACCACAGCCCGGTCCGCAAGGCCGGCCACGGCGGCCAGGGCGCCGGCGGCCACCGCAACGGCGCCGCCGGAGCAGACCTCGTGCTCCCGGTCCCCGACGGCACCGTCGTCACCGACGAGTCGGGCGCCGTGCTGGCCGACCTCGTCGGTCCCGGCACGGAGCTCGTCGTCGCGCGTGGGGGACGCGGTGGCCTCGGCAACGCGGCGCTCGCCAGCGCCCGCCGGAAGGCGCCCGGGTTCGCGCTGCTGGGGGAGCCGGGGGACGAGGCCACGGTCGCGCTCGAGCTCAAGGTCGTCGCCGACGTCGGTCTGGTCGGCTTCCCCAGCGCCGGCAAGTCGAGCCTCATCGCCGCTCTCAGCCGGGCCAGGCCCAAGATCGCCGACTACCCCTTCACCACGCTGGTGCCGAACCTGGGCGTCGTGACCGCCGGAGACGTGACGTTCACGGTCGCCGACGTCCCCGGGCTCATCGAAGGGGCCTCCGAGGGGCGGGGGCTCGGCCACGAGTTCCTCCGGCACGTCGAGCGGTGTGCTGCGCTGGTGCACGTCATCGACATGGCGACGATGGATCCATCCCGCGACCCGGTCTCCGACCTCGACGTCATCGAGGCCGAGCTCGAGCGGTACGGCGGCCTGGCCGACCGTCCGCGGCTCGTCGCCCTCAACAAGATCGACGTGCCCGACGGCCGCGACCTGGTGGACATGGTCATCGACGACCTGCGCGCCCGTGGGCTCGAGGTCCACGCGCTCTCCGCAGCCACGCACGAGGGGCTCCGCGAGCTGTCGTTCGCCATGGCGAGCATCGTGGCGGCGGCCCGCGCCGCCCGCCCGGCGCCCGAGCCGAAGCGCATCGTCATCCATCCCGCGGGCGCCCCGAGCGGCGCCGACTTCACCGTGACCAGCGCCGCGGAGGGGTGGCGGGTCCGCGGGGACAAGCCCGAGCGCTGGGTCCGGCAGACCGACTTCGCCAACGACGAGGCGGTCGGCTTCCTCGCCGACCGGCTCAACCGGCTCGGGGTCGAGGAACGGCTGCTCGAGCTCGGAGCGGCTGAGGGCGACACGGTGCTCATCGGTCCCGAGGAGAACGCGGTCGTCTTCGACTTCAAGCCGATGGTCGACGCCGGGGCCACCACGCTCGCCGCCCGGCGCGGCGAGGACGAGCGCTTCGACGAGCGGCGGCCCGCCGCCCGCCGGAGACGGGCCATCGACGCGGCGTACGGCGAGCGCGCCGAAGGTGAGGCCAGGGCCTACGTGGCGCGCCGCGTCGGCGCGACCGGCCAGGACGAGCCGGAGCCCAGCGACGGCCCCGACGCCCCCGACGGCCCGCCCGGGCCGGACCGGTGAGCCGACGCGGCGTCCTCGCCGCCAAGCGCGTCGTGGTCAAGGTGGGCCCCTCCTCGCTCAC
>CADCUI010000020.1 GCA_902805845.1 uncultured Nocardioidaceae bacterium
CCTGCAGCGCCTCGTCGCTCGCGGCCAGGATCCGCACGGCCAGCAGCCCGGCGTTGCGGGCGTTGCCGATCCCGACGGTCGCCACCGGGACGCCGGCCGGCATCTGCACGATCGAGAGCAGGGAGTCCATCCCGTCGAGGTGCTGGAGGGGGACCGGCACCCCGATCACGGGCAGGGGGGTGACCGCGGCGAGCATGCCGGGCAGGTGCGCCGCGCCGCCGGCTCCGGCGATGAGCACCCGCAGGCCCCGGCCGGCGGCCCCCTTGCCGTAGGCGAGCATCTCCTCGGGCATGCGGTGAGCAGACACCACGTCGGCCTCGTAGGGCACCCCGAGCTCGTCGCACGCCTCGGCCGCGGCCCTCATCGTCGGCCAGTCCGAGTCCGAGCCCATCACGATCCCGACGACGGGCGGCACCTCCAGCGGTCCGCTCATGGGCTTCCTTCCTGTGCCGGGTCCTCGAGGTCGTCGGTCGGCTCGCCGCGGAACCATGCCGCGGCATGCCGCGCACGCGCGCGCACCTCGTCGAGGTCGTCGCCGTACGCCGTCACGTGCCCCACCTTGCGCCCCGACTTCACCTCCTTGCCGTAGAGGTGCACCTTGAGGTCGGGATCGCGGGCGAAGACGTGGGGGTAGCCGGCGTACAGCTCGTCGGCGAGCGGCCCCTCCCCACCCAGGATGTTGACCATGACCGCCCACGGCTGACGGGCCGCCGGAGAGCCGAGCGGCAGGTCCATCACCGCGCGCAGGTGGTTCTCGAACTGGCTGGTGACCGCCCCGTCGATGCTCCAGTGCCCGGTGTTGTGGGGCCGCATGGCGAGCTCGTTGACGAGGATGCGCCCGTCGACGGTCTCGAACAGCTCCACGGCCAGCACCCCGGTGACCTCCAGCGACGCGGCGAGCGTCATCGCGATCTGCTGCGCCTCCAGCGCCAGGGGCTCTGCCAGGTCGGGTGCAGGAGCGGTGACCTCCCAGCAGACACCGTTGCGCTGCTCGGACTCCACGACGGGGTACGCGGCCACCTGCCCGGAGGGCGACCGAGCCACCAGCGCCGACAGCTCGCGACGGAACCCGACCTTCTCCTCGGCCAGCACGCGGCCGCCCTGCACGGTCGCCGCGGCGGCGAAGGCCACCTCGCCGGCACGCGCGTCGTCGATGACCCAGACACCCTTGCCGTCGTAGCCTCCCCGGCTCGTCTTGAGGACGACCGGGTAGCCGCCGACCGAGGAGGCGAAGCGGTCGACCTCCTCCGTCGTCGTGACCACGGCGTGCCGCGGCGAGGGGATCCCGAGCTCGTCGAGGCGCGCCCGCATCACCGCCTTGTCTTGAGCGTGCACCAGCGCGGTGGGTCCCGGGCGGCAGGCATGGCCCTCGCGGGCGAGCGTCTCCAGGTGCGGCGGCGGCACGTGCTCGTGGTCGAAGGTGACGACCGAGCATCCCTCCGCGACCGTGCGGAGCGTGGCCAGGTCGCGGTAGTCGCCGACGGTCGTGTCGGGCACCACCTGGGCGGCTGACACGCGCTCACCCTCGGCCAGCAGCCTCAGGGGCAGGTCGAGGGCGATGGCTGCCTGCGCCATCATCCGGGCCAGCTGGCCGCCGCCGATGACCGCGAGGACCGGAGGTCCGCTCGTGCCGCTCACGGCCCCGAGCCTAGTGCGGTGCCGCCGGTGGGATCGCCGGCAGTGCAGGGCCGGCGGAAGGGCTCAGCTGGCCTGCGACGTGCGGCTGCCGCTCCAGGCGGGCGGCTCGAGCTCGAAGCGGAGGCCGC
Source organism: uncultured Nocardioidaceae bacterium (assembly GCA_902805845.1). Lineage (GTDB taxonomy): Bacteria > Actinomycetota > Actinomycetes > Propionibacteriales > Nocardioidaceae > Marmoricola_A. The sequence continues at coordinate 1,767 of CADCUI010000020.1, forward strand.
GGCCGCGCACGGTCGTGATCAGCATCGGCCGGCGGGGGTCGTCGCCGAGCTTGCGGCGCAGCCACCCCAGGTGCACGTCGATGGTCTTGGCCGAGGTCCAGAACGTGGTGTCCCAGACCTCGAGCATGAGCTCCTCGCGGCTGACGATCTGCCCAGCCCGACGGATCAGGGCGTGCAGCAGCTCGAACTCCTTCTTCGACAGACGGATCTCGACACCGTCGCGCCATGCGCGCCGGGTGTCGGGCTCGACCTGCACTCCCTGAACGGTAAACATAAAGTAAGTTTCAGGGCAATTCGGACATTGCCGAGGCCGAAGGCTTGCTATTGACCCGATCGGACTACGTCCGTGTGGCTGCCGGACTACTCACCCTCGTCTGTACGGCGCGGCAGCCACGCCGGCCTAGAGCCGCCGGACGGCCACCGGCTCGACCAGACCGAAGCCGCGCACCGGCCGGGCCGTCAGCTTGCGGGTCTCGAACACCCCCGCCGGAAGGGCGGCGGCCGTCGCGTCGTCGATGAGCACCCGGTTGCGGCGGGCCAGGGCGGTCAGCCGGGCGGCCAGGTTCACCGGCGGACCGAAGACGTCACCGAGCCGGGTCACGACGGCTCCCGTGGCGACGCCGATGCTGACGTCGGGCAGCCGGCTGTCGGAGCCGATGACGTCGATGAGGGAGCAGGCGATGTCCATGCCGCGCGGGGGGTCGGCGGCGACGAAGAGCACCGAGTCCCCCAGCGTCTTGATCAGCCTGCCCTCGTAGCCGGCCACGACGTCGCCGCAGCGTGCCTCGAAGATCTCCACGAGCTCACCGACCCGGTTGGTGTCCAGCTCGTTGGACAACGCCGAGAAGTTCACGAGGTCGGCGAACCCCACGGTGATCCGGCTCGTCTGCCCGAGCTCGTCGGCGCCGGGGTCGGCGTCGAGCCTGGAGATCGCGGCGTCGAGGTGCCGTCTCCAGGAGTGGACGAGGACCTGCTGCAGCGCGTCGGAGACCTGCTCGGCGATGCGCTGGGTGCCATCGAGCCGGGGGGTCTCCGCGGAGGCCTGCGGCGACTCCTGGAGCTGCTCGGCGCGTGAGGCGAGGGCAGCCACCTGCCAGTCCGACATCCGGGCGACGTTCTGGCCCACCGCCCTCACCAGCCGCACGGCGGTCGCGAGGTCGACGTCGCTCTCGCGCACCGCCTCGGTCAGCGTGACCAGGACGTCGCGGTCGTCCGGCGTGTAGCGCCGCTCGTCACCCGCGTCAGGGAAGCCGAGCGCGCGGAAGAAGCGCCGGGTCGTCTGCTCGCTCAGGCCGGACGCCTCGGCGAGGTCCGCTGCGGTGAATCGGGGCACGCCGTCGACCTCAGGTCCCGTCGTCGCTGCGGCTGTCGAGCGGCCGGTCCCCTGGGGTGAGCTGGTGCAGCTGCTCGGCGACGATCCGCTGCACCTCCTCGACGTGGGGGATGTCGAGGAGCGGCACGGCACCGTTCTCGCTCGCGTCGGACACCACCAGGGTCCCGCAGCCGAACACCCGGTCGACCACGCCCATCTCGAAGTCGACGCCATTGATCCGGTTCAGCGGGATCGTCCGCCCCTCCTTGGCCACCACCCCGGAACGCTGGATGAAGCGGCGGTCGGTGAAGGTGTACGTCGTCGTGTACCACCGCAGGAACGGCCGCACCACGAGCAGCACCAGCAGGAGGGCGGCGGCCACCCCCACCGCGACCTGGAGGCCGGTGCGCAGTCCGCCCTCGCCGACCTCTCGGCTGACCAGCGTGATCAGCAGGGTCGCCACGAACACCGTCACGAGCAGCCTCAGCAGCGCGCCCAGGAGCACCTTGACGTGGGTCCGGGTGTGCAGCACCACGTGCTCCCCGTCGTTGAGCAGCTTGTCGGGAAAAGCCACGCTGCATCATGGCACGCGTCAGCCGGCCGCATCCGGCCTCCCGGGGCGCACGTGGACGACATCCCCCGCGCTCACGGTGACTCTTCCGTCGGCCGTCTCGACCTCCAGCCCGCCGCCGGCGTCCACCGTGGCCGCACGGCCCTCGAGCAGCGTCCCCGACGGCAGCTGCACCCGCACCTCCTCGCCCAGCGTCCGGCACACCCCCCGGTAGGCCGTCGCCAGCTCTGCCTCACCGGCCTCGCCTCCCGAGGTCCATGCCCGGTAGCGGTCCGCCAGCGACCGCAGCACCGCTTCCAGCAGCTCCGTCCGGTCCGGCTCCGGCTGCTGGGGCGCCTGCAGCGCCAGTGAGGTCGCGGTGCCCAGCGGCAGCTCCGCCCGCGTCGTGGAGACGTTCAGTCCGATGCCGAGCACGACGGCGGCGCCGGAGGGCGTCCCCGTGCCCGTGCCACCACCAGTGCCCGTGCCCGGGTCCACCCGCTCCGCGAGGATGCCCGCCAGCTTGCGACCTCCGCACATCACGTCGTTGGGCCACTTCAGGTCGCACGGCGGTGCGCCGTACGCCGCCAGCCCCTCCACGAGCGCCACACCGGCGAGGAGGGGCAGCCAGGGCCAGCGCCGTTCTGCCACATCCGGCCGCAGCAGCACCGAGAAGGTCAACGCCGCCCGGGCCGGGGTCTCCCAGCGGCGGTCCAGGCGCCCACGTCCGGCGGTCTGGTGCTCGGCGACCAGCACCAGCCCCTCCGGCTCGCCGGCCCGGGCCCTTCCGGCCAGTTCCGCGTTCGTCGACGGTGCGGCCTCGAGGATCTCGACCCTCAACCACGGGACGCCGAGGCGGGCCAGCCGTGCTGCGTCGAGAGGTGGGCGGCTGGCCGCGGAGGAGCTCACGAGCACTAGATTGACCGATGTGAGCGAAGCAGCCGAACTCGAGCAAGGGCAGGGCGAGGGGCAGGGCGAGGCGCAGACCGGGGCCGAGCAGGTCGACGTGCACACCACCGCCGGCAAGGCGGCCGACCTCGACCGGCGACTCCACGAAGCCGTGCACGCCGCGTCCGAGCGCGCGGTCGAGAAGCAACACGCCAAGGGCAAGATGACCGCCCGGGAGCGGATCGAGAAGCTGTTCGACGAGGGCTCGTTCGTCGAGCTCGACGAGCTGGCGCGACACCGGTCGACGAACTTCGGCCTCGGCAAGCGCCGCCCCTACGGCGACGGCGTGGTCACCGGCTACGGCACCATCGACGGCCGCCAGGTCTGTGTCTTCTCGCAGGACTTCACGATCTTCGGCGGCTCCCTGGGCGAGGTGTACGGCGAGAAGATCTGCAAGGTGATGGACCTCGCCATCCGCACCGGCTGCCCCATCATCGGCATCAACGAGGGCGCCGGGGCACGGATCCAGGAGGGCGTGGTGTCCCTCGGTCTGTACGGCGAGATCTTCCGCCGCAACGTGCACGCCTCGGGCGTCATCCCGCAGATCAGCCTGATCATGGGCTCCTGCGCGGGCGGTCACGTCTACTCCCCGGCGGTCACCGACTTCACGGTCATGGTCGACGGCACCTCGAACATGTTCATCACCGGGCCCGACGTCATCAAGACCGTCACCGGCGAGGACGTGACGATGGAAGAGCTGGGCGGAGCCCGCACCCACAACACCCGGTCCGGGAACGCCCACTACATGGGTTCCGACGAGGACGACGCGCTGGAGTTCGTCAAGGCGCTGGTCGGGTTCCTGCCGCAGAACAACCTCGACGAGCCGCCGGCGTACGCAGAGATCGCCGACCTCGAGCCGAGCGGGCTCGACCTGGAGCTGGACGCGATCATCCCCGACTCGCCGAACCAGCCCTACGACATGCACACCGTGATCACGGCGGTGCTCGACGACGAGGACTTCCTGGAGATCCACCCGCTGTTCGCGCCGAACATCCTGGTCGGGTTCGGGCGGGTCGAGGGCCGGCCGGTGGGTGTCGTCGCCAACCAGCCGATGCAGTTCGCGGGCACGCTCGACATCGACGCCTCGGAGAAGGCCGCGCGGTTCGTGCGCACCTGCGACGCCTTCAACCTCCCGGTGCTGACGTTCGTCGACGTGCCCGGGTTCCTTCCCGGGACGGACCAGGAGTACAGCGGCATCATCCGGCGCGGCGCCAAGCTCATCTACGCCTACGCCGAGGCCACCGTCCCGTTGGTCACGGTGATCACGCGGAAGGCGTACGGCGGGGCCTACGTCGTGATGGGGTCCAAGCACCTCGGGGCCGACGTGAATGTGGCCTGGCCCACGGGGCAGGTGGCGGTCATGGGCGCCCAGGGCGCCGTGAACATCCTCTACCGCAACGAGCTCGCCGCCGCTGAGGACCCGGAGGCGCGACGGGCCGAGCTCGTCACCGACTACGACGACCAGCTCGCCAACCCCTACCTCGCGGCCGAACGCGGCTACGTCGATGCGGTGATCCATCCCCACGAGACCCGTTCCGAGGTCGTCCGGTCCCTGCGCCTGCTGCGGACCAAGCGAGCCACGCTGCCGCCCAAGAAGCACGGCAACATCCCGCTGTGACTCCTCAGCCTGACGGGCCGGTCCAGCCCGGGACGACTCCGCTGCTGCTCGTCAAGGGCGACGCGACGGAGGAGGAGGTCGCCGCGCTCGTCGCGGTGCTGCAGGGGCTGGCCTCCGCAGCCTCGGCGCAGGCCACCTCGGAGCCGGAGCCGGCGTCGAGCTGGGCCGCACCCGCTCGCACGCTGCGCGCCACGCCGCCCGCCGGCCCAGGGGGCTGGCGGGCCAGCGCCCTGCCTCGCTGACGCACGCAGGCAGAGGAGGGTCGGATGCTCGACTCGCTGGCCCCGGCGAGACGACGGCTGGTGCTGCTCGCTCTCGCGGCGGCCGCGGTGGCGGCGCTGGCAGGCGGGGTCGTGCTGCTGCGCACGACCGGCGAAGCCGTCGAACCGGTTCCCCAGGACCAGCCCGGGCCGGTGCTGCTCGTCAGCGGGTACGGCGGGTCCACCGCTGCGCTGGAACCGCTGCGCCGAGTCCTCGAGGACCAAGGACGTGTCGTCGTGGTGGTGCGACCGCTCGGTGAGGGCACCGGCGACCTCGGCGAGCAGGCCGCGGCGCTGGCCGACGTCGCGCAGCGGACCCTCGACGACCTCGACGCCCCGTCGGTCGACGTGGTGGGCTACTCGGCCGGCGGCGTGGTGGCACGGCTGTGGGTGCGTGACCACGGTGGGGCGAGCCTGGCCCGCCGCGTGCTCACCGTGGGCTCACCCCACCACGGAACCGACGTGGCTGCGCTGGCGGTGAACGCCGGATGTCCGGCGGCCTGTGAGCAGCTGGTGCCCGACAGCCGCCTGCTGCGGCGCCTCAACGCCGGGGACGAGACGCCACCCGGTCCGGTGTTCGCCTCCATCTGGACGACCGCGGACCGGACGGTGACCCCGCCGTCCAGCGCCGACCTCGACGGTGCCCTCGCCTTCACCGTGCAGTCGGTCTGCCCCGGCACGAGGACCTCGCACGGCGGGCTGCCGGCCGACGCGGTGGTGCTCGCTGCCCTCCGCACGATCCTCGGCGCCCCGCCACCCCGGCCGCCGGCCCCTGACGTGTGCGTGCCGTGACCGGTCAGCTGGTGACGTCCTTGGTGCCGAAGTTGGCCCAGGCGGCGCCGAGGAACACCGCCACGTAGACGCCCTGCAGCACCACCCCGCGGACGATGTCACGCCACAGGATCGGATCACGGAACAGGTCCACGAACGACAGCCAGTAGCGCGTGGGCAGGTACGGACGCAGCGCCTGGGCGGCGTCGAGGGTCAGCAGCAGGGTCGACGCCACCAGGAAGGCCAGCGCGCCCAGCGCGGCGCCGAGGGCGGAGTCGCTCGCCGTGGAGAGGAAGAGCGCGAGCGCCGCGACCCCCAGCATCGACAAGGCGACGTAGATCACCGCCATGACGGTGCGCTGGACCATCTCGGCCGAGGAGAGGCTGGTGCCGGAGAACCCCGTGACGCTCCCCGCCGTGGCGGCCGAGCCCTGGCCCAGGAGCAGCACGCCGACACCGTAGGCGACCACGGCGACCACCACGACGGCGAGCAGCACGAACGCCAGGATGCTGACGAGCTTGGCGACCAGCAGCCTGGTCCGGCCGACCGGGCGGACCAGCACGTAGCGCAGCGTCCCCGCCGCCGCCTCGCCGGCCACCGCCTCACCGGCGTACAGGGCGACGGCGACCGGCATCAGCAGCGGCAGCACGATCGCCAGGGCCGCCAACGGGAAGAGCGTCCCGTCGGTGAGGACGGCCGAGAGGAAAGCGGGGCCCTCGCCCGGCGCCGGCGCGAGGTCGGTCACCGCGAGCAGGACCGCGACCAGCGTGGGCAGCGCGTTGAGCAGCGCGATCGTCACCCAGGTGCGGGGCCGGCGAAGCATCTTCACCAGCTCGGTCCGAATCACGAGGACTCCCCCGGCAGGCCCGACGTCGACTCCAGCACCACGTCCTCGAGCCCCCGTCTCTCGGGAGCCAGCTCCCGCACCCGCACGCCGGCGTGCACCAGCTCGGCGTTCAGCGCGGCCGGGTCGGCCGCGCGCACCAGGAGCCGCTCGCCGTCACGCCGCTCGACGCGGCCGTCGAGGACCCCGACCGCCGCCGCCGGGTCCGGGGTGACGAGCACGGTGCGGCCGGTGGGTGCCTGCAGGTCGGCGAGCGCCGCCTGCACCACGAGCCGACCCCGGTCGAGCACTCCGACGCGGGTGCAGAGCTGTTCGACCTCGGCGAGCAGGTGGCTGCTGAGGAAGATCGTCACCCCCTCGGCGTTCAGGCGCAGCAGCAGCTCGCGCATCTCCCGGATGCCCTGCGGGTCCAGGCCGTTGGTGGGCTCGTCGAGCACCAGCAGCCTCGGGCGCTGCAACAAGGCAGAGGCCAGTCCGAGCCGCTGCCGCATGCCGAGGGAGTAGCCGCGCACCCGCCGGTCGGCGGCCGCCTGAAGGCCGACCACCTCCAGCGCCTGGTCGACCCGCCTCCGGCGGTCGCGGCGCCCGGCTGCGCCGCCCATCGCGTCGTAGAGCCGGAGGTTGGCGCGCCCGCTCAGGTGGGGGTACGCCGCGGGCCCCTCGACGAGCGTGCCCACGCTGGGCAGGACCCGCCGGGCCCGGCGCGGCATCGGCTGGCCGAGCAGCTCCACCTCTCCGGAGGTGGCCAGCACCAGGCCGAGGATCATCCGGACCGTGGTCGTCTTGCCGGAGCCGTTGGCGCCGAGGAAGCCGTAGACGTCGCCCTCGCGGACGTCGAGGTCGAGCCCGTCGACGGCGAGGACGGGACCGAACCTCTTCGTGAGCCCGCTGGTCCGGATCACGGGCACCGTTCCTCACGGCCGCCGGTGAGCTCGGCGGCCGCCGTGCGGACCGCCGCATCGGTCACGGTGCCGGCGAGCAGCCAGTCGTCGCCGTAGGACTGCGGAGTGACCAGCAGGTGCAACGGGCCGGTGCCGACCAGGATCCCTTCCGCCGCGCACGTCGAGCCCGCCCGGCGAGCCAGCTCGTCGTGGAGCCGCTCGGCGTCGCTGTGGCGCAGCGGGAGGGCCATGAGTAGCGTCGGCCCCCTGCCGTACACGCCGACCGAGCGCACCCCCGCCACGCGGGAGGGCAGGCCGGCGAGCGTGGAGGGGACCGTGCGGTCGGCGTAGCGGTCGGCGGCCGCGGCGAGGTCCACCGTGTCGTCGTAGTGGACCGAGGCGTCCTCGGGCGGGGTGAACGTCAGCGCGGCTTGGTCAGGCGGGCCGAACTCCACCTCACGCATCGAGGTGCTGAGGGCGGGCGGGCCGCCGGCGGGGCCGAAGAGGTCGACCCGCAGCGGCACCCCGGTCCTCGCGTCTGCCCAGACATCCACGTGGTCGACCCCTGCCTGTGGATCGGCGGGCGCCAGCCGCAGGCCGAGCGCGGCGCGACCGGCCACGTGCCGGTCCTCGATCCGGGTGAGCTCCTCGGGCCGGGCACCCGCGAGCACCCGGTCGGCCAGCACGTGCGGCAGCACGTCGACGGCGATCGGCAGCCGGATCGGGACGTCGGGGCTCACCGTGACGCGTTTCGACTCGTAGACCCACCGCACCGTCTCCCCGTCGCGGTGCCAGTGGTCGGTCTCCCCGGTGGGCCGCAGGATCGCGGTGCGCCACTCCTCCGGCCCCGCCCACCACACCCGGATCGAGGCCGACTCACCGATGAGCTTCACCACCGAGGACAGCGCCTCCTCGGACGGCAGCGACACCGATCCTTCGGACTCGGCGTACCCGCTGAAGGGCACCGAGCGTGAGGCACGCACGCGCTCGAGCACCGCGGCGGCACCGATCCGATCGTCGACGGCCGGTGTGCGGGCGCTGAGGAGAACCGGCACGGTGACCAGCAGCAGCACACCCACCCCGAACCACGCCCACCGGGCGGCCTGCGACACCCGTTCACCGTAGCCAAGGACCCGTGATCCTCCGCCCTGCGGCGGCTCTAGGGTGTCCCGGTGACCCCCACCACCGACCGTCCCGTCGACGCCGTCTGCGACGCCTTCGTCGAGGAGTACGCCGCCCTCGACCCGGTCGCCGCGACCGAGCTCGGCGTTCTCGGCCACGACGACCGCCTCACCGACCTGAGCCCCGAGGGGTTCGCCGCCCGCGAGGAGCTCGTGCGCCGGACGCTCGCCGCCGCCACGGCCGCCGTACCCTCCGACGACCGTGAACGGGCCGCGCGCGACGCCTTCCTGGAGCGGCTCCAGCTCACCTTGGAGCGGGACGAGTCCGGCGTCCCGCAGTCCGAGGTGTCGGTGATCGTCAGCGGCCTGCACGACCTCCGGTCCTGCTTCGACCTCATGGACACCGGGTCCGAGAAGGGCTGGCACCACATCGACTCCAGGCTCTCGCAGGTCCGCGGCGCCCTCGACGGCTACCGGCGCACGCTGCTGGAGTCCGCCGACGCCGGTCGGGTCTCCGCGAAGCGGCAGTACCTCGAGGTCGCCGGCCAGGTGCGGCAGTGGACCGGGCAGACGACGACACCGAGCACCTTCGCGACGCTCGTGGCGCAGGCACCCGAGGGTGCCCTGAGGGCGGACCTCGAGCGGCACGCCGCCGACGCCACCGAGGCGGTCGCCGAGTTCGGACGGTTCCTGCACGACGAGCTCGCGCCCCGCGGCCGGGACCGGGAGGCGGCCGGCCGGGACCACTACGCGCTGGCCTCGCGCTACTTCCTCGGCGCCACCGTCGACCTCGACGAGACCTACGCCTGGGGCTGGGAGGAGCTGCACCGCATCGAGGAGGAGATGCGCGCGGTGGCCGGCGAGCTGATGCCCGGCGCGAGCACCGCGGAAGCCGTGGCCGCCCTCGACGACGACCCCGACCGCTCGATCGAGGGCGAGGAGGCCTTCCGCGACTGGATGCAGGAGGTCGCCGACCGCAGCCTCACCGAGCTCGCCGACACCCATTTCGACATCCCCGAGCCGGTACGGCGGATCGAGTGCTGCATCGCGCCGACCCGCGACGGCGGCATCTACTACACCGGCCCGAGCGAGGACTTCGTCAGACCCGGGCGGATGTGGTGGTCGGTCCCCGAGGGAGTCACCCGCTTCAGCCCGTGGCGCGAGCTCACCACCGTCTACCACGAGGGCGTTCCGGGCCACCACCTGCAGGTCGGGCAGACCGCCTTCCGCAGCGACCGGCTCAACCGCTGGCAGCGGATGATGTGCTGGGTGTCCGGGAGCGGCGAGGGGTGGGCGTTGTACGCCGAGCGGCTGATGGAGGAGCTGGGCTACCTGGCCGACCCCGCCGACCGGCTCGGCATGCTCGAGGCCCACGCCATGCGGGCGGCCCGCGTCGTCGTCGACCTCGGGATGCACCTCGAGCTCGAGATCCCTCGCGACAACCCGTTCGGCTTCCACCCCGGGCAGCGGTGGGTCCCCGAGCTCGGGTTCGAGTTCATGCGCCTCCACAGCGCCCTGGACGAGGCGACGCTCCGGTTCGAGGTCAACCGCTACCTCGGGTGGCCGGGGCAGGCGCCGTCGTACAAGGTCGGCGAGCGGCTCTGGCTGCAGGCCCGCGACGAGGTCCGCGCGCGGCACGGCGCCGACTTCGACCTCAAGACGTTCCACCGCGAGGCCCTCGACCTCGGCTCGGTCGGCCTCGACCCGCTGATGGCCTCCCTGAGACGGCTGTGAGCCGGCCACGGCTGGTGCTGGCGTCCCAGTCGCCGGCCCGGCTCGCCACGCTCCGTGCCGCCGGCCTCGACCCCGAGGTGGTCGTGTCCGGAGTGGACGAGTCGTCGGTCGTCCTCGACGACCCCGAGGCGCTGGCGGAGGCGCTCGCCGAGCTCAAGGCCCGCTCGGTCGCGGCGGGGCTGTCCGACGCCCTCGTGGTCGGCTGCGACTCCGTGCTCGAGCTCGACGGGGAGATCCACGGCAAGCCCGGCACACCCGCCGCGGCGGCTCGTCGCTGGCGGGCGATGCGGGGGCGCTCCGGCGTCCTCCACACCGGACACTGCCTGGTCGACACCGCCACCGGCCGCGAGCTCGCCCGCGCCGCCCGCACGGTGGTCCACTTCGCCGACCTCGACGACGAGGAGGTGTCGGCGTACGTCGCGACGGGTGAGCCGCTGCACGTGGCCGGAGCCTTTACCATCGACGGTCTCGGCGGCGCCTACGTCACCGGCATCGAGGGTGACCCGCACACGGTCGTCGGGATCGGCCTGCCGCTGCTGCGCGAGATGCTCGCCGAGCTCGGCCATCCCTGGCACGCGCTGTGGCGGCCGGAGCTGCGGCAGGGCGCCTGACCCCGCCTCGTCCGATCGGGCGCGGCGCCGAGCGCGCGCCCGATCGGACGAGGCCGGAGCCGACGCCGCGATGTCACTCGACCGGCAGGCCGAGGCCGCGGGCGATGAGCATGCGCTGGACCTCGGAGGTGCCCTCGCCGATCTCGAGGATCTTGGCGTCGCGGTAGAAGCGGGCCACCGGGTACTCCTCCATGAACCCGTAGCCGCCGAAGACCTGGGTGGCGATCCGGGTGGCCGTGACCGCGGACTCGGTGGCGTAGAGCTTGGCCACCGCGGCTGCCTGCTTGAACTCCTTCATGCCGGCCCCCTCGGCGCGACCGGCGTCCTTCATCGCCGCCGCCTTGTAGGTCAGCGCCCGGGCAGCCTGCAGCATCACCTCGAGGTCGGCGATCTGGAAGGCGACGCCCTGCTTGCGGCCGATCGGCCCGCCGAAGGTCGCCCGTTCCCCGGCGTACTGCACGCTCATGTCCAGGCACGCCTGGATGCATCCCACCGCCAGCGCCGCGATCGCGACCCGCCCGTCGTCCAGGGTGGCCAGGAACTGCGCGAAGCCCCGGCCCCGCTGCCCGAGAAGGTGGTCGGCGGGGACCCGGGCGTCGGTGAACGTCAGGGGGTGCGTGTCGGAGATGCGCCAGCCGAGCTTGTCGTACGCCGGCTCGACGGTGAACCCCGGCGTGCCCGCCGGGACCAGCACGGTGCTCACCTCCGGCCGCTCCTCGCCGGTGGGGCCCGTCACGACCCCGGTCCGGGCGGTCACCGTGACGAGCGAGGTGATCTCGGTGCCGGAGTTGGTGATGAACTGCTTGGCGCCGTTGAGCACCCACTCGTCGTCGACCAGGTCGGCGCGGGTGCGCGTCGCGCCGGCGTCGGATCCTGCCCCTGGCTCGGTCAGGCCGAAGCCGGCGAGCGCCCGGCCGGCGACCAGGTCGGGCAGCCAGCGCTCCCGCTGCTCCGGCGTGCCGAAGGTCAGGATCGGGTTGACGCCCAGCCCGACGGCCGCCTCGAGGGTGATCCCCACCGACTGGTCGACCCGGCCGATCTCCTCGATCGCCACGCACAGGCTGGTGAAGTCACCGTCCTCACCCGCGCCGCCGTACTCCTCCGGCGCCGTGAGGCCGAACAGCCCCATCTCCCCCATCGTCCGCACCAGGTCGACCGGGAAGTGGTGCGCCTTGTCCCACGCGGCGACGTGGGGCGCGATCTCCTTCTCGGCGAAGTCACGGATGACGCGACGGAACGACTCATGGTCCTCGGACAGCTCGTACGACATGACCACAGTCTCCCCCGGACAGGAAGGAAAGCCCCACCGAGGTGGGCCGCCCCGTGGCTACGTTGAGGCCATGGTGGCCGTCATCGAGGTCCAGGGCCTCGTCAAGGACTTCGGCAGGTTCCGGGCCCTCGACGGGCTCGACCTCACCGTCCGCGCAGGCGAGGTGCACGGGTTCCTCGGACCCAACGGGGCGGGCAAGTCCACGACGATCCGCATCCTGCTGGGGCTGCTGCGTGCCACAGGTGGCGAGGTGCGGCTGCTCGGCGGTGACCCGTGGCGGGACGCCACCACGCTGCACCGCAGGCTCACCTACGTCCCCGGCGACGTGAACCTCTGGCCGCAGCTCAGCGGTGGGGAGGTCATCGACCTCCTGGGGCGTCTGCGCGGGGACGTGGACACCGCTCGCCGGGACGAGCTGCTGCAGCGCTTCGAGCTCGACCCGCGCAAGAAGGGCCGCGCCTACTCCAAGGGCAACCGGCAGAAGGTGGCGCTGGTGGCCGCGCTGTCGTCGAGAGCGGAGCTGCTGATCCTGGACGAACCCACCTCCGGCCTCGACCCGCTGATGGAGGAGGTGTTCCAGGAATGCATCCGCGAGGTCCGGGACGAGGGCAGGACGGTGCTGCTGTCCAGCCACATCCTCGCCGAGGTCGAGGAGCTGTGCGACCGGGTGAGCATCATCCGGGCCGGACGCACCGTGGAGAGCGGCACGCTGAGCGACCTGCGCCGGGCCAGCCGCACCATGGTGCTCGCGGAGACGGTGCAGCCGCCAGCGGACGTCGGGTCGCTCCGCGGCGTGCGGGTCCTCGACCTGGTCGGCGACCGGGTCAGGCTCGAGGTCGACAACGAGCATCTCTCCACGGTCATCAGCTTTCTCGCCGGCCGCGGGATCCGCTCGCTGGAGAGCCATCCCCCCACCCTGGAGGAACTCTTCCTGGCCCAGTACGGCGACCAGCCCGGCGAGCGCCCCGCCGAGCAGCCCGGCGACCGGCCCGGCGACCGGCACCTGGACTCGCTCCGCGCACCGGCAGCCGACCGGCCCGTCGACACCTCAGGGGGCTCCCGGCGATGACCCGCTTCACCGGCACCATGACGCTGGTGCGGTTGGCGCTCCGGCGGGACCGCGTGGTGCTGCCGGTCTGGTTGCTCAGCCTGACCGGTCTGATCTACTCCTCGGTCGCCGCGGTGCAGGGGCTGTACGACACCGCCGCGTCCCAGGCGACGTACCAAGCCACCATCGGCGGCAGCGCGGCGTCGATCGCCCTGAGCGGTCCTCCGGTGGCGCTCGGCACGATCGGCGGGATCACCGTCTTCGAGGTCAGCCAGGTCGCGATCATCGGCATCGCCCTGATGGCGATCTTCCTGACCGTGCGGCACACCCGCGCCGACGAGGAGGCGGGGCGCACGGAGCTCGTGCGGGCGGGCGTCCTCGGCAGGCAGGCGGACCTCCTCGCCGCCGGCATCCTCGCCTGCGCGGCGTCGCTGCTGGTCGGTGCCAGCGTGGTGGTCTCGTTCCTCAGCGTCGACCTCGCCGCCGCAGACTCGCTGGTCTTCGGCGGCGCGGTCGCCTCGGTCGGGCTGGTGTTCACGGGGGTCGCCCTCGTGGCGGCGCAGGTGGTCGAGCACGGCCGCCAGGCGGTCGGCTTGGCACTGACCGCGCTCGGCGTCGCGTTCGTGCTCCGGGCCGTCGGCGACGTCGCGGACAACGGGCTTCGCTGGGCGTCGCCGCTGGGGTGGGCGCAAGGGGTGCACGCCTTCGCGGGACCACGGTGGTGGCCGCTCGGGCTCTGCCTGACCTTCGCCGTGGCGCTGATCGCGACCGCCGGGTGGCTGACCACGCGGCGCGACTTCGGCGGCGGGCTGGTCGCCGCGCGACCCGGGCCTCCGGCGGCGTCACCTCGGCTCGGCAGCGCCTGGGGGCTCGCACTCCGCCTCCAGCGCGGCATGCTTCTCGGCTGGACGGTCGGGATGACACTGCTGGGGGTGATGTTCGGCTCGGTCGCCGCCGAGGTGGACGACATGGTGGCGGGCAACTCGGCGATGCAGGACGTCTTTGCCCGTTCCGGTGTCGACATCGTGGACGCCTACGCCGCCACGGTGCTGCTGATCCTGGCGCTGGTCACCACGGGGTTCACGCTGGGCTCGGTGCTGCGGCTGCGTGCCGAGGAGACCACGCACCGGGTGGAGCCGCTCCTGTCCACCCCGACCTCGCGCACCCGGTGGGCCGCCGGATGGCTGCTGGTCTCGGCGTCGGGCACGCTGGCGGTCCTCACCGCGGCAGGTCTCGGTGCCGGTGTCACCAGCGCCGTGGTGCTGTCGGATCCCGGCCGGATCGAGGACATGGTGGGCGGCGCCCTGGTCTACCTGCCGGCCGTGCTGCTCGTGGGTGGGCTGGCGTTCGCGCTCTTCGGTGGGGTTCCCGCGCTGCTCTCGGGGGTCTGGCTGCTGCTGGCCGGCTTCTTCGTGGCCGGGTGGTTGGGTGAGCTGTTGTCGCTTCCCGCCTGGCTCGTCGATCTCTCGCCGTACTCCCATGCCCCACAGGTGCCCCTGGAGCCCCTGTCCTGGGCGCCCTTGCTCACCATGACGGGGGTCGCCGCGCTGTGCGTCGCGGCGGGGTTCGTGTCGCTCCGCCAGCGTGACCTCGCCACCGGCTGACCCTTCCGGGGCCCTAGACTCCGAGCGATCCGTCGAGGAGCCGAGGAGCCGGCCGTGCCCGAGAGCAAGTCCCCGAGCAGTTCCACGATCCGACCGCTGCAGAAGGTGCTGGTCGCCAACCGGGGCGAGATCGCGGTCCGGGTCGTCCGGGCCTGCAAGGACGCCGGGATCGGCAGCGTCGCGGCGTACGCCGATCCGGACCGGGACGCGCTCTTCGTGCGGCTGGCCGACGAGGCGCACAGCCTGGGCGGCGCCACTCCGGCCGAGTCCTACCTCTCGATCGAGAAGATCGTCGACGTCGCTCGCCGGAGCGGCGCGGACTCGGTGCACCCCGGTTACGGCTTCCTGGCGGAGAACTCCGCGTTCGCGCAGGCGGTGATCGACGCGGGGCTGGTCTGGATCGGCCCGCCGCCGGCCGCGATCGACTCACTGGGCGACAAGGTGCAGGCCCGCCACATCGCCCAGAAGGTGGGGGCCCCGCTGGTCGCGGGGACGCCCGACCCGGTGGCGGACGCCGACGAGGTCGTCGCCTTCGCACGCGAGCACGGCCTGCCGATCGCGATCAAGGCCGCGTTCGGGGGCGGCGGGCGTGGTCTCAAGGTGGCCCGCAGCGAGGACGAGGTCGCCGAGCTGTACGACTCGGCGGTCCGGGAGGCCGTGACGGCGTTCGGGCGCGGTGAGTGCTTCGTCGAGCGCTACCTCGACAGGCCGCGGCACGTGGAGACCCAGTGCCTGGCCGACCGGCACGGCAACGTGGTCGTGGTCTCCACCCGCGACTGCTCCCTGCAGCGGCGGCACCAGAAGCTGGTGGAGGAGGCGCCGGCGCCGTTCCTCTCCGAGGCGCAGCTGCGCACCCTCTACGACTCCTCCAAGGCGATCCTGCGAGAGGCCGGGTACGTCGGGGCCGGGACCTGCGAGTTCCTCGTCGGCCAGGACGGGACCATCTCGTTCCTCGAGGTCAACACCCGGCTGCAGGTCGAGCACCCGGTCTCGGAGGAGGTGACAGGGCTCGACCTGGTGCGGGAGATGTTCCGCATCGCCGCCGGTGAGGAGCTCGGCTACGCCGACCCGGAGATCAGCGGCCACTCGATCGAGTTCCGGATCAACGCCGAGGACGCCGGGCGCAACTTCATGCCCGCGCCCGGCACGCTCACCAGGTGGCACGTCCCCTCGGGCCCCGGCGTCCGCCTCGACGGCGGCTACGACGAGGGGGAGACCGTTCCCGGGTCCTTTGACTCCCTGGTCGCGAAGCTCATCGTCACCGGACGGGACCGCGACCACGCTCTCGCACGCTCACGCCGGGCCCTCGCGGAGTTCGTCGTCGAGGGCATGCCGACGGTCGTCCCGTTCCATGCCAAGGTCGTCGACGACCCGGCCTTCATCGGGGACGGCACCGCGTTCGGCGTCTACACGTCGTGGATCGAGACCGAGTTCGTCAACGACGTCCCGCCGTACTCCGGCGACAGTGCGGAGCCGGACGAGGCCGAGGAGCGGCAGAGCGTCACCGTCGAGGTGGGCGGCAAGCGGCTCGAGGTCGTCCTCCCCGCGGGCTTCGGGCTGTCCGCCGGCATGCCGGTCGGCGGCGCGGCGAAGAAGCCGAAGCGGGCCGCGGGCCGGAAGGCGGGGGCGGCGGCGTCCGGCGATGCGGTGACCTCGCCGATGCAGGGGACGATCGTGAAGGTCGCGGTCGAGGAAGGTCAGCAGGTCGCCGAGAACGACGTCATCGTGGTGCTCGAGGCCATGAAGATGGAGCAGCCGCTGAAGGCGCACAAGGCGGGCACCGTGACCGGTCTGCATGCCGAGGTCGGCGCCACCGTCACCAGCGGCGCCGTGGTCTGCGAGCTCAAGGACTGACCCACCCCCCGCCGAGTCGGCGTGAACGCACGCCCAACCCCTGCCGAGTCGGCGTGAACGCACGACCTCGGCGTGCACAAGCGCCGACTCGGCGGGGTTTCGGCGTGCACAAGCGCCGACTCGGCGGGGTTTCGGCGTGCACAAGCGCCGACTCGGCGGGGGGTGGGGATCAGGAGGAGGAGAAGGAGACCCACGTGGAGCGGAGGCCGAAGCGGGAACGGAACTCGTCCCCGCTGATCCGTACGTCGTTCCGGCTGCCCTCCAGCACCATGCTGACGATCCGCCCCTGCCACTGCCCGTTGCCGTCCCGGCTCGTCACCCGGACCGATCGCAGCCGGCCCAGGGACGAGTAGGCACGCTCGATGGTCGCAGCGCTCAGCGTCGTCGACCACGAGTGGACGAGGTTGCCCGACCAGTCGTCGTAGGGGTCCTTCTTCGCCGGCAGGTAGGAGAAGTTCCCGGCCGAGGTCCAGCCGCCCGAGCTCGAGGAGAACTGGGTGAAGGCAGGCCCACCCCCGTGGGTCAGGATCCTGCCCGCGGTCGCGTCGACGGCGGCGTTCGTGCTGGCGACCTCGCCGTCCTTGCCGCCGTACACCTGGCAGGACGTGGTGTCGCAGATCTGGTAGTACCGGTCGCGGTGGGCGGCGCGGTCGAAGGCGGCGTACGTGCGGGCCGCGACCGACTGGGCCTGGAGAGCCGCGGGCCTCCAGGACGTGTAGACCTCCGAGGGCACCACGCCCTTGACGTAGGCGTCGAGCTTGACGACGTTGACGGTGTCCCGGTCGGTCGAGGAGGCGCTGGGACGGGCGGCACGCAGCCAGCCCCGGTAGGTGCGCTTGCCCGACGGCGTCGACGGCGTCAGCGCACCTCGGGCGCGGAACTCGCCCTCGCCGGTCAACGCACGGGACCCTCCTGGGGACCAGCCGTGCCATCCGTTGCGGTCGTGGTACTCCACCACGTCACGGTTCTGGCTGTCCGTCGTCAGCCGCCAACGGTCCGTGCCGGTGCTCCTCGGCAGCCTGTAGGTCTCCCCGGCGCCGCGGTCCCGGAGCCTGAGCCCCGGCCGCGCCTCGACGACCACGTCGTCGGTGGTATCCGCGCTGATCAGCACCCGCACCTTGCTCCGGGTGCTGCGCAGCGTCGTGCCGGGGTAGTAGAACGCCAGGATCTCCTGGTAGCCGAGGCCCTGCCGGGCCGCTCCCTCGGCGCCGAACTGCGACATCCCGTGCCCGTGACCGTAGCCGTGGCCGTGCACGGTGAACCGACCGGAGTCGGGCACCCGGTAGACCTGGTTGACGCTCACCCCGGCAGCGGCCGGACCGGCACCGAGCAGCTGCGGTACGCCGGTCGCCGCGATCACCAGGGCGAGCAGCATCGCGGCCGCGCGTCGAGACCTCATGAGACCCCCGAGAAGTGACATCCGAACCAGCCCATCATGGCCGCCGACCGCAACCGGCGCAGGAGAACCAGTCAGCAGGTCACCAGGTTCGGTCAGTGGAAACGGTGAAGCCGTCGCGCCGCCTCGGCGACCGAGCCGCTCATCGAGGGGTACACGGTGAAGGCGTGTGCGAGCTGGTCGGCGGTGAGGTTCTGTGCCACCGCGATCGCGATCGCGTGGATCAGCTCGCTGGCCTTCGGCGCGACCACGACGCCACCCACGACGCTGCCGGTGCCGGGTCGGCAGAACAGCTTCACGAACCCGTCCTGGACTCCCTGCATCTTCGCCCGGGCGTTGGTGGCCAGCGGCAGCAGCACCGCCTCCGCCTCGACCTCCCCCGCGTCGACGGCTCGCTGCGTCCACCCCACGGTGGCGATCTCCGGTGCGGTGAAGACGTTGGAGGAGACGGTCGTGAGGTCCAGCGGCGCCACGGCGTCGCCGAGGAAGTGCCACATCGCGATGCGGCCCTGCATGGCGGCGACCGAGGCCAGCATGAGCACCCCGGTGCAGTCACCGGCGGCGTACACCCCCCGGGCGGAGCTGCGCGAGACCCGGTCGACGACGACGAACCCACGCTCGTCGAGAGTGACGCCCGACTCCTGCAGCCCCATGCCGTCGGTGTTCGGAACCGACCCGAGGGCCAGCAGGCAGTGGGAGCCCTGGACCGTCCGGCCGTCCTCGAGCCGGACGGTCACCGCGTCGCCCTCGCGCTCCACGGCGGCCATCCGCGACTTCGAGAGCACCGTCATCCCGCGCCGCCTGAAGACCTCCTCGAGCACCTCTGCGGCGTCGGCGTCCTCACCGGGGAGCACCCGGTCGCGGCTCGACACCAGCGTGACCTCGAGCCCCAGGGAGTTGTAGGCACCGGCGAACTCGGCGCCGGTCACCCCCGAGCCGACGACGACGAGGTGCTCGGGACGGCGGTCGAGGTCGTAGACCTGCTCCCAGGTGAGGATCCGCTCACCGTCGGGTCGGGCGGTCGGGAGCGTGCGCGGCGACGCCCCGGTGGCCACGAGCACGGCGTCGGCCTCGAGCGTCTCCTCGGTCCCCTCGGGCGTCGTGGCGACCACCCGCTGCGGCCCGTCGAGCCGCCCGGTCGCCCGCAGCACGCGTACGCCGTCGCGGGTCAACCGGCTCTCGATGTCGTCGGACTGCGCTCCGGCCAGCTGGAGCACCCGCTTGTTCACCCGGGCGAGGTCGACCTCCACCTGGGGCGAGCCGCCACCGCCGAGGGTGATCCCGAGCTCGGGGGCCACCTCGAACCCGGCCATCACCTCCGCCGTCGCGATGAGGGTCTTGCTCGGAACGCAGTCGGTGAGGACCGCCGAGCCACCGATCCCCTCGCAGTCGACGACGGTCACCTCGGCACCCAGCTGGACGGCCACCAGCGCCGCTTCGTAGCCGCCGGGCCCGCCGCCGAGGATCGCCACATGAGTCACCAGGCCATTGTCCCACCGCCCCCGCGGCGTCTCGACAGGCTCGGCCGGCCGCCGGCTCGCTACGCTGCGGCCCGTGACCCTCTACGTGGCGTACGGGACGAACCTGAACCCGCACACGATGAGCGCTCGCTGCCCCCACTCGCCGATGCAGGGCACGGGATGGCTGCGCGGCTGGCGGATGACGTTCGGTGGGGAGGAGATCGGCTGGGACGGGCCGCTGGCGACGGTGGTCGAGGATCCGCTCGAACAGGTCTTCGTCGCCGTGTACGACGTCACCGACGACGACATGGCGGTCCTCGACGACTGGGAGGGCGCGACCACCGGGCTCTACCTCAAGACGCGCGTCCGGGTCTCCACCATGCGGGGCGAGCAGCTGGCGTGGACCTACGTGCTCGACGCCTACGAGGGCGGGCTGCCGTCCGCGTCGTACCTCGGCGTGCTCGCCGCCGCCGCCGAGGCCGCCGACGCCCCGAGCGACTACGTCGCGGCCATGCGGAACAGGCCCTGCCGCTCCGGCGGCCTCTGACTACGCTGCCGAGGTGATCACCGCCCCGGCCCCAGACCCGCCGAGCGACCCGCCGGGACCTCCGCCGGGCGACGCCGCCGCAGCCGCGGCGGCAGCAGCCGACCGGCTGCGCGAGCTGACCGAGGTCGAGACCCACGACGTCGCCCTCGTGCTGGGGTCGGGATGGCTGCCCGCCGTCGACGCTCTCGGCGAGACGACGGCCGACCTGGCGGTGACCGACCTGCCGGGGTTCGCCGCCCCCCGCGTCGAGGGCCACGCCGGGCGGATCCGGTCGGTCCGCGCCGGCGACCGCCGCCTGCTGGTGTTCCTCGGACGCACCCATCTCTACGAGGGTCACGGTGTCCGGGCCGTCGTCCACGGCGTCCGGACGGCCGCCGCGGCGGGGTGTCGGGTGGTGGTGCTGACGAACGGGTGCGGTGGGCTGCACGAGGCCTGGGCCCCCGGTACGCCGGTGCTCATCAGCGACCACCTCAACCTGACCGCGACCAGTCCGATCGAGGGCCCGACCTTCGTCGACCTGACCGATCTGTACTCGCCACGGCTGCGGGCGCTGTGCCGCGAGGTCGACCCCGGCCTCGACGAGGGCGTCTACGTGCAGTTCCCGGGACCCCACTACGAGACGCCGGCCGAGATCGCGATGGTGGCTGCCATCGGCGGCGACCTCGTCGGCATGTCCACGGCCCTCGAGGCGATCGCGGCGCGGGAGGCCGGGCTCGAGGTCCTCGGCATCTCCCTGGTCACCAACCTGGCCGCCGGCATCAGCGCCACGCCTCTCGACCACGAGGAGGTCCTTGCGGCCGGACGCGCCGCCGCGACCCGCATGGGGGACCTGCTCGGCGCCGTCGTACCGCGGCTGTGAGGCCCCCTCCGCTGCGTAGCATCTGGCCATGACGAGCCGCTCCGCGCGCAACATCACCTGCACCGTCGACGAGGGGGTCGCCCGGGTCTGGCTGGACCGCCCCGACAAGCTCAACGGGCTCACGCTCGACATGCTCGCCGAGCTCGCCGCGACGAGCCGGCGGCTCCGGCAGGACAAGAGCCTGCGCGGCGTGGTGCTCACCGGCGCGGGCGAGTCGTTCAGCGCGGGCCTCGACCTGGGGGCGGCGCTGCGCAACCCCCCGCAGGTCGCGCGGTCGTTCATCCCCTCGCTGCTGCGCGGGACGAACGTCTTCCAGGAGGCGGCGTGGGGCTGGCGGCGGCTGGCGGTCCCGGTGGTGGCAGCGGTCCAGGGCCACTGCTACGGCGGCGGCCTGCAGATCGCGCTCGGCGCCGACTTCCGCATCTCCACCCCCGACGCGCAGTGGTCGGTGCTGGAGGCCAAGTGGGGGCTGATCCCCGACATGGCGGGGATCCGCAGCCTCGCCCAGGTGGTGGGCATGGACACCGCCAAGCTGCTCACGATGACCGGCGACACCGTCTCCGGCAGCCGCGCCCACGAGCTGGGGCTGGTCACCGAGGTCGCCGACGACCCGATGAGCGCCGCCGACGAGCTCGTCGAGCGGCTGAAGACCCGCTCCCCCGACGCCGTCGCGGCCGCCAAGCGGCTCTTCGAAGGCACCTGGAACAGCAGTCCACGGCGTACCTTCGCGCGCGAGCGGGCCGAGCAGCTAGCGCTGCTGGTGAACGTCAACACCCGGATCGCCCGGGAGGCGGCCCTCAAGCGCTCGACCCCGGTCTTCACCGCCCGCAAGCGCTGACCCGGCCACAGCTGCCCCGGGCTCGCCGAGCTTGACGCAGATCACACCGAGCAGGATCAGCACCCCGCCGAGGAGCTGGACCGGCCCGGGCAGCTCACCGAGCAGCAGCCAGGCGAAGCCGACGCTGGCCACCACCTCGAGCAGCGCCACGAACGACGCCAGCCGGGACCCCAGCCTGCGGCTCGCCGCGATGCCACTGGTGTAGGCGACCGCCGCCGTCACGAGCCCCAGGAACGCCACCGGCACCCACCAGGCGAACGGCCGGCCGAGATAGGTCGTCGGGGCGGTCGAGGCGTGCATCGGCAGCGCACCCAGCACGCCCAGGACGCCCAGCACCGCGGCTCCCACCACCAGCCCGCCGGCACCGAGCGCCAGCGGCGGCAGCCCGTTGTCCTCGTCGGCCGAGATCACGAAGTGGGTGGCGGCGCCCACCATCGCGCCCAGCGACCAGAGCACCCCGCTCGTGCTCAGCTCCGCCCCGGACAGCAGGTCCAGGATGAGGAGGAGCCCGACACCGGCGACCGCCGCGCCGGCGACCGTCACCGCGCCCGGCCGCTGGCCGTGGCGCAGCCAGAGCCACACGACGACGGCCGCGGGCGCGGTGTACTCGATCAGGATGGCCGGTCCGACCTGCATCGTCGACACCGCGGAGAAGTAGCAGAACTGTGCCCCCGCGACCGCCATCACGCCGTACGTCGCGACGAGGCCGGCGTTGCGGCGCAGCAGGTGCCAGCGTCCGCGCAGCGCCGCCACGCCGAACGGGGCAACCACGAGCGCCGCGAGGGCGACTCGGGCGAGGACCGCCGCACCCGCGCTCCACCCGGTCTCGAGGAGCCCCCGCGCCAAGGCCCCGGACATCCCGAAGCTCGCCGCCGCGAGGACCGCGAACCCGAGCCCGCTCACCAGCCGGCCCCCCGGGTCCGCGGCTCGAGGCGGCCCGACCGAGGTGATGTCAGGAGCAAACGTGGTCATGGCAGATGACACTACGAGCAAGGCGGTAATCTTTCAACATCATGTTTGCCCATGACACCGAGTCGTCACTCCAAGCGGCCGTCGCCCTCGTCAACACCGCCGAGGAACCGGACACCCTGGTGACGCTCGACGACCTCGACGAGTACTACGCCGCGTTCTCCTTCACCGGACGACGGGACCGCGACCAGGCAGAGCTCGAGGCGGTCCGCGTGCTGCGCCCGCTGCTGCGCGAGCTGCTCACCAGCGACCGCGAGCACGCCGTCACGCTCGTCAACACGATCCTCGCCGAGGCCCGCGCCCTCCCCCAGCTGGTGCGGCACGAGCCGTTCGACTGGCACCTGCACGCCGTCCCGTCCGACGCTCCACTGCCCACCCGCCTGGCGGTCGAGGCAGCGATGGCCATGATCGACCTCATCCGCACCGACGAGCTGTCCCGGCTGGGCACGTGCTCCGACGACGGCTGCGACGGCGTGGTCCTCGACCTGACCCGCAACCGCTCGCGTCGGTTCTGCAGCGTCGCCTGCGGCAACCGCCATGCGGTCGCCGCCTACCGCGCCCGGAAGGCGACCGGCCAGGAACCGGTGACCGCTGACTAGATTGGTGCGGGTGACCGACCCGACCGACCTGGTGGCGAAGGCCCGCTCCTGGGCCGCCGAGGATCCCGACCCCACGACGCGCGCGGAGCTGGAGCGGCTGATCACCGAGGCGGAGGCGCACGCCGGCGGGACCGCTGCCGCCGACCTCGCCGACCGGTTCTCCGGCACGCTCGAGTTCGGGACGGCCGGGCTGCGCGGCCCCCTCGGCGCGGGTCCGATGCGCATGAACCGGGTGGTCGTCTTGCGGGCGGCTGCCGGGCTCGCGGCCTACCTGTACGACCACGGCGCCACCGACGGGGACGCGGTCGTCATCGGGTACGACGCCCGCCACAACTCCGAGGCCTTTGCCCAGGACACCGCCGAGGTGATGACCGGCGCCGGGCTCCGCGCGCTGCTGCTCCCCCGGCCACTGCCGACCCCGCTGCTCGCGTTCGCGATCCGGCACCTGGGGTGTGTCGCCGGCGTGATGGTCACCGCCAGCCACAACCCGCCACAGGACAACGGCTACAAGGTCTACCTCGGTGACGGCAGCCAGATCGTGCCACCCGCCGACACCGAGATCGCCGCCGCGATCCAGGCGGTGGGCTCACTGGCCTCGGTCCCGCGAGGTGACGGTGGCGAGGTGCTGGGTGACGAGGTGCTCGACGCCTACCTCGACGCGGTGGCCGCCCTGGCCGATCCGGCGGGACCCCGCGACCTCAGCGTCGTCTACACCCCCCTGCACGGCGTCGGCGGCTCGCCCGTCGTCGAGGCGTTCGGACGCGCCGGGTTCGCCCGCCCCCACGTGGTGCCCCGGCAGGCGGAGCCCGACCCCGACTTCCCGACGGTCAGCTTCCCCAACCCCGAGGAACCCGGGGCGATGGACCTCGCCATGGCACTCGCCGCCGAGGTCGGCGCCGACCTGGTGGTGGCCAACGATCCCGACGCCGACCGGTGCGCGGTCGCGGTCCCCGACCCGCACGGCTGGCGGATGCTCCGCGGGGACGAGGTCGGGGCGCTCCTCGGCGACTTCCTCCTCCGCAGCGGGGTCGAGGGCACCTACGCCGTGTCGATCGTGTCCGCCTCGCTCCTGGGCAAGATGGCCGCGCGGCACGGGCAGCCCTACGAGGAGACGCTGACCGGGTTCAAGTGGATCGGTCGCATCCCGGGACTCGCCTTCGGCTACGAGGAGGCACTCGGCTACTGCGTGGCGCCCGAGCAGGTCAAGGACAAGGACGGCGTCTCGGCCGCCCTGCGCGTGGTGGAGCTCGCGGCGCTGCTCAAGGCCGAGGGCCGCAGCCTCGTGGACCGGCTCGACGAGATCGCGGTGGACCACGGCTTGCACGCCACCGACCAGCTGAGCGTCAGGGTCAGCGACCTCACCGTCATCACCGAGGCGATGACGCGGCTGCGATCGGCGCCGCCCTCACGGCTGGGCGGGTTCGCTGTGGAGCAGGTGGAGGACCTCAGCCGGGGCACCGACTCGTTGCCGCCGACCGACGGCCTGCGATACCGGCTGGCCGCCGGCGGGCGGGTCATCGTGCGGCCGTCCGGCACCGAGCCGAAGATCAAGTGCTACCTCGAGGTGGTGGTGCCGGTCGAGCAGGGGTTCGACGCAGGCACCGCAGCAGCGCAGGACGCCGTCGACGCGGCGCGGATCGCCGCGGCCGGCCGCCTGGACGCGATCCGCGCCGACCTCGCCGTGGCTGCCGGCCTCTGAGCGGTCACCGGCCTGCCGCCACCGCCGCCGCTACACCAGCAGGCTGAGGACCAGCAGGGCCCCCAGCACCGCGAGGGCGCCGAGCTCGAGGACAGCCCAGCGACGGCGCACCGGGGTCGGGGTGGCCGCCGAGGCCTGCCGGGCGGCCCGGGCGAGGTCCTCGATCCGCTGCTCGACGTAGCTCGGGTAGTCGGTCCCGGTGCCGATCTTGGCGGACTGGTCGGGGCTCATCCTGTCCCCGCTCATGCCCAGCCCCAGCGCGGCCGAGGCACCCGGCCGGCCCTTCGTGAGCATGCTCCGCGACGTCCGGCCGATGGCCGCGCACACGTAGCGGCGCTCGCCGACCCAGACGTTCAACGTGTGCCGGACCACCGCCGCGTCGATGGCGGCCAGCGGCACCTCGACGTCGCTGGCCGCATTGCGCAGGAGCAGCGCCTCCTCGTACGCCGTCACGCGAGGACGCAGCAGGGTCATCCAGATGAACACCGCGACGATGGCCACCCCAAGACAGATCTGGAGCCCCCGGATGTCCGGCTCGGTCGCCGCGACGAAGCCGATCAGTCCGACCGCCACCACCAGCCCGGCCACCCCCACGAACGTGCCGCTGGTGGGCTTGAACCTCTGCACCGGGCTGTCCCGGGGTGCTTGCACGGCCATGCATCGATTGTGCCCGCGCCACCTAGACTTGCCCGATGCCCCTCGCCGCGAGCACGCCGCACGACCTCGCCGAGGTGGCCGCCTCGGACGCTGCCCTGCGGCGCTTCCTCCACGGCCTGCCCGGGGTGGACCAGGTGGGGGCGGAGGCGCGCGCGGCCATGCTCGGCACCCGATCCATCAAGACCTCGTCGAAGGCGTTCGCGCTCGACCTGGCCGTGCGGATGGTCGACCTCACGACGCTGGAGGGCCAGGACACCGCGGGCAAGGTGCGCGCGCTGGCCAGCAAGGCGATGCGTCCGGACCCGACCGACCCGGCCTGCCCCCCGGTCGCCGCGGTGTGCGTCTACCCCGACCTCGTCACGGTCGCGAAGGAGACGGTCCGGGGCAGTGGCGTGCAGGTCGCCTCGGTCGCCACCGCGTTCCCCTCGGGACGCGCGAGCCTCGAGGTGAAGCTGGCCGACGTACGTGCAGCGGTGGCGTCGGGCGCCGACGAGGTCGACATGGTCATCGACCGCGGCGCCTTCCTCACCGGCCGCTACCTGCAGGTCTTCGAGGAGATCGAGGCGGTGCTCGCCGCGTGCAGCCGCGAGGACGGCAGCCGCGCTCACCTCAAGGTGATCCTGGAGACCGGTGAGCTGCAGACCTACGACAGCGTGCGCCGCGCCTCGTGGCTGGCCATGCTCGCCGGCGGTGACTTCATCAAGACCTCGACCGGCAAGGTGAGCCCCGCAGCCACCCTGCCGGTCGCGCTGGTGATGCTGGAGGCGGTGCGTGACTTCCGGGAGGCCACCGGGCGGATGGTCGGGGTGAAGCCAGCGGGCGGCATCCGCACCGCCAAGGACGCGATCAAGCACCTCGTCGTGGTCAACGAGGTGGCCGGGCCCGACTGGCTCGACCCGGCGTGGTTCCGGTTCGGCGCCTCCAGCCTCCTCAACGACCTGCTCATGCAGCGCACCAAGCAGCGGACCGGTCGCTACTCCGGTCCCGACTACGTCACCCTGGACTGATCCATGTCATCTCACCAGCCTCCCGCCCCCTCACCTGACCAGTCACCTGACCGGTCACCTGAAGGGTCACCTGAACAGCCGCCCGAGTCGGTGGGCGGCACCGCGCCGCTCGACCGCACCAGCCCCGTCTTCGACTACGCCCCGGCGCCGGAGTCCCGCTCGGTGGTCGACCTGCGTTCCTCCTACGGCCTCTTCATCGACGGGCAGTTCGTGGAGCCGGTCGCCGGCGGCTCGTTCAAGACGATCAGCCCGGCCACCGAGGAGGTGCTCGCCGAGGTCGCCGAGGCCGACGAGGCCGACGTCGACCTCGCGGTCCGAGCGGCGCGGCGCGCGTACACCCGCACCTGGTCGCGGATGAGCGGGCGGGAACGCGGCAAGTACCTCTTCCGGATCGCCCGCATCCTCCAGGAGCGCTCGCGCGAGCTGGCGGTGCTCGAGACGCTCGACAACGGCAAGCCGATCCGGGAGTCGCGCGACGTGGACGTGCCGCTCGCGGCAGCGCACTTCTTCTACTACGCGGGCTGGGCCGACAAGCTCCGCTACGCGTTCCCGGGTCGGGACCCGCGGCCGCTGGGGGTGGCCGGCCAGGTCATCCCCTGGAACTTCCCGCTGCTGATGCTGGCCTGGAAGATCGCCCCGGCGCTGGCGTGCGGCAACACCGTGGTCCTCAAGCCGGCGGAGACCACGCCGCTCTCGGCCCTTCTCTTCGCCGAGATCTGCCGACAGGCGGACCTGCCGCCCGGCGTGGTCAACATCGTGACCGGCGCCGGAGACACCGGCCGGGCGGTGGTGGCACACCCCGACGTCGACAAGGTCGCCTTCACCGGCTCGACGGACGTCGGTCGGCAGATCGCCCGGGCAGTGGCCGGCACCGAGAAGCGGCTGACGCTGGAGCTGGGCGGCAAGGCCGCCAACATCGTCTTCGACGATGCGCCGGTCGACCAGGCGGTCGAGGGCATCGTCGACGGCATCTTCTTCAACCAGGGGCATGTCTGCTGCGCGGGCTCCCGGCTGCTGGTGCAGGAGTCGGTGGCCGACGAGGTGCTCGAGCGCCTGAAGCGTCGCATGAGCACGCTGCGGGTGGGCGACCCGATGGACAAGAACACCGACGTCGGGGCGATCAACTCCGCCGAACAGCTGGCGAAGATCCGCGAGCTCTCCGACATCGGCGAGCAGGAGGGTGCGGATCGCTGGTCGCCGCCGTGCGACCTGCCCTCGCAGGGGTTCTGGTTCCCGCCGACGGTGTTCACCGGCGTCAGCCAGGCCCACCGCATCGCCCGGGAGGAGATCTTCGGCCCGGTGCTGTCGGTGCTGACCTTCCGCACCCCCGCCGAGGCCGTGGAGAAGGCCAACAACACCCCCTACGGCCTCTCGGCCGGCGTGTGGAGCGACAAGGGCTCCCGGATCCTGTGGACCGCCGACCGGCTCCGCGCGGGCGTCGTGTGGGCGAACACCTTCAACAAGCTCGACCCGACGTCGCCGTTCGGGGGCTACAAGGAGTCCGGCTACGGCCGGGAGGGCGGCCGCCACGGTCTGGAGGGTTACCTGCGATGACACGCATCGACGTGCGCAAGACCTACAAGCTCGCGATCGGTGGCGCCTTCCCCCGCTCGGAGTCCGGACGCAGCTACGAGGTCACCGACGCCTCCGGTGGCTTCCTGGCCAACGCCGCGCACGCCTCCCGCAAGGATGCGCGCGACGCGGTGGTCGCCGCCCGCAAGGCGTTCCCGGGCTGGTCCGCCCGGACCGCCTACAACCGCGGTCAGGTCGTCTACCGGGTCGCCGAGGTGCTCGAGGGGAGGCGGGCACAGCTCGCCGAGGAGGTGCAGCGCGCCGAGGGCGCCACCCGCCGGGTGAGCGAGGGGCTCGTCGACGCGGCGGTCGACCGGCTGGTCTGGTACGCCGGGTGGGCGGACAAGCTCGCCCAGGTGGTCGGCGGCACGAACCCGGTGGCCGCGCCGTACTTCGACTTCAGCGTGCCCGAGCCCACGGGCGTCGTCGGGGTGCTCGCTCCCCAGGAGTCGTCGCTGCTGGGGCTGGTCAGCGTCGTCGCCCCGGCCGTGGTCACGGGCAACACCGTGGTGGTCGCTGCGTCGGTACGCCGGCCGCTGCCCGCGGTGACCTTCGCGGAGGTGCTCGCCACCTCCGACGTGCCCGGCGGCGTGGTCAACGTGCTCACCGGGCTGCTCACCGACACGGCGCCGACGCTGGCCTCCCACCTCGACGTCAACGCCCTCGACCTCACCGGCGCCCTGGGTGACCCCGACGGCGCCACCGCGCTCGAGGCGGACGCCGCCGAGAACCTCAAGCGCGTGCGCCGGCCCGCCCAGGACGACTGGGCGACGGACCCGGGGCTGGACCGGATGACCTGGCTGCTGGAGACCAAGACGGTCTGGCACCCGATCGGCACCTGAGGGTCACGACAGCCGCTCGTGCGCTGGACCCGTCCGGTCGAGCGCGGCAGGGACCCGCTCCAGGGCCTGCTCCAGGGAACCGGGACGGTTCCGCCGGGTCGGTACGGTCCTGTCATGCGAGCTCGGGTCGTCGTGGTGGCCGGGGCGTCGGGCTCGGGCAAGTCGCGCCTGTGTGAGCGGCTCGCTGCCGAGCTGCAGCTGCCGGTGGTCCATCTCGACGACTTCTACCGCTCCGGTGACGACCCCGAGCTCCCGCGCGTGACGCTGGCCGGAGGGAAGCCCATCGTCGACTGGGACGACCCGCGCGCCTGGCACCGGCAGCAGGCCGTGACGGCACTGCGGACGCTGTGCGCGTCGGGCGCCGTCGACGTCCCCGTCTACGACATCGCCTCCGACAGCCGGGTCGGCCACCGCCTCGTCGAGCTCGGGGACGCGGCGTACGTGCTCGCAGAGGGGATATTCGCCGACCAGGTCGTCCCCGACTGCCGCGCCGACGGGATGCTCGCCGACGCCGTCTGCGTCCACAACCCGCGCGGGGTGACGTTCTGGCGTCGGCTCACGCGCGACCTCCGCGAGGCCCGCAAGCCCCCCTGGGTGCTGGTCCGCCGGGGCGTCGCCCTGCTCCGTGCCGACCCGGCGATCGTTGCGCGCGCCGAGCGCACGGGCTGCGAGGTGGTCAGCAGCCCGGAGGCGTACGAGCGGGTGCGTCGCTGCGTGCTGCGCTGATCGCCGCGTCCAGGACGACCGGGGCGAGCGCTTCGGCGATGACGGCATATCCGGCGCTGGAGGGATGGAACAGGTCCGGCGAGAACAGGGACCCGTCCTCGCCGAACAGCGCAGAGGTCTGCGCCTCCGGGTCGGCCACCCGTCCACCCTCGTCCAGCACCGCCTCGACCTGGGCCCTCCGCAGCCGCCCGCCGGCCTCGCGGAGGGCTCCGCGCATCTGCGGCGGCACGTGCGGCACGACGCTCAGGTCGGGTGCCGGCGCCGACACGACCTCCGCGCCGGCCCGGCGCAGGGTCCGCACCGCGTCCCGGAGGGCCTGTGCGGCGATCCGGGGTGGCACCGAGTGGCTGAGGTCGTTGGCGCCGACGACCACGAGTGCCAGGTCGGGGCGCCACGGGAGCGCCCGGCGTACCTGGCGAGCCAGGTCGCTGCTGCGGGCCCCGGACCGGGCGAACACCCGGGACTCCGTGGACAGGCCGGAAGCGACCAGCCTCTCGCGCAGCCGTGCAGCGAGGGTGTGGGAGGTGTGCTGGGCACCGACGCCGTGGGCGATCGAGTCCCCGAGGACCGCGAGTCGAAGTGTCATCGCGGTGCTCAACGCCCGCGCCTCGGTCGATATGCCGCTCCGCTCCGCCTCGGGGAGGGAAGCACGGCCCCTGCGCCTGCTGTTTCAGGGCGTCGGGACCTCACGGGACTGCTCGGATCCGGGCACGGGTGCGTCGCCGCTGAGCAGCCGCACGGTGTAGGAGTCCGCTGAGGACGGGACCTCGAAGACCGTGTAGCCCGCACCGTCGACGCGGTGGACGGGCAGCGTCGCCGTGTCGCGGTCGTCGAAGGTCACGGTCAGCGCCGTGACGCGAGGATGCACGGCGTACATGACGAGGAACGTGTCTCCCGAGAAGGCGCCGCCCGAGTAGGCCCTGGCCGGGTCCCGCAGAGCGGCGGACGAGTCGTGGTCGCAGCCTCCACCGGTCACGTCGCCGTAGCCGAGGCCGAAGCTGTTCCACTCCTGCCCGATGATGTTGCCCTCCTCGATGACCAGCTCGACGCCGAGCGGCGGTTCCGCGCACCCGACCCGGCGGGTCATCTCCACGAGCCAGTAGCGACCGCCGTCGGCCTCGCCCGACACGATGACGTGGTCCGGTGGCAGCTCGTCGACGTACTCCGGCCCGACGTTGACCACTGCCGCCGCGGCCAGCGCGGTCGTGACGGCGACAGCGCCCCCCACGAGCGCCAGCCGGCGCCCTCGACGGGCGTGGGCGGTCGGGCGAGCAGAAGTGCGGCCGGTCCCGTGAGCGGCCGTCCCCGACGTCTCCGACGTCTCCCGGACCGTCGAGGCGACGGCGTGCAGAGTGGCGCGGATCCGGTCCTCGAGGGCCGCGTCCGGGGGAGGAAGCGTAGGGATGCTCATGACAATGCCTTCCGAAGGTGGTCGAGGGCCCGCCGGAGGTCGGACCTGACGGTGGCCGGCGGACGATCCAGCACGGCGGCGATCTCCACCAGCGGGAGATCCTCGTAGTAGTGCAGGACGACGACGGCCCGCTGTGCCGCCGGGAGGTCCCGGATCGACCGCCAGGTCTCGTCGATCTCGGGCAGGTGGCTGATCGGCTCCCTGGCCTGCTCGCCCTCCATCCCGCTGCGACCCCGTCGCCGGTAGTGGCGCCGCTGCTCGTCCTTGGCCCTGTTGACCACCGCGCGCCGCAGGTACGCCGCCGGGTCGTCGATCGCGGACCAGCGCTCGTGAGCGCTGACGAACGCCGTCTGCACGATGTCCTCACCGAGCTCCCGGGAGCCGCACATCAGGTAGGCCAGGCGGAGC
This sequence comes from uncultured Nocardioidaceae bacterium, assembly GCA_902805845.1. GTDB lineage: Bacteria > Actinomycetota > Actinomycetes > Propionibacteriales > Nocardioidaceae > Marmoricola_A. The sequence goes on from CADCUI010000020.1 coordinate 33,183, forward strand.
AGCGGGAGTCGCTGCTCCCGGAACACCTGCTCCAGCGTTGCCTGCGTCATCTCCGCGTCCGTCACATCCACTACGTCGTCCCAGCGGCGCCCGGCGTTGCACCTCGGTGGAACCAGCTGCGATGCCGCCAAGCCTCCGGGACCTTCGGGCGGCGGAGCAAGCGGACGAGGCGCCTCACGTCCTACGGTGGCGCCATGACGGAGAGCGACTACCCCTGGGAACCACCCCTCGCCGGCACCGAGGCCGCGCACCTCGTCGCGGCTCTCGACCGGCTCCGCACCACGTTCCGGTGGAAGGCCGACGCCCTCGACGCGGTCGGGCTGCAGACGCGGATCGGATCCTCGACGCTGACCATCGGTGCCCTCCTCAAGCACCTCGCGGCCGTGGAGGCGTACTACTTCCGCACCAGGCTGCGCGGGGAGTCGACCGGCGCCCCGTGGGAGACCGTCGACTGGGACGCCGAGCCGGACTGGGAGTTCAGATCCGCCGCTGAGGACACGCCCGACACGCTGTACTCGTTGTGGGACGACGCCGTCGCAAGGTCGAGGACGATCCTCGACGCCGCCCTGGCCGAGGGTGGGCTCGACCAGCTCATCCACGTCTCCGACCAGGACGGTCGCCACGCCAGCCTTCGGCGTCTGGTGTGCGACCTCATCGAGGAGTACGGCCGGCACACCGGCCATGCAGACCTCCTGCGGGAGGCCGTGGACGGCCTGGTCGGTGAGGACCCTCCGGCGGGCTGGCACGCAGCATCCGGTTCCTTTTCCGTGGTTCCCTCGCACGATCCCGGCCGGGATACTTCCGGCCATGGCGTTTGACGAGGAGCTCGCGGGGCGGATCCGTGAGGTCGTCCGGGACGAGGTCGGGCTGACCGAGAAGAGGATGTTCGGCGGCCTGGCCTTCCTGGTGGACGGGAAGCTCGCCGCGAGCGCGAGCAGCCAGGGCGGCATGCTGCTCCGGGTCGACCCGTCCCAGACCGAGGAGCTGCTGGCCGAGCCGCACGTGGACCGTTTCCAGATGCGGGGGCGGGCGATGCAGGGCTGGCTGCGGGTGGACGAGGAGGCGGTCCGCACCGATGCCGCCCTGCGGCAGTGGGTGGCTCGCGGCGTGGCCTGCGCGCGGTCCCTTCCGCGGTAGCTGCCCCGGTGGGCGGTCAGGCGCCGAGCGCGGCGTACGCCGGCTTGAGCTGGTGGTTGATGATCGCCAGCCGCTCGTCGAAGGGCAGGAACGCCGACTTCATCGCGTTGATGGCGAACCAGCGGAGGTCGGTGACCGTGTAGCCGAACGCGTCGACCAGCTTCTGCATCTCCATGCTCACCGAGGTCCCGCTCATGAGCCGGTTGTCGGTGTTCACCGTCACCCGGAAGCGCAGCCGTGCGAGCAGGCCGATCGGGTGCTCGCTGATCGACGGCGCCGCACCCGTCTGGACGTTCGACGTCGGGCACATCTCCAGAGGGATCCGCTTGTCGCGCACGTACGCCGCGAGCAGGCCCAGCGTCGCCTCGCCGGAGGCCGCGTCGACGGTGATGTCGTCGATGATGCGTACTCCGTGGCCGAGCCGGTCCGCGCCGCACCACTGGATCGCCTGCCAGATCGACGGCAGCCCGAAGGCCTCCCCCGCGTGGATCGTGAAGTGCTCGTTCTCCCTCTGCAGGTACTCGAACGCATCCAGGTGCCGCGTGGGCGGGTACCCCGCCTCAGCGCCCGCGATGTCGAAGCCCACCACGCCGCGGTCCCGGTTGGCGACGACGAGCTCGGCGATCTCCCGTGACCGGGCTTGGTGCCGCATCGCCGTGAGGAGCTGACGGACCTGGATCGGACGTCCTGCCGATGCCGCGGCGGCCTCGCCCTCGGCGAGCCCTTCCCGGACCGCGTCCACGACCTCCGGCATCGTCAGCCCGCCGGTCAGGTGCTGCTCGGGCGCGTAGCGCACCTCGGCGTACACGACGTTGTCGTCGGCGAGGTCCTCGACGCACTCGCGGGCCACCCGGCGGAGGTCGTCGGCCCGCTGCATCATCGCGACGGTGTGGTCGAACGTCGACAGGTAGCGCACCAGCGATCCCGAGTCGCTGGCCTCCGTGAACCACGATCCCAGCGAGGCGGCATCCGAGGCCGGGAGCGGGTGCCCGATCTCGTCGGCGATCTCCAGGATGGTCGCGGGCCGCAGGCCGCCGTCGAGGTGGTCGTGGAGCAGCACCTTGGGCGCGCGCCTCACCAGGTCCGACGGCGCCCCGCTCTCACGGGCCGGGGGCACTGGCCCGCTAGGTTCGAACATGGGTCCATCGAACCACTGAGGGATTCGTGGGCGTGGTCCACCCGATCTGCCAGGAGGTCGACGTGCGGGTGTTCCGGAGTCTCGACGAGCTGACCGCTGCTGTCGGCGAGGAGATCGGCCCGACGGACTGGCTCACGCTGAGCCAGCAGCGCGTCGACACGTTCGCCGACGCCACCGGGGACCACCAGTGGATCCATGTCGACCGGGCTCGCGCCGCGGGCGGGCCCTTCGGCGGGACCATCGCCCACGGCTACCTGACGCTCTCGCTGGTGCCGCTGCTGGCCTCGCAGCTGTTCCACATCGACACGATGGGGGCGAAGCTCAACTACGGCGTCAACAAGGTGCGCTTCCCCCACCACGTCCCCGTCGGCTCACGGATCCGGGCGACCGCGACGATCGCCGAGGTGGTGGACGTCCCCGCCGGCAAGCAGATGATCACCCGCTACGTTCTCGAGATCGAGGACGTGGCCAAGCCGGCGTGCGTGGCCGAGACGGTCGTCCTGCTCATGCACGGCTGACAGCGCTCGGCGTGCACAAGCGCCGACTCGGCAGGGTTTGCACGTGCACGAGCGCCGACTCGGCGGGGTTTGCGCGTGCACAAGCGCCGACTCGGCGGGGTTTGCGCGTGCACAAGCGCCGACTCGGGGGTCAGGCGGTGATCCGGTCGAGGATCAGCGGGGGGCGGCGGTACCCGGGGTCGGAGGAGGCCGAGCCGCCCCCGCCGGTGCCGCCGGGCTCGGCCGGGCTGACCTCGATGCCGCCGTCCAGGGCCGATCGTGCCCGGTCGAAGCGCTTCGGCTCGTCGGCGTGCAGGGTCAGCAACGGCTCGCCCTCCCGCACCCGCTCACCGGGTCGGGCGTGGATCTCCACGCCGGCCCCATGGTGCACTGGCTCCCCCTGCCGCGGCCGTCCCGCACCGAGACGCCAGGCGGCCGTACCCACGGCCAGCGCATCCAGCCGCGTGACGACGCCGGTGGCCGGGGCGGGCACCACCTCGGTGTGACGCGCGACCGGGAGGTCGGCGTCCGGGTCGCCGCCCTGGGCGCAGATCATCCGACGCCAGACGTCCATGGCCGAGCCGTCGGCGAGCCGGTCGGCGGGATCCACGTCCTCCCGTCCGGCGCAGGCGAGCATCTCGCGGGCCAGGGCCAGGGTGAGCTCGACGACGTCGTCCGGTCCGCCCCCGGCCAGCACCTCGACGGACTCCCTGACCTCCAGGGCGTTGCCTGCGGTGCGGCCCAAGGGGGTGCCCATGTCCGTGAGGAGGGCGACCGTCCGGACACCTTCGTCGTACCCGAGCGCGACCATGGTCTCGGCCAGCTCCCGGGCCCGGTCGAGGTCCTTCATGAAGGCACCGCTCCCGACCTTCACGTCGAGCACCAGCGAGCCGGTGCCCTCGGCGATCTTCTTGCTCATGATCGACGACGCGATCAGCGGGATCGACTCCACGGTCCCGGTCACGTCCCGGAGCGCGTAGAGCTTCTTGTCCGCCGGCGCCAGGCCCTCCCCGGCCGCGCAGATCACCGCTCCCACCTCCTGGAGCTGGTCGAGCATCTCTGCGGTGGTCAGCGACGCGCGCCAGCCCGGTATCGACTCCAGCTTGTCTAACGTGCCGCCGGTGTGGCCGAGCCCGCGCCCCGACAGCTGCGGCACCGCGACGCCGCAGGCGGCGACCAGCGGCGCCAACGGGAGCGTGATCTTGTCCCCGACGCCACCGGTCGAGTGCTTGTCGGCAGTGGGCCGCGAGAGCGCGGAGAAGTTCAGCCGGTCCCCGGACTCCAGCATCGCGGTGGTCCACCGGGCCACCTCGCGACGAGACATCCCGTTCAGCAGGATCGCCATGGCCAGCGCGGACATCTGCTCGTCGGCGACCACGCCGCGGGTGTAGGCGTCGATCACCCAGTCGATCTGCTCGTCGTGGAGCTCGCCGCCGTCACGCTTGGTCATGATCACCTCGACGGCGTGGTGCTGATCCGTCATGCCGAAACCTCCACGTGTCGGTAGCCGCGCAGCACGAAGGTGCCCCGCTGCTCGGGGCGGCCGGTGAGCCGGAGTCCGGGGAACCGGTCGAACAGCGCGCTCAGCGACTCCGCCAGCTCCATGCGGGCCAACGGCGCGCCGAGGCAGAAGTGGACCCCCACCCCAAAGGACAGGTGGGGGTTGGGGTCGCGACCGACGTCGAAGGTGTCCGGCGCCTCGAACACGACCGGATCGCGGTTGGCGGCACCGAGCAGAGCGGCGATCCTCTGTCCCGGCTCCACGACCACGTCACCGATGACCACCGGAGCCGTCGCCGTGCGCTCGAACAGCTGGAGTGCGGAGTCGAAGCGCAGCATCTCCTCCACCGTCGCGGCCGGGTCCGGGCCCGGTCGCAGCCCGCGCTGCAGCATCGCGACCAGCCCGTTGCCGAACACGTTGACCGAGGCCTCGTGCCCGGCGTTGAGCAGCAGGACGACGGAGGCGACCACCTCGTCGTCGGACAGCTCAGTGCCGACGAGGTCGGTGACCAGGTCGTCCGCGGGGACGCGCCGCCGCTGATCGACCAGCTCGCGGACGAGGGCCGCGAAGTCCGACGAGGCGTCCACCGCCGCGGTGACCACCTCCGGGGCGGGGCCGACCTCGTACATCCGCACGATCGCCTGTGACCATGCACGCAGCTGCGGGGCGTACGACGACGGGACTCCCAGCAGCTCTGCGATGACCAGCACCGGCAGCGGCTCGGCGTACCCCTCCACCACGTCGAAGCCGGCTGGGTCGACGTGGTCGAGCAGCCCGTGCGCGAGCTCCCGCACGCGCGGACGGAGCCGCTCGACATGACCACGGTTGAAGGCGGCCGCCACCGGCCGGCGGAGCCTGGTGTGCTCGGGCGGCTCGTTCTCCATCATCTGGTTGCGGTGCAGGAGGTTGAAGGGCTCGAGGAAGTCGGTCGGCTCCCGATCGCGCCAGATCCGGCCCAGGTGCCGGTTGCGCTGCACCGCAGAAGCCGAGCGGTGGTCGAGGGCGAGGTACATCTGCATACCCTCGTGCCAGGCGACCGGCGCCCGCCGCCGCTCCTCCGCGAGCCACGGATAGGGGTCGGCCCGGAACTCCTCCGCCCCGAGGTCAAGCGAGGTCGTCGGCGCCGAAGGCATCCGGGAGCACCTCGTCCATCCGGCGGACGCCGGACCTCGTCATGACCAGCAGCTCGGGTCCGCCGTTCTCCCACAGCAGCTGTCGGCAACGTCCGCACGGCATCAGCACCGCGCCGTCACCGTCGACGCACACGAAGTGCGTGAGCCGGCCCCCGCCGGTCAGGTGCAGCTGCGACACCAGGCCGCACTCCGCGCACAGCGCGACCCCGTACGCCGCGTTCTCCACGTTGCAGCCGGTGACCACCCGGCCGTCGTCGACGAGGGCGGCCGCGCCGACGGGGAAGTGGGAGTACGGCGCATAGGCGTGTGTCATCGCATCGGTGGCGTCGGCCTGCAGTGCGTCCCAGTCGAACGCCTCCTGCCCCCGGGGCTCGGTCGTCACGGCTCCCTCACCTCATCCCACCGATCCCTTGCGGTAGACCTGCCCGTCCGCGGCCGGCATGCGCAGCCGCTGGGCGGCGAACATGAGCACCAGCAGCGTGGCGATGTAGGGCGTCATGCTCGTGAACTCGCGCGGCACCTCGTCGGTGAGCAGGAACCATCCGAGGAAGAGGACCGCGGCGACGCCGAACACGACGGCGCCCCGGCGATGCCCGCGCAGCAGCCGCAGGAGCGCGAAGGCGACCAGTCCGATGGCCACGAGGAGCAGCAGCGCGTGGATGGTCGAGGCGTCGCGCAGCCGCAAGGAGTCGGTGTAGCCGAACATCCCCGAGCCGAGCAGGATGCCACCGGGACGCCAGTTGCCGAAGATCATCGCCGCCAGGCCGATGAAGCCGCGGCCGTTCGTCTGCCCGGTGCTGAAGCCGCTGGAGGCGACCAGCGCGAGGTAGCCGCCGCCGAGCCCGGCGAGACCACCGGAGACGACCACGGCGACGTACTTGTGCAGGATCACGTTGACGCCGAGGGACTCCGCGGCCTGGGGGTTCTCGCCGCAGGAGCGGAGCCGCAGCCCGAACGCGGTGCGCCAGAGCAGGAAGGCCGACGCCGCGACCAGGACGAACACCAGCACCGTGACGACCGACAGCTGGGTGGTCAGGGCCTCCACCACCGACGCGAGGTCGGAGACGACGAACCACCCCTGGTCCGCCACGGAGGCGGCGCCGTCGCTGACCCCGGGGATCGTGAAGGAGACCGGTGAGTCCAGCCCGCTGAGCTTGTTCTGCCCACCGGTCCCCCGCTCGGAGTCGAGGTCGCTGAAGTAGGCCTCGGCGAGGAAGCTGGCCAGGCCGAGCCCGATGATGTTGATCGCGACACCGGAGACGATGTGGTCGACGCCGAAGGTCACCGTCGCCAGCGCGTGGAGCAGCCCGCCGAGGGCGCCGAAGGCGGCCGCCCCGAGGATTCCGGTCATCGGCCCGTACCAGTAGGTGAAGTAGGCGGCGCCCCAGGTGCCGAGGATCATCTGGCCCTCGAGACCGATGTTGACCACACCTGCCCGCTCGCTCCACAGCCCGCCGAGCGCGGCGAGCAGGATCGGGCAGGTCGCGACCAGGGCGGCGCGCAGGCTGCCGGCGGAGTCGATCTCGTCGGATCCGGTGAGCACCCGTACGGCGGAGACGGCGAGGACGACCAGCGCGGCGCCGACCGCGAGCAGCCACCGACGGGGCAGCGCGTCGAGCCGCGAGGCGGCGCCACCGGCACGGTGGTTCCCCGGTGTGGCGCCGCTCGCGGGGCCGGTCCGCACGGGGGTGCTCATGCCGGCACCTCCCGCTCCCGTGGTCCCCCGGCCGGCCCGACGTCGGGCTCGAACGCCGTGTCGGACCCTCGGGTGCCGCCCTGCTGCTGCTCCCGGCGGGTCCGCCAGCGCCGGACCACCTCGTAGGCCACCACGATCGCGAGCACGATGATGCCCTGGGTCACCGCCACGATGTCCTTGGAGACGTCGACCCGGGCGAACTCGAGCTGGGTCGACTGCTCGTTGAGGAAGGCGAACAGCACCGCACCCACGGCGATGCCGCTGGCCCGGTTGCGTCCCAGCAGCGCGACCGCGATGCCGGTGAACCCGAGACCGCTCTGGAAGACGCTGCCGGAGTAGTAGCCCGGGGCGGTGGCCTCGAACAGGTTCGGCAGCCAGATGAGCCCGGCCACCGCGCCCGACAGCGACATCGACACCACCACCATCCGGCGGACCTTGACGCCCGAGGCGACCGCAGCGGACTCGTTGTGGCCGGTGGCCCGCAGGTCGAAGCCGAAGCGGGTCCGGTTGATGACGAACCAGAAGAGCAGCCCGACGAGGACCGCGAGGACCGCGAGCAGCCACACCGCCCCGGACCGCTCCTCGAAGGGCGAGATCCCGGTGACCTGGCTGCCCTCGGTCAGCGGTGTGGTGCGCCGGCCGTCGCCGGCGCGCTGCCCGTAGCGCTGGACGAAGTAGCCGACGAGGAACACCGCGATCGCGTTGAGCATGATCGTGGAGATGACCTCGCTGACCCCGCGCGTCACCTTGAGGACCGCGGCGATCGCGGCCCACGCAGCGCCGGTGAGCATCGCGAGCACGATGGCCACCGCGATGTTGAGTGGCCCCGGCAGCAGCGCCGCCCCCGCGAACGCCGCCGCGACGTACGACGCCATCCGGTACTGACCCTCGACCCCGATGTTGAACAGGTTCATCCGGAAGCCGATCGCCGCGGCCACACCGGAGATGAAGATCATCGACGCCTGGTTGACGATGTTGACGAGGATCCGCTCGTCGGGCCAGGACAGCACGACGGACCAGAAGTCCCCTGGCGGGCTCCCGACGGCCGCCACCACGAGGCTCGTGACCACCAGCGAGACCAGCAGCGCCATGACGGGGGCCAGGACGGCGTAGCCGACGTTGCGGAGCAGCCTCATCGGTCGCCACCGGTCATCGCCGATCCCAGGTCCTGGGGCGTCACCGTCCGGGGGTCGAAGTCGCCGACCACCCGCCCGCGCAGCAGGACCTTGATCCGGTCCGAGAGCCCGATCAGCTCGTCGAGGTCGGCCGAGACGAGGAGGACCGCGAGCCCCTCCCGTCTGGCCTCCTTGATGTCGTCCCAGATCGCCGCCTGGGCGCCGACGTCGACCCCGCGGGTCGGGTGAGCGGCGATGAGCAGGACCGGCCGGCCGCTCATCTCCCGGCCCACGATGAACTTCTGCTGGTTGCCGCCCGAGAGCGCACGGGCCGGGGTGTCGATCGACGGGGTGCGGACGTCGTACTGCTCGACGATGCGCGCGGCGTCCTTGCGGGCGCCACCGCGGTCGATCAGCGGGCCCCGCACGGCCGGCGCGCTCGTCTGGTGGCCGAGGATCCGGTTCTCCCACAGGGGCGCCTCCAGCAGCAGCCCGTGCCGGTGCCGGTCGGCGGGAACGAACCCGACGCCCGCGTCCCGTCTTTCCCGCGTCGACCACCCGGAGATGTCGCGGCCGGCGAGCATGACCTGGCCCGCAGCCCGGTGCATCCCCATGAGGGCCTCGACGAGCTCGTCCTGACCGTTGCCCTCCACGCCGGCGATCCCCAGGACCTCGCCCTCGTGAATGGTCAGGGCGACGTCGTCGAGCAGCCTGCGGCCGTGCTGGTCGTGCAGGGTCAGCTCCGAGACCTCGAGGAGCACCTTCTCGGTGACCGTGGACTCCCCGGTCTCCGGGCTCGGCAGCTCCGAGCCGACCATGAGCTCGGCGAGCTGGTGCTTGGTCGCGGTGGCCGGGTCCGCCTCGCCGACCGTGGTGCCGCGCCGCATGACCGTGATGTCGTCGGCGATTCCGAGGACCTCGTCGAGCTTGTGGGAGATGAAGAGGATCGTGCGGCCGGAGTCACGCAGGACCCGAAGGTTGGTGAAGAGTGCCTCGACCTCCTGCGGCACGAGCACCGCGGTGGGCTCGTCCAGGATGATCACCCGGGCACCGCGGTAGAGCACCTTGAGGATCTCGACCCGCTGCCGCTGGCCGACGCCGAGGGACTCGACGAGCCGGTCGGGGTCGAGGTCGAACCCGAACTGCTCGCTGATCCGGGCGATCTCCTTGCGCGCCGCCGCACCGATGCCGTGCAGCCGCTCGGCGCCGAGCACGACGTTCTCCAGCACGGTGAGGTTGTCGGCGAGCATGAAGTGCTGGAACACCATGCCGATGCCGGCCTTGATGGCGTCGGTGGGCGAGGAGAAGCTCACCTGCTGCCCGTCGACGCTGATCGTGCCCTCGTCGGGGCGCTGCACGCCGTAGAGGATCTTCATCAGCGTCGACTTGCCGGCGCCGTTCTCCCCGATGAGCGCGTGCACGGTGCCGCCGCGGATCGTGATGTCGACGTCCCGGTTGGCCACGACCCCCGGGAACCGTTTGGTGATGCCGCGCACCGTCAGGCCGAGGGGCCGCTCCAGGGAGTCGTCCCCCGTCCGGACAGACGTGGTCATGACCCTCCTCTGCGGCGGCCCCTGGGCGTGCGGTCGCTCCGTCGGTCAGCCTGGTCGCAGGCTGGTGGTCAGCTGGCGGTCACGGCGCGGTCGGCACCTTGATCTTGCCGGACTTGATGTCCTCGGCGTAACCGTCGAGCTCCCCGGTGATGTCGTCGACGAACCCGCCCGAGGTCGAGTAGCCGACGCCGTCGGCCTTGAGGTCGTAGACCGTGTAGCTCACCAGCGGCTCGCCGTCGGCCACCGCCTGGACGGCGTTGAACGTCGCCACGTCGACGCGCTTGAGCATCGAGGTCAGGATGTGCTGCTTCTGGTCTGCCGGCGCGGTGAGGTACTGGTCGGAGTCGACCCCGATCGCCCAGTTCCCCTCACCGGCGGCCGCGGCCGCCTCGAACACGCCGGAGCCGGAGGCGCCGGAGGCGTGGTAGACGATGTCGGCGCCCTTGTCGTAGAGGCCCTGGGCTGCCGACTTGCCGCCCGCCGGGTCGGCGAAGCCGGCGAGGTCGCTCTCCTCGATGTAGGTGACGTCCACCTTGATCTTCGGGTTGACCTCCTGGGCGCCCGCCGCGAACCCGGCCTCGAACTTCTGGATGAGGTCGTTGTTCACCCCGCCGACGAACCCGACGTGGTCGCTCTGGGTCTTGAGGGCCGCGGCGGCCCCGACGAGGAACGAGCCCTGCTCCTCGGCGAACCCGAGGTAGGCGACGTTGTCGTTGGGCTCCTCGTCGGGGTCGAAGCCGTCGATGACCGCGAAGTTGATGTCCGGGTAGTCAGGGGCGACCGCGTTGACGGACTCGCTGTAGGCGAACCCGACGCCGATGATCGGGGAGTAGCCCTGGTCGGCCATGCCGCGCAGCCGCTCCTCGCGCGCCGACTCGGGCTCGCCGTCGGCGGCCTCGCCCTCGAAGCACTGGGCGTCGAGGTCCTCGACCGCCTTCTTGACGCCGGCGTACGCCGCGTCGTTGAACGACTGGTCACCCACACCGCCGACGTCGTAGGCGAGCGCCACCTTGGGGCCGTCGCCGTCGGCCTGCTCGCAGAGGTCCGCACTGCTGGCCGAGCTCTCCGACCCTCCGTTGCCCGCGTTGGACGAGCCGGTGTCGTCCTGCCGGGCACAGCCGGTGAAGGTGAGCGCGACCGCCGCGCTCAGTGCTGCAATCGTCGTCACTCGACGCACGCCAGACTCCCTGTCGGTAGTGGTCGCGGCCGTCCCGGCCGCCGCAGACACCCTAGTGCCGCGGGAGAGGCAGCCCCAGGGGGGACACCCACTGTTACCAAGTGGTGACTCTCAGGCGTCCCGGAGGGCCACGAAGGCGCTGTGCGCCAGCACCTTCGCGCCGATCGCCACCGCCCGCTCGTCGATGCGGAGGTCGCCCTGGTGCAGGTCGAACGTGGGGCCGCCCGGTGTGCGGGTGCCGAGCCTCCCCATCGACCCGCTGACGGTCTCGAGGTACCAGCCGAAGTCCTCGCCACCCAGGCTCTGCGTCGTGGTCACGAGGCCGTCGTCTCCCAGGACCCGGGTCACGGCGTCGGTCAGCAGCGCGGTGGAGCCGGGCTCGTTCACCACCGGCGGAACGCCCCGGACGTAGGTGACCTCGGCCGTGACGCCGTACGGCGCGACGAGCTGCTCGATGAGCCCACGGACCAGGCACTCGGCGTCCGCCCACGCCACGGCGTCGAGCATGCGGACCGTTCCCGCCGCCTCGCCTGCGGCCGGGATGACGTTGGTGGCCGACCCGGCACGGACCAGTCCCCAGACGACGCTGGCGCCGGCCCGTGGGTCGAGCCGGCGGCTCAGGGCGGCCGGCAGCTGGGTGATCAGCGTGCCGAGCGCGTACGTGAGGTCCTGGGTCAGGTGCGGCCGGGAGGTGTGCCCGCCCCGGCCGCTCAGCCGGACCCGCATGCTGTCGGCGGCCCCGGTGATGGCGCCGACGCGCAGCCCGACGTGGCCGACGTCCAGGGACGGGTCGCAGTGCAGTCCGAAGGCGTGGCTGACGTCGTCGAGAGCGCCCGCGGCGATCATCTCGAGCGCCCCTCCGGGCATGATCTCCTCGGCCGGCTGGAACAGCAGCCGGACGGGACCGCTCAACCGGCCCTCGACGTGGAGCTGCTGCAGCGCGAGCCCGGCACCCAGCAGACAGGCCACGTGCACGTCGTGCCCGCAGGCGTGCGCCACCCCGTCGACGACGCTGCGCCACGGGTCGCTGGTCTGGTCGTCGACCGGCAGCGCGTCCAGGTCCGCGCGCAGCGCCACGACGGGGCCCTCGGAGGGTCCGACCTGCGCGATCAACCCCGACTTCGGCAGCTCCTGGACGCCGATGTCCTCGGCAGCGAGCCGGTCCGCCACCCGCTCGGTGGTGCGGGTCTCCGCGAACGCCAGCTCGGGGTGCGCGTGCAGGTCGCGACGGAACTCGACGAGCTCCTGCTCCATGGCGTCGACGGCGGCGTCGATACGGCGCAGGAGTGGCGAGGCGTCGAGGGGCGGGGGTTCGAGGGACATCAGGCTCAGGTTAGTCGTTGGTCCCGAAAGAGCTGGGCTGTGCTCCCGTCTGGTCGGGTGGCCAAGGTCCGTTGACCCACCTCGGTCCGCGTCGGGAGGTTGGGACGGCCATTTTCTCATCCCAGGAGGAGCATGCACATGCCACGAAGAGCAGTACTCGCCGCCGTCATGGGGGCCGCCGCACTGGCGGTCACCGGCGTCGCCACCGCCCCCGCGACCGCCGGCCCCGGCGGAGGCGAGCAGGAAGCAAACGCCGCCGGTGCCACCTGTCAGGTGCTCCGTTACGAGACCTCGCAGGGCCGGTACCGCGCCGGCTACGACAACCAGGGCACCGCCTACGTCGCCATCGAGCCGCCCTTCGGCTACGGGACCGGTGACAACTACGGGGTCGGCTTCGAGTGGGAGGCCCCCTACGAGAACCGGAACTGGTTCACCTTCCGGCTCGGCGGACTGACGGCCGGATCGGTCACCAAGGCCGAGCTCGTGATCCAGAACTACACCGGTGGCTACGGGCCCGGAGGCAGCTACCGGCTCCGGCAGGTGACGACTGCTCCGGGTGCGCTGAACAAGCACACCGCTCCCGCCGACGACGTCTACGACGACCTCGGCGACGGGCCGGTCTACGGGTCCGCGTGGGTGACCCAGGCTTCGATGTCGAGCCAGGCGGTGACCCGGGTCCCGTTGAACGCCAAGGGCGTGGCGGCGGTCAACGCCGCCGCCGGCCGGGCGTTCTCGCTGGGCGGCGACCTCTCGCACCCGGACCCGGATGTGTTGTCGTCGCTGTTGTGGAGCAACAGCAGCGGGGCCGGGGTCCAGCGGCTCGTGGTCACCAGCTGCAGCTGAACGGCTCACCACCGTCGGCTCAGCGGACGTCGTCCTCGTCGAAGGCGGCGAGGACGACGTCCGCGGCGGCCGTGGCGGGCAGACGGCCGGACAGCACCTGTGCCCGGACCTCGTCCCGTACGGCCGCCACGCCGGGTGAACGGCGTAGCCGCTCCTCGAGCTCGTCCCGGATCAGCGCCCAGGTGAAGTCGAGCTGCTGACGCGCTCGTCTGTCGGCCAGCCCGTCCGCACCCAGCGACTCCCGGTGCCGGAGCACGGCTTCCCACACCTCAGGAAGTCCTGCACCGGAGCGTCCCGAGCAGGTCAGCACCGGGGGCACCCAGCCCTTGCTGCCGCGGTGCACGAAGCCCAGGGCGCCGGCGAGCTCCTTCGCCGCCGCGGTGGTCTCGGTCTCACGATCGTCGGACTTGTTGACCGCGATGACGTCGGAGATCTCGAGGATCCCCTTCTTGATTCCCTGCAGCTGGTCCCCCGTGCGCGCCAGGGTGAGGAACAGGAAGGTGTCCACCATCCCGGCGACGGTGACCTCCGACTGCCCGACACCCACGGTCTCCACCAGCACCACGTCGAAGCCGGCGGCCTCCAGGACCACCATCGCCTGCGAGGTCGCCTTCGCGACACCGCCGAGCGTCCCCGAGGACGGCGAGGCGCGGACGTACGCCGCGGGATCCGCGCTCAGCCGTGCCATCCGGGTCTTGTCCCCGAGCACCGACCCGCCGGTGCGCACCGACGACGGGTCGACGGCCAGCACCCCGACCCGGTGGCCCTGGCCGGTCAGCCGGGTCCCCAGCGACTCGATGAAGGTCGACTTGCCGACGCCCGGCACCCCGGAGACACCCACCCGGACCGCCGGCCGATCCCGTGGTGGTCTCGTCCCGCTCAGCTCGCCGACCAGCTCCCGGGCGGCGGCGCGGTGGTCGGCCCGCGAGGACTCGACGAGCGTGATGGCCCTCGAGATGGCCGCCCGCCCGCCCGATCGGACTCCCTCGATCAGCGCCGGGACGTCCACCGAGCGCCCGTCCTCGGCCGGATCTCCTCGGCCCTTCGACCCCGCCGGCCCCGGCGACCCCACCTCAGTGACCGAGCTGCTTCGACAGCTTCTCGAGCAGCCCGAGCGCGGCTTCCGCGATCACCGTGCCGGGAGGGAACACCGCTGCGGCACCCATGTCCAGCAGCGTCGGCACGTCGTCAGGAGGGATGACGCCGCCGACGACCACCATGACGTCCTCGCGTCCGAGGTCGGCGAGCGCCTTGCGCAGGGCCGGCACCAGCGTCAGGTGGCCGGCCGTCAGCGAGTTCACCCCGACGATGTGGACGTCGGCGTCGACCGCCTGCTGGGCGACCTCCTCGGGCGTGGAGAACAGCGGGCCGACGTCGACGTCGAAGCCCAGGTCGGCGAAGGCGGTGACGACGACCTTCTGCCCCCGGTCGTGACCGTCCTGCCCCATCTTCGCCACCAGGATGCGGGGGCGCCGGCCCTCGTCCTCCTGGAAGCGGGCGGTCGCGTCGAGCACGGACTCGACCAGGGCGTCACCACCGGGGCCGAAGCCGGACTTGTACACCCCGGAGATCGTACGGATGACGGCCTGGTGGCGCCCCCAGACCTTCTCCAGCGCCTCGGAGATCTCCCCCGCCGTCGCCTTGGCGCGCGCCGCATCGACGGCCAGCGCGAGCAGGTTGGTCTCCATGGAGCTGTCGTTGCCGCCGTGCTCGGCGGCGTCGCTCAGCGCGGCCAGGGAGCGGCGTACGGCGTCGGGGTCACGCTCGGCGCGCAGCCGCTCGAGCTTGGCGACCTGGGCGGCGTGGACGGCGGCGTTGTCGACCCGGAGGACATCGAGCCGGTCCTCCTCCGCGGGCCGGTAGGTGTTCACCCCGATCACCTTCTGCACCCCGGAGTCGATGCGGGCCTGGGTGCGGGCCGCGGCCTCCTCGATGCGCAGCTTGGGAATCCCCGCCTCGATCGCCTTCGCCATCCCACCGGCCGCCTCGGCCTCCTGGATGTGGGCCCACGCCTTCTCGGCCAGGTCCTGCGTCAGCCGCTCGACGTAGTAGGAGCCGCCCCAGGGGTCGATGACGCCGGTCGTCCCGGACTCCTGCTGCAGCAGGAGCTGGGTGTTGCGGGCGATCCTGGCCGAGAAGTCGGTGGGGAGCGCGATCGCCTCGTCGAGGGCGTTGGTGTGCAGGGACTGGGTGTGGCCCTGGGTCGCGGCCATCGCCTCGATGCAGGTGCGGACCGCGTTGTTGAAGACGTCCTGCGCGGTCAGCGACCACCCGGAGGTCTGGCTGTGCGTGCGCAGCGACAGGGACTTCGGGTTCGCCGGCTCGAAGTCGGCCACCAGCCGCGCCCACAGTGCCCGGGCCGCACGCAGCTTGGCGACCTCCATGAAGAAGTTCATGCCGGTCGCCCAGAAGAAGCTCAGCCGCGGCGCGAACCCGTCGATGTCGAGTCCCGCGTCGAGTCCGGCCCGGAGGTACTCCACGCCGTCGGCCAGCGTGTACGCGAGCTCGAGGTCGGCGGTCGCACCGGCCTCCTGCATGTGGTACCCGGAGATGGAGATCGAGTTGAACCGGGGCATGCGCGCCGCGGTGAACGCGAAGATGTCCGAGACGATCCGCATGCTCGGCAACGGCGGGTAGATGTAGGTGTTGCGGACCATGAACTCCTTGAGGATGTCGTTCTGGATGGTCCCGGTGAGCTTCTCCGGCTCCACCCCCTGCTCCTCGGCCGCCACGATGTAGAGCGCCATGACCGGCAGCACCGCACCGTTCATCGTCATCGACACCGACATCTGGTCCAGCGGGATGCCGTCGAAGAGGGTGCGCGCGTCGTAGATCGAGTCGATCGCCACGCCGGCCATCCCGACGTCGCCGCGGACCCGCGGGTGGTCGGAGTCGTAGCCGCGGTGCGTCGCGAGGTCGAAGGCGACGCTCAGCCCCTTCTGGCCGGCGCGGAGGTTGCGGCGGTAGAACGCGTTGGACTCCTCGGCGGTGGAGAAGCCCGCGTACTGGCGGATGGTCCACGGCTGCGTGGTGTACATCGTGGGGTAGGGGCCGCGGAGGAACGGGGCGAGTCCCGGGTAGGTGTTCGTGGCGTCGAGCCCCGCGAGGTCCTGCTCGGTGTAGAGCGGCTTGATGGGGATCCCCTCCGGCGACTGCCACGCCGCGCCGGCGTCCGCGGGAGCGGTGCCCGCTCTCCTGCCGCCGTCGTCGAGGGGCAGGTCGGCAAAGGACTCGGGAACCGTCACCTGGTCAGCTCCTCTCGGACGCGGGTGAGGAAGGCGAGGGCGTCGAGGCCCGCGGCGCAGCTGTCGTCGAGGAGGTGGGAAGGCACCGTCCTGTCGCCGGGCTTGCCGGCGAGGGCGACGTAGGCGGCCCCGGCCTCGCGCAGGGCGACGGCCAGGTCGGCACCCCGGTCGGCGTACGCCGCATCGGTGCCGGCGAGGCAGACGACCCGCTGACCGCCGTACGCCGCGAGCACGTCCCCGACCGTGGTCGTGGGACCGGCGACCACCGTGTCGACGCCGCCGGCGGCGAGCAGGTTCGCCGCGAAGCCCGCGCGGGCGGTGTGCTCGGCGGTCGCGCCGAGAGTTGCGAGGAAGACCGGCGCGGGGGCCGGGTCGTCCCTCATCAGCTCGAAGGCCCAGCCGTAGCGCCGCACCGCCGGCGCCTCTGCCGGCCACGGCCGACGCTCGGGAAGGACCTCCTCGAGGTTCGGGTACTCGCTGACCCCCGTGATGGGTCGGCGCCGCGTCGCGACCTGGCGCTGACGCGGCACGTCGGCCTGCTGCCGGACCCGGTCGAGGAGGCCGCCGCGCTCGGCGGTGACGGAGGCGAGCGCGCCGCCCTCGGCCTCGATCTCCTGGAACCGCGCCCAGGCGCTCGCGGCGAGGTCGTCGGTCAGCCGTTCGACGGCGTAGGAGCCGCCGGCCGGGTCGGTGACCCGCGCCACGTGGGCCTCGTGGATGAGCAGCGAGGAGGTGTTGCGGGCGATGCGCCGGCTGAACCCGTCCGGCAGGCCGACGGCCGTGTCGAAGGGGAGGACGGTGACCGACGTGGCGCCGCCGACCCCGGCGGCGAAGGCGGCGACCGTGCCGCGCAGCAGGTTGACCCACGGGTCGTACTTGGTGGTCATCGGGCGGCTGGTGACCGCGTGCTGCGCCTGCCCCGGGCTGTCGGCGCCGCCGGACAGCTCGAGGACCCGGTGCCAGAGGCGCCGGGCGGCCCTCAGCTTGGCGATCGACGTGAGCTGCTCGTCGGTCACGGCGTAGCGGAACTCCAGCAGCGCGGCGGCCGACGACACGTCCATCCCCGCGCCGGTGAGCAGCCGCAGGTAGGTGGCGCCGACGGCCAACGAGTAGCCGAGCTCCTGCGCCTCGGTGGCGCCGAGGTCGTGCACCGCCGACCCGTCCACGCTCAACGCCATGGTGGCGTGCTGACCGGCCAGCTCGGCGAGCCGGGTGACGGCGCTGCGGACGTCGTCCTGCCCGGGCCCGGTCGACCCGCCCCGCACCCGAGCACCGATCGGGTCGCCTCCCAGGCTGGTCCCGGCGGCCGCGGTGGTGCCGCGGTCCTCCAGCACCGCGACGAACGCCTCCGCCGCGGCGACCGGGTCGGCCGGGGCGTCGAGGACCACCGGCGCAAGGTCGACGTAGACCCCGTCCAGGACCTGCGCGAGGTCGGCGACCGCGACACAGCCGGGCCCCAGGCTCAGCCACAGGCTCGTGGCGCCGTTCTCGAGGTCGTCGAGCGCGGCCTCGGCAGCGAGCGTCGGGTCGGGGTCGGCGACGTGGGTGCGGATGTCCCATCCCTCGTCGGGCCGTGACAGCGTCCTGCCGCGGGTGAAGGGCGCCTCCCCGGGGAGCCCCGTCGGTGCCGCCTCGGTGACGCTCTCCGGCGTGCCGAGCGGCGCGATGTCGATGCCGTCGAGAGTGGTCCGGGTGAGCTTCTGCCAGACCAGCGCGTCGGGGTCCCCGTCGGTCATCCTCCCGGACCTGCGGAGGACGTCGGCGGCCGCCTTCTCCCACGCTCCGCGCGAGTGCTCCTGACCACCGGCCAGCAGTGACAGGTGCTCCATGGACGTCGAGCCTAGGAGGTGCCGCCTGCACCGGCCACTGTCTGTGACCTGTGCAACCAGGCCTGCGGGCTCCGGCGTCATTCCGCGAGCGGCAGCAGGACCCCCTCCACCCATGACGGCATCTGGTCCGTCGCGTGCGCCGACGAGGGGTCCCCGGAGGCGCCGAGCGGCACCACCCAGCCGCTCCGGTCGAGCCCGGCCAGGTCCCACACGTAGCGGGCCACCGACCCCCGCACCGCCACCTCCCCGCCCGGGAGCCCGCCGGTGCAGCGCACGCAGTCGTTGTCGCCGGCCAACGGCGGCTCGACCTCGAGCCCGTGGCCCAGGGCGTGGGCGGGCGAGAACCGGTGCCGCCGGCCCCACCGGCGGCGAGGTCCGGCAGCCACCTCGCTGACCGCGTCCGCGAGGTGCCGGTCGAGGCCGGGCAGCAATCGCCTTCCCCCCTCCGAGAGGAGGTTCCCCAAGCTGAGGAAGAGCTGGGGCGGCAGGGCGAACCAGGACTCGAACAAGGGGCCGTACGGCGACGCCTCGTCCAGCCGCTCGAGGGGAGGCACGGCCAGCAGGCGGGAGACCAGGTTGTCGCGGACGTCGACGTAGGCGGCTGCGGTGGTGCTGTCCGCGGCCATCCGCTGGTCCCAGCCGGCGATCTCGGCCTGCAGGTCGGCGGCCCGGCCGGTGAGCCCGTCGAGCGCGGTGACGGCAGCGACGAGGGCGGCCGGCTGCCCGGCCAGGTCGTCACGGTGGATCGCGGCGAAGTCGTCCCGCGTGAGGCCGCGCCGGTCCCGGAGCAGGGCCTCGATGCGGGTGCCGCGACCCGGTGGCGCGAACTCCACGCCCACCCGGTCGAACGACTCGTCCATGCGGTGGTTGGCGGTCACCACGTGCCCGTCCGGGGGGACCGTGCGTCCCGGGAGGTCCGACACCCAGCCGGTCCAGGCGTGACCCGCGTCCCAGCCGGGCACCGGTCGCCACCGGTTCTCCTCGGGCCGTTCCGGCACCCGCCCGACCACCTGCTGCCGCACGTCGCCCGAGACGTCGGCGACCACGAGGTTGTTCACCGGCTCGACCCAGTGCCGCCGGAGCGTCGCCACGACGTCGTCGCTGCTCCGCGCGTGCAGCAACGGGAGCAGGCACTCGAAGCCGAGCTCGCCCAGCGCCCAGGACGGGCTGCGCAGGCTCAGGGTCTCCGGCTCCCCGGGCCCGCCCCAGAAGACCGGCCCCCGCGCGGTGACGACGACCTCGACGCCCTCGGGGTCACCCCCGCGGACCTCCAGGCGCTCGACGGACCGGTCGGCGCACCGCCACCCGTCGGGACCCTCGGCCCAGACCTCGTCGCCGCGTCGCTCGAGCCGCTCGACGTAGACGTCCTGGTAGTCGGCCATCGCGTTCGTGATGCCCCAGGCCACCTGTCCGGCGGTCGCGAAGTGCTGCACCCCCGGCACGCCGGGGAAGGTGAACCCGACCACGTCGAAGGCCGGCCCTTCGCCGGCTGCACCCGTGCTGGTCAGCCGCACCTGCTGGTAGACGTTCGGTGACTCGAAGGTCCGGTGGGGGTCACCCCCGACCATCGGGAGCCCCCCGTCCGCGCGCGCTGCGCCGACGGCCCAGCTGTTGCTGCCCGCCGTCCACAGCCCCTCGTGGTGGAAGAGCGGGGCCACCTCGGCGCCGACCACCCGGTCGAGGTGCCGGCGCCACAGCTTGCTCGGAAAGCTCGCGAAGAGGACGTGGGCCCCGGCGAAGACCGACAGCGGCGTCCACGGCTCCCAGGGGTCCGGCGTGTGGCCGAGCTCGGCGAGCTCGGCCACGTCGCCGAGCGAGGCGAGACCGTCGTTGACGCCCTCGACGTACGCCGCGACGAACGCGCGGGCCTCGGCCGACAGCGCGGCGAAGGCCCGGCGCCCCAGGTCGTCGAGGAGGACCCGGCGGGCGAACCGGTCCCAGGGCAGCTCGGACGCACCCAGCACCGAGGCCGCTCTGCCTTCGGCCCGGAGCCGGCTGTGCTCGAGCTGCCAGGCACGGTCCTCGACCGCCGACCGGCCCTGCAGGAAGGCCACCTCGGTGTCCGAGCCGCCGACGACGTGGGGGATTCCCCACCTGTCGCGCCGGACGCCCGCTGCGGGTGGGCTCACCGACCCGCGGCCACGGGCTGGTCCGCGGGCGCCTCGCGCCAGGCCCGGACCCCGAGCCACCCGAGGAAGGCGGCCACGCCGAGGTTCACCACGATGAGGACGAGATGGGCGACGTAGTAGCCGGCGGGGCGGGACTCCCCCGACGCGGCCGCCTCCGCGAGGTTGCGCGCGAAGTTGGCATAGCTGAGGACGTTCCAGGCTGCGATGAGGAGGAACAGGGTGGCGTGGCGGCGGGTGAGGGTCACCTCGCCATTGTGTCCGGCGTCGCCCGGCCCTCACCGTGCGCACCCAGCCCGAAGGCCCGGACCGGTGTCCAGCCGTGGCGGTCGCAGTGCTCGTAGAGCGAGAACTGGTCCACGGTGAAACAGCAGTCGAAAGCCGCGAGGTCGTCGAACGCGCGGTCGAGGAGGTGCTCCTCCAGGTGGTGGGCCACGGTCACGTGGGGGTGGTAGGGGAACCGGGTCCTGCGGGCCAGCGGGCCGCGGCGTACGTCGGAGGCGAGCAGCTCGCAGCCGGCGATCCCCTCGACCACGTTGACGAAGACCACCGGGGACACCGGTCGGAAGGTGCCGGTCCCGCGCAACCTGGTGGGGAAAGGTCGCGCCGCCGCCGCCACCGAGGCCAGGTGCTCGTGGACCGCCGGCAGCTGCGCCTGCTCGACCTCGGCCGGGGCCAGCAGCGTGATGTGGGTCGGGATGTGGGCCGCCGCGGCGTCCCCCAGCCGCACCCGGTAGTCCTGCAGCTCGGCGCCCCAGGGGTCGGGCACCGCCACGGACACCCCGATCGTGGTCACCCGGTCAGCAACCCCACGCGTTCGTAGACGTCGGCGAGCGTCCGCTCCGCGATCTCGTTCGCCCGCTCGGCGCCGGCGCGCAGGATCGCATCGAGCATCCGCCGGTCCTCGAGCAGCTCGAAGGTCCGGTCGCGGATCGGGGTCACGAACTCGACGACCACCTCGGCCAGGTCGCTCTTGAGGTCGCCGTAGCCGCGTCCGGCGTACTTGTCGACGAGCGCCTCCACGGTGTCGCCGGTGAGTGCGGAGTAGACGGTGAGCAGGTTGGACACCCCCGGCTTGCGCTGCTCGTCGAAGCGCACCTCGGTCTCGGAGTCGGTGACCGCGCCGCGGATCTTCTTCGCGGACACCTTCGGGTCGTCGAGGAGGTCGATGATGCCGGCCTGGCTCGAGTTGGACTTCGACATCTTGGCGCCCGGGTTCTGGAGGTCCAGGATCTTGGCGGTCTGCTTCAGGATGTAGGGCTCCGGCAGCCGGAAGGTCTTCTTGTAGCGGTGGTTGAAGCGCTGCGCGAGGTCGCGGGTCAGCTCCAGGTGCTGACGCTGGTCCTCTCCGACCGGCACGTACGCCGGGCGGTAGAGCAGGATGTCGGCCGCCTGCAGCACCGGGTAGGTCAGCAGACCGACGCTCGCAGCGCCCTCACCCTCCTTGGCGGACTTGTCCTTGAACTGCGTCATGCGGCGGGCCTCGCCGACCGCCGTCAGGCACTCCAGCACCCAGCTGAGCTGGGCGTGTGCGGGCACGTGCGACTGCAGGAAGATCGCCGAGCGGTCGGGATCGATGCCCATCGCCACCAGCTGCGCCGCACACCGCAGGAACCGCTCGCGCAGCACCTTCGGCTCCTGGGGGCGGGTCAGGGAGTGCAGGTCCGCGATGAAGAAGAAGGCCTCGTGGTCGTCCTGCAGCGCCACCCACTGCCGCAGCGCGCCCAGGTAGTTCCCGAAGTGGAACGAGTCCCCGGTCGGCTGGATGCCGGACAGGACCCGGGGACGGGTGCGCGACTCACCCGCGGTCGGGTGCGAGGCAGGCTGGGGCTCGGACATGGTGCGCATTCTGTCAGCAACGGCCGCCTCGCCGTGCGCGAGATTCCCTCAGACCGGCTCGGCCACGGCGGGGGGCGGCGCCACGGTCACCCGCACCCTGCTCACGCGGCGACCTTCCACGGTCAGGACCGTGATCCGGTGGCCCTCGAGCTCCACCACGTCGCCCGGTCGCGGGATCCTGCCGAGCTGCGACATCAGGTAGCCGGCGACGGTCTCGTAGGGACCCTCGGGCAGCTCGATCCCGGTCTCGTCCTCGAAGTCGTCACGGTTGAGCAGACCGTCCACCTCGACGTCACCGCTGAGGTGGCGGGTGGTCTCGCTCTCCTCGACGTCGTACTCGTCACGGATGTCCCCGACAAGCTCCTCGACGAGGTCCTCCATCGTGACGATGCCGGCGGTCCCGCCGTACTCGTCGGCCACCACGGCGAGATGGATGCCCTCGCGCCGCATGTCGGTGAGCGCCGACAGCAGCGGCCTGGTCCACGGCAGCGTGAGGATGTCGCGCGCCATCTCCCCGACCCGCACCGACCGGTCCACCACGTCGGGGTCGAGCAGGTCGCGCACGTGCACGAAGCCGATCACGTCGTCCGCGGACGCGCGGATCACCGGGTAGCGCGAGTGGGGCTGCGAGATCGCCTGCCGGGACGCCTGGTGGACCGGCGCCGACGCGTCGAGGAAGTCGACCTCGGTGCGCGGGACCATGACCTCGCGGATCTGCCGGTCACCGGCCTGGAAGACGTCCTCGAGGATCTGCCGCTCCTCGTCACCGAGCGCCGAGTGCGATCCGACGATCTCCCGCAGCTCCTCGTCGCTCATCTGCTCCCGCTTCGCCTCCGGGTTGCCGCCGAGCAGCCGCACGACGAGGTTCGTGGACAACGACAGCAGCCAGATGACCGGCCGCGACAGCCGTGACATCCGGTCGATGAGCGGGCCGAGGCTGAGGGCGAAGCTCTCCGCCCGCTGCAGGGCCAGCCGTTTGGGGACCAGCTCCCCGAAGACCAGCGACACGTACGAGATCACCAGCGTCATCGCGATCAGCGCGGCGGTCTCGCTGGCGCTGGTGGAGAGGCCCAGCGGCTCGAGGTACGGCGCGAGGTCGTCGGCCAGGGTGGCCGCACCGAACGCCGCCGACAGGAACCCCGACAGCGTGACCCCCACCTGCACCGAGGCCAGGAACCGGTTCGGGTCCTGGTTGAGCCCGGCGACGATGCGGCCGCGCCTGCCCCGGTTGATGGCCAGGGACCTGGCCTGGCTGTCCCGCAGCGAGACCAGTGCGGTCTCCGCAGCGACGAAGACGCTGCCGATGAGGACGAAGAGCACGACGAGCCCGATCGAGGAGAGGGACCCGTTCACGGCCGTCGCCCGGGTCTGTCGCCAGAATCCATGGCCTCAGGATAGGGAGCATGAGGTTCCCGCAGGACGTTCCCACGATCAGCGACGACCACTCCACCTCGCCGGTACGGCTGCGCCCGCACCGGCGAGACGACGCGCAGGGCTCCCTCGAGCAGTGCCTGGACCCGCTGAGCCGGCAGTGGACGACGGTGCCGCTGACCTACACCCTCGACGACGCCAAGCGCTTCGTCGGTCAGGCGATGCCGGGCGGCTGGCGCACCGAGACCGAGTGGGGGTTCGCGGTCGAGGCCGTCGACGACAGCGGCGTCCCGCGGTACGCCGGCACCGTGTCGCTGCGCGACGAGGGCGAGGCGCGGGCGGAGATCGCCTACGGATCCCACCCTTGGGTGCGTGGGCGTGGCGTGATGGAGCGCGCGCTGCGGCTGCTGCTCGGATGGGGGTTCGAGGAGCGCGGTCTCCAGACCGTCATCTGGTGGGCCAACAAGGGCAACTGGGCGTCCCGCAAGCTCGCCTGGCGGCTGGGCTTCGCCTTCGAGGGCACCCCGCGCCAGTGGCTCCCCCAACGCGGCGCGCTCCTCGACTCCTGGGTCGGGACACTGCTGGCCACCGACCAGCGGCAGCCGAGCGCACCGTGGTACGACGTGCCGCGACTGGTCGGTGACCGGGCGGCCCTGCGCCCGCTCCTGGCCTCGGACGCCGACCGCATCGTGGAGGGGTGCACCGACCCGGAGACGGCCAGGTGGCTCGGCCAGCTGCCGGACCCGTACACCGAGGCCGACGCCCTCTCCTACGTCGAGGGCCAGAAGGAGTCCGCCGCCCGGGGGGCGTCGGTCACGTGGGCGATCGTCGACCCGGTCACCGACGGCCTGGTCGGGATCGTCAACCTCTTCGACGTCCGGCCCGGGCTCGATGCCGAGCTCGGCTACTGGGTGCACCCCTCGGTACGCCGACGTGGGGTCGCCACCGAGGCCTGCCGACTCGCGATGCGGCACGCCTTCGTGGGCAGTGCCGAGGGCGGACTGGGGCTGGGTCGGGTCCGGGCGCTGGCCGCAGAGGAGAACGTGGCGTCCCAAGGGGTCCTGGAGAGGAGCGGACTCGCCCGTCAGGGCAGGGAACGGCGGCGGCTGCAGCTGCGGGGCGGTGTGCTCGGTGACGCCGCGATCTACGACATCTTGGCCCCGGAGTACCACTCACGGGCGGCCACAAAGAGCCGGTGCGGACGGGAGGCCGGCCACTAGGGTCGTGCCGGGTCGCCGACCGGCGGGCCACGGCAGCAAGGGGCCCGCCCATGCACACCTCGCCGCGACGACGCCGCACGCGGGGACGACAGCCGCTCGCGCTCCTCGTCACCGTCCTGACCTGTCTCGGGCTCGTGCTGGCCGGCGCCGCAGCGCCGGCGCTCGGCTCCTCCGTCCCGGCGCGGCGGCTGACGGTGGCCGCACCCGCGGCGCCGGCCACCGGCGACCCTGACCGAGGCACGTGGTCGGTGCAGCCCGGCGGTCGGGCGACGTGGTCGCTGAGCTGGCGGTCGCCCCGACGGCTGCCGATCACCGGAGCACGTCCGCGCGTCGTCGCCACGGCTGCGGTGGGTCAGGTGCCGGCGGGCGGAGAGGCGGGCGTCGCCACACTGCTGGAGGACGGCCGCACGGTCACCGTCACCGTCCACTCGGCCAGCCGACCCTCGCCGGACGCCTTCGACGTGGTGCTCTCGGGTCGCCGCCTCGACGAGCCGGCCGCCACTCCGGCGCCGGGGGGCGTTCCCGGCCGGCTCACCCGTTGGACGGCACCGCCGAGGCGGCTGCTCGAGGTCGACCCCGGCCGCGCCGGCGACCTCCCCGTCACCAGGGAGGACTACCGGCTGCCCTCGATCTCGGTGCCCGGCCTGGCACGGCGGGTCGAGATGGTGGGTCACGTCGTGAAGCCCGCGACGCCGGACCCGACACACCCCCTCGTCGTCCTCCTGCACGGCCGCCACGACTACTGCTACGACAAGCGCACCGGCGAAGGGACCTACCGGTGGCCGTGCCGCCCGGGCTCCCTGCCGGTGCCCAGCCACCTGGGGTACGACTACCTGCAGCGGCTGCTCGCCAGCCAGGGGTACGTCACCGTGTCGATCGCGGCCAACGGCGTCAACGGCCAGGACGGACCGCTCGCCGACGGCGGCACCGACGCACGATCGCGGCTGGTGCGGGCCCACCTCGACCGGTGGGCCGCGTGGGACGGCGACACCCAGGAGACGGACCTCCGGCGCGTCGTGCTCCTCGGCCACAGCCGGGGCGGCGAGGGGGTGTCACGGGCCTCCCTCGAGATCCCCCTCTCGGCGGCCTACCGCGTCGTCGGTCAGGTCCTCGTCGCGCCGACCGACTTCGCCCGGCAGACCACGCCGTACGTGCCGACGGTCACGCTGCTGCCCTCGTGCGACGGCGATGTCAGCGACCTGCAGGGGCAGGCCTACACCGACCTCTCCCGCGGCCTCGCGACCGGTGACACGGCGCTGAAGAGCTCGGTCATGGTGGTCGGCGCCAACCACAACTTCTTCAACACCCAGTGGACACCGGCCCTCGCGACCGGCCCGGCCTCCGACGACTGGGGAGCTCGGCGCGGCGTGTGCGGCCGTGCGGCAGTCACCCGCCTGACCGCGGAGGAGCAGCGCCGCGTGGGGCGTGCCTACGTGGCCGGCGCGGTCCGCCTCTTCGCCGGCGAGGAGGGCTCGTTCACCCCGATGTACGACGGCAGTGCGGTGCGGGTCGGCTCCACGGGCGACGCCGTCGTCCTCAGCCACGCGCTCGGGGGCGGTCGCGAGGTCCGCTCACCGCAGGCGGGCTCGCCGCTGACGCCCGCCCTGGATGCCGCCACCCGGATCTGCCTCGGCGTCACCTCGTGGGACCGGGCCCGCACGGGCGAGTGCGGGCGGTTCGCCGGTGACCGGACGGCGACCCCGCACTGGCCGCCGAGCTGGTCGCTGGTGCCGACCCAGGCCGCCTTCGAGATGTCGTGGACAGAGGCCGGCGCGCGAGGCGGCTTCGTGCTGCCCCGACCGCTCGATGCCGGGACTGACGCCTGGCTCGACCTCCGCGCGGTCGTCGACGGCCGGCGCGGTGACGTCGACCTGGCGGTCACGCTCACCGACGACACCGGGGCCTCCGCCACCGTCGTCCCGCAGGCGGGCGGCACCCTGCCGGCGTTTCCGCAGGACGAGGGGCGGCCCGGCCCCTACTGGGCCCAGACGCTTCGGCTGGCGACCGCCGACCTCGACGGTGTGGACACCTCGGCGCTCACCACCGTCGAGCTGACCGGCCTCAGCGCCGACGGCCGGGTGTGGCTGCTCGACGTCGCCGCCGTGCAGCCCCGGCTGGCGCCGGTGCCGGTGAGCCGTGTGCCCCTCGTCGACCTCGGCGAGCTGCGGGTGCAGGAGCGGGACGGCGGGACGTGGACAGCGCGGGTGCCGCTCACCGTCACCGGGGCCGTCACCACGCCGGCCGAGCTGCGCGTCGCGGCTGTCGACGAGCTGTCCGGCCTGCCGGCCGGCTCTGTCCGGGTCACGGTGCCGGTCGGCGCCACCCGGAGCACCATCGCCTGGCCGGTCGCCGGCAACGACATCGACGACCTGCCTCGCAGCGTCACGTTCACCGGGCATGCCGTCCGCGACGTCATGGCGCGCGACCACTTGGGGCTCCTCGCCGTCGCCGACGACGACCCGGCGCCGGCCCTCACCGTCCGCACCGTCGACGACCTGGTCAGGGAGGGCGAGGACGCGGCCTGGCGGCTGACGCTGTCCCAGGCCGTGGGCTACCCGGTCGTGGTCTTCCTCGAGGCCCGCCGCGGGGACCGGTCGACCCCGGTGGTCCGCGACGACGACCTGGGGCGACGGTGGGCGCGGCGGTTCGTGTTCTGTCCGGGAAAGGACCCACGACCGCTCGACGAGTGCGAGCTCGCCTACTGGACCCGGATCCCCCCTGGCGAGCGGTCGCTGACCGTCGACGTGCCGCTGCGGCAGGACGGCCGGGTGGAGCCGCGTGAGTCGCTGACCCTGCGGGTCCTCACCGAGACCCTCGGGTCCTCCTCGCCGTTGACCGTCCGGGTCGCACGCAGCCGGTAGGCACCGTCGTACCTGTCGCAGCGTGGCACCGTCGTACCTGAGAACAGCGCACGGGTGCGCGGTTGTCCGGCCGATCGACCGCGTCGCACCCGAAAAGCGCGCACCGGTGCGCCGTTCTTGTCAGGGCGCGCGCTAGTGCCCCGCGACGAACGCGTCGAGCGCGTCGTTGAAGGTCGCCGACGGGCGCATCACGGCTGACGCCTTGTCGTCGTCGGGCCGGTAGTAGCCGCCGACGTCGACCGGGTTGCCCTGGACGCGGATCAGCTCGTCGGCGATCCGCTCCTCGTTGTCGGCCAGCGTCTCGGCCAGCCGGCCGAACTGCTGAGCCAGCCCCAGGTCGTCGGACTGCCGGGCCAGCTCCTGTGCCCAGTACAGCGCCAGGTAGAAGTGGCTGCCCCGGTTGTCGATGCCTCCCACCCGCCGGCTCGGTGACTTGTGCTCGTCGAGCAGCGTCCCGGTCGCGCGGTCGAGGGTCTCGGCCAGCACGCGCGCCCGTGCGTTGCCGGTGACGTCGGCGAGGTGCTCGAAGCTGACCGCGAGCGCGAGGAACTCGCCGAGGGAGTCCCAGCGCAGGTAGTTCTCCCTGAGCAGCTGCTGCACGTGCTTGGGTGCGGAGCCGCCGGCGCCGGTCTCGAACAGCCCGCCGCCGTTGATCAGCGGCACCACCGAGAGCATCTTGGCGCTGGTCCCCAGCTCCAGGATCGGGAACAGGTCGGTGAGGTAGTCACGCAGGACGTTGCCGGTGACCGAGATCGTGTCCTCGCCCCGGCGGAGCCGCTCGAGGGAGAACCGCATCGCGTCGGCGGGCGCCATGATCTCGAACTGGAGCCCCTCGGTGTCACCCACCAGCTCGACCTGAGGGAGGTACTCCCGCACCTTCGCGATGAGGTGGGCGTCGTGGGCGCGGGTCTCGTCGAGCCAGAAGACCGCCGGGGCGCCCGTGGCCCGCGCCCTGGTCACCGCCAGCTTGACCCAGTCGCGGATCGGCACGTCCTTGGTCTGGCACATCCGCCAGATGTCGCCCGGCTCCACCTGGTGCTCGAAGAGCGCGGCGCCGGACTCGTCGTACACCCGGACGGTGCCGGGGGCACCGAGCTCGAAGGTCTTGTCGTGGCTGCCGTACTCCTCCGCCGCCTGCGCCATCAGCCCGACGTTCGGGACCGACCCCATCGTCGCGGGGTCGAAGGCGCCGTTGGCGCGGCAGTCGTCGAGCACCACCTGGTAGATCCCGGCGTACGACGAGTCGGGGATCACCGCCAGCGTGTCCGCCTCCTCGCCGTCGGGTCCCCACATGTGGCCCGAGGTGCGGATCATCGCGGGCATCGAGGCGTCGACGATGACGTCGCTCGGGACGTGCAGGTTCGTGATGCCCTTGTCGGAGTCGACCATGGCGAGCCGCGGGCCCTTGTCGAGCCCTTGGCGGATCGCCTGCTCGATCGGCGACCGCTCCTCCTCCGACAGCTGCTGGAGGCCGCTGAGGATCGCGCCGAGCCCGTTGCTGGCGTGCAGCCCGGCCTTGGCCAGGGTGTCGCCGTGCTTCTCGAAGACCGCGGGAAGGAACGCCTCGACGACGTGCCCGAAGATCACCGGGTCGGAGACCTTCATCATCGTGGCCTTGAGGTGCACCGAGAACAGCACGCCCTCCTCCTCGGCCCGGGCGATCTGGGCGCGGAGGAAGTCACGGAGCGCGGCGACGTGCATGACGGTCGCGTCGACGACCTCCCCCGCCTGCACCGCAAGGCCCTCACGGAGGACAGTCGTGGTGCCCGCCTCGTCGGTGTGCTCGATCCGCAGGACCGCTTCGGCGTCCATGACCGTGGACTTCTCGTTGGAGCGGAAGTCGTCGGCGGTCATGTGCGCGACGTTGGTCTTGGAGTCCGGCGACCACGCGCCCATCGAGTGCGGGTGGGAGCGGGCGTAGCTCTTCACCGAGGCCGGCGCCCGGCGGTCGGAGTTGCCCTCGCGGAGCACCGGGTTGACGGCGCTGCCCTTGACCTTGTCGTAGCGGGTGCGGACGTCGCGCTCCTCGTCGGTCTGCGGATCACCCGGGTAGTCGGGCAGGTCGTAGCCCTGGCCCTGGAGCTCGGCGATCGCGGCCTTCAGCTGCGGGACCGAGGCGCTGATGTTCGGCAGCTTGATGATGTTGGCCTCGGGCCGCTGCGCCAGCTCGCCGAGCTCGGCCAGCGCGTCGTGGATGCGCTGCTCGTCGGTCAGCCGCTCGGGAAAGCCGGCGATGATCCGACCGGCCAGCGAGATGTCCCGCGGCTCCACCTCGACGCCGGCCTTGGCGGCGTACGCCTGGATGACCGGCAGCAGCGAGTACGTCGCCAGCAGCGGCGCCTCGTCGGTGCGGGTGTAGAGGATCCCGGGGCTGGTTCCTGTGCTGGTTGCTGGGCTGGTCGCTGGGCTGGTTCCTGTGCTGGTTGCTGGCTCGGTCACAGCCCCATCCTGCCCCGTGTCCGACCGCGGCCGAAACACGCCCTCGGGGAACGGGAAACCCACCGCCCGCCCCGCCGAGCCGCCCACGATGTCTGGCCGAGCCGCCCACGATGTCTGCCCGAGCCGCCCACGATGTGGGGAACCGCCGCTGCTAGCGTCAGGCGTTGACACAGCCCCCTCGACAGTCCCTCGACCTTGCCAAGGAGCCCCTGGTGACCCAGCCCGTCAAGGTGGCCGTGACCGGCGCCGCCGGCCAGATCGGCTACAGCCTGCTCCCCCGCATCGCCAGCGGCGACCTGCTGGGGCCCGACACCCCGGTCGAGCTGCGGCTGCTGGAGATCGCCCCCGCGCTGAAGGCGCTGGAAGGGGTCGTCATGGAGCTCGACGACTGCGCCTTCCCGCTGCTGGCCGGTGTGGAGATCGGCGACGACGCGCACACGATCTTCGACGGCGTCAACCTCGCGCTGCTGGTCGGCGCCCGGCCACGGTCCAAGGGCATGGAACGCGGCGACCTGCTGTCGGCCAACGGTGCGATCTTCACCGCGCAGGGCAAGGCTCTCAACGAGGTCGCCGCCGAGGACGTCCGCATCAAGGTCACGGGCAACCCGGCCAACACCAACGCGCTGATCGCCATGCACAACGCCCCGGACATCCCTCGCGAGCGGTTCAGCGCCCTCACGCGGCTCGACCACAACCGCGCGATCTCGCAGCTCGCCGCCAAGACCGGCGCGAAGGTCACCGACATCAAGAAGATGACGATCTGGGGCAACCACTCCGCGACGCAGTATCCCGACCTCTTCCACGCCGAGGTCGGCGGCCGCAACGCCGCGGAGGTCGTCGGCGACCAGCAGTGGCTCGAGAACGACTTCATCCCGACCGTGGCCAAGCGCGGCGCCGCGATCATCGAGGCCCGGGGCTCGTCCTCTGCGGCGTCCGCGGCGTCGGCCACCATCGACGGCGCCCGCGACTGGCTGAGGGGTACGCCCGAGGGCGACTGGGTCTCGATGTCCGTCCTCTCCGACGGGTCGTACGACGTGCCGGAGGGGCTGATCTACTCCTTCCCGGTGACCACGAGCGGCGGGGACTGGCGGATCGTCCAGGGGCTCGAGATCGACGGGTTCTCGCGGGGCAAGATGGAGGCCACCGCGGCGGAGCTCGTCGAGGAGCGCGACGCCGTCAAGGAGCTCGGACTCATCTGACCCGACCCCGGAGCGGGCGGCCGACTGCCCTCAGGGCAGCGGCCGGCCCTTCGTGGTGCGGCGCAGGTACTGACGGGCGCCCCACGCGGCGACCGGGCTGCGGTCCGCCCACCTCAGCGCGGCGGTCTTCGACCCGAACACCGCAGCCCGCGCCTGGCTCCGCACGACCTCGAGGGTGCCGGGATGCTCGCCGGACCGCTCGGCCAGGCGGCGGTACCTCCGGAACAGCGCCCCGTGCGCCATGGCCAGCGCCGTGAGCATGTCCTCGAGGACGTCGACGAGCTCGTCGTCGCTGACGTCGTCGACCGGCCGGTCCACGGCTGCCCCGGGATCCGGGGGAAGCAGGTCGGCGAGGTCGCCGTGGACCACGTGGCCGCGCTCGCGGAGGCCGGCAACGATTCCCTCGCTGCGCTCGGCGACCCAGGGATGGTGCTCGGCGGGCAGCCGCAGTGGTCGGGTCGCGGGCGCCTCCAGCCGCTCACGGATCCCGTGCTCGACGAGGTAGAGGTACTGCCGGGTGCTCAGCTTCGTCGCGATCCGGCCGTTGAGCCGCCTCAGGGCCTCGATCTCGACGGCTCCGAGAGAGCGGTTGCGGGGACCAGCGTCGAGCGACAGCGTGGCCGGCGGGATCCCCAGCGCGTCGGCGAAGCGCTCGAGCAGCACCCGGTCGTCCGCGCCGGGCGGCGGCACGGTGACGAGGTGGATGCGCTCGGCCGGGACGTGCCGCCGCCAGGCGTCGAGGACCCGGAACACGTCCTGGCGCAGCCAGAAGGCCACCCCCGCACGGGAGCCGGTGGCCCCGGCGTCGCGCACCGCGGCGGCGTACTCGGGCCAGGAGACCGTCTCGCCCATCACCACCTCCTGCTGCCACGCCGAGACCAGCGTGCGACCGAGGTCGCGCAGGCCCACGATCACCTCGACCCGGTGCGGGGCCAGCGCCCGGACCAGTCGGCGCACCTGCGCGGGTCGCGCCACCGCGAGCAGCTCCTCGGAGAACAGCGCCTTCTCGGCGCCGGCAGCCGCGATGTCGTCGACCAGTCGTCGGAACGCACCGGGGACCACGTCGGCGTCGTCGCCCTCGATCCGCCGGCCGAGCAGGTCGTAGGCGGCCAGCCGGTGGTCCCGGTGGCGGGTGCCGGGGACGTGGAGCCCCGCGGCCGCGCACTCGTCGCGGCGCTCGTGCGCAGCCTGCTGGAGGGACGTGGTGCCGGTCTTGGCCAGGCCGATGTGGACGTAGACGGTGCTCACAGCGGACCGCCCCGCAGGGCGGCGGCGAGCAGGCACAGCGCGGTGCCGAGACCGACGAGGGTGGTCACGTCGACGAGCTTGCGACGTACGCCGAGCATGCCTGCCGACTCCTCACGCAGGACCAGCCGCGCGAGGCCGCCGAGCACCGCCGATCCCCCCATCACCATGAGGCCGCTGCGCCAGGGGCCGACGACCACCAGCAGCAGCCCGACCAGGGTGACGGCGAGCACCCCCAGGAACACGACACCTCCGACCGTCCGCGGCTTCCGCGGGACGATGCTGTGCTCGGGGTCCGGGAACGGCCGGTGGGGCTCCTCGTCCGGCGGCAGCCGGGGATCGGGTACGTCGGCGCGGCCGTCCTGGCCGGTCATGGAGTGGCGTGCTCGGCGGCCTCCACGATGTTGGCCAGCAACATCGCCCGGGTCATGGGCCCCACGCCACCCGGGTTCGGGGAGACCCAGGCCGCCACCTCGGACACGTCGGCCGCCAGGTCGCCGGCCACCTGGCCGGACTCGTCCCGGGACACCCCGACGTCGAGGACGGCCGCGCCCGGCTTCACCATGTCGCCGGTGATGATGCCCGCCACTCCGGCCGCGGCCACCACGATGTCGGCGGTGCGCGTGTGCATCGCCAGGTCACGGGTGCCGGTGTGGCACAGCGTCACGGTCGCGTTCTCGGTGCGACGCGTCAGCAGCAGCCCCAGCGGACGGCCCACGGTGACACCGCGACCGATGACGCAGACCTCGGCGCCGGCCAGGTCGACGTCGTGCCGGCGCAGCAGCTCGACGATCCCGCGCGGGGTGCAGGGCAGGGGCGCGGTGCGGCCGAGGACGAGCCAGCCGAGGTTGGTCGGGTGCAGCCCGTCGGCGTCCTTGGCGGGATCGATCATGCCGAGGATCGTGTTCTCGTCCATGTGCTTGGGCAGCGGCAGCTGCACGATGTAGCCGGTGCAGGCCGGGTCGTCGTTGAGGCGGCGTACCGCCTCCTCCACCTCCGCCTGCGACGCGTCCCCGGGCAGGTCGACCCGGAGCGAGGTGATGCCCACCTCCGCGCAGTCACGGTGCTTGCCGGCGACGTACCAGCGGCTGCCGGGGTCGTCGCCGACGAGCACGGTGCCGAGGCCGGGCACCACGCCCCGCTCCCGGAGCTTCTCCACCCGTTCGGTGAGCTCGCGCTTGATCGCCGCCGAGGTGGCCTTGCCGTCCAGTGTCCGTGCCGTCACCGGGGCATCCTCTCACCACCCGAGGGCGGGACCGGCCGCGGCGAGCCAGGACTCAGCGCGGCGTCGCCCGCCAGCGGGCCAGCAGGTCGGCAGGCACCAGCGACCCGGGTCCCGCGCCCTGGAGCCGCCAGTACGACGAGGCGCCGGTCCGTGACGGGATCGTCTCGCAGTCGACCCTGGTGTCCCGGTCGTCCAGGCAGCGGTCCTCACCGGCACCACCGTCCAAGAGGTCGACGCCGGGGCCTCCGTCGAGCGAGTCGCGCCCGGCCAGGCCCCGCAAGGTGTCCGCGCCCCGGTCGCCGTGCAGGGAGTTCCGGCCGGCGGTTCCCGACAGGGTGTCAGGGCCCGGTCCGCCCGCCGCGTCCTCGAAGCTCCACAGCCGCGCCGACGAATTCCCGTGCTCACCGGTCCCGGCTCTGAGGTCGATCGTGACAGGGCTGTCGCCCTCGAAGCCCATCGCCACGAGATCTCGGCCGTCACCACCGCGCACGTCGGCGTCCCCGCGGAGGAACAACGCGAAGTCCGCTCCCGTGCCGGCCTGGACGACGGCGTCCCCGAACACCGCGAACAGGTCGCTGCCCGCGCCCAGCCGGGCGGCGTCGGCCCCGCGCAGGAGCGCGATGTCGGATCCCGGAGCTCCGCGGACGGAGTCGGCACCGACGCCGGAGTCGAGGAAGTCCCGACCGCCGCGGCCGTCGATCGCGTCCATGCCGATGCCTCCGGCGAAGAAGTCCGCCCGGCGGGAGCCCGACAAGGAGTCGTCGTGTCTCGATCCCATCACCTGGTTCACCCCGGACACCCGGTCGGTTCCCAGGCCACGGGACCAGCTGGAGCCGGCTGCCAGGTCCACCACGACCCGGTGCTCGGCGTGCAGGAACGTGAGCATGGAGCCTGCTCCCGCCCGGCGCCCGAGGATCCGGTCGTCACCGGGGTCGGCGACGAAGAGGTCGGACCCAGAGCGGCGGCCGGCGGCTCCGGAGGACACCGTGTCGGCACCCCGGCCGCCGCGCAAGCGGTCGCTGCCGTCCCCACCACGCACCAGGTCCGGACCGGAACCGCCCCTGAGGTCGTCGCGACCGGCGCCACCGCAGACGAGGTCGTGGCCACCTCGCCCCCGGATCACGTCGCCGCCGCCGAGGCCGGCGATGACGTCGCGCCCTGCGGTCCCGAACAGCCGGTCGGACGCGGGGGTGCCGACGACGGTGGCGCGCTCTCCCGCGCACGAGACCGCAGCGGCGGCCGGCGGGGCGACCGCCAGAGCACCCAGCGGGCCGAGGGCCAGGACGGCGGACAGGGTCGCGGTGCTGCGCATGCGGCGCCTCTCGTCAGGCGATGGGGCGCCTCACGCTACGCCTGGTCCACCCGCGATGTCCCTCGTCCCACGCGGCTCGTCAGTGGAAGAAGTGACGCGTCCCGGTGAGGTACATCGTGATCCCGGCGTCCCGTGCCGCCGCCACGACCTCCTCGTCGCGGACCGACCCCCCGGGCTGCACCACCGCGCGGACCCCGCCGTCGGCCAGGATCTGCAGGCCGTCGGGGAACGGGAAGAACGCGTCGCTGGCGGCCACCGCACCGGCTGCCCGGTCACCCGCCCGGCTCACCGCCAGCCGGCACGAGTCCACGCGGTTGACCTGGCCCATGCCGACCCCGACCGAGGCGCCGTCGGCGGCGAGCAGGATCGCGTTCGACTTCACCGACCGGCACGCCCGCCAGGCGAAGGCCAGGTCGGCCAGCGTCGCCTCGGACGCCGGCTCCCCACTCGCCAGCCGCCAGCGCACCGGGTCGTCGCCGCCGTCGGCCACCTCGGCGTCGACCAGGTCGCGGTGCTGCATGAGCAGCCCGCCGCTGATCGGCCGGATCTCCGCCGCGGGCCCGCGGTGCGGCGGTGGCACCACCAGCACCCGGAGGTTCTTCTTGCCCGCCAGCACCTCCACCGCGCCCTCGTCGTACGCCGGAGCAACGATGACCTCGGTGAAGATCTCGGCCACCTGCTCGGCCATGGCGACCGTGACCGGAACGTTCGTGGCGATCACCCCGCCGAACGCCGAGACCGGGTCGCACGCGTGCGCCTTGCGGTGGGCCTGCGCGACCGCGTCGGACGGGTCGTCGCCGACCGCGATCCCGCAGGGGTTGGCGTGCTTGATGATCGCGACGGCGGGCTGCTCGAAGTCGTACGCCGCACGCCGGGCCGCGTCTGCGTCGACGTAGTTGTTGTAGGACATCTCCTTGCCGTGCAGCTGCTCGGCCCCGGCGAGTCCGCCGCCCTCCCAGCTGGTGTAGAGCGCGGCGGGCTGGTGCGGGTTCTCGCCGTAGCGCAGCACCGACGCCTTGCCCCACGTCGCGCCGACCCACGCCGGGAACCCGCTGCCGTCGCTGGTGTCGACCAGGGCGTTGCCCATCCACGAGGCCACCGCCACGTCGTACGTCGCGGTGTGGACGAACGCCTCGGCCGCGAGCCGCTGCCGCTCGGCGAGCGTGAAGCCGCCCCGCCCCACGGCCCCCAGCACCTCGGGGTAGTGGTCGGGCGAGGTGACCACGGCGACCGAGGGGTGGTTCTTCGCGGCGGCCCGCACCATCGAGGGACCACCGATGTCGATCTGCTCGACGCACTCGTCGGCCGACGCCCCGGACCTGACGGTGTCGGTGAAGGGATAGAGGTTGACCACCACGAGGTCGAACGGCTCGACCTCCAGCTCCTCGAGCTGGCGACGGTGCGACTCCAGCCGGAGGTCGGCGAGGATGCCGGCGTGCACCCGCGGGTGCAGCGTCTTGACCCGGCCGTCGAGGCACTCGGGGAACCCGGTGAGCTCCTCGACCCTGGTCACCGGTACGCCGGCGGCAGCGATCCGGCCGGCCGTCGACCCGGTCGACACCAGCTGGACCCCCGCGGCGTGCAGCCCCTGCGCCAGCTCGTCCAGGCCGGTCTTGTCGTAGACGGAGACCAGTGCCCGGCGCACCGGCCGGCTGTCCTCGGTTGCCTGCTGGGTCACTGGCCGAACCGCACCTTCCTGTCGTGGATCCTGAAACCGTCGCGGGCCATGCGCCCCACGGCGTCGACGAGCATCTGACGCTCGGCGACCTTGATGCGCTCGTGGAGCGCGTCGACGTCGTCGTCGTCGAGCACCGGCACCACCGTCTGCGCGACGATCGGCCCGGTGTCCACGCCGGCGTCGACGAGGAACAGCGTCGCGCCGGCGACCTTGACCCCGTAGGTCAGGGCATCGGCAGGCCCGTGCATCCCGGGGAAGGCCGGGGACAGCGCGGGATGGGTGTTGACGCAGCGTCCCCCGAACGCATGCAGGAAGACCGGCCCGACGAGCTTCATGAAGCCCGCGAGCACGACGAGGTCGGGCTCGAGCGCGCGCACGCTCTCGGTCAGCGCCTCGTCCCACGCCGCGCGGTCGGGGTGGTCCTTCACCCGGTGGACGAAGGTCGGGACGCCGGCACGCTCGGCGCGGGCGAGCCCCTCGATGCCGTCGCGGTCGGAGCCGACCCCCACCACCTCCGCCCCGTAGTCGACGGCGGCCGCCGCGTCCAGCAGCGCCTGCAGGTTGGTGCCGGAGCCCGACACCAGCACGACGAGGCGCACCGGTCCGGGGTCGGTGGAGGGCGGCACGGGCACAGGCTACCGAGCAACGATCCCGGCGCCCGAGGCGCTCAGCGCTTCTGCGGCAGCCGGAGCTGCACCGTGTCCTCGGTGGAGAGGTCGGTGTGCTGGGGAGGCGTCGGTCCCCCGGCCTGCTCGGCCTCCTGGCCGCTTGTCTGCGGCGCTAGCCGGTCGTCGACGGTGACCTTGGGCAGGTGCACCGGTTCGGTGAGGTCGTCGGGACCGGCCAGCGGCCGGGCCACCACCGGCGCGGCGGACGTCAGCGACGAGGTGGGCGGCTGTGCGTGCTCGGCCTCCGGCAGGTCCTGTCGGCGGGCAGCCCAGGTGGCCAGCACCCCACCGAGGGTCGCTGCCGGTGCGACCGACACCAGCCCGGCGACCAACGTCGACCCGAAGGCGGCGCCGATCTCGGTCATCCGCCCCGAGCCGATCGCGCCGCCGGCGTACGACGTCGCGACCGCGAGCAGCAGGCTGCCGAGCGCCCCGGCGGCCAGACCCCGCACCGCGCCGGTCTGGTAGGAGCGGGTGGGCAGCGTCCGGCCGGTGAGGTACGCCGACCCCAGGCCCGCCAGCACCGGCACGGCGAGCAGCCCCATGGCCCACCCAGGGGTCCAGCCGTCGCCGGGCAGCGCGGCGAGCACCGGCACCGCCGGGACGGGACCGAGCGAGACCTCCGCAGGCGACACGACCGTGCCGGCCCCCATGGCGAAGCCGGGGCCGAGCAGGTAGGCCGCGGCCAGCAACGACAGGTTCGGCGCGATGGCCGCGACGAGCAGCAGCGACAGGAGACCGCCGGTGACGTCGAGACGAAGGCTCTCCGTCACGTTCGCGGCCGCCGAGCCGCGGAGGGCAAGGGCCACCGCGATGAGGAGGGAGCCGGCCGCGGTGAGCAGCCCGACGACGGCCAGCGCGCCGTACCCGACCGCGAGCGCCGGGACCGGGATGCTGCGGCGCAGCGCGCCGCCGAGCTGCGCCCCGCGCACGAGCCCCAGCGCGCCGGCGACACCGCCGACCACGGCACCGCCGAGGAAGGCCGCGCCCAGGGCCGGCTCGGCGCCCGGCGCTGCCGCGAGCAGGGACGTCAGCAGCGCCAGGACGGCGTAGACGCCCGCCATCGCGACCGCGGCCAGCCCTACCGACCGCAGGTCCTCGTCGTGCGCGGTGCGGCCCGCCCACCGCCCGAGCAGGTAGGCCACCCAGGCGCACAGCAGCGTGAGTCCCACCGGCGAGGCCGTCACGGTGACGTCGCGCAAGGTCAGCGACGCGCCGTGGGCAAGGAGCCAGCCGTCGGCTGCGACGCGGAGCACCGACCGGGTCGTGCCGTGGCTGCCGCCGTCGGCGGCGTACCAGCCGGCCAGGCCCACGGCCCACAGCGCCATCAGGACCGCTGCCGGGGCTGCGGCACCCGCGAGAATTGCGGTCACCGCGAGCGGCCGCCGCCGGCTCCCACCCTCGCCGGTCCCGGCAGGGACGGCGGCGCGGCGGGGCGCCCGGGAGGGCCGCGGCGTGAGCAGATCGGTCATCGCGACCAGTCTCACCCGGCCCGCGGCACCGGCCCGGGCGGACACGCCGCCCGCTCGGCGAGCCACGGCGACTCCGTACAGTCGGAGGCGTGACCCAGGAACGGCTCCGCACCCGCGACCTCACCCGTGACGGGGCGGCCGAGCTCGACGCCCGCAACCCGCACGCCGACCGGCGAGAGCTGTTCGACCTGCCCGACGGGATGCTCTACCTGTGCGGCAACTCCCTCGGGGCGCTGCCCACGGCGGTGCCCGACCGGGTCGCCGAGGTGGTGCGCGGTGAGTGGGGCGCGGGGCTCGTCGGCTCCTGGAACTCCGCCGACTGGACCCACCTCTCCGACCGGGTGGCCGCCCGGCTGGCGCCGTTGCTGGGTGTGGCCGCCACCGACGTCGCGGTCGGCGACTCGACCAGCGTCACGCTGTTCAAGACGATGGTCGCCGCCGCCCGGCTGCGTCCCGGGCGCTCGGTGCTGGTGGTGGAGCCGACGACGTTCCCGACCGACGGCTACGTCGCGGCGGGTGTCGCCAAGACCCTGGGCATGGAGCTGCGGTGGTGCGACGCCGCGAACCCGACCGCCGCGCTCGACGACGACGTGGCGGTGCTGGCGCTGACCCACGTCGACTTCAGGACCGGGGCGATGTTCGACCTTCCGGGGATCACCGAGGCGGCGCACCGGGCCGGCGCACTGACCCTGTGGGACCTCTGCCACTCCGCGGGCGCGGTGCCGGTCGACCTCACCGGTGCCGGAGCGGACTTCGCCGTCGGGTGCACCTACAAGTACCTCAACGGAGGGCCCGGCTCACCGGCCTTCGTCTGGGTCGCCCCCGAGCACCAGGACGCTGTCGAGCAGCCGATCACCGGGTGGTGGGGTCACGCCCGGCCGTTCGACCTGGCGCTGGAGTTCGAGCCCGCCCCCGGCGTCCAGCGGATGACGGTCGGGACGCCGCCGGTCCTCGGCCTCTCCGCCCTCGAGGCGGCGCTGTCGGTGTTCGACGGGCTGCCCATGGAGGAGCTGCGCGCGATGTCGCTGTCGCTGACCGAGCTCTTCATCGCGCTGGTCGACGAGCGCCTCGACGGGTTCGAGGTGCTCACCCCGCGTGACCCCGACAGCCGCGGCAGCCAGGTGTCGCTGCGCCACCCGGAGGCCTACGGCATCATGCAGGCGTTGATCGCCCGCGGCGTGGTGGGTGACTTCCGGACCCCGGACGTGGCCCGCTTCGGGCTGGCCCCGCTCTACGTCCGGCACGTCGACGTCTACGACGCCGTCGACCACCTCGTGGCGGTCATGGAGAAGGGCGAGCACCGCGACCCGGCGTACGCCCGGAGGAACGCGGTCACCTGACCCCCCGCCGAGTCGGCGCTTACGCACGCGCAAACCCCGTCGAGTCGGCGCTTGTGCACGCATCGGCCGACTACCCGCGGGAGCCCCTGCAGGCATCGCTCACCCGGCGGGCTCGAGCCGGCGTGGTGTTCGTGACGTAGATGCCGGGACCCGGCAATCGCCCTGAAGGACAGGTCCAACCTGCGCTCCGCCTCGTGGACGGTGTGTCGTCCTCGATGTCGGGCGCAGGGGTCCGCCGAAAATCGACTCGCCGAGGACCACACACCCCGTGCTGAGCGACTGGTCCCGCGCTCCCCCGCCCGAAGGCCGCGTGCGCAAGCGCCGACTCGACCGCCTTCCAGCGTGCACAAGCGCCGACTCGGCGGTCAGCTCTGGTCGAGGATCTCCCGCATCAGTCGCGCGGTCTCCGACGGTGTCTTGCCGACCTTGACGCCGACCGCCTCCAGGGCCTCCTTCTTCGCCGAGGCGGTGCCCGACGACCCGGAGACGATGGCGCCGGCGTGTCCCATGGTCTTGCCCTCCGGCGCGGTGAAGCCCGCGACGTAGCCGACGACCGGCTTGCTCACGTTGTCCTTGATGTACGCCGCAGCGCGCTCCTCTGCGTCGCCACCGATCTCGCCGATCATCACGATCGCCTCGGTCTCGGGGTCGTTCTCGAAGGCTTCGAGACAGTCGATGTGCGTCGTGCCGACGATCGGGTCGCCGCCGATGCCGACACAGGTGGTGAACCCGAAGTCACGCAGCTCGAACATCATCTGGTAGGTCAGCGTGCCCGACTTCGACACCAGCCCGACCGTTCCGGACTTGGTGATGTCGGCCGGGATGATGCCGGCGTTCGACTTGCCGGGGCTGATCAGGCCGGGGCAGTTCGGCCCGATGATCCGCGTGGTTCCGCCGTGGGTCTGCGCGTAGGAGAAGAACTCGGCGGTGTCGTGGACCGGGACGCCCTCGGTGATGACCACCACCAGCGGCATGCCGGCGTCCACGGCCTCGACGACGGCCGCCTTGGTGAACGCCGGCGGGACGAACACCACCGACACGTTCGCGCCGGTCTCGCTCATGGCGTCGGCCACGGAACCGAAGACGGGCACGGAGGTGCCGTCGACATCGACCTGCTGTCCCGCCTTGCGCGGGTTGACGCCGCCGACGATCTGAGTGCCGGAGGCGAGCATGCGGCGGGTGTGCTTCATGCCTTCCG
Organism: uncultured Nocardioidaceae bacterium; assembly: GCA_902805845.1. Lineage (GTDB taxonomy): Bacteria > Actinomycetota > Actinomycetes > Propionibacteriales > Nocardioidaceae > Marmoricola_A. The sequence goes on from CADCUI010000020.1 coordinate 74,563, forward strand.
AACCCGTCATGCCCTGGACGACGACCTTGCTGTTCTCAGTGAGGAAGATTGCCATGTCTCTCGTCCCGTCTCAGGCGTTGCGTGCGGATGACTGGGCTGCCAGCTCGGCGGCCTTGTCGGCCGCGCCGTCCATCGTGTCCACCAGCGTGACCAGCGGGTGGTTCGCCTCGTCGAGGATGCGCCGACCCTCGATGACGTTGTTGCCGTCGAGGCGGACCACCAGCGGCTTGTTGGCCTCGTCGCCGAGCAGCTCCAGCGCGTGCACGATCCCGTTGGCGACCGCGTCGCAGGCCGTGATGCCCCCGAAGACGTTGACGAAGACGCTCTTGACCTGCTCGTCACCGAGCACGATGTGCAGCCCGTTGGCCATCACGTCGGCCGAGGCCCCGCCGCCGATGTCGAGGAAGTTGGCCGGCTTGACGCCGCCGTGCTTCTCCCCGGCGTACGCGACCACGTCGAGGGTCGACATGACCAGACCGGCGCCGTTGCCGATGATGCCCACCGAGCCGTCGAGCTTGACGTAGTTGAGGTCCTTCTCCTTGGCGGCCGCCTCGAGCGGGTCGGCCTCCTCCTGCAGCTCGAAGCCGGCGTGGTCCTCGTGGCGGAAGTCCGCGTTGGCGTCGAGCGTCACCTTGCCGTCGAGGGCTTCGACCGAGCCGTCACCGAGCTTGACCAGCGGGTTCACCTCCACCAGGGAGGCATCCTCCTTCAGGAACACGTCGTACAGCTTGCGGATGACCTCACGCGCCTTGTCCGCGATGTCCGCCGGGAAACGGGTCGTGGCGACGATCTCGTCGAGCTCGGCGTCGTCGAGCCCGACCTGCGGGTCGATCGACACCTTGGCGACCGCCTCAGGGTTCTCGACAGCGGTCACCTCGATCTCGACACCGCCCTCCACCGAGGCGATGCACAGGTAGTTGCGGTTCGACCGATCGACGAGGAAGGAGAAGTAGTACTCCTCGGCGATGTCAGCGGTGGGGGCCAGCAGCACCCTGCGGACGGTGTGGCCCTTGATGTCCATGCCGAGGATCTGCTCGGCCTTGGCGACCGCCTCCTGCGGGTCGTTGGCGAGCTTCACCCCGCCGGCCTTGCCACGGCCGCCGGTCTTGACCTGGGCCTTGACGACGACCCGACCACCCAGCGCCTCGGCGGCTGCCTCGGCGTCCTCGGGCCGCTCCACGACGGCGCCGAGCGTCACCCGGACGCCGTGCTTGGCGAAGAGCTCTTTCGCCTGGTACTCCATCAGGTCCACGGTCCAGCCCTCTCCTCGTACTCCCCGCTGCGCCTCGGCCGCGGACTACCGCAGCCGACAGTAGTCCTGCGCCGCCGGCCCCGGCCATGCAGGTCCGGTCGCCGTGGGGCCGTGCGGCGCCGGTACGTCGGACCGGGCGATCCGGCCTCGCCGCCAGACATCCTGGGCGGGTCGGCCAGACATGAGGGGCGGGTCGGCGGGGGGAGAGGGTCAGGCGCCGGCCCGGAGCGCGTTGCGCAGGTCCTTGTTGAGCTGGGAGATCACGTCGAGCGGGATCTCCTGCGGGCAGGCCGCCGAGCACTCGCCGATGTTGGTGCAGCCGCCGAAGCCCTCGTCGTCGTGCTGGGCGACCATGCCGACGACCCGCGTGTGGCGCTCCGGCTGGCCCTGGGGGAGCTCGCCGAGGTGGGTGATCTTCGCGCCCACGAACAGCGACGCCGACGCGTTCGGGCAGGCCGCGACACAGGCGCCGCAACCGATGCAGGTGGCCGCCTCGAAGGCGCGGTCGGCGTTCGCCTTCGGGACCGGCGTGGCGTGCGCGTCGGGAGCCGAACCGGTGTTGGCCGACACGTAGCCGCCGGCCTGGATCATCCGGTCCAGGGCGCCGCGGTCGACGCAGAGGTCCCTCAGCACCGGGAAGGCGTCGGCCCGCCACGGCTCGACCGTGATCGTGTCGCCGTCCTTGAACGACCTCATGTGCAGCTGGCACGTCGTGGTCTGCACGGGCCCGTGCGCCTGCCCGTTGATCATGAGCCCGCACATGCCGCAGATGCCCTCGCGACAGTCGCTGTCGAAGGCGACCGGCTCCTCGCCGTTGTTGTTGAGCTGCTCGTTGAGCTGGTCGAGCATCTCCAGGAACGACATGTCCTCCGAGACGTCGTCGAGCGCGTAGGTCTTCATGGCACCGTCGGCCGAGGGCTTCTCCTGGCGCCAGATCTTGAGGGTGATCTTCACTTGTAGCTCCGCTGCTTCATCTCGACGAACTCGTAGACCAGGTCTTCTTTGTGCAGGATCGGCATCCCGGCCTCGCCGCCCCACTCCCAGGCGGCGACGTAGGAGTAGCCCGCGTCGTCACGGAGCGCCTCGCCGTCCTCCGTCTGCGACTCGGCACGGAAGTGCCCGCCGCAGGACTCGCGGCGGTTGAGCGCGTCGATGCACATCAGCTCGCCCAGCTCCAGGAAGTCGACGACCCGGCCCGCCTTCTCCAGGGCCTGGTTCAGGCTGTCGGCGCTGCCGAGGATGCGCACGTTGCGCCAGAAGTCCTCACGCAGCTCCCGGATCATCCCGACCGCCTTCTTCAGCCCCTCCTCGCTGCGCTCCATGCCGCAGTACTCCCACATGATGTGGCCGAGCTCCTTGTGGTAGCTGTCCACGCTGCGGGTGCCGTTGACCGACATCAGCTTGGCGATCCGCTGCTCGACGTCCTGCTGCGCCGCCACGACAGCCGGGTTGGCCTCGGTGATCTTCTCGAAGGGGCCGTCGGCGAGGTAGTCGCGGATCGTGTTCGGCAGCACGAAGTAGCCGTCGGCCAGCCCCTGCATGAGCGCCGAGGCACCGAGCCGGTTGGCCCCGTGGTCGGAGAAGTTGGCCTCCCCGGTGACGAACAAGCCGGGGATCGAGGACTGCAGGTCGTAGTCGACCCACAGCCCGCCCATCACGTAGTGCACTGCCGGATAGATCCGCATCGGGGTCGCGTACGGGTCCTCGCCGGTGATCCGCGAGTACATGTCGAAGAGGTTGCCGTACTTGGTGACGACCGCAGGACGCCCCAGCCGCTTGATGGCGTCGGCGAAGTCGAGGTAGACACCCAGCCCACCGGGCCCCACGCCCTTGCCCTCGTCGCACTGGTACTTCGCCGCACGCGAGGCGATGTCGCGCGGCACGAGGTTGCCGAAGCTGGGGTAGATGCGCTCCAGGTAGTAGTCGCGGTCCTCCTCCGGGATCTCCCGCGGGTCCTTCTCGCGGTCCTCGGTGTTCTTCGGCACCCAGATCCGGCCGTCGTTGCGCAGCGACTCGCTCATCAGCGTGAGCTTCGACTGGTGGTCGCCGGAGACCGGGATGCAGGTGGGGTGGATCTGCGTGTAGCAGGGATTCCCGAACAGTGCGCCCTTGCGGTGCGCGCGCCACGTCGCGGTGACGTTGGAGCCCAACGCGTTCGTCGACAGGTAGAAGACGTTGCCGTAGCCACCGGAGGCGAGCACCACGGCGTCGGCGAGGTGCGTCTCGATCGCCCCGGTCACGAGGTCGCGGGCCACGATGCCGCGCGCCCTGCCGTCGACGACGACCAGCTCGAGCATCTCGTGCCGCGAGTACGTCGCGACGGTGCCCGCGCCCACCTGACGCTCCAGCGCCTGGTAGGCGCCGATCAGCAGCTGCTGCCCCGTCTGACCACGGGCGTAGAACGTCCGCGACACCTGGACGCCGCCGAACGAGCGGTTGTCGAGGAGACCGCCGTACTCGCGTGCGAACGGGACGCCCTGCGCGACGCACTGGTCGATGATGTTGACGCTGACCTCGGCCAGCCGGTAGACGTTCGACTCCCGGCTGCGGTAGTCGCCGCCCTTGACCGTGTCGTAGAAGAGCCGGTGGACCGAGTCGCCGTCGCCCTTGTAGTTCTTGGCGGCGTTGATGCCGCCCTGCGCCGCGATCGAGTGGGCGCGGCGGGGCGAGTCCTGGTAGAAGAACGCCTTGACCGCGTACCCCTGCTCCCCCATCGTCGCGGCCGCCGATGCGCCTGCCAGCCCGGTGCCGACGATGATCACGCTCAGCTTGCGGCGGTTCGCCGGGTTGACGAGCCGGGCGTCGAACTGCCGCGCCCCCCAGCGTTCGCTGATCGGACCGCTCGGGGCCTTGCCGTCCCGGATCGGGACACCCTCGAGGAAGTAGCCGGCCGCGTCACCCGAGCCCGGACGCAGGTCGGGGCGGGCGCCGGGGTCCGTCGTGTCGGGTCGGTCGATCGTCTGGGTCATCTCGGGGCCGGTCCCGGGCGTGGTGTCCGTGGTCTTCTGCTGGGTCATGCAGCCCTCACTCGATGATTCCGAACAGGATGGCCAGGGGTGTGAGCGCGAAGCCGCCCGCCACGACCGTTGCGACCGCGTAGCCCACGAGGTTCCAGCGGGCCCGGGAGGCCACGGTGTTGGTCAACCCCAGCGTCTGCGCCGCGCTCCAGACCCCGTGGCGCAGGTGCATGGCCAGCGCCAGCATCGCGAGGAGGTAGACCACCGTGACCCACCACACGTCGGGCGAGAACGCGTTGACCAGACGCTGGTAGGGGTTGGGGGAGTCCCCACCGGGGGTCACGACGCGGAAGGTGAACTCCAGCAGGTGGAAGACCACGAACAGCAGCAGGAAGGTGCCGCCCCACCGCATCGTGCGCGAGGAGAGCGTCGCCACCGCGGTGCGCTTCATCGCGTACTTGTGGCTGCGGGCGCCGGAGGCCCGTGCCCACAAGGTGTACGCCGCGACGGCGTGGACGACGAGCGACACGACGAGCACCGCGCGGATGATCCACAGGAGTCCGGAGTAGGGGAGGATCGGCTCCCCGAAGGTCCTCAGGTGCTCGGCGTACACGTTGAAGGGCAGCTCTCCCTGGAACGCCTTGAGGTTGCCGTACATGTGGAGCGCCAGGTAGCCGACGAAGATGATGCCGGTGACCGCCATCGCAAGCTTCCAGGCGATCGTCGACGACCGCGCACGCTTGGCGGATGAGGTGGCCACAGTCACGCTCCCAACCTAGTCGCTGGGGTCGGGCAGGTGGTTGCCGCCCGGTGTGAGATGAGCCCCACCGTGCTCGTCCCGTCCCAGCCGGGACGCGCCGGGACGCGTCGAGGGCGAGCCGAGGGACAGTGCCCTCGAGCCGGTGAACGAGGCCTTACTGGCGCGCGGGGGCCTGCTCAGAGCTTCTCGACCGGCGCGTAGCGCAGCAGCAGCCGCTTGACGCCCTGCGAGCCGAAGTCGATCGAGGCGACGGCCTTCTCCCCCGCACCCTCGACGGTGACGACCGTGCCGAGGCCGAAGGAGTCGTGGCTCACCCGGTCACCCGCCGCCAGGGAGGGCACGTCGCGCTGGGTGCTTCTCTGGGCCTTGCGCTCGGCGTCGGCACGGATCGCCGAGGTGCCGAACCGGGGCTGCGCGCGACTGGTCCGGCTCGGCAGGGAGGGCATGACGCTGCGGTTCCAGGAGGTCTGCTCCGCCTCGGTGCGACGCCAGTCGACGAGGTCCTCGGGGATCTCGTCGAGGAACCGCGACGCCGGGTTGTGCGACGGCGCCCCCCAGGCCGACCGGACCACCGCTCGGGACAGGTAGAGCCGCTCGCGGGCCCGTGTCACCCCGACGTAGGCGAGCCGGCGCTCCTCCTCCAGCTCGACGTGGTCGCCCAGCGACCGCATGTGCGGGAAGACGCCGTCCTCGAGCCCGGTGAGGAAGACCACCGGGAACTCCAGCCCCTTGGCGGTGTGCAGCGTCATCAGCGTGACCACGCCGCCCTGACCCGACTGCTCGGTGTCCTGGTCGGGTATCTGGTCGGAGTCGGCCACCAGCGACACGCGCTCCAGGAACTCCGGAACGCCGGGCGCTGCGGGGGTGAGGTCGGCGGGGTCCGCCGACGGCGGGGGCACCGGCTCGTCGGCGAACTCGCGCGCCACCGCGACCAGCTCGGCGAGGTTCTCGACCCGCGACTCGTCCTGCGGGTCCTGGCTGGCCTCCAGCTCGGCGAGATAGCCCGAACGCGCGAGCGTCTGCTCCAGGACGACGTCGGCGCGCTCGCCGGTGGCGACCATCGCCTGCAGCTCCTCGATCACCGTCACGAAGGCCCGGATCGCGGTCACCGACCGGGTGGCGATCGCGGGTGCCTGGTCCGCGCGCTGCAGGGCCTCCCAGAACGTCACGCCGTCGCGCCGCGCCAGCGCCTCGACGCACGCCTCCGCCCGCTCACCGATCCCACGCTTGGGCACGTTGAGCACCCGGCGCAGGCTGATCTCGTCGGCCGGGTTGGCGAGCATGCGCAGGTAGGCCAACGCGTCGCGCACCTCGCGGCGCTCGTAGAAGCGCACCCCGCCGACCACCTTGTAGGGCATGCCGACCCGGATGAACACCTCCTCGTAGACCCGGGACTGCGCGTTGGTCCGGTAGAAGACCGCGATGTCACGAGGCCGCGCCGCCTCGCTGTCGCTGAGCCGGTCGATCTCCTCGGCCACGAAGCGGGCCTCGTCGTGCTCGTCGTCGGCGACGTAGCCCACGATCGACTCTCCTGCGCCGGCGTCGGACCACAGGCTCTTCGGCTTGCGCCCCCTGTTGCGGCTGATCACGGCGTTGGCGGCGTTGAGGATGTTCTGCGTGGAGCGGTAGTTCTGCTCCAGCAGGATCGTCCGCGCGTCCGGGAAGTCCTCCTCGAACTGGAGGATGTTGCGGATGTTCGCGCCGCGGAAGGCGTAGATCGACTGGTCCGCGTCGCCGACGACCATGAGCTCGGAGGGCGCCACCGCGCCGTCGCCGTCGGGCAGGTCGGGGTCGTCCCCGCCGGTGGCCGCCGGACGGCCGACGTCGTGGCCGCACAGCTCCCGGATCAGGGCGTACTGCGCGTGGTTGGTGTCCTGGTACTCGTCCACCAGCACGTGCCGGAACCGGCGCCGGTAGACCTCCCGGACCTCCGGGAACGCCTGGAAGAGGTGGACGGTCATCATGATGAGGTCGTCGAAGTCCAGCGCGTGGGCGGCCCGGAGCCGCTGCTGGTACGTCGCGTAGGCCTCGGCGTACGTCCTCTCGAGGTCGTTGGTCGCCTTGGCGGCGGCTTCCTCGAAGTCGACCAGCTCGTTCTTGTGGTTCGACACCCAGGTCAGCACCGAGCGAGGCGGGTAGCGCTTGGGGTCCATCTCCAGGTCGCGGCAGACCAGCGTCATGAGCCGCTTGGAGTCGGCCGCGTCGTAGATCGAGAAGCCCGACTTCTGACCGAACCGCTGGATCTCCTTGCGCAGGATGCGCACGCACGCGGAGTGGAACGTCGAGACCCACATGATGCGGGCGCGGCGACCCACGAGCTCCTCGACCCGCTCCCGCATCTCTGCGGCGGCCTTGTTGGTGAAGGTGATGGCGAGGACCGAGCCCGGGTGGGCACCCCGCTCCGAGATCAGCCAGGCGATGCGTCGGGTCAGCACCCGGGTCTTGCCCGAGCCGGCGCCGGCTACGACCAGCAGCGGCGGGCCGGCATGGGTGACGGCCGCCCGTTGCGGCTCGTTGAGCCCCTCGAGGAGCTGCTCGGCTCCGACCCGTCGGCGGCCCCCGGCGCGCCGCTCCCCCTCGCCGTGGTCGGCGGTCTCGTCGGCCCCGAACAGGACCTGCTCGGCTGAGGTCATCCGGGTCGCCTGGCTCGAGGAGGGGATCGGAAACGTAGCGCTCATCTCCGGGTCAGCCTACGGGTGCCGACCGACAGCCGGCGCCTCGACGCGAGGGGGACGATCCGGCCGGTGCCTGCCCTCGCGGCGGTGCCGCGGCGCTCTCAGCGGCGGCGTGGGAGGTCGCGGAACAGCGGCGGGAGGTACTTGACCATGAGCGTCGACCAGATCAAGTGGGTCAGCACCGGCGCCTGCAGCCCCCCGGAGGCGCGCCGCTGCAGCGCCCAGAGCAGCCCCATCGCCCCGGCCGCGAGAACCAGCGCAGGGTTGCGGGTCGGGACGGTCGCCAGGACGTAGACAGCGGTCGTCTTCAGCACCGGGTCCGAGTCGCCGAACGCGGCGTAGACGGCGCCACGGAAGAAGATCTCCTCCCCCACCGCGTTGGCGAGCGCTGTCAGCAGCACCAGCGGCTCCTCACCCTCGTCGGCGAACTGCAGCACCGACGTCACCGCCCGGTCGAGCGGCGGGACGTGCTTGACCACCAGCCCGGCGGCGTAGAAGAACCCGAACCCGGCCACTCCGGTGGCGATCGGGGTGAGCACCGGCCGGCGTACCGTCCGGTCCTGGAACTGCACCCACCCGAGGTGCAGCGGCCCGGAGGCCAGCCCGCCGACCGCGTCGAGCGCGGCGACGCTGAGGGTGGTCGCATAGAACGCCCGCGAACCGGGCTTGGTCGAGAGTCCGGCCGCGAGCAGCGCCGCACCGACCACGGAGGTGCCGGCGACCACCCGACGGCGACGGCGCACCACGTCACGGGACTCGTCGTGCCGCACGGTCACCCGGTGCGCCAGCGACATCGGCAGCCTGCCCCGGAGCCGGGCGAACCGGCCTGACGGCCGGTCCTGCGACGCTTCCCGCTCCGCGAGCGCGTCCTGCACGGCGTCGTCGAAGTCGCGCCGGTCGAAGGGGATGAGCCTGTGCAGGCTGTCGTCGTCGACCACCACCTCGTTGACCATCGAGTCCACGAGGGACCGACCGGCCTTGGTGTCGATGTCGGTGATGAGGCTGAGCCAGTGCGAGGACAGCCGGGGGGACAACAACGGCACCGGGAAGATCAGCAAGGGGCGCTCCTCGACCGCCGCCACCCTTCGCATCATGTCGGAGTAGCGCAGCACCTCCGGGCCGCCGACCTCGAACGGCCGGCCGGCCGTCTCCGGAACGCCCAGCACCTGGACGAGGTAGCGCACCACGTCGCTGACGGCGATCGGCTGCGTGCGCGTGGACACCCAGCGCGGCGTCACCATGAACGGCAGCCGTTCCACGAGCTGGCGAGTCATCTCCCAGGACAGCCCACCGTGGCCGATGACGATGCCGGCACGCAAGGTGGTCACCGGCACGCCACCCGACCCGAGCAGCTGCTCGACCTCCCGGCGGCTGCGCAGGTGCGGCGACAGCACGTCGTCGTCCCTGCCGAGCCCGCCGAGGTAGACGATGCGTCGGACACCGGCCGCCGCCGCGGCAGCCCCGAACGCAGCAGCCGCCTCCGCGTCGAGCCGCTCGAACTCGGCAGAGGCCAGCGAGTGCACGAGGTAGTAGGCGGCCTCGCAGCCGGCAAGCGCGTCGGCGAGGGTGCCGGCGTCGTGGACGTCGCCGAAGACCGCTTCGCCGACCCCGGCGTACGACTCGGGGTGCCGGGTCATCGCCACGACGTCGTGGCCGGCCTCGGCAAGGGCCGGGCACAGCCGGCGGCCCACGAAGCCGGACGCGCCGGCGACGAGCACCCGTCGGTACGCCGACGCATCGCTGGACGGGTCAGGAACGAGGGCGGTCACTTCCTCAAAGTAGCCGCCGGTCCACAGCCCACCGGGTGAGCTCGTGGCGCGAGGAGAGCTGCAGCTTGCGGAGCACGCTGGACACGTGGGTCTCGACGGTCTTCACCGAGATGAAGAGCGTGGAGGCGACCTCCTTGTAGGCGTACCCGCGCGCGATCAGCCGCATCACCTCCCGTTCCCGCTCGCTGAGCCGGTCCAGGTCCTCGTCGACCTGCGCCACCTCGATCGAGCCGGCGAACGCGTCGAGGACGAAGCCGGCCAGCCGCGGGGAGAAGACGGCGTCGCCGGTGGCCACCCGGTCGATCGCGTCGACGAGCTCCGCTCCGGTGATCGACTTGGTGACGTAGCCACGCGCCCCGGCGCGGATCGTCCCGATGACGTCCTCCGCCGCGTCCGAGACCGAGAGGGCGAGGAAGCGGGTGGTCGGCACCGTGGCCGCGATCCGGCGCATGACCTCGCCACCGCCACCGCCGGGCAGGTGCACGTCGAGAAGGACGACCTCGGGCCGGAACCGGCCGATGGCCGAGACCGCGCTGTCCACGTCCTCTGCCTCGGCCAGCACCTCGACCTGTCCGGAGAGCTCCGACCGGACCCCCGCCCTGAACATCGCGTGGTCGTCCACGATCACCACGGTCCTCATGTGCGGTCCCCTTCCCGGTGGCCGGCGAGCGGGAGCGACAGCCGGACCTCGGTGCCCTGTCCAGGCGTCGAGCTCACCGTGGCACTGCCACCGTGGCGTCGCATCCGCTCGAGAATGCTGTTGCGCACGCCGAGGCGGTCCGCGGGCACGTTCGAGGGGTCGAAGCCCCGGCCACGGTCCCGCACGAACACCTCCACCTGGTCGCGCGCCGCCTCTGCGTAGACGTCCACCTTGGCTGCCCCCGAGTGCCGCGCGGCGTTGACCACAGCCTCGCGGGCGGCCGCGACCAGGGCGCGGACCGGCTCGGTCTCCGGCGCGTCCCCCACCGTGACCACCTCGACCGGTACGCCGTGCGCGTCCTCGGCCTCTGCCGCGGCGGTCCGGACCGCGCCGACCAGGGTGGAGGCCGCCGACTGCTCGGCCTCGCCGTACATCCATCGCCGGAGGTCCCGCTCCTGCGCACGCGCCAGCCGCGTGACGTGGCCGGCGTCCCCGGCGCTCTTCTGGATGAGCGCGAGGGTCTGCAGCACCGAGTCGTGGAGGTGAGCCGCCACGTCGGCCCGCTCCTGCGAGCGGATGCGTGCCGCCCGCTCGGCGGTGAGGTCGGAGAGGATCCGCGTCAGCCACGGGCCGAGGGTCAGGGCGATGCCGACGACCCCCAGGGCCCCTGCGAGGACGACGTCGAGCGCCGCGGCGACCCGACCGGTACGGGCCGCGAAGAGCAGCAGCGCGACGACCAGGAGCCCGACGCCGGTGGCGAGCCTCGCCCAGGCGGCGGCGCCTCCGCCGCCGAGGAACACCTGCCGCACGTCGACCCGGCCGGAGCTGTCCAGCCAGCGCTCACGCTGCGCCTCGTCGGCCTGGCGCCAGAGCACCACCACGCCCCCGACGGCCAGCACCACGGGCCAGAAGGCGAAGGGCCTGCCCACGAAGGCCTCCAGCAGCCCGAAGAGCCCCACCACCGCCACCCCGGCCGCCACCAGGACGCCGCGGTCGCGCAGCCGGCGCCGTCGCCCCGGGCGCAGCCCCCGCCGGGTCGCGGAGTCCAGGCCGGGGCTCCGTTCCTCGGAGTACGTCTCCAGCGGCAGCGTCAGCCACAGACCGGCGTACAGCAGCGGCCCGAAGCCGACCACGCTGGTGAGGAGGAAGAACATGCGGACGAGGGTCGGGTCGACCCCGAGGTGGGCACCGAGACCTCCGGCCACCCCACCCAGGTAGGCGTCGTCCGCGCTTCGCCTGGCCCGACGGAGCTGGTGCGGCACGGGACCCGAAGTACTCATCGTGCTCTCATCGTCACACGCCGTGGCGACGCCACCCATGAGGCAGGACCCTGACTGGACCCCTGAAACGGACCCCTGGACGGACCCCGGAACGGACCCCTGGCAGCACTCTGCGACCTGGCGCACGACCAGGGGACGACCAGGGCCGTCCCTGATGGTGCGCCGGTGCCCGACCCCTCCAGGCTGGAGCCATGACAGAGACCCCTCCCCAGACCTCACCGGGCTGGAACACCGAGCACCTCAAGGACTACCGCGGCCTGCGCCGTGACCGTCTCGACCGCAAGGTCGCGGGCGTGGCCGGCGGTCTGGGACGCCACCTCGACGTGGACCCGACGATCGTGCGGGTGCTCTTCGTCGTGCTGACGCTCTTCGGCGGCGCCGGCCTCCTGCTGTACGTCGTGCTGTGGCTGCTGGTCCCCGAGCAGGGCAGCGAGCGGACCGTCCTGCGCACCAAGGACTCGACCCGCAACGTGCTCCTCATCGCCGCGCTCGTCGTCGCCTTCCTCATCGCCGTCGGCGACAGCCTGTGGGACTACCACGTCCCCTGGCTGGTTGCCGGCATCGTCCTGGTGGCGGTGCTGGTCACGCGCGACCGGCGGGGCACGCCAGCCGGCGGGCCACCAGGACCGACACCAGGAGCTGCGGCGCCGCCGCCACCTCCTGCTCCGCGGTCGGGCCCGCAGGGGGACGTCCAGCCGGATCTCCCGCCGGATGCCGACCACACTGCCCCGCTGCCGACCGCCGCGTGGTACCCGCCGCCCGACGTGCCCTCGCGGCCCCCCAAGACCGGGCCGCTCCTCTTCGCCCCCACCCTCGCGCTGCTCGCCCTCGCCCTCGGCGTCCTCGGCCTGTACGACGTGTCGGGCGGCTCGGTCACGGACGCGGCCTACCCCGCGCTGGCCCTCGCCGTCACGGGTCTCATGCTCGTGGTGGGCGCCTTCGTGGGCCGTCCCGGCGGGCTCATCCTGCTGGGCCTCGTGACCACGGTGGTCCTGGTGGTCACCGCGATCGGGCGGCCGACCTACGACGGTCAGCGGGACCTGGTGGTGCGCCCCACGAGCTCCGCGCAGGTCGCGGCCAGCTACGAGGTGCCGGCGGGGCGTATCGAGCTGGACCTGACCAGGATCAGAGACGTGGAGGGGCTGGACGGGCGGACGATCGACCTCAGCGGCAACGCCGGTGAGATCGTCGTCATCGTCCCTCGGGACGTCGATGTGTCCTACGACGCCGAGGTGCACTTCGGGGGCGCCGTCGACACGCCCACCACCAGCCGCGACGGCTGGGGCACGACGGTCACCTCCCAGCTGAGCGCCACGGGCACGCCGGCGGCCCAGCTGGACCTCGATGTCGACCTGGAGTTCGGGCACATCGAGCTGGTGCAGCGATGAGGACGCACGCGGTGAACGTCACTCATCTGGTCCTCGGACTGGTGTTCCTGGGCGTCGCCGGCACCTGGGCGCTGTCGGCGAGCGGGGCGGTCGAGCTGGAGGCGCGGTGGGTGCTTCCCCTGGTGCTGGTGCTGGCCGGGGGGGCCGGCCTGGTGGCCGCCACGGCCAAGACGATGCGCCGCCCGCAGGCCCTCGAGGAGGCCGATCCACCGGTGTGACCAGCGCGACCGCGGCGAGCCGGAAAACGGCTCGCCGCGGTCTCGTGTGCTGTCTAGTCTGGGCGGAATGCGCCGCCTGCCCCTCGACCACCCCGGCGTCGCCGACCACCGGAGTCCGGGGCGGTTCCTCTGGTGGCTCGTCGTGCAGCAGCGCGTCGGGTTGCTGGGCGCCGTGGTCACCGGCATCATCTCCATGCTCGGGCAGGCGGTCACCCCGGCGATCATCGGGCTCGCGATCGACCGGGGGGTCGCGGCCAAGGACACCGCGGAGCTCTTGCAGCTGGGCGCGCTGATGTTCGCCGTCGGGGTCGTCTCGACGGTGGCCGGCATCATGCGGCACCGCTTCAACGTCGCCAACTGGCTCGACGCCGCCTACCGCGTGGTGCAGCTGGTCACCCGACAGGCCGTCGACCTGGGTTCGACGCTGCCCAAGAGGGTGGCGACCGGCGAGGTGGTGGCGATCGGCAACAACGACCTGTCCCACGTCGGCAACGCGATGGAGATCACCGGCCGCGCCGCCGGAGCAGCCGTCTCGTTCGTGGCGGTGGCACTCCTTCTCCTCAACACCTCGGTGACGCTCGGCCTGGTCGTGCTCATCGGCGTACCGCTGCTGGTGCTCGGCCTCACCCCGATGCTGAAGCCGTTGCAGCGGCGGAACCTGCAGCACCGCGAGATGATGGGACACCTGTCGAACTCCGCCTCCGACATCGTGGCCGGTCTCCGGGTCCTGCGAGGCATCGGTGGTGAGCGGGTCTTCCACGCCCGCTACCGCGGCGAGTCCCAGCAGGTGCGCGAGGCCGGCGTGCAGGTCGGCCGGCTCCAGTCCGTCCTGGACGCGGCTCAGGTGGGGCTGCCGGGCATCTTCGTGGTCCTGGTCGTGTGGCTGGGCGCTCGCTTCGCGGTGCAGGGCACGATCTCGGTCGGCGAGCTGGTCGCCTTCTACGGCTACGCGGCGTTCCTCATGCTGCCGCTGCGCACCGCGACCGAGGCCGTCAACAAGTGGATCCGCGCGTTCGTCGCCGCCGGCCGCATCTGCCGGGTGCTGTCCCTCCGTCCCGAGCTGGGCGACCCGGCCGACGCCGCGGCTGAGCCGCCGGTGGGCTCCGACCTGGTCGACGTCCAGAGCGGGCTGCGGGTCAGGGCGGGTCGGGTGACCGCGCTGGTCTCGGAGCGGTCCGAGGAGACCGCGGTGCTCGCCGACCGGCTGGGCCGCTACCTGCCGGGCGACGTGCGCTGGGGCGACGTTCCGCTCGAGCGGCTCCCTCGCGAGGCGGTACGCCGTCGCATCCTGGTCTCCGACGCCAACAGCACCCTGTTCTCCGGCGAGCTCGCCGCTCAGCTGGACCTGCGCGGCCACGGACCCGAGAGCGTCAGCACGGCGCTGCACGCCGCCTCCGCCGAGGACGTCCTCGAGGCGCTGCCCGACGGGCTCGGCACGCGGGTCGCCGAGCGGGGGCGTTCCTTCTCCGGCGGCCAGCGACAGCGGCTGGTGCTGGCCCGCGCGCTCGCCGCGGACCCGGAGGTGCTCGTGCTGGTCGAGCCGACCTCCGCGGTGGATGCCCACACCGAGGCGCGCATCGCCGACCGGATGCGGGCCCGGCGGGCGGGGCGGACCACGGTGGTCACGACCACGAGCCCCCTGCTGCTCGACCGCGCCGACGAGGTCGCGTTCCTCGAGGCCGGTCGGGTGGTGGCCGTGGGCCGTCACCGCGACCTGCTGCAGGAGGTGCCGGCGTACCGGCACGTGGTCGTCCGTGAGGAGGAGGTGTACCAGTGAGCACCACGCTGCCGGTCGCCGACAGCCGTCAGGTGCGCCAGGCCCTGCGCGCGATGGTCCGGCGCCACCGGAGGGCGCTGGGCGTGACCCTGTTCCTGCACTGCGCCGCCGCGCTCGCCGGCGTCGTCGCCCCCCGGCTGCTCGGCGACATCGTCGAGGCGGTGCAGAGCGGCACCACCACGGGCCACATCGACCGGCTGGCGTTGCTCATCGCCGGCGCGCTGGTCCTGCAGACCCTGCTCACCCGGGCGGCGTCGTACCGCTCCCTGGTCCTCGGCGAGCAGGTGCTGGCCGAGGTGCGGGAGGGGTTCGTGTCCGACGCCCTGGGCCTCCCGCTCGGCGTCGTCGAGTCGGCCGGCAGCGGAGACCTGCTCACCCGCACCTCGCGGGACGTGGAGCAGCTCGGCTGGTCGGTGCGCTGGGCGGTGCCTCAGTGGGTGACCGCGCTGATCACCGCGGTGTTCGTGACCGGCGCCGCGCTGGCGGTGGGGCTCTGGGTCGCGGTGCCGCTGCTGCTGGGCGCCCCGGCGCTGGCGGTGGGACTGCGCTGGTACCTGCGGCGGGCCAAGGACGGCTACCTGGCCGAGAACGCGTCCTACTCCCGCATCAACGCCACGCTCACCGAGACGGTCGAGGGCGCCCGCACCGTCGAGGCGCTCGGGATGGTCGACGAACGGATCCGGCGTACCGACGGCGACATCGCGCACTCCTTCGCCGCCGAGCGCTACACGCTGTTCCTGCGGACGGTGTTCTTCCCCAGCGTCGAGGTGGCGTCCTACCTGCTGCCGGGCGTGGCGACGCTGCTCTTCGGCGGCTGGCTCTACACCCGTGGCGAGGTGTCGCTCGGCGACGTGACCGCGGCGACGCTCTACGTGCAGATGCTGGTCGACCCCGTGGACCGCGTGGTCATGATCCTCGACGAGTTCCAGGTCGGGGCGGCCTCGCTGGCCCGCCTGCTCGGCGTCGACCTCGTCCCGGAGGACCGGGTCGCGACCGGGCGGAGGCCGCACGGTGAGGCGATCGAGGCGGAGGACGTGCGGTTCTCCTACGTCGAGGGTCGCGACGTGCTGCACGGGGTGGACCTGGCGGTCGGGGTCGGAGAGCGGCTGGCGATGGTCGGGCCGTCCGGGGCCGGCAAGTCGACGCTGGGCCGGCTGCTCGCCGGCATCCACCCGCCGGGTGGCGGGTCGGTGACCGTGGGCGGCGTGGGGCTCACCGAGCTGCCGCTGACCGACCTGCGGCGCCACGTCGCGCTGGTGACCCAGGAGCACCACATCTTCGTGGGGACGATCCGGGAGAACCTGGCGCTCGCCGCGGACGGCCTGGCCGGCGACGATCAGCTGCAGGCCGCCCTCGGGGCGGTCGACGCCGCCGAGTGGGTGGCCGCCCTTCCCGAGGGCCTGGACACCGTGGTGGGATCCGGCGGCCGCGCCCTGACACCGGCGCAGGCACAGCAGCTGGCGCTGGCACGGCTGGTGCTGGCCGACCCGCACACGTTGGTCCTCGACGAGGCGACCTCGCTCATCGACCCGCGGTCCGCGCGCCACCTGGAGCGGTCGCTCGCGGCGGTGCTCGAGGGCCGCACGGTCATCGCGATCGCCCACCGGCTGTTCTCGGCACACGACGCCGACCGGGTCGCGGTCGTGGAGGACGGCCGGATCACCGAGCTCGGCTCGCACGACGAGCTGGTCACCCGCGGCGGCTCCTACGCCGCGCTGTGGGACTCCTGGCACGCCTGAGCACGCCCAGCCGCCCGGTCACGGCCGGAAACCCGCGCACCGGTGCGCGGTTGTCGCTCCGTCCGACGACGTGGGGGGTGATTTCCGCGCACCGGTGCGCGGTTGTCGCTCCGTCCGACGACGTGGGGGGTGATTTCCGCGCACCGGTGCGCGGGTGTGGCGCGTCAACGAGATACCGGGAAGTGCAGCCGCCACTCCGGGCGGTAGTGCCGTGGCAGCCCGGTCGCCCCCGCGCGCTCGAGGGCGGCCCGGACCCGGTCGAGCGTCTCGTCCGGGCGGCGGTAGACACCTCGAGCGACCACCGGCACGAGCGTCCACCCCTCGATGTCCATCCACTCCCGCCGCCCGATGTCGTGATCCCACTGGTCGAGGTCCTCGCGGTGCTGGCGCCCGTCGTACTCCACGATCACCTTGAGCTCGCGGTAGCAGAGGTCGAAGCGGTACCTCACCCGCCCGTCCGGCCACCACACCTTCACGTTGACCTCCGGCTCAGGGAGCCCGGCCAACACCAGCAGCAGGCGCACCCTCGTCTCCATCGGAGAGTCGACGTCGCGGCGTACCAGGCCTGCTGCTCGTCCGGCCAGCGCACGCACGCTCCGCGGCGCCGCTGCAGCAGCGTGGATGAGCTCCTCCGGGTCGGCCCGGTGCCAGCGGACGAGGTGGTCCCCCGCGACGACGAGGTCCACGAGTCCCAGGTGCTCGACCAGCTCACAGAAGAGCGCCGCCGGCGTCGAGACCCGCAACCCGTCGACCACCCGGACCACGGCGCCTGGCTTGGGCAGGTGGTGACGAAAGAGCCCCGGCCGTCGGCGGTCCTGACGCCTCAGCACGGTGACGTGCTCGGGACCGGACAACGAGACCGGCACCCGGTACACGCGAGCGGCGCTGAGGTGGCTGGCATACGCGGACGGGGGATGGACGAGCAGTGCCGCCTCGACCAGCACTCGCGGCGTGACCTCGAGGGAGCGATGGATGTAGACCCCGTGGAAGATGCGGTGGAACTCGGGGCCTTCGAGGAGGGCGGGAGTCACGCCCGCCGCCAGGGCCCCCGCTCGGGTGAAGGGTGCTCGGAGCTCCAGCCGGCCGGTCGCGCGTAGCACCGGTGCAGTCTGCGCCGAGACGGTCAGGACGCGTGCGTCCTCTCCACAGGGTGCCGGTGGTGCGGTGCCGGTGGTGCCGTCGCGGTGCGACCTGGACTTCAGCGCACCGGTGCGCCGTTCTCGGGTCCGACAGGGCGGACGAGGCCGAACATCGCGCACGAGTGCGCGGATCTCACGCCGACCTGCCTCGCGGGCGGCACGTCAGGCGGTCCGTGGGGCGGCAGATACCCTCGGACGGTGACGGACGCCCCCACCACGCAGCAGGTGCGCCGCGCCCTCGCCCGGGTACGACGGGGCGCCCCCCTCGATGTCGCCGAGGCGACCGTGCTGCTCTCCGCGACGGGCGACGACCTGCACCAGCTGATGACCGCCGCGGCCCGGGTGCGGGACGCCGGTCTGGTCGCCGCCGGTCGCCCGGGAACGATCACCTACTCCCCCAAGGTGTTCATCCCGCTGACGCACCTGTGCCGGGACCGCTGTCACTACTGCACCTTCGTGACGGCGCCCGGCCGACTGGCCGCCGAGGGCAGGGCGCCGTACCTCTCCCCCGACGAGGTGGTCGCGCTCGCCGCGGACGGCGCGCGGCTGGGCTGCACCGAGGCGCTGTTCACCCTCGGCGACCGCCCCGAGGACCGGTGGCCCGAGGCGAGGACCTGGCTCGACGAGCACGGCTACGACTCGACGCTGGACTACGTCCGCGCGATGGCCATCAGGGTGCTCGAGGAGACCGGACTGCTGCCCCACCTCAATCCCGGCGTCATGTCGTGGGCGGAGATCAACCGGCTCAAGCCGGTGGCGCCGTCGATGGGAATGATGCTCGAGACCACGTCGACGCGGCTGTTCACCGAGAAGGGACAGCCGCACTTCGGCTCCCCCGACAAGGACCCCGCCGTCCGGCTGCGGGTGCTCGAGGACGCCGGCCGGCTCTCGGTGCCGTTCACGACGGGGATCCTCGTCGGCATCGGGGAGACACCGGCAGAGCGGGCCGAGTCGGTGTTCGCCATCCGGCAGGTCGCCCGCCGTCACGGCCACGTGCAGGAGGTGATCGTCCAGAACTTCCGGGCGAAGCCGGGCACCGCGATGCGCTCCTCCGCCGACGCCGGCCTCGACGAGCACCTCGCCGCGATCGCCGTGGCCCGGCTGGTGCTCGGTCCGAGGATGAGGGTGCAGGCACCGCCCAACCTCGTGGACCTCGACGAGTGCCGGGCGCTGATCGACGCCGGCATCGACGACCTCGGCGGCGTCTCCCCGCTGACCCCCGACCACGTGAACCCCGAGCGCCCCTGGCCGTCGCTCGACCGGCTCCGTGACCTCACGGCCGACGCCGGCTTCGTGCTGCGGGAACGGCTCACCGTCCACCCCGAGTACGTGCGCGCCGGCGAGCCGTGGCTCGACCCCCGGCTCCACCCTCACGTCACCGCGCTGGCCGCCGAGGACGGGCTGGCCCGCCGCGGCGTACGGCCCGAGGGCCTTCCCTGGCAGGAGCCCGACGGTGGCTTCTCCGCCCACGGCCACGGCACCGGCCGCACCGACCTCCACCGGTCGATCGACACCACCGGTCGCAGCGCCGACCGCCGCGCCGACTTCGACGACGTCTACGGCAATTGGGACGACCTGCGCGAAGCGGCCGCGGCGGCCGGGCACGGGGACGCCGCCGCCGCGGGCGTGGATGGGACTGGCCCCCCCGGAGCGACGGAGGAGCGGAGGGGGTGGTTGCCCGCGGCGGGGGTGGCACTGGGACCGGACGTCGTGACCGCTCTCCACCAGGCGGAGAGCGACCCGAGCAGGCTGACCGACCAGCAGGCACTGCTGCTCATGACGGCCGAGGGCCCCGCCCTGGAGGAGGTACGCCGCATCGCCGACGGCCTCAGGCACGAGGTCAACGGCGACGACGTCACCTACGTCGTGAACCGGAACATCAACTTCACCAACATCTGCTACACCGGCTGCCGTTTCTGCGCCTTCGCCCAACGCCGTACCGACGCCGACGCCTACTCGCTCAGCCTCGAGCAGGTGGCCGACCGGGCACAGGAGGCATGGGTCCTCGGCGCCACCGAGGTGTGCATGCAGGGCGGCATCGACCCGGAGCTTCCCGGCACGGCGTACTTCGACCTGGTCACCGCGGTGAAGCGACGCGTCCCCGAGATGCACGTCCACGCGTTCAGCCCGATGGAGGTCGTCAACGGCGCAGCCCGCACCGGGCTCTCGATCGAGGACTGGCTCCGCAAGGCGCGGGAGGCCGGGCTCGACACGGTGCCGGGGACCGCCGCGGAGATCCTCGACGACGACGTGCGGTGGATCCTCACCAAGGGCAAGCTGCCCACCAGCGCCTGGGTCGAGGTGATCACCGCAGCGCACCGGCTCGGCATCCGCAGCAGCGCGACGATGATGTACGGCCACGTCGACCAGCCGCACCACTGGGTGGCGCACCTCCGTGTCCTGCAAGGGATCCAGGACGCGGCGTCGGATCACGGGAGCGGCGGGTTCACCGAGTTCGTCCCGCTGCCGTTCGTCCACACCAGCGCGCCGATCTACCTCGCGGGCATTGCCCGACCCGGCCCGTCGCTGCGGGACAACCTTGCGGTGCACGCGGTGAGCCGGATCATGCTGCACGGCCGCATCCCCAACATCCAGACCTCGTGGGTGAAGCTCGGCGTCGAGGGCACCCGGCTGATGCTGCAGTCGGGGGCCAACGACCTCGGCGGCACGCTGATGGAGGAGACGATCTCCCGGATGGCCGGCTCCGAGCACGGATCGGCGAAGACCGTGGCCGAGCTGACCGACATCGCGGCCGGCGCCGGTCGGCCGGTGCGCGAGAGGACCACGACGTACGGCGACGTGGCGGGGAGATGGTCGGGGCGGCCGGCGCCACGGACCGCGGTCGCGATCACGCCTGCCTGAGCGGACTCGATCTGCGCCTTCTCGGCATGTCGGACGTGTGAGCGGGATCACATGGGGTGACCCTGGTGATGAGGTGTCGAGGGACCTCGCGGCTCCAGGTCCCTCGGCCACGCCGTGACCCGGGAGGAGAGAGCCGGTGCCGATGCACACGGTCTGGCCGGAGGTGGAGACCTTCCAGGACCACTCGACCTGGCGGCCCGACTGGACCCCTGAGCGCATCTGTCTCTACTGGTACCTCACGTTCGAGGACCAGCCGGAGGCAGCGAGCGTCGCCGCCCGGGCTGCCGGCAATTTGAGCCGGCTGCCCGTCATCTATCAGGTGCCGCCGCGGTGGCTGCACCTGACGCTGTGCGACATCGGCTTCCTGGACCAGATCACGACCGACCAGCTGGAGCAGCTCACCGATGCGGTCTCGGTGGCGTTGCGCGACCAGCCCCACCTGTCGCTGACGCTGGGACCGGTGCTGCCGTTCGACGACGCCGTGACCTTGGCCGCCACTCCCGAGGACGACCTACGACAGCTGTGGAGCCGCGTCGCCGACGCGATGCTCTCGGCCGGCCTGGCTCCGGAGCACCATTCCCTGGACGCCTTCCGGCCGCACGTCACGCTCGGCTACCTGAACCGGCGCACCGACACCCGCACGGTGTGGGACGCCCTGGGCGACCCGTCGGCTCGGGAGTCGCTCACGGTGGACCGGCTGACGCTCGCCGCGGTGGGCCGGCGGGACGGGCACTACCAGTGGGACTGCGGCGCGGTCATCTCCTTCGGTGACGATGGCGAGATGTTGAGCACGACCGGCAACGACTCGACCCCGTAGACGATCGACCGTTCGCGGAAGGCGAGGTCGTCGACGGCAGGCCTGAGGTCGGGGAACCGCCGGGCCAGGGCAGGGAACGCGATCCGCAGCTCCATGCGCGCGAGCTCCGCGCCGACACAACGGTGGAACCCGTGACCGAAGGCGAGCTGCCCGGCCCGGACGGGTCGCTGAGGGTCGAAGTGCCCGTCCATCCCCACCCGTGGGTCGCGGGCGGCGCCGGCGAGGTGGCACATCACGACGTCGCCGGCCGCGATCCGGCGGCCGCCGAGCTCGAGCGGCGCCTTCGCGAACCTCGGGAAGGCCACCTGCACGACGCTGAGGTAGCGGAGCAGCTCCTCGACGGTGGGGTCCACGGACGAGGGGTCGGTGGCCAGTCGCCGGTAGTGGTAGGGGTGCCCGAGGAGGACGGCGGTGCCGAGGGCGAGCATGCTCGCGCTGGTCTCCAGCCCACCGGTGAACGCGCCGTCGGCGAGTCCGGCCAGGTCGAAGTCGCTGACCTCGTCGCCGCGCTCACGGATGATCTGCCCGACCAGTCCGTCCCCGGGGTCGATGCGCTGACGCGCCACGAAGTCGCGGAGGTGCTCGCGCGATCCCGAGATCGCTCCGACCACGCCTGCACCGCCGTACGTCACGTCGAAGCGGGCGGAGGCCAGCGACCGGAACACGTCCCGCTCCTCGGCGGGTAGCCCGAGGAGCTCGCAGATGACCTGGAAGGGGACCGGGAACGCGAACTCCCGCACGAGGTCGGGCTCGTCGCCCGCTGCCGCCAGCGCGTCGAGCCGCTCCTCGACGATCGCGGTGATCCGGGGCCGGAGCCGCTCCAGCCGTCGCATGGTGAACTCGGGAGTCAGCAGCCGGCGCAGCCGCGTGTGGTCCGGCGGGTCGGTGAACCCCAGGCCACCGATGTCCCCGGACTCGGCGTCGCCGCTGCGGCCGAAGAGGGGGCGGATGTCGTTGCTGAAGGCAGTGGTGTGGGCGAGGACCTGGCGGACCTCCGGGTCACCGGTGACGAGCCAGACGTTGATGCCGAGGAACGAGGTCAGCTTCTGGACCGGTGCGTCCTCGCGCAGCCGCCCCAGCCGTCGGCTCGGGTCGAATCCCTGGCGGAGCAGGGGCCACGTCAGCCGGTCGGGCACCCGGTCGACCTGGGACAGGTCGACCGGACCCACGCGACGGAGCAGGCCTCGCCGCACCACGGTCTGCACCTGAGACGTGATGCGTCCCATGGCGGTCCCCTTTGCTCGAGGATGGGCCGGCGGGTCCGCCCCCGGCTGCCGATGGCTCAGTGTAGGGACGCAGACCGGGCCAACCCCGGTGAACAACCCAAGCGGGACATCTGCCGACAAAGGTCCCGGGACTTTCGCCCCGGAGGGGCGGGACAGGGTGACGGAAGGCATGCCGCGAGGGAGGACCAAGGGCCGCCTCGGGACACCGAACCAGCGAGCGCGACGACGACCGCCGTCACGGCGTCGTGGAGGGCCTGACCCAGGCGTATCCCCAGGGCCCGAGGGTCAGCGGCTCGACGGCCCGGCCGGTGAGGACGTCCCGCCCGTGCACGGTCGGGAGCGTGAGGCTCTGCCCCGTCACGTTCGCGACGCAGAAGAGCTCGTCGGGCGTGCCCGCCGCCCGGCGCAGCGCGACGACGCGGTCGTCGAGGGACACCACCTGCTGGGTTCCGTACGGCGAGAAGGCTTCGTGCCGCCGGCGTACGTCGAGGAGGTGACGCATCCCGTCGAAGACCGCGCGACGTCGGCCGTCGAGGCGCAGCTCGTCGAGGAGCCGGTCGGCGTCGAGCATCGCTCGGTTGATGCGACGGTTGATCCGGCTGGTCGCCATGCCCTCGTGGTCCGGCGCGGAGCCGACCAGCGAGTGGTAGTAGATCGCCGGGATGCCGAGGAAGGCGCAGAGGATGCTGTGGGCGGCCAGTGCCTTGGCGGCGACGATGCCGGCGTCGCGCGCCTCCTCCGGAGTGCACAGGGCATCGAGGTAGCTCAGGTTCAGCTCGTAGACCGTCCTGGTCCCGTCGGGCCGGACGGCCATCGACACCCCGCCGCCGTGCGCGCGGGTCCGGTCGACGAGCGCCGCGCGCTCGTGGTCGTCCAGGATCCCCTCGGTCGCCCGCAGGCCGATGCCGTCATGGCTGGCGAGGAAGTTGAACCAGGTGGCCGTCCGGCTCACCGGCCCCACGCCGGACGCCCAGCCGGTGAGCCGCGCCGAGGAGCCGGACACGAAGGAGTGCAGCACCAGCGGAGGCAGCGCGAACTGGTAGACGAGGTGGGCCTCGTCGCTGCCGTCGCCGAAGTAGGAGATGTTCTCCTCGTGCGGCACGTTGGTCTCGGTCAGCAGCCGTGCCCCGGGAGCGACGTGCTCGACCACGGCGCGCCAGAGCTTGATGACCGCGTGCGTCTGCGGCAGGTGGAGGCAGGTGGTGCCGGACTCCTTCCACAGGAAGCCGATCGCATCCAGCCGGATGGCGGAGGCGCCTCTGGCCAGGTAGCCGAGCAGCACGTCGGTCAGCTCGAGAAGGGTGGCCGGGTTGCGGACGTCCACGTCCACCTGGTCCTCACCGAACGTGGTCCAGGCCCAGGCCGTCGAGCCGTCGGGACGGTCGAAGGGGTGGAACAGGGGTGTGGTGCGCGGCCGGGTGACGCGCGAGACGTCGAAGTCGGGATCCCGCTCGAGGTAGAAGCCGTCGCGTCCCGGCTGCCGGGCCAGCCACCCGGTGAACCACGGGCTGCTGCTCGAGGTGTGGTTGGCGACGAAGTCGAACATCAGCGCGTAGTCCTCGGCGAGCCTCCCCACGTCGTCCCACGTGCCGAGGTCCGGGTTGACCACGCGGTGGTCGACCACGGCGAAACCGTCGTCGGAGGTCCAGGGGAACATCGGGAGCAGGTGCACGTCGCTGATCACGTCGCCCACCTGCTCGTGCAGGAAGGCGGCGAGCGTGTGCAACGGGGTCTCGCCATGACGGCGGATCCCCTCCCCGTAGGTGATCAGGCAGGCCGTGCGGTGGGTGGGGAGCGCCAGGTGCCGGCGCCGGAGCAGGTCGGCGTACTGCTCGGCCAACGCCACCACCCCCCGGCACGCCTCGGCGTGCTCCTCGGGGTAGAGCAGCTCGAGGAGCGGCGAGATCCGTGTCGCCAACCGGTCGGCCGTCACGACGCATCCCTGGCCTGTGCGCGCTGTGCCCGCTCGCTCGCGGCCAGCCCGGCACCGGCCCGGAGGCGCTCGAGGGGGAACGGGGACGGGTCCCCGCCCTCACCGAGGAGGTCACGGACGACGCGCAGGCCCCACTCGTCCAGCTCGGCCACCCGGTCGGAGAACGAGGGCAGCCCCCCGTAGGTCACGGCGGCCTCCGCCCACCGTCCGCGCTCGGAGTACGACGGCCGGGCAACCAGGCAGTCCGGGTCGTTGACCCAGAAGCGGCCCTGCTGCCAGGCTCGCGCCGCCACGGGCATCAGGCCACGGAGACCTGTCGACCCGTCCTCACCACCCGCGTGGAAGGTGTCCGGGGAGACCCGCATCGCGTCCACGAGCCCCACGCTGGGAAGGAGCGGCGCGCCGCAGCCCACCAGGTAGACGTCGGGCCCCACCGCCTCACGCACCAGCGAGAGCCCGGAGCGGTAGGCCTCCGTGCCCGTCAGGTCCTCGTGGCGCGCTCCCGGCACCGCGGCGCCGTAGAGGAAGTCGAGCTTGAGGTAGCTGATCCCGAGGTCGACGATCCGCCGGAGCACGTGGGCGAGCAGCTCCCGGACGCCCGGATGGGTGACGTCCAGGCCAACCAGCTGCTGGCCCCAGTTGCGCCCGGCGTCGCCGACCAGCCAGTCCGGGTGCTCGCGGGCGAGGGTGGTCCGACTGCCGACGAGGAAGGGAGCGAGCCAGAGCCCGGCTCGTCGACCTGAGCTCCGGATCTCGTCCACCAGGGCCGGCAGTGACCCGAACCGCTCCGCGACGCCGAGCCCCTCGCCGAGTCCCGGGCTCCAGCCGTCGTCGACCTGCACCACGTCGACCGGCAGGTCGTGCGCGTCGATCGCCCGGAGGTTCTCCAGGACGTGTGCCGACGTCACCTCCTCGAAGTAGCGGTACCACGAGCACCACACCGTCGGAGGAGCACCGGGCGCAGCGCTGCCGACCCGACGTGCGAACCAGTCGCCGTACGCCGCCAGGGCGGCCTCACCTCCGTCGGCACTGCTCGTGGACTGCACCTCTCCGTTGCAGCGGACCACCAGGTGGTCCCCGACGAGCTCCGTCCACAGGGTCGGCACGGACCCGAGGTCGCCGGCGCCGTAGCAGCGGGCAGGCTCCCCTCCGCCGGGGTCCACGACCAGCACGCCCTCGGCCTGTACGCCGGTCGGGGCGATCGGCGTGCCCGGGCGGTACCGCATGGTGTGCTGCCAGTCGGAGCCCGGGGCGAGGCTGGTGCCGTCCACGGGGTACCAGGTCGCGGGGCTCCAGCTCTGCCAGCCCTCGGCGTAGACGCGGCCCGTCGTCGGGTCGACCCGGACCTCGTCGACGACCTTGCCCGGCATCTCGCCCCTCCGCTGCTCGCCCCTCGGGTTCCTCCCCGGGTTCCTTCCCGGGTTCCTCACCGGGCGGACCCCGGGCCGGTGCGTGTGCCGGGCACCTCGACCGGCACCCCGCCCGCCTCCGCGGAGCTCGCCGCCGCCAGCACGAGCTCGATCGAGGCAGCGGCGTCAGCGGCGGAGTTCTCGGGTGGACGGCCGTCGGCGACCGCCGACATGAGCTCGCCCATCGTGGCGGCGAAGCCGTCGACGAACCATGCCCCGCGCAGCGGGACGTCGGTGGTCGTCGTCCCGTCGTCCCGCTCGAGCCGGTCGGAGTCGAGCAGCACGCTGCCGCGGAGCGACCCCCTCGTGCCGTGGATCCAGAACGGACAGCCGGGCCTTGAGGTCACCGCGTTGCCGGGGACGCGCAGCATCGCTGTGGCGCCGTTCGCGGCCGTCATCGAGATCTGGGCCGCCCATGGGTTGCGTGCCTCGGGTGGCTGACCCGGCAGCCTGGAGTCGGTCGCCTGCACCGACGTGACTGCGCCTCGCCCGTCCGGGCTGCCGTCGGCCAACCAGCTCCGGGAGATGTCGACCCAGTGCAGCAGGTAGTCGGTGAGCAGCATGTGCGGCAGGTCGTCGAACGGCGTGCCCACCAGGGGAGGCAGAGGCTTGTCGTGGACGTGGGCGACCCCGACGACCTCGCCGACGACGCCGTCGCGGACGAGCAGGGTTGCCGCCCGCCATGGCGGTGCCCAGCGGCCGTTGTGGTTCACGGCTACCCGCAGCCCCGCCTCGTCGGCCCGCGCCAGCAGGTCGGGCAGGCGGTCCAGATCCTCCGCGGCCAGCGTGAGCGGCTTCTGGGCGAGCACGTGCTTGCCGGCCGAGACGGCAGCGTCGATCCAGTCCAGGCGGTTCTCGGGACCGGTGGCGAGGTCGACGAAGCGGACCTCGGGGTCGGCGAGCAGCTCCTCGGCGCTGTCGTAGACCCTGCCCACGAAGGGGAACCGGTCCCGCACCGTGGCGGTCGTCTCCGGGCTGCGGCTCCACACGCCGGTCACCCCGACGCCGTGGTCGCGATAGGCGGGCAGGTGGGCCGACTGGGCGATGGCCCCGCAGCCGAGGATGGCGACCCCGGTGCGGTCCGCCGGGAAGTGCGGCGAGGTGTCGGGCGTCTCGTCGTGCTGCTCCGGGTCGCGGCCGTGGCCGGAGCTCATGGGCGTCTCGGTGCGTCCGGGAACCTGAGCACCGCCTGCAGGACGTCATGACCGCCCTTGTCGAGCCGTTCGAAGACGGCGGCCACGTCGGCGACGTCCACGACGTCGGTGATCAGGGCGCCGATGTCGACGCGACCAGCCTGCACCTGCCTCATGAAGGTCCGCACCAACCGGCGTTGGTCCCACCGCGGTCCGAGAGCGAGCGGTGTGCCGGAGATGTGGCTGGCCACGATGCGGACCCGGTTGTGGTGGAACTCCTCGCCGAGGCGCAGGTACTGGGCGCCGCCCTGGTAGAACCCCGACGCGGCCACGGTCCCGTCGACCGCCACCGACCGCACTGCCTCGTGCAGCGCGCGGTCGTTGCCGCTGAGCTCGATGGCGGCGTCGACGCCACCGTCGGACCAGGAGTGGACAGCAGCGCCCGCGCCGCCGGGGACGTCGGCAGGCAGGGTGCGGACAGCCCCCATGTAGCGCGCGACGTCCAGCCGCTTCCTGTGGGCGTCGATGGCGACCACCTCGGCGCCGCCCAGGGTCGCCAGGCGGGTGGCCAGCAGGCCGATGACGCCCTGGCCGAAGACGGCCACCCGGGAGCCCAGGCGCACCTCGGCGGCGAAGATGCCGTTGAGGGCGATGGCTCCCACGCGGGCGAAGACCCCGGACAGTGCGTCGCCGGCGTGCCAGACGTTGTCCCGCACGGCCGACGCAGGCAGCACCGCGTCACTGCGGTGCCCCCAGATGCCGTAGACGATCTCACCGACCTTGGGAGCCTCGACGTCGGGCGCCGCCTCGATCACCTCGCCCACCTCGGAGTAGCCCCACCCCTGCACCGGGTAGGCGAAGGTGGGCGGTCCCTCGACGAAGAGCCGTCTGTCGGGGTCCCAGGTGCTGGTCAGGTAGGGGTTCGAGCCCCGGTACGCCGTGAGCTCGGTGCCGGCCGAGATCCCGGAGTACCAGGTGCTGACCCGCACCGACCCCGGCGACAGCGGTTCGGGGTCGTAGGGCGCCAGCCCGATCTCCCGGGGTCCGGTGATCGAGACAACCTGCGGCACGGGGATCCTCCTGGCTCGGCGGGCGCGGGGGAAGCGGAGGTGGAGCTCAGCCCTTCTCCGCGCCGGCGGTGAGGCCACCGGCCAGCCAGCGCTCGCTGAGGAAGAACATGACGACGATCGGGAGCGTCAGGATGACCGAGCCGGCCATCAGCACGGTCGTCGGCACCTCGATGCTTCCGGCCAGCTGCGACAGACCGAGGGACACCGTCCAGTTGTCGCGTCGCTCGACGAGGAACAGCAGGGCGAAGAGGAACTCGTTCCACGCGATCATGAAGATGAACAGCGCGTTCGAGGCGATCGCGGGCAGGGCCAGCGGCAGGCTCACGTGCCACATCGCCTGCAGTCGCCGACAGCCGTCGATCTCCGCCGCCTCCTCCAGGCTGGCCGGGATGGTGTCGAAGTAGTTGCGCAGCATGTAGATCGACACCGCCGCGACCTGGGCGACGTACACCACGAGGAGCCCGGTCAGCGTGCCGCGCTGCCCGATCCGGGTGAAGAACACGAACAGCGGGATCGCAAGCAGGATCGCCGGGAAGAAGTAGACGCCGAGGAACAGCGCGCTGATCTGGCGGCGCCCGAAGAACTCCAGCCGGCTGACGGCGTACGCGCCGGGAATGGAGACGACGAGGGTCAGCACGACGGTGCCGAGAGCCACCAGCAGGCTGTTCCGGATAAAGGTCAGGAAGCCCTGACCACCGTCCTCGGTCGACTTGAGGACGTCGCTGTAAGTGCCGAGGTCGATCTCGTTCCACGCCGGCCACAGGGCACCGGGGTTCTGCAGCACCGAGTCGAGGGGACGGAAGGACAGCATGACCATGTAGTAGAAGGGGAAGACCGTGACGATCAGCAGGACCGCGATGATCACCGGCCGCAGCGCACCGAAGATCCGGCGTTCGACCGCGTCCCGGCTCATGCCTGCTCCTCCGACCGTCCGAAGAACTTGAGGTACACACCGACCAGGACCGCCAGGATGGCCGCGAGCACGAGCGCCTGCGCGGCGGCCGCGCCGATGTCGCCGCGGTTGATGAGGTAGTCGTACACGCGGACCGTCACGACCCGCGTCCCGGCGCCGCCGCCGGTGAGCAGGTAGATGTCGTCGAAGTTGTTGAACGTCCAGATGAAGCGCAGCACAGTGAGCACCGCGATCGTGGGGAGCAGCTGAGGCAGGACGATGTGGCGGAACCGCTGCGTCGGCGCCGCGCCGTCCACGACGGCGGCCTCCTCGTAGGTCTCGGGGATCGCCTGCATCCGCGCGGTGATGAAGAGGAACGCGAACGGGAACGAGCGCCACCCTTCGAACAGCACCACGCTGAACAACGCAGTGCTGATGTGCAGGTCGAGGCCGAAGATCGACGCCGACTCGCTGGAGGTGAGGAACGCGATCGGCTCGCTCCACCCCAACAAGCTCGTGCCGTAGTGGTTCACGAGCCCGAACTGCGGGTTGAGCAGGGTGGCCCACACGAAGGTCGCCGCGACGACCGGCGCGACGTACGGCAGCAGCATCGCCGCCCTCACCAGCCCCCGCCCGCGGAAGGGTGTGCGCAGCGCGAGGGCAGCGACCAGTCCGAGCCCGATTGCGCAGGCCGTCCCACCGACCGAGTAGACCAGCGTCGTGACCAGCGCGTCGACGAAGCCGTCAGAGGTCAGGACGGTGACGAAGTTGTCGAGGCTGTAGTCGCCGATGATGCCGGTCGTGCGCAGGTTGAGCAGACGCACCTGCTGGAAGGCCAGCGAGAACGTCCACAGGATCGGCAGCACCACCAACACGAACACGATGACGAAGGTGGGCGAGATCAGCAGGTAGCCGGTCCGCCGGTCCTCAGTGCTGCGCACGGACACCTCACGCTGGCGCCGCCCAGGACCCATACCCGGGTCCTGGGTCGGCGCAACCTGTGCAGTGGAGCTGCTGGTGGTCACCCCTACGACCCTTGAGCGCTGCGTACCGCCTCGGCCGCCGCCGTCGCCGCCTCAGCGGGGTCCTCCCCGTTCGCCACCTTGTTGACGGCCTCGGCCACCGGTCGCTCACCCTGGAGGGCCCCGAGCAAGTCGCCCTGCCCCTGCGGGATCGCCCAGCGGGCCAGCTGCTCGGGGCCGGTCGCCAGCGCGTCGAGCACCTCCTGGCCGTAGAACTTCGACAGCGGCGCCTTGGTCTCCACACCGACCTCCATCTTGGCCCAGGCGTCGGTGAAGTTGGTCGACCCCTCGGAGTCGCCACTACGCACCGGCACCTTGCCCTCGGGTGCGATCGCGATCCACGGCTCGTATCCGTCGTTCATCATGTAGCTCACGAACTCGGCGGCCGGGTCGGTGGCGGAGTCGGCGGTGATGGTCCACGACGTGATCTCACCGAAGACCGCCGGCTCGGAGCCGGCGGGACCGGCGATCGAGGTGACGACGCCGCTGTTCTTGGCGAGGAAGGCCGGATCCTTCCTGCACTCGGGGCAGGTGGGAAGCGCGTCTTCGCGCAACGCCGCCATCTCGTCGAGGATGAACGTCGACCAGATGATCATGGCGGCCTGGCCGGCGAAGTAGGACGCCCGCGTCGTGTCGACGTCCTGGCCACCGGAGACCGAGTAGTTCTGCATCAGCTGGCCGTAGAAGTCGAACGCCTCCACGCAGGCGTCGCTGTCGAGGGTGACCTCGCCCTCCTCGTCCACCAGCTCACAGCCGTTGCCCAAGGCGATGTGCTCGAAGGTCTGCTCGGTGAAGGAGTCTCCGGCGATGTTCGCGCCGACGAAGCCGGCCAGGTCGGAGGAGTCCAGCTCCTCGGCCGCCGACAGGATCGCGTCGTACGACGTCGGGGGCTCGAGCCCTGCCTCCTCGAAGAGGTCCTTGCGGTAGACCAGCAGCTGGGTCCACGACTCGCTCGGGATGGCCAGCTGGGTGTCGCCGTCGCGGGTCAGCTCCAGAGCGCTCTCGTTGAAGGTCCCCTCGCCGAGGTCCTCCAGAAGGGTGGCCGTGGCGTCGGTGTCGAGAAGCTCGTTGGACGACATGGTGCGGATCTGTCCCAGGGCCAGCCCTCCGATGACGTCGGGCAGCTCCCCGGCAGCGGCCGAGGAGGTGAGCAGCTGGTTGAACTGGTCCTCGGCGACGGGCAGGAGCTCGACGTCGACGCCGCTGTCCTCGGTGAAGTCGGCGGCGATCGCCTTGGTGGCGGCGACGCGGTCCGGAAGCTCTTCCTGGATCCAGACCTTGATGCTGTCACCGTCGCCGGAGCCGTCCCCTGACCCGCCGTCGCCGCCGCACGCGGCCAGGCCGACCAGGGCGATCGACATGAGGGTGGCTGCGCGGGCGCGTCGCCGTCGATGAGTGGACATGGGGCCTCCGAACGGGTGCGAGCTCTTTTGTCGAGACACTGGACCTAGGCCGCAAAACTGTCAACATGAGATGTCCAGTTGTTACACGCAGGCGCGCCGCTGCCGGAGGGCACCCTAGGAGGTGCACCATGCCACACGGTCCGGGTGACGTGCTGGACCTCATCCGGCATGGACGCGCGCAGACGCGCGGTGACGTGGTGAGGATGACCGGGCTGTCCCGCATGACGATCTCGCAGCGACTTGCCGACCTGCTCGCCTCGGGGATGATCGTCGAGGGTGGCACCACCGAGGCCACCGGGGGCCGGCGGCGCCGGAGTCTCGCCTTCAACAACTCCCAGTCCCGAGCGCTCGTCGCTGCGGTCGACACCACGCACACCCGCATCGCCGTGACCGACCTCGCGGGTGCGGTCATCGCCGACGACGAGATCGAGGCTCCGGTCCACGACGGGCCGTCATCGGTGCTCGACCGCATCGCGGCGTGCATGGCTGCCGTGCTGGAACGCAGCGGGACGCAGCCGTCCGACCTCTGCGGGAGCGGGATCAGCCTTCCGGGTCCGGTCGACCCGGCCACCGGGCGGCCCAGCCAGCCTCCGATCCTGCCGGGATGGGACGGCTACCCCGTGATCGAGCACCTCCAGGCAGGGCTGTCCGGGGTGCCGGTGCTGGTCGCGAACGACGCCGACGCCGCCGCGCTCGGTGAGCACGCCGCGGGGTACGCCGGCACGACGTCTCTGTGCCTGGTCAAGGTGTCGACGGGCATCGGCACCGGCATCGTCATCAACGGGCAGTCCTACACCGGCGTCGACGGTGGCGCCGGGGACATCGGACACGTGCGGGTGTCGTCCCGGCAGGACGCGCTGTGCCAGTGCGGTGGCCGGGGCTGTCTGGCGGCGGTGGCCAGTGGCCGCGCGGTGGCCCGTGAGCTGACCGCGCTGGGTGTTTCCGCCGCAGCGGGCCACGACGTGGGCGCGCTCCTCCGCGCCGGGAACGCAGACGCGGCGCGGCTGACCCAGCAAGCCGGGCGCCGGATCGGCGAGGTGATGGCCACGGTCGTGTGCCTGCTCAACCCCGAGGTGGTGCTCATCGGCGGCGACCTGGCTTCGGCACCGCTGCTGTCCGGCATCCGGGAGGCGCTCTACCGGCTCTCGCTTCCCCGGGCCACCCGGCACATGACACTCCAGCTGGGCTCGCTGGGCGAGGACGCCACGGTGGCAGGGCTCACGAGGCTCGTGGTGGACCACGAGTTCTCCGCCGAGGCGGTCAACCGGAAGCTGCGCAGCTGAAGGACGGGCCGACCACCGGTCAGGCGAGCGGAATGGCCCGCACCGCCGACCGCATGCGCATCAGGCCGTCCCGCTTGCGGCTCTTCGCCGTCGCCAGCTTGACCCCGAGCCTGCTGGCGAGCTCGGGGCCGCTCAGCCCCTCCCAGTAGCTCAGCCTGATCGCCTCGCGCTCCAGCTCCGTCAGTTCGGTCATCAGCTCCTGCACCTGCTCCCGCTCCTCGAGCGCGGCCGGCGGATGAGTCCCTCCCTCCCAGGCAAGGGGCTCATCCGCCAGAAGCAGCGCCTTCCGTCGGATCGCGGCCTCGCGGCGGACTGCATCCACCGCCCGGCGGCGCGCGACCGTGCTGATCAGTGCCGCGGCCGACCCCCGGGCCCTGTCGAAGGAGCGAGCCGATCGCCACACCCACACGAAGACGTCCTGGGTGACCTCCTCTGCCAGCTCCGGGCTGAGGACCGCCCGGCTGGCGATGCCGAAGACACTGGGAGCCAGCTCGTCGTACAGCTCACCGAAGGCGCCCAGGTCACCCGTCGCGACTCGCTCGAGCAACGCGTCGAGTCGACCGCCGACGTCGCCGTCGCGGTCGGAGACTGCACGGCGCGACGGGCACGAATCGCTGCTCACGGAGCCTCCTGTCCTGTCGGCGACCTCCGTCCCAGCGTCGTCTCTGCAGCTGCAGGCCCGAAAGTGCGAAACTTATGCAGTCATGCGCTACGTGGCGCGCACCGGGATGGGGAGGGCCGGAGCAACCCGTGCCCTGTGGGAGCGATCGATGACGACGGACAGGGATGGCGACTGGCTGCTCGAGAAAGGCCTGCCGATCCACCAGGCGAGCGAGCTGCTCGGTGTGCCCGCACCCACGCTGCGGTCGTGGGAACGCCGTTACGGCCTCCCGAGCACACCGCGCAGCGGAGGTGGGCACCGTCGCTATTCCGCGGCAGCGCTGCACCAGCTCCGGCTGATGCGCGACGAGGTGGCCCACGGGCGACCGGCGGCCGACGCCGCGCGTCGGGTCCGCATGTCCCTGGACGTGGACGATCCCGGTGCCAGGTGGGTCGACGAGGTGCTGGACGCCTCGCGCCTGATGGACCGAGGCGCGATCGTCGCCGTCCTGGACCGCGTGGCGGACGAGCAGGGGCTGCCCTTCGCCCTCGACCACGTCCTGATGCCCGCGATGCGGCAGATCGGGAACTGGTGGGCTGCCGGAAGCTGCGACGTGGAGGTCGAGCACTTCACCACTGCGGCGGTCCGGGGCTGGCTGTCGCGGCTGACCGCGTTCACCGAGGTGACACGGTCGCGCCCGATCGTGCTGGCGTGCGGTCCGCGCGACACCCACACGCTGGGGCTGGAGGCGCTTGCCGTCCTCCTCGTCCACGATGGGCGGGAGGCGTACGTGCTGGGCGCCCGGACTCCCGCGCAGGCGCTTGCCACCTGCGTGCAGCGGACGCACGCCGTCGCCGCGGTCGTGGTCTCCCAGCTGCCGAGCCACCGACGGGTGACTGCCCACTCGTTGGAGGTGGCCGCCGCGACCGGGTGCCAGACCTTCTACGCGGGCAATGCGTTCCTCTTCGCGAGTGCCCGGAAGGGCGTGCCCGGGACCTATCTGGGAGAGAGCCTGGCCGACGCCGCGACGCGGCTAGGGACGATCGACTGAGCCGTGGTCCTGGAGGAACCTGCCGCGGTTCGACTCGGGGAGGTGGCCGTGCTCGTCGACGACTCCGTAGTCCGCGGCGACCTCGGCGGCGATCAGCCAACGGCCGCTGTGGCGCATGACGTCGGGGTCGGCCGCAAGGGCCGCGACGACACGGCCCACGAACAGCGGGGTCTCACGGTTCGGCTGGTCCTCGAAGTACTGCAGGTTCGCCAGCACGCCCTCGGTCAGCACGAGCCCGGGGTAGAGCGCCAGCGAGGCAACCGCGTACGGCCGGAGGTCCTCGGCCATGTCGCTGGCCAGCCGGTCGATGGCGGCGTGCGCGACGCCGTACGGCACCGGTGGCACGAAGACCTGCCCTGCGAACGACGACAGGCTCACCACGAGCCCTCCTCCGGAGGTGATCATCAAGGGCGCCGCGACAGCAGAGGTGACGTAGTGCGCCCGCACCCCGATCCGGTGCATCGAGTCCCACATGGCCAGGGGCTGCTCCCAGAAGGGGCCGGGATTGAAGTCTGAGCCGTCCGTGAACCGCTCGTAGCCGCCCCAGGCACTGTTGACCAGGACGTCCAGCCGGCCGTGCTCGCTGCGAACCCGGTCCACGAGGTCGGCGACCTGCCCGTCGTCGCCGACGTCGCACGGGGCGGGGATCCCGACGCCGCCCATCGAGGTGACCTGGTCGGCGGTGGTGGTCACGCTGCCGGGCAACCGCGCCGCCGAGGTGCCCTCCTCCACGGTGCGGCCCGCGACGTAGACGGTGGCGCCCGCCTCGCCCAGCCCCAAGGCGATCCCCCGGCCCACCCCACGGCTGGCGCCGGTGACCAGGGCGACGCGCCCTTGGAGATCGCCGCGGACAGCTCCCACTCGAGCCAGGGTAGGCGCTGCATGCGCTCCCGCGCGGGCGCCGCGGCGGTTGCCGCAGCGCGAAAGGTCATGGGTTGTGGCGCCAGAGCAGGTAGCTCCACGGGATGTCGTAGCCGACCACCCAGGCGGTGTAGGGGCTCAGAGCGAGAACGGAGCCCCGGTCGTCCTTCACCGCGAGCTGGAGCAGTGCCACCGGCACCGTGAACCCCAGGATGCCCAGGAATGCTCCCCGTGTGCTGCGGCGCTCGAAGAGCACCACGTTCCAGGCCTCGTTGCCCGCGAGCACCACCAGCGCAAGCCGATAGGCGCGCTGATCTCGACGCATGGCGCTGCGATAGAGCACCGTTCCGATCGAGACGTAGTACAGGCCGCCGACCGCGATGGAGCCGGGGAGGGGGAGCTGCATCGCCGGCCTTCGGAGCTCGCGGAACCAGCTCATGGCGTCACGCCCGATGAAGGCGTTCCCGAGGACGGCAGCGGCGATGGCCGGGGGCACGGACTTGAGAAGTGGGGACCAGTCCCTGGTCCCTCGCGGTGTTGGTTTCGTGCCGGTGACGGTCTCTCCCCACGGGGTGTCGACGCACCACCCCCTGCCGGGAACCACCTGGGGTGGAAGCGGCCCCTTGCGCCCCGCCGAGAGCACGACGACACGCGACGCGGGTCACCGCGGAGGTCACTCCGGGGGTCACTGCGGGGGGGTCACTCCGGGGGGTCGTCATGGAGAATCCGTTGGAAGAGGTGGTGATCCCGCCACGCCCCGTCGATCCACAAGTAGCGCGGAGCGGTACCGAACGGCACGAAGCCGCATCGACGCAGGACCGCCTGCGACGCCAGGTTGTGCACCAGGGTGCCGGCCTCCACCCGGTGGAGTCCGAGGCGGAGCCCCTCCGCGCAGGCGTGCTCCACCGCTCTGGTGGCGAGCCCTCGACGCGTGTGCGCACCGTCGACCCAGTAGCCGACGGACGCGGAACGGAAAGCGGCCATCACCATGTTGTTGAGCGACACCCTGCCGACGACCAGCTGTCCGGACCGGACCAGCCACACCGCCAGCTGACCGCGCGCGACGGCCTCGAGCTCGGCGGTCACACGGGCCTGCTGACCTTCGACGCTGAAGAACACCGGTGGCCGGACCGGGTCCCAAGGACGCAGGTGTTCGCGGTTGCGCTCGTACGCCGCTGCCAGTGCTGATGCGTCCTCCGCCTGCAAGGGCCGGAGCTCGTACGGTTCCACCGTCGCACCCTCGCCTCGGATCGCCAGGTCATTCGGCGCCGGCTGGCCCCAGAACTGCAGTGGGAGTGGGTGGCTCACGGCGCAGGGGTGAGACTGTCGGTATGACTGATCCGACAGGCGACTACGGTCCGATCCCAGGCATGGACCCACATGAGCCGATACCCGACACTCCTGCTGAGCTGGACGAACCCGAGATGCTGCCTGACCCACCCATCGAGTCGACCCCGGAGGACCCCGGCGGTGATCCCGGCGAGCAGCCGGCTCCTGCGTGAACCAGCGACTTGTCGCAACACCACAGCGATGTAGGTGACGCCCCGAAACCGGCTCAGGGTCCTAGGAGCGCAGGCTGTCAGTCGCCGGTCCTGGTGACTCCGAACATGAGGACTCGACGATCGATGTCGTAGAACACGTTCTTGGTGTTCTCCAGGATGTCCTGCAAGGCGTCGGCGTCGTCGCTGCTGATGGTCAGGACCTCCTCCCAGGCCCCCTCGTCCAGGATCAGCTGCAGCGTCCAGACACCTGTCTCGCCACCTTCGCGAGCGGTCCAGCTGAACTGGTACTGCGTCAGCTGACGCACCCTGAGACTGTCGTCGGTCATGCGCACTCCGCCGCGCTGCTGCTTCGCTTCACTTCGAGCCATGGCGTTCTCCTCGATGGCTGTACGGGTCGGGACGCTGCGTCATCACGCAGTGACCACCATCCCTTACCGCCACTTACCTTGGTCGAAACGCGTTTCGACATCGGGTTGCCCGGGCCGGGCGTTTGCCGAAGGGTGTCCTCATGGAGAAGCGAAGGCTCGGACGGCTCGGACACCGAAGCTCAGTGCTCATCTACGGGGCAGCAGCTCTCGGTGATGTCACGCAGGACGTGGCTGACCATTCGATACGGCAGGCTCTCGACGGGGGAATCAACCACGTCGACGTGGCGGCCGACTACGGCGACGCCGAGCTGCGGCTGGGTCCGTGGATGGCACAGATCCGCGATCAGATCTTCTTGGCCACGAAGACGGGTCGCCGAGACGAGGAATCAGCGTGGGCGGAGATCAACGCCTCGCTGGAACGGCTGCAGACAGACCGCATCGACCTGTTGCAGCTGCACGCCGTCGGTGATCTGCACGAGCTCGACCGGGCTACCCGGCCCGACGGCTCTCTTCAAGCGGCCGTCCGCGCGCAGGAGGCAGGACTGGTGGGCGCCGTCGGCATCACGGGTCATGGCCATTCCGCGCCCTCGACCCATCTCGAGGCGTTGCGCCGGTACCCGTTCGCGAGCGTCATGACGCCGTTGAACCCGGTGCTGTGGCGAGACGAGTCCTATCGAGCAGACTACGAGGCGCTCGTCGAAGAGGTCCGCCGCCAGGACGCCGCTCTCATGACCATCAAGACGGTGTCCCGTCGCAACTGGTCCTCCGACACGGCCCATGACCACACCACCTGGTACGAGCCCTACGACGCCCAGGACCGCATCACCGCTGCGGTCTCGTGGGTCCTGTCGCACGACGAGGTGACGGGCATTCCTACCGCCGGAGACGTCTCACTGCTGGGCATGCTCCTGGAGGCCGAACGCACCCGCATCTCGGCCACAGAGGCCGAGCGACAGCTCGAAGCCGACGATCAGTACTCGTCACCGTTCCTCGCCATGCCGTTCTAGTCCGGGCTGCCGAACCGGGCGGCGTCTGCGAGCGTTGCTGTCAGTCAGGCGTCGTTCTTCTTCGCGGGTTGGCCGAACCAGGTCGTGAGTGCTTCACCGAGCCCGGTCTGTGTTCCGTCGCCCACCCAGGCCACATGGCCATCGGGCCGAATCGCGACAGCGACGGGGGCGGTGACGGTTCCGATGACGGGAAGCTCCCAGGTCCCGGTGTAGTCCGCAGAGATGTGCTGGACTCGATCCGCCCATGGGGTGATGTCGATGCTGTGGGGCTCACCGAGGTCGAGCAGCACCGGCCGGGCGTCGTGGAGCAGCTCGAAGACTCGTCGCGGGCCATGGGCCGTGGTGAGGTCGAGATCCGGCATGCGGCGCCCGAGCAAGCGGTGACCGTCGCCGAGGTCGTAACACACGTCGAGCCCCGACAGGAGTCCAGCGAGCTGCGCGCGTGGTCCGCCGAAGCTCAGCAGCTCGGAGATCGTGTCGCGCGTGGCCTCAGTGCGCGCGTCCCCTCGCTGGAGAAGGGCTTGTGCCATCACGTTCTTCAGGACTCGGGCTGTCGTGGGCTGCCGCTCCGCCTGGTAGCTGTCCAGGAGGCTGTCGGGTGACACGCCCCGGACGACCTGAGCGAGCTTCCAGCCGAGGTTAACCGCATCCTGCACACCGAGACCGATCCCCTGGCCGCCCGTGGGCGGATGGATGTGCGCGGCG
Source organism: uncultured Nocardioidaceae bacterium (assembly GCA_902805845.1). GTDB lineage: Bacteria > Actinomycetota > Actinomycetes > Propionibacteriales > Nocardioidaceae > Marmoricola_A. The sequence continues at coordinate 113,302 of CADCUI010000020.1, forward strand.
TCTCCGGCCAGCAGCACCCGCCCACGGCGGTAGGCGACTGCCTGCCGGGTGGCGTCGGTGAACCTCGATATCCACCTCGGGTCATGGGCCCCGAAATCCGTGCCGTACACGGCCGTCAGTGCCTCGCACAGCTCGGCCAGGGTCGGCTCGGTGGCCGGTCCGAGCTGCTGCTCGGTCACGACCATCCCTACGGTCCGCCCGTCCTCCATCACGTTCATCGCATGGATTCCGACGTCGTCGAGCCGGAGGCCAGTGGGAGTCTCCTCGGTCACCTCGACCTCGGCGATCAGGTGGCTCCGGGTCGCCTTCGCCCCGACGAGGTCGATGTCGGCCACCGTGCGGATGACACTGCGCCCGCCATCGGCCCCGACCAGGTACGCCGTTCGGAGCGGCTCGCCCTCGGCGACGTGGACGTCGACCCCGGCGTCGTCCTGAACGAAGCCGGCTACCTCGAGTCCTCGACGAACGGGCACGCCCAGCTCTTCCACCCAGCCGAGCAGGATCCTCTCGATGTGGCTCTGCCCCAGCCCCAGCGTGTAAGGGTGCCGGGACGGAAGAGTGCCGGCGTCCAGCGAGGTGCTGCCGAAGCTCAGCGCCTGGGCCGTCCGTCCCTCAGCAAGGAATCGGTCGACGATGCCGCGCTGGTCGAAGATCTCGATCGTTCGTGAGTGGAACCCGCGAGCACGAGAACCGACGAGGTCCGGCGTCGAACGCCGCTCGAGGATCACGACATCGACCCCCGCCAACGCCAGCTCTCCCGCCAACATCAGGCCGGTCGGCCCGCTTCCGACGACGGCCACGTCGTACATGCCTGACCCTCGCTTCCCTCGGTCTGGCCGAGAAGTCTGAGACACGAGAGGGGCCTTGCCGCAAGATCCCCTCTCCGCTATACCTTGGAAGTGGCAAGGGGCAGCAGGCTCCAAGCGCCGGAACTCCTTCGGGCCGGTCGCCAGGGACCCGATCGGCGCTAACCTCGCGGTGTGACGGGTGCGAGCGGCCGTGCGAGGCTGGGCATGGCTGCCGCCGCGTTCACCAGCAACGCCCGAAATCCCGATCTGCGCCGCGCCCAGCTCAGCTTCCTCGGAGCCTGGACCGCTGAGTGGGCCTTCACCGTCGGGCTCGGGATCGTGGCGTACCGCGACGGTGGGGCGGCAGCCGTCGGGTTGGTGGGGCTGCTTCGCATGGTGCCGTCCGCGCTCCTGGCCCCGCTCCTGTCGCCGCTGTCCGACAGGGGGCGCCGGGAACGCGTGCTCATCCTGGTGTCGGTGCTCCGAGGCGTGGCGACCGGCGCAGCAGCGCTCGTCGTCGGCATGGGCGGTCCGACACCCATCGTCTACGTGCTGGCGGTGCTGTCGACCATCGCCGCCACCCTCTACCGTCCCGCGCACTCGGCGCTGCTGCCCTCCCTGTGCAACTCCGGGTACGAGCTCGCGAGCGCCAACGTGGTCCGTGGGCTGCTGGACTCCGCTGCCACGCTGGTGGGTCCCCTGCTCGCTGCGGTGCTGCTCGAGCTCGCGGGCGTGACCGTGGTGTTCGCCGTGGCGGCGGGTGCGTCGTTGTGGGCGGCAGCCCTGTTGCTGCGCTTGCGGTACGACGCCCCTCCGCGTCCGTCCGCGCCGACCGAGGTGGCACTCGTCCGTTCCGCCGTGGAGGGGGTCCGCACCGTCGCCCACAACCGCGACCTCGCGTTGATCATGGGGCTGGCAGCGGCGCAGTCGTTCACCCGCGGTGCGCTGACCGTGCTCACCGTCGTGGTCGCCATCGACCTGCTGGGGACCGGCGAACCGGGCGTCGGTGTCCTGTCCGCTGCCGTCGGAGCGGGCGCGGTCGTGGGATCGCTCGGCGCCTCGCTGCTGGTCGACACCCGGAGCCTGGGGGCCTGCTTCGCGATGGGCGTCGCCTTGTGGGGGCTGCCGGTCACGTTGATCGGCGTCTTCCCGAACGAGGTGGCCGCCTGGGCGCTGCTCGCGATCGTTGGCGTCGGCAACGCACTCGTCGATCTCGGAGCCTTCACGCTCCTGGCCAGGCTCGTCTCCGACGAGGTGCTGGCAAGGGTCTTCGGAGTGCTGGAGAGCGTCGTCGCCCTGTCCATCGGGGTCGGCGCCCTCGTTGCCTCGCTGCTGGTCGAGCAGTCCGGGGTGCGTCCGACCCTGGTGATGGTCGGTCTCCTGTGTCCCGTCCTCGCCGCCGCGTCATGGCGGCGGCTGCGCGGCATGGACCAGACCGTCAACGTGCGTGATCGCGACATCGCCCTGCTGCAGGCGGTAGCCATGTTGAAAGTCCTGCCGCTACCGGCCATCGAGCGACTGGCCCGAGGCGTGGAAGCCGTCACTGTTCCCGCCGGCCACTTCGTGTTCGAGCAGGGCGACGTCGGCGACCGCTACTTCGTGGTCGAGTCCGGCGAGGCGGTCGTTGTCGGCGACGGACGAGACATCGCCACGCTCGGTCCGGGTGAGGGATTCGGCGAGATCGCGCTGCTTCGGCGCAGCCGTCGGACGGCCGGTGTGCGGGCGGGTGCCGAGCTCCGGCTGCTGTCCCTGCGCTCGGACCACTTCCTGCCAGTCGTGCTCGGCTTCACGCCGAGCGCCCTCGAGGCCGGGGCGGTGGTCGAGTCCGCACTGGGGCGCTTCAGCCCCCGCGACGACGTCGATAGAGACCCCTCCTGAGCATCAACGTGGGTGAGCCCGGTGAGCACCGAGCATGTGCGCACGCGCGTTCGCGGCCCTCGCCCCCGCTCGGTCCGGTACGTGCGGCAGGATCGCCTTGGCGTGGTGCTGGGTTGGTCCTGGGCGGCGCCTCGTGCCGGAGACGCCGGATGGGGAAGGGCGGAACGTGGAATGGTGATCAGCGAGGTCGACCTGCGGCGGCGGTGGTCTGACGGGCAGCCGTGCCACGGCGTGTGGAGCCTGCTGCCCGGTTCGGTGACCGGCGAGGTCCTGGCGAGCACCGGCGCCGACTTCGTCGTCGTGGACCTCCAGCACGGCGCCGTGACCGAGGCCGACCTGCCGGGGGTCGTCGCGGCGATCACCGCAGCGGGCTCGGTGCCGCTCGTCCGGACCCGCAGTCCGTTGTTCGCCGATGTGGGCCGCCCGCTCGACCTTGGTGCCTGCGGCGTCATCGTGCCCAACGTGCGCGACGCCGATCATGCCGCGGAGGTCGTCGCCGCCAGCCGTTACGCCCCCACTGGTGAGCGGTCGATCGGGCGGCTCTCCGGCGGAACCGACCAGCCGTTGGTGCTCGTCATGGTGGAGAGCGCGACCGCGCTCGACGACCTCGACGCCATCCTGACCGTGCCGGGGCTGGACGGGGTCTACGTCGGCCCGGGCGACCTCTCGTTGTCCCTGAACCTTGCCGGCGCGGATCGCAGGAAGGAGCTGCGCGACGTCTTGTCCTCGATCATCACCCGGGCCGGCGCCGCTGGCGTGCCCGTCGGAGTCCACGCCTACAACGGCGAGGATGCCGCCAGCTACTCCGCCGAGGGGGCGACCATCGTCACCGTGTGCGTTGACGCAAACTCGCTGGGTGAGGTCGTGGCGCAGCACCTCGACGTCGCCCGCGGCAGGGCGGCGGCGAACCAGGCCTGAGCGACCGGTACCGGCGCCCGCCGGGCCGACCGTCCCGGTAGCCGTCCGGTCACCGGCCAGAAGGTCCACCAGGGGGCACTTCGGCATCGCGCACACGGTGTGCGGTTTCGCGGCTCGAGCCTCAATCACCGCACTAGGGTGAAATCATGATCGACTTCCAGAACGGAACCTGGGTCAAGCTAGGTCCGATCGACCCGCAATCTCTCTCGGGTGAGCTGCAGCCCCTCCTGGTTCAGGGTGAGCAGGTGCATCTCGCTTTTAGAGGAATGCGCGACTCTGTTGTGTTCACCGACAAGCGTCTGATCTCCATCAACGTGCAGGGCATGACGGGGAAGAAGCGGGACTACACCTCCCTTCCGCTCAACAAGATCCAGGCCTGGAGTGTGGAGACGGCGGGCACGTTCGACCTCGACTCCGAGCTCGAGCTCTGGTTCAGTGGTCTGGGAAAAGTGCGGCTCGAGTTCAAGGGCAACGTGAATATCCGACACCTCAGCCAGCTCATCGGCCACCACGTCCTCTGAGGAAGCGCCCGTCGCCGGCGCTACGACCACGTCCGGCAAAGTCGCTGGAGAGGTCGAGTCACCCGGTGTAGGAGCGGAGGGCGGAGTTCACGACGACCACGCCGACGCCGTACTTTCGATCGAACGCTTCTTTCAGGGTGGCGTCGTCGTAGACGACCTCGAGGTCCTGGCCGGGTGTCGTATCGACGGGCGTGCGTTCGTGGAGAAGGTGAGCGGCAGCCGCCCGGGCTGCTCGGGACCAAGGGGAGCTGCAGATGACGACGTACCTGATCGCCTTCAACGACGAGTGGGTGCCTGACCTCACGTTGGAGGAGCTGCGCGCGAGGGGCAAGGCCGGCAGGGCCGTGATCGAGGAGATGACGACCGCCGGTGTCTTTGTCTTCAGCGACGGTGGCCTGGACGCGTCGACTGTCGTGTGCAGCGTCGACGCGAGCAGCGGCTCGCCCGTCTTCACCGACGGGCCGTACGTCGAGACCAAGGAGCACCTTGGCGGCTTCGCCGTCGTGGACGTGCCCGACGATGCCGAGGCTCGCTACTGGGCCGGCAGGATCGCGGTCGCGGTCGGCTGGCCGCAGGAGGTGCACCGCTTCCCGACTTTCGCGCAGCTCATGTCCGGAACCCGGTCCCAGGGGTCGACCTGACCGGGACGTTCTGATGACCGTCGCCCCGCACGGGGTGACGGGTCACGCCGAGGGGGACTACTCCCACTCGATGGTGCCCGGCGGCTTGCTGGTGACGTCGAGGGTCACCCGGTTGACCTCGCGGACCTCGTTGGTGATGCGGGTCGAGATGGCCTCGACGACGTCGTACGGCAGGCGCGCCCAGTCCGCGGTCATCGCGTCCTCCGACGTGACGGGCCGGAGGACGACGGGATGGCCGTAGGTGCGGCCGTCACCCTGCACGCCGACCGACCGCACGTCTCCGAGCAGCACCACGGGGAACTGCCAGATGTCCCGGTCGAGTCCCGCGCGGGTGAGCTCCTCGCGGGCGATGGCGTCGGCCTCGCGGAGGATCTGGAGGCGTTCGTGCGTGACCTCCCCGATGATCCGGATCCCCAGACCCGGTCCGGGGAACGGGTGCCGCCACACGATCTCCGGCGGCAGCCCGAGCTGCTCGCCGACGAGCCGCACCTCGTCCTTGAACAACGTCCGCAGCGGTTCGACCAGCTCGAACTCGAGGTCCTCGGGGAGCCCGCCGACGTTGTGGTGGGACTTGATGCTCGCGGTCCCGCTGCCGCCGCCGGACTCCACGACGTCGGGGTAGAGGGTCCCCTGGACGAGGAACTGCACCTTCTCGCCCTGTGCCGCGGCCTCGCCCACGATGTCGCGCTCGGCCTGCTCGAAGACCCGGATGAACTCCCGGCCGATGATCTTGCGCTTCTCCTCGGGGTCGGTGACACCCGAGAGCGCACCGAGGAAGCGCTGCTCGGCGTCCACCACGTGCAGGTCCACGCCGGTCGCGGCGACGAAGTCCCGCTCGACCTGCTCGGGCTCTCCCTTGCGCAGCAGCCCGTGGTCGACGAACACGCAGGTCAACCGGTCACCGATGGCCCGCTGGACGAGCGCGGCGGCCACCGCGGAGTCGACACCGCCCGAGAGCCCGCAGATCGCGCGCCGGTCACCCACCTGGTGCTGGATGGAGGCGACCTGCTCCTCGACGATGTTGACCATCGTCCACGTGGGCCGGCAGCCCGCGATCCGGTGGAGGAAGTGCTCGAGCACCTTCTGCCCGTGCTCGGTGTGGAGCACCTCCGGGTGCCACTGGACGCCGGCGAGCCCGCGGTCGACGTCCTCGAACGCCGCTACCGGCGAGCCCTCGGTCGAGGCCAGCACCGCGAATCCCTCGGGTGCCGCGACGACGGAGTCACCGTGGCTCATCCACACCCGGTGCTGGGCAGGCACCTCGGCGAGCAGCGTGCCGGCCGAGCCGACCTCCACCGACGTGCGCCCGAACTCCGAACGCCCGGTCCGGCGCACCTCGCCGCCGAGGGACTGCGCCATCGCCTGGAAGCCGTAGCACATGCCGAACACCGGTACGCCGGAGGTGAACACGTCCGAGGGCACCTGAGGAGCGTCCGGCGCGTAGACCGAGGACGGGCCACCGGAGAGGATGATCGCCTTCGGCCGGCGGGCCAGGAGGTCCTCGACCGGCGTCGTGTGCGGCACGATCTCGGAGTAGACACGCGCCTCGCGGACGCGTCGGGCGATCAGCTGTGCGTACTGCGCCCCGAAGTCGACGACGAGGACCAGATCGTGATCGGTGGACACGGCTCGCAGTCTAGTCCCGGGACACCCCAACCCTTTCGGGTGCGCCGTCACGGCCGGTCAGGCGCCCGCACCCGCGCCTCGTGGGCCTCCCGGTCGGTGAGGTGCGACTGGCTGTCACGCTCGGCCGCGACCCGGCGCCGGTAGTGGTCGACCTCGGCATCGATCCTCGCGTCGTCCCAGTCGAGAGCCGTCGCCATCAGCTCCGCGGCCGGACGCGCCGCCGCCAGCCCGCGGTCGTGCGTCTCGATCGAGATGCGGGTCCGCCGGGTGAGGACGTCGTCGAGGTGGCGGGCGCCCTCATGGGTGACCGCATAGACCACCTCGGCCCGCAGGTAGTCCCCGGCACCCGGGAGGGGCCGCCCCAGTCCCGAATCCTGGCCGATCATCGCCAGGAGCTCGTCGACCAGGTCACCGAACCTGCCCAGGAGGTGCTCGACCTGGCTCACCGACAGTCCGGAGGAACCCGCGAGGGCCGCCTTCTGGTTGCGCCTGGCCTCGAAGCCCTCGGCGCCGACGAGCGGAACCCGGTCGGTGATGCTGGCAGGGACCTCGCCGTCGAGATCGGCGGCGGCCGCGTCGACCGCGTCACTGGCCATCACGCGGTACGTCGTGTACTTGCCGCCCGCCACCAGGACGAGACCCGGCACGGGGGTGACGACGGTGTGCTCGCGGGAGATGTGGCTGGTCGACTCCGACTCACCCTGGAGCAGCGGCCGCAGCCCGGCGTACACCCCCACGACGTCGTCGTGCCCGAGCGGCTCCCGCAGGACCTGGTTGACCCGGTCGAGCAGGTAGTCGATGTCGGCCCGTGAGGCGGCGGGATGCGCCTTGTCGAGCTGCCACGGCGTGTCCGTGGTGCCGAGAATCCAGTGGCGTCCCCAAGGGATGACGAACAGCACCGAGAGCGACGTCCGCAGGATGATCCCCGAGGACGACGGGATGCGTTCGCGCGGGACGACGAGGTGGATGCCCTTGCTGGCCCGCACCTCCAGCGCTCCGCGGCCGGCCATCTCCTGGATCTCGTCGGTCCAGACGCCCGCGGCGTTGACCACGACCCGGGCACGCACGGTGAGCTCCTGCCCGGTCTCGAGATCGTGGGCGTGGACGCCGGTGACCCGCCCGCCGTCGCGCAGGAAGCCTGTCACCCGGGTCCGGGTGGCGACGTGGGCGCCGTGGTGGGCGGCGGTGCGGGCGACGTTCAGCGTGTGGCGCGCGTCGTCGACCTGGCAGTCGTAGTACTGCACCGCCCCGGTGAGCGAGTCCGGCCGCAGCGCGGGGACCACGGCGAGTGCCTGCCGCCGGGTGAGGTGGCGGTGGCGGGGCACTCCGACCCGGTGCCGCCCGGCAGCCGCACCCGCGCCCGCCATGGCGTCGTAGAGGACCATGCCGGCACCGACGTAGGGCCGCTCCCGACGCGAGGTCAGCGGGTAGAGGAACGGCACCGGCCGGACCAGGTGCGGCGCCAGCCTGGTGAGCAGCAGGCCACGCTCTCGCAGCGCCTCACGCACCAGGCCGAAGTGGAGCAGCTCGAGGTAGCGCAGTCCCCCGTGGAGGAGCTTGCTCGACCGTGACGAGGTGCCGGACGCCAGGTCGCGCTGCTCCAGCAGCCCGCACGACAGCCCCCGGGTGACCGCGTCGAGCGCCACACCGGCGCCGGTGACACCGCCTCCGACGACGAGCACGTCGAGCCCCGGCCCCTCGGCGCCTGTCATCGCCGCCAGCGCGGCCGCCCGGGCGTCGGGGCTGAGTGCAGATGTCATCGCCGGGCCAGTCTGCCAGCGGCTGCCAGGCCGCTACTGGATGACGATCTCCACCCGCTGGAACTCCTTGAGCTCGGTGTAGCCCGTCATCGCCATCGCCCGGCGCAGCGCACCGATGAGGTTGAGGGTGCCGTCGGCGGTGTTCGAGGGGCCGAACATGATCTCCGCCAGCGTGCCGGCGGTGCCGATCGCGATGCGCTCGCCGCGCGGAAGGCTGTGGTGCCAGGCCTCCGACCCCCAGTGGTGAGCGCCGCCGGGCGCCTCGGTGGCGCGCGCCAGCGGCGAGCCGATCATGACCGCGTCCGACCCGCAGGCGATCGCCTTGGCCAGGTCGCCCGAGCGGCCGATCGAGCCGTCCGCGATGACATGGACGTAGCGGCCGCCGGACTCGTCGAGGTAGTCCCGGCGCGCCGCTGCCACGTCGGCGACGGCGCTGGCCATCGGCACCGCCAGGCCCAGCACCGTCCGGGTCGTGTGCGCCGCTCCCCCGCCGAACCCCACGAGGACGCCCGCGGCTCCGGTGCGCATGAGGTGCAGCGCCGCCTGGTACGTCGCGCAGCCGCCGACGATGACCGGCACGTCGAGCTCGTAGATGAACTCCTTGAGGTTCAGTGGCTCGGCCTGCCCCGACACGTGCTCCGCCGACACCGTCGTACCCCGGATCACGAACATGTCGACGCCCGCGTCGACGACGGTCTTGGCGAACTCCTGCGTCCGCTGGGGCGACAGGCTGCCCGCCACGGTGATGCCGGCCTCGCGGAGCTCGTGGAGCCGCAGCGTGATCAGCTCGGGCTTCACCGGCTCGCGGTAGATCTCCTGGAGCCGGCGGGTCGCGGCACGCTCGTCGAGCCCGGCCACCTCGGCCAGCAGTCCGCTGGGGTCCTCGTAGCGGGTCCACAGCCCCTCGAGGTCGAGGACGCCCAGCCCTCCGAGCCGACCGAAGGCGACGGCGGTCGCCGGCGACATGACCGAGTCCATGGGCGCCGCCATGACCGGGATGTCGAACCGGTAGGCGTCGATCTGCCACGCGGTCGAGACCTCTTCGGGATCGCGGGTGCGCCGGGAGGGGACGATCGCGATGTCGTCGAAGGACCATGCTCTGCGGCCGCGCTTGGCGCGGCCGATCTCGATCTCCTGCACGGTCCGACCCTATCGGGAGAGCAGCGCGGGGTCCTCGGCCACGGCGAGCGCGGTCAGGGCCAGGGCCTTCGCCCCGTCGAGCATCGTCCGGTCTCCGGACTCCGAGACGCAGGCGGCTGCGAACTCGTGCTGGTGGTTGACCGCGGGCCAGGAGTCGACCGCCATGTCGGCGTGCAGCCCCGGCACCAGCTGGCTGACGTTGCCGAAGTCGGTCGACCCGCTGATCGGCTCGCCGGCGGGGTCGGGGGCATAGGGCCGACCGATCGCGGCACACGCAGCGGTGAAGGCCGCTGCCAGGCCCGGGTGGGCGTCGATGGGCTCGTACACGTGACCCTCGGGGGTGATCTCGACCGTGGTCCCGGTCGCCGTGGCGGCTCCCTCGAGGCAGGCACGGGCCCGTTCCCGCAGGTCGGCCAGGTCGTCGGCGTCCACGGCGCGCAGGTAGTACGACGCCTCGGCTCGTTCGGGCACGACGTTGGCCGCCGCGCCCCCGTCCACGATCACCCCGTGCACCTGCTGCAGCGGTCGCAGGTGCTGACGCAGCATCGCCAGGGCGGTGTAGCCCTGCACCACCCCGTCGAGGGCGTTGATGCCCAGCTCGGGGGCGTACGACGCGTGCGAGGCGCGACCCCGGTAGACCACCCGCCACTCCTCGATCGCGAGCGCCTTGGGGGCGTAGTCGTCGAACGGCGTGGGGTGCATCATCAGCGCCGCGTCCACGTCCTCGAAGGCGCCTGCCTTGAGAAGGTCCACCTTGCCGCCGCCGACCTCTTCGGCCGGCGTGCCGAGGATCGTCAGCCGGAGTCCCGCCCGCTCGATGAAGGGGGCCAGCGCCAGCCCGGCGCCCACGGCCGAGGCGGCGATGACGTTGTGGCCGCAGGCGTGCCCCACCCCCGGGAGGGCGTCGTACTCCGCGCACACGACGACGTGCGGACCGGAGCCCCCGAGCCGGGCCGCGAAGGCCGTGGGCTGGCCGTAGGCGCCGCGCTCCACGACGAAGGCGTGCTCCTCGAGGAGGTCGGCACACCGGGCTGCGGCGCGGTGCTCGGCATAGGCGAGCTCGGGGTCGGCCGAGATCGCGTGCGAGAGGGCGACGAGACGGGGTGCGAGCCCCTCGACCCGGGTGGTCACGGCATCGAGCTGTTCCTCGGTCCAGTTCGTCATGGAGGCCATCTTGCCCCTGGTGCGTCGAGCCGCCCCTAGCGGTTGTAGTTCGGAGCCTCCGCGGTGATGGCGACGTCGTGGGGGTGGCTCTCCTTGAGGCCGGCAGGGGTGATCCGGATGAACCGACCCTTCTCCTGCAGCTCCGCGATGCTCCGTGAGCCGACGTAGAACATCGACTGCTGCAGTCCCCCGACGAGCTGGTGCGCGACCGCTGCCACCGGCCCGCGGTAGGCGACCTGCCCCTCGATGCCTTCCGGGACGATCTTGTCGTCGCTGAGGACGTCGGTCTGGAAGTAGCGGTCCTTGGAGTAGGACTTGCGACCGCGTGAGGACATGGCGGCGACGGACCCCATCCCGCGGTAGGACTTGTACTGCTTGCCGTTGACGAAGATGAGGTCGCCCGGGCTCTCCTCGCAGCCGGCCAGCAGCGAGCCGACCATGACGGTGTCCGCGCCGGCGACGAGGGCCTTGGCGATGTCCCCGGAGTACTGCAGCCCACCGTCGCCGATGAGCGGGACGCCCGCCGGACGGCATGCCTGCGCCGCCTCGTGGATGGCGGTGACCTGGGGGACGCCGACGCCGGCCACGACGCGTGTCGTGCAGATCGACCCCGGCCCGACCCCGACCTTGACCGCGTCGACGCCGGCGTCGATGAGCGCCTGCGCACCCGCCCGCGTCGCGACGTTGCCCCCGACGACCTGCACGTCCCGCGTGGCGGGGTCCTTCTTGATCCGGTCGACCATGTCCAGCAGCAGCCGGGCGTGCCCGTGGGCGGTGTCGACGACGAGCACGTCCACCCCGGCCTCGACCAGCGTCGTCGCGCGCTCGTACGCGTCACCGAAGTAGCCCACCGCGGCGCCCACCAGGAGCCGGCCGTCGGCGTCCTTGGACGCGTGCGGGAACTGCTCGGACTTCACGAAGTCCTTGACGGTGATGAGCCCGGCGAGGTGGCCGTCGTCGTCGACCAGCGGCAGCCGCTCGCGCTTGTGCTGGCGCAGGATCAGCGCGGCGTCGTCGCGGCTGATCCCGACCGGCGCGGTGATGAGCGGCATCGGCGTCATGATCTCGCCCACCAGCCGCGCGCCCCACTCCGCGACCGGCACGAACCGCAGGTCGCGGTTGGTGATGATGCCGAGCAGCCGGTTGCCCTCGTCGACGACCGGGAGACCGGAGACCCGGTACTCGCCGCACAGCTCGTCGAGCTCCTCCAGGGTCGCCTTCGGCCCGATCGTGACCGGGTTGGAGATGATGCCGGTCTGGGTCCGCTTGACCAGGTCGACCTGGTAGGCCTGGTCCTCGATCGACAGGTTGCGGTGCAGGACGCCGAGGCCGCCCTGGCGCGCCATCGCGATCGCCATCCGGGACTCGGTCACGGTGTCCATGGCGCTGGAGACCAGGGGGATGCGCAGCCGGATCTCCCGCGTCAGCCGGGTGGAGGTGTCGACCTCGCTGGGGATGACGTCGGTCTCGCCGGGCAGCAGCAGCACGTCGTCGTACGTCAGCCCGAGCGGGAGGAAGGCGTCGGGGACTCCGGCGGGGGTGAGGCTCAAGGGGCAACCTTCCGGCAGCGGCGGTCGGCGGGCCCTTTAGTCTACTGGCCGGTGTGAGCCCTCCCGGACGACGCGACGAGTGCCCCGCGCTGGAGCCAGAGGTGTTCCACGTCATGCGCGTAGATCACGTGGTGCCCGAGGCGGTAGGGCTCATGCTCCGGCCCGTCGGCGTGACGCTGGAAGACGATGTGCCTGATGGCCTCGGCGAGCCGTTGCTCGGCGCGCACCAGGACGTCCGCCGCGGTCACGTGGTCGGGTCCGTACGCCTCACAGAGGAGCTGCAGACGTCGCCGTTGCTCGTCCACGGGGAACGTGGGGGTCTCCGGATTGGCGTCGGCGGTCAGCGGCACGAAGCGGTAGGCCGCGTAGGCGAGGTCCCAGGCGCGGGGTCCGGGCGAGGCGAAGTCCCAGTCGATGACGCCGCTCAGCCGCTGCTCCCGGAAGACCAGGTTGTACGGCGCGAAGTCGTTGTGGCAGATGACCTCCGCCGGCTGGCCGGTGGGGCTCCTCCACACCGGGTTGTCGGTGCGGAAGTCTGAGGTGGCGTCGTGGGCCCTCCGCAGGGTCCGGCCCACCTCGACCAGGACACGGTCATGCCAGAGCCACTCGGGCACGGGGTACAGGGGCACGTCTCCCTCGAGGTAGGAGACCACCTCGCGTCCCCCCGCGTCGTAGCCCAGGGGTTGTGGCGCCAACGTGAAGCCTCGCTCGCGCAGGTGCCCCAGGAGAGACTGGACGGTGGGGGTCCACGGCCCTGCCGAGCGACGCACGGTGTCACCGATGCGTGACACCGGGCCGTTGAACCCTCCGGCCAGCGCGTGCTCCTCTGGCATGGAGGCGACGGCTACCGGGCCTGCGAGGCGGTGATCTCCGCCTCGCTGCGCAGGATGCAGAACTCGTTGCCCTCCGGGTCGGCGAGCACCACCCAGCCGCTGCCGTCGTCGCGCCGGTGGTCGGCCAGCTGGGTCGCGCCCTGGTCGAGGAGCCAGCCGAGCTCCTCGTCGCGGCTGTGCTCGCGGGGGCGGAGGTCGAGGTGCAGCCGGTTCTTCACCGTCTTGGGCTCCGGCACCTCGATGAACAGCAGCCGATGGGTGCCGTCGGGCGAGATGATGAGGCACTCCTCGTGTCCCGGCTCGTTGGGGTCGTCGGGATCCTCGTGGTAGCCGAGGACCTGCTCCCACCACCGGGACAGCGCGTAGGCGTCGCGGCAGTCGATCGACGTGTGGGACACAAAGCTCGTCATGGACCCAGCCAAGCCGCCAGCAGCGGTCGAGAGCAACCGGTTTCGGCCGTCGACACCGGGGCGGATCCGCCGATGTCGCCACAGGCGGCGCGTGTCCCGGGCGACGATGGAGCAATGACTCGGACATCTCTGGCTCGGGCGCCCCGGCGCCGCCGCTGCCTCCGCATGCTGCTCCTGGCGCTGACGACGCTCCTCGCGGGAACCCTGAGCGGCGGCGGAGCCGTCGCCTCGGTGTCCACGCGCGCCGACACCAACCCGCTGACGGGGAGATGGGGGGTCTACGCCGGGAGCCACGACGGTGTCTACCCCGCCTGGCAGTCGGCGACAGGCACCGAGAAGAAGCTGCTCGCCAAGGTCGCCCTGCGGCCACGGGTCAGGTGGGTGGGCGGCTGGATCCCCGACCGGGACATCTACGACAAGCTCCGGGCCGACATCCGCCAGCAGCAGCACGGCGACCCCGACGTGCTCGTGCCCATCGCCGTCTTCCGCGAGTTCGCGAACGGCGAGAGCCGACGGGACGAGCCGATCACCCGGGCGCAGCAGGACAGCTACCGGCGGTTCGTCGACAACGCTGCTCGCGCAATCGGACGCTCCCGGGTCATGATCGTCCTCGAGCCTGACCTCGCGGTCGGCCTGAAGGGCTGGCGCCCCGACGTGCGGCTGGAGATGGTCAGCTACGCGTCCCGCGTCTTCGGTGCCCTGCCGCGCACCACCGTCTACCTCGACGCCAGCGACGCCGACTGGCTGAAGGTCCCCGACGCCGTGTCCATGCTGCGCAAGGCCGGCATCGAGCACGTCCGCGGGTTCGCGCTCGGAGCGACCCACTACAGCTCGACCCGGGCGAACATCCGGTACGGCGCGCAGATCGTCGCCGCACTCGCCGAGGCCGGCGTTCCGAGGCGGCACTTCGTCGTCGACACCGCCGACAACGGCCGGCCGTTCACCTGGCCCCAGTACTGGGCGGCCCACCCCCGCGGCGACTTCGACAACGCCGCGACCTGTCGCAGCAGGGCCGACCGCCGGTGCGTGACGCTGGGCATCCCGCCGACGACCCGGGTGGCGGCACGCCGCTGGGGGCTGGGGCCGGAGGTGCGTGAGCTCGCCCGCCGGCACGTCGACGCCTACGCCTGGTTCGGCCGCCCCTGGCTGATCCGGCAGGCCTCGCCGTTCTCGCGGGCCCGGACGTTGCAGGTCGCCCGCACCACCCGCTGGTGACCGCCGAGTCGGCGCTTGTGCACGCCGAAACAGCGCCGAGTCGGCGCTTGTGCACGCGCGCGGCGTGCACAAGCGCCGACTCGGCAAAGAGACGCGAGCCGCCCTGCATGCAGGGCGGCTCGCGCGGTTCTTCAGTCAGTCACTGATCGTGGGCTCAGTGGCCGTGGCCGTGGCCGTGACCGGCAGCAGCCGCGTCCTCCTCCTCGGGCTTCTCCACCACGAGGGTCTCGGTGGTCAGCAGCATGGCCGCGATCGACGTGGCGTTGACCAGCGCGGACCGGGTCACCTTGACGGGGTCGAGGATGCCCTGGCCGAGCAGGTCGCCGTACTCGCCGGTGGCGGCGTTGTAGCCGTTGCCACCGCCAGCCTCGCGGACCTTCGTCACCACGACGTAGCCGTTCTCGCCGCCGTTCTCGGCGATCCAGCGCAGCGGCTCGTCGAGAGCCTTGGCCACGACCCGGACGCCGAACTTCTCGTCGCCGGTGAAGCCCAGCCCGTCGGCGAGCGCGGTGGAGGCGTGCACCAGGGCCGAGCCGCCGCCGGCGACGATGCCCTCCTCGATCGCGGCGCGCGTCGCGGAGACGGCGTCCTCGATCCGGTGCTTCTTCTCCTTGAGCTCCACCTCGGTGGCCGCGCCGACCTTGACCACGCAGACACCGCCGGCCAGCTTGGCCAGCCGCTCCTGCAGCTTCTCGCGGTCCCAGTCGGAGTCGGAGCCCTCGATCTCGGCCTTGATCTGCGCCACCCGACCGTCGACCGCGGCGGCGTCGCCGGCACCGTCGACGACCGTGGTGTTGTCCTTGGTGACCACGATCCGACGGGCGCGACCCAGCACCTCGAGACCGACCTGGTCGAGCTTGAGGCCGATCTCCGGGGACACCACCTCACCGCCGGTGAGGATCGCCATGTCCTGCAGCATCGCCTTGCGGCGGTCGCCGAACGCCGGAGCCTTCACCGCGACGGCGTTGAAGGTGCCGCGGATCTTGTTGACCACCAAGGTCGACAGGGCCTCGCCCTCGACGTCCTCGGCGATGACGAACAGCGGCTTGCCGGCCTGGATGACCTTCTCCAGCAGCGGCAGCAGCTCGGAGATCGAGCTGATCTTGCCCTGGTGCAGGAGGATGAACGGGTCGTCGAGGACGGCCTCCATGCGCTCCGCGTCGGTGACGAAGTACGGCGAGATGTAGCCCTTGTCGAACTGCATCCCCTCGGTGAACTCCAGCTCGGTGCCCATGGTGTTGGACTCCTCGACGGTGATCACGCCGTCCTTGCCCACCTTGTCAAAGGCCTCGGCCAGCAGGTCGCCGATGACGCTGTCGCGGCTGGAGACGGTTGCGACCGCGGCCATGTCCTCGCGCTTCTCGACGTCACGTGCGGAGTCGAGCAGGGCCTGGCTGACGGTCTCGGCAGCCTTGTCCATGCCGCGCTTGAGGGCCATCGGGTTCGCCCCGGCAGCCACCGCGCGAAGCCCCTCGTGGACCATCGCCTGGGCCAGCACGGTGGCGGTGGTGGTGCCGTCACCGGCGATGTCGTTGGTCTTGGTGGCGACCTCCTTGGTCAGCTGCGCACCGAGGTTCTCGAACGGGTCGTCGAGCTCCACCTCGCGCGCCACCGTGACACCGTCGTTGGTGATGGTGGGAGCGCCCCACTTCTTGTCAAGGACGACATAACGACCCTTGGGGCCGAGCGTCACCTTGACGGTGTTGGCAAGGGCGTCGACGCCCCGCTCGAGGGAGCGGCGGGCGCCCTCGTCGAACTCCAGGATCTTCGCCATCGAAGAGTCACTGCCTTTCGTTGTGGTCTGGAACGACATCGCCCCGAGGGCCCGGGGCTGTTGCCAGGGCCGCCCGGGGCGGAGTCATGAATTCGTCGGGCTCAGCCGGCGAAAAGGTCAGCCGACGACCGCGAGGACGTCACGGCCGCTGAGGATGAGGTACTCCTCGCCGCCGTACTTGACCTCGGTGCCGCCGTACTTGCTGTAGATGACCTTGTCACCCACGCTGATGTCGAGCGGGATGCGCTCGTCGCCGTCCTCGTTGAACCGGCCCGGACCGACCGCGATGACCTCGCCCTCCTGGGGCTTCTCCTTCGCGGTGTCGGGAATGACCAGGCCCGAGGCCGTGGTCTGCTCGGCGTCGAGCGTCTTGACGAGGATCCGGTCCTCGAGCGGCTTGATGTTGACCGACACGGTGTCGACCTCCCCAATCTCCATAGGTCTGTCTCGTTCGTCGAGAGCTGTACGTTCGGAAAGACTTTCGCCCGGTCGCCGCACGCCGTCGCGGGGGTCGCACGCCACCCGGGCGTTAGCACCCTCACGGGGAGAGTGCCAGCCACGAACCTACGCGGCGCCTAGCACTCGGTCAAGTCGAGTGCCAGACATGTCAGACTGCGGCACGTGGACCTGGAGGCGTTCCGCTGGCTCCTCACCGCGGACGGGCAGGCGACGCTCGCCTCGGCCGTGGCGCTGCACGCCGACGAGGTGGAGCCGATCCGCGCCGGTGAGCTGCTGCGCCGGGCGGTGGCGCCGGAACGGGCCGCCGCCGCGATGGCGCAGGCCACCCTTCGGGCGGCCGCGCGTGCCAAGTTCGGCGACGACGCGCAGCGGATGTACTTCACCGCCGACGGTCTCGAGCAGTCCACCCGCGCCGAGGTCGCCGCGCACCGTGCCGCCCGGATCTCGTTGACAGGAGCGACGTCGGTCCTCGACCTCGGCTGCGGCATCGGAGGCGACCTCGTGGCGCTCGCCCGCGCCGGCGTGGTCGTGGCGGGCGTCGACCTGGACCCGGTGCGGGCGGCGGTGGCCGGCGCGAACCTCACCGCGCTCGACCTTCCGGGCGCCGTCATGGTGGCCGACGCCACCGGGCTCGACCTCTCCGC
>CADCUI010000021.1 GCA_902805845.1 uncultured Nocardioidaceae bacterium
CGTGGTGTGCGACGACGGGGAGGTCGTCGAGCTGCTGGGCTGCGATAGTTTCGGGCGCATGGAGGCCAGAGCGGACGACGGAGGAGGCGGCGCAGGCTCGCCCAAGCACTCGCCCTTGCACGACCGGCACGTCGCCCTCGGTGCCAAGTTCTCCGAGTTCGGCGGCTGGCAGATGCCGCTGGAGTACCCGCGGGGCGTGGTCGCCGAGCACCACGCCGTGCGCACCGCGGCCGGCATCTTCGACGTCAGCCACCTCGGGAAGGCGCGCGTCTCCGGACCCGGCGCACGCGCATTCGTCGACGCGACCCTGACCAACGACCTCGGAAGGATCGGGCCGGGCAAGGCGCAGTACACCTTGTGCTGCGACGAGGCCACCGGCGGCATCGTCGACGACCTCATCGCCTACCTCGGCTCCGACGACGACGTCCTGCTCGTTCCCAACGCCGCGAACACCGCCGAGGTCGTACGCCGGATGGCGGCAGCCGCCCCCGAAGGCGTCACGGTGACCGACGAGCACGAGGCGTTCGGCATCCTGGCGGTGCAGGGTCCTGCCAGTGACGAGGTGCTGCAGCAGGTCGGGCTCCCGACCGGCCACGACTACATGTCGTTCGCGGTCGCGGAGCACGACGGCGCCGAGCTGACGGTCTGCCGCACCGGCTACACCGGTGAGCGGGGCTACGAGCTGGTCGTCCCCAGCGCTGGGGCCGCAGCGCTCTGGGACGCCTTGAGCGCGGCCGGTGAACCGTTCGGCCTGCAGCCGTGCGGGCTGGGTTCGCGCGACACCCTCCGCACCGAGATGGGTTATCCGTTGCACGGCCAGGACATCTCGTTGCAGGTCACGCCGAACCAGGCCCGACTCGGGTGGGCGGTCGGGTGGCGAAAGCCTTCCTTCTGGGGCAAGGCCGTCCTCGAGGAGGAGAAGGCGCAAGGTCCTCAGCGGCTGCTGCGGGGGCTGGTCGCCCAGGGGCGCGGCATCCCGCGGCCCGGCATGCGCGCCTCGCTCACCGCCGACGTGCCGATCGGCCAGATCACCTCCGGGACCTTCTCGCCGACCCTGCGCAAGGGGGTCGGCCTGGCGCTGCTGTGGAACCAGGTCGAGGAGGGGGCCGAGGTGTCGGTCGACGTCCGCGGTCGGCGGGAGATCTTCGTCGTCACCCGCCCACCGTTCGTGCAGACCACGGTCCGCGGGTCCACCGCCGCCACACCGGAGACGCCATGACCAACTCGCCGGAGCCCAGCGGCTTCCTGCCCGAACGCTCAGGGTCGCGGGCGGCGTGGCACTGGCAGCTTCTCGACGCGGCAGGCGCCGACATCAGCGACGACGTGGCCACCCCGGGTCCGCCGCCGCGGTTCGCGGCCCAGGGTGACGCCGAGACCTGGGTGGGCGAGGTGTGGCGTGAGCTCGTCGAGGCCGGTGTGGACGCGGTCACCTTGCTCGAGGGCGACCGTCACGTCTACGGCCCGATGAGCCTGCATGCGTGACGCCTGACGCACAGCCGCCGAGCCGCCCTTCATGCAGGGCGGCTCGGCGGCGTGGGCAGCGACGTAGGTCAGAAGTCGCTGCGACGCGGTGACGTGGTCTGCGACGGGTCACGGACGACGTGGTCGCCGAGCACGTCGTCGATGCGCTTCATCAAGGCGTCCTCCAGCACGACGTCGGAGGCCTGGACGTTGTCGTGCACCTGCTCGGGCCGGGAGGCGCCGATGATCGCGGCGGACACGTCAGAATTCTGCAGCACCCAGGCGACGGCGAGCTGGGCCATGGTCAGTCCCGACTCGTCGGCCAGCGGCTTCAGCTCCTGCACGCGACGGAGCAGGTCGTCGTCGAGCCAGCGCCGGATCATGTCCGCGCCGCCCTGGTCGTCGGTGGCACGCGAGCCTTCGGGATGGCCCTGCCCCGGCAGGTACTTGCCGGTCAGCACCCCTTGGGCGATCGGTGACCAGACGATCTGGCCGATGCCGAGCTCCTCGGAGGTGGGGATCACCTCGGCCTCGATCACCCGCCACAGCATGCTGTACTGCGGCTGGTTGGACACGAACGGGATCCTGAGCTCCCTGGCCAGCTCGTGGCCGCGGCGGAGCTCGTCTGCTGTCCACTCCGAGACCCCGATGTAGTGCGCCTTGCCGGAGTGGACGACGTCGGCGAACGCCTCCATCGTCTCCTCCAGCGGCGTGTCGTGGTCGAAGCGGTGTGCCTGGTAGAGGTCGACGTAGTCGGTCTGGAGGCGTCGCAGGGAGCCGTGGATCGACTCCATGATGTGCTTGCGGGACAGCCCGTGGTCGTTCGGCCCGCCCGGGCCGGTCGGGAAGTAGACCTTGGTGAAGATCTCGAGCCCTTCGCGCCGCTCCCCGGCCAGCGCGTCACCCAGCACGGTCTCGGCGCGGGTGTTCGCGTAGGCGTCGGCGGTGTCGAACGTCGTGATGCCGGAGTCGAGCGCTGCCCGGACGCACGCCCGGGCGGCGTCCTCCTCGACCTGGGAGCCGTGGGTGAGCCAGTTGCCGTAGGCGATCTCGGAGATCTTCAGTCCGCTGGCGCCAAGGTTGCGTGTCTTCATGCAGTGACCGTAACCAGCCGGAGGCCGGTTGAACCCGCGCGGGGGAAGGTCGCGGTCAGTACCGCTCGGGCAGCCGCTGCCCGAGCCGGACCTGCGACTTGGGCAGCCGCAGGAAACGCAGCTGCAGGGCCCGCATGAACGCGTAGAACGTGACGCCCTTGGTGCTCTCGCCGGGGAACCGGCTACGCAGCTCGCGGCGCAGCCGCCAACGGAGCACCACCGAGTCGACCACGACCATCAGCAACAGCGCGTTCATGATCCCGGTGCCCGCCCTGGCGTAGCCGGCGGCGGAGAACATGAGGCTGGCGAAGAGCAGGGGGATGGCGAACTCGCCCAGGTTGAGCCGGGAGTCGACGAAGTCGCGGACGAAGCGGCGTACCGGGCCCCGGTCGCGCGCCGTGAGGTAGCGCTCGTCGCCGGCCTTGATGCCGGCCCGGACCTCGCGGCTGCGCTCCGCCCGGGTCGCACCGGAGCCCCGTCGGGCCGCCTTGGGGTCCAGCGACGCCTTCGCGCGCGCGCGGGCGGCGGCCTCGGCCTCCTTGCGGGTCGGGGTCGGGCGTCCCTTGCCGTTCGCGCCCAGGGTGCTCCCCACGCGGGTCGCTCCGGTGCCCGCCGACTCCGGCGCGGTGGGAGGGGCGGTCTCGGGCTTCGGGCGACGGAACAATGCAGACCTTCGGGGAGTGGCGATGGGCCAGCGGACGGGAGGTCCCAGGGTACCCGTGGCTTCGCCTACCGGGTTGGTGCGATGCCCTCGTAGGGTGGCAGCACCGAGCCCGCTCCGACGCACGAAGGGGACCTCACCTCCATGAGTCTCATGCAACGCATCCGGCTGATCTTCGGCGCCAAGGCCAACAAGGCGCTGGATCGGGCCGAGGACCCCAACGAGACGCTCGACTACAGCTACCAGAAGATGCTGGAGATGCAGACGAAGGTACGCCGGGGGGTGGCCGACGTGGCCACCAGCCGCAAGCGCCTCGAGCTGCAGATGAAGCAGCTGCAGCAGGGCTCCGACAAGCTCACCGACCAGGCGCAGCAGGCACTCGCCCAGGGACGGGAGGACCTGGCGCGCGAGGCCCTCACCCGCAAGAGCGGCATCGCCGGTCAGCTGAGTGACCTGCAGGCGCAGCACGCCCAGCTCCAGGGCGAGGAGGAGAAGCTGACGCTCGCCTCCCAAAGGCTGCAGAGCAAGATCGAGGCGTTCCGCACCAAGAAGGAGACGCTGAAGGCGACGTACAACGCCGCCAAGGCGCAGACGCAGGTGACCGAGGCCTTCTCGGGCATCTCCGAGGAGATGGGCGACGTCGGTCTGGCCGTGGAGCGGGCCGAGGACCGGACCGCGCAGATGCAGGCCCGCGCCGGTGCGGTCGACGAGCTGATCGCCTCCGGCGCGCTCGACGACAGGCTGTCGCTGGGCAGCGGCGGCGACGACATCGACCGCGAGCTGGCGGCGCTGTCGTCGACCTCCGACGTCGAGGCGGAGCTGGCGCGGATGAAGGCCGTGACCGGAGGCTCGGCGCCCCAGGCGATCGACGCGGCCGGACCCGCCGAGGTGCAGTCACAGGCCCAGCCCCAGGCGCAGCAGTCTCCCGAGCCGCTGGAGCCTCGCCCGGACCGGAGCGAGTCGTGATCGTCCGCATCCTCGGCGAGGGCCAGTGGGAGCTCGACGAGGCCCACCTGGCGGCGCTCAACACGCTCGACGCGGAGGTCGAGCGGGCCGTGGAAGCCGGCGACGAAGCCTCCTTCGCGGCCGGGCTGGCACGGCTGCTCGACGGGGTGCGCACCGAGGGGAGCAGGCTGCCCGACGAGAGCCTCGTCGACTCCGACCTGATCCTTCCGCCCTCGGACGCCACCCTCGAGGAAGTGCGGGAGCTCCTCACCCAGGAGGGGCTGGTCCCCGACTGATGAAGACCCGCTTCGTCCGCGACCACGGGCTCACCGCCCGGATGACCCTCACGATGTTCCTCCTCGGGGCGCTGTTCGTCGGCGTGATCGTCGGCCTGATGCTCGCGGTGAACAGCCCGGGGCTCGCCCTGGTGATCGGGCTCGTCGGGCTCGGCATCGCGTGGTACCAGTGGTTCAACTCCGACAAGATCGCCCTGCGCGCGATGCGCGCCCGGGTCGTGGCACCCCATGAGGCGCCAGAGCTGCACGCGATGGTCGACCGGCTCTGCGCGATGGCCGACATGCCCAAGCCCGTGGTGGCCATCGCCTACACCGACCTTCCGAACGCCTTCGCCACCGGCCGCTCACCGAAGCACTCCGCGGTCTGCGTGACGACAGGGATCCTGGACCGGCTGACCGTCGACGAGCTCGAGGGGGTCCTCGCTCACGAGCTGTCGCACGTCGCGCACCGCGACGTCATGGTCATGACCCTGGCCTCCTCCGCCGCGATCATCACCGGGATGGTGCTGCGCGGCGCCGGGTACGGCGGCCTGGGAATGCTGGGCGGGCGACGCGGCAACAACAACGGCGTGCCGGCGTGGCTGCTGGTGCTCGTGCTCAGCATCGTGGTCTACGCGGCGAGCTTCCTGGCGATCAAGCTGCTCGGGCGCTACCGCGAGCTGGCCGCCGACCGTGCGGGTGCCTTCCTGACCGGCAAGCCCTCGGCCCTGGCGAGCGCGCTGACCAAGATCTCCGGCCAGATGTCGGCGATCCCCCAGCGCGACCTGCGGGCGGCACAGCCGCTGAACGCCTTCTTCATCGCGCCGGCGGTCAGCGGGGTGTCGTTGCGGACCCTGACCTCCACGCATCCCTCGCTCGAGCAGCGGCTCGAGCAGCTCGCCAAGGTCGGGGCGGAGCTGGGGCGTCCGCTGGACGGTGGTTTCCCCACCACCGGGCCGGGGCGCTGACCCGTGGGCTTCTGGGCGACGGTGACCGGCCGCCGCAAGCCGGTCGCCCCCCAGCTCGAGGCGTTGTTCTCGCTGCCGGCCGCGGCGATCACGCTGCAGACGGCCGCCGACTTCACGATGACCGGCCGGGGAGCGATCTGCTTCCGCGCCACCGAGGGCCCGGCGTTCGCCCAGACGATGGCGGAGATCGTGGCGCTGCTGGACAACGACGACGACCCCGACGTCGAGCAGAGCACCGACCAGTTCGGCTACACCTGGCTGCTGGCACGCCAGCAGGACATGGAGGCGCTGGCCACGGACCTGCACGCGGTCACCACGACGCTCGAGCTCCAGGGTTTCAGCGACGGGGTGCTGTGCACGCTGGTGTCCTTCCGGGACCCGAGCGGGCGGTCACTGGCGCTCGTCTACCTCTACAAGCAGGGCACGTTCTACCCCTTCGCGCCCACGGGCCCGCAGCGGCGGGACAACGTGCTCGAGATCCAGATGCGCGACCTCCTGCGCGCCGACCTTCCGATCGAGCCCGACGCCTCGCGGTGGATGGCGCTCTGGGGCGCGCCGGGCCTCTGAGGGCCGGCCGCCCGGGTCGCTGGCCCGAATCGTCGCGGTGATCAGCCGCGGGCCGGACCGGCGGGGAGCTCGAGCATCCGCTGCAGAGCCACCTTCGCCCAGGCCTCCGTGTCGGAGTCGACCTCGATGACGTTCACCTCGTGCCCGGCGACCAGGCTCTCCAGCGCCCACACCAGGTGCGGCAGGTCGATGCGGTTCATCGTGGAGCAGTAGCAGACGGTCTTGTCCAGGAAGACGATGTTCTTGTCCGGATGCCGGGTCGCCAGCCGCTGCACGAGGTTGAGCTCGGTGCCCACCGCCCACGACGAGCCCGCGGGCGCCGCGTCGATCGTCTTGATGATGAACTCGGTGGATCCGACCAGGTCGGCTTTCGTCACCACGTCGTACGTGCACTCGGGGTGCACCACCACCCGCACGTCCGGGACGCGTGCACGCACGTCGTCGACGCACTCAGGGGTGAACCGTCCGTGCACCGAGCAGTGGCCCTTCCAGAGGATGATCCTCGCTGCCTGCAGCTGCTCGGGGGTGAGGCCGCCGTGAGGCCGCAGCGGATTCCACACCACGCAGTCGTCGAGGGACAGCCCGAGCTGGCGGACCGCGGTGTTGCGGCCGAGGTGCTGGTCGGGGAGGAACAGCACCTTGGTGTCCGCACCGTGCTGGGAGAAGGCCCACTCCAGCGCCACCTCGGCGTTGCTCGAGGTGCACACCGCGCCGCCGTGGCGACCGCAGAACGCCTTGATGTCTGCTGAGGAGTTCATGTAGGTCACGGGCACGACAGCGTCGGCAAGACCAGCGTCGGTCAGCGCGTCCCAGGCGTCCTCGACCTGCGCGAGCCGGGCCATGTCGGCCATCGAGCATCCGGCCGCGAGGTCGGGCAGCACCACCTTCTGATGGGCGGCGGTGAGGATGTCGGCCGACTCGGCCATGAAGTGGACCCCGCAGAAGACGATGTACTCCGCCTCCGGCCGGCCCGCCGCGTCTCGGGCGAGCTTGAAGGAGTCGCCGGTCACGTCGGCGAACTGGATGACCTCGTCGCGCTGGTAGTGGTGACCCAGGACGAACACGCGCTCCCCGAGCGCGGCCTTCGCGGCGGTCGCGCGGGCGACGAGGTCGGGGTCCGAGGCGGCCGGGAGGGACCCGGGGCAGTCGACGCCGCGCTCGGACGCCGGGTCCGAGCCGCGTCCGAGCACCAGCAGCGGCAACCCTGCCGGCCGGGTCGCCGGTGCGATCAGCGGCGGAGTTGCGGTCATGAGCCCATCCTCCCACGCAGCCCTCGCCCTAGGCTCCATGCCGTGACCCTGGCCGCCATTCCCACCGGACCCCGCCGATGAGGGTGCTCGTGGCCCCCGACAAGTTCGCCGGCACCCTCACCGCCGGGGAGGCCGCCGAGGCGATCGCCGCGGGGTGGCGTCGCCGTGCCCCGGCCGACCAGCTCGACCTTGCCCCGATGAGCGACGGCGGTCCCGGCTTCCTCGACGTGCTGGCGGCCTCGCGCGGCGGGCGGCTCGAGCCGTTGCTGGTGGCCGGGCCGGACGGCGGCCGGGTGCCCGCCGCGGTGCTCGTCGCGGGCGACACGGCCTACGTCGAGGCGGCCCAGGCCAGCGGTCTGCATCTCCTCCCTCCTGAGCGGCGCGACCCCGAGCACGGCTCGAGCGCGGGGGTGGGGCAGCTGGTGGCGGCGGCGGTGGACACCGGCGTACGTCGCGTCGTGGTGGGCCTGGGCGGCACCGGCACCAACGACGGGGGAGCCGGACTTCTCGCGGCACTGGGTGCCACGGCCACGCCGGGGACGGCGTTGCGGGGCGGTCCGGCTGGCCTCGGCTCGCTGGAGGGCGTGGACGTGGGACCGGCGCTCGAGCGGGTCCGCGGGGTGGAGCTGGTGGCTGCCACGGATGTCGACAACCCGCTGCTGGGGCTGATCGGGGCCACCAACGTCTACGGCCCGCAGAAGGGGCTGCCGGCGGAACGGCTACCGGTGGTCGACGCGGCGCTGAGCCGTCTGGCCGAGCTCACCGACCGGAAGCTCGCCCTGGCCAAGGGCGCCGGAGCTGCCGGAGGTCTCGGGTTCGCGCTGCTGCTCCTCGGTGGCCGCCGGGTGCCGGGCATCGAGCTGGTCGCCGAGGCAGTCGACCTGCCGGGCCGGGCAGCACGGGCGGACCTGGTCCTGACCGGTGAGGGGTCGTTCGACTTCTCGTCCCGCTCCGGCAAGGTGCCGGCGGGAGTGGCCACCGTGGCCGCGGAGGCGTTGCGGCCCTGCGTCGCCCTCGCCGGGAGCGTCCTCGTCGGGTCGCGGGAGATGCGCACCATGGGGATCGAGTCGGCGTACTCCCTCGTCGAGCTGGTGGGCGAGGAGGCCGCCTTCGGCGACCCACCAGCCAGCCTCGCGGCGCTGGCCGAGCGGGTGGCGCGGACCTGGTCGCGGGGGCCGGAATAACCGACGGTGTGCGACGATTGAGGTAGCAGTTGCCGACGTCCACCCCAGGGAGCCATGCGCATGACCGAGCAGGTCGAGACCCCCACTGCAGCCGACTCAGCGATCCGCACCGACAGCATCAACGTGTCCGGCGCGGCCTCCGCCAAGGTCAAGAGCCTCCTCGAGCAGGAGGGCCGCGACGACCTCAAGCTGCGGCTCGCCGTGCAGCCGGGCGGATGTTCCGGGCTGCGCTACCAGCTCTTCTTCGACGAGCGTGACCTCGACGGCGACGTCGTCACGGACTTCGACGGCGTGGCCGTCGTCGTCGACCGGATGAGCACCCCGTACCTCAACGGCGCCGTCATCGACTTCGTCGACACGATCGAGAAGCAGGGGTTCACCATCGACAACCCCAACGCGACCGGCTCCTGCGCCTGCGGCGACTCGTTCCACTGACCGTCGTCGGCGTGCGCTGAGCCGACCCGACGTCGCAGCTCAGGCGAGATGGAGCTCCATGCCGGCCGCCCGGTCCGCCATCTCGTCGCTGACCGCGGGCGCCGGAAGAGGCAGGGGCGGACGTGTCAGCCGGCCGGACTGCCGCGGTGGCAGCAGGTGCGAGAGGAGCAGCTCCCGCTCGACCGCGGCGCAGTCCGACTGCATCTCGGCGGGCGTGGCGGCGTCCTCGTAGGGGACCCTCTGGTAGCTCATGTCAGCGACGCTAGCGGTTGCTGAGCGATCCCCCCACGAGTACCGACGAGTAGTGTGCGGCTGTCCCGCCGCCCGCCGCAGAACCGAGGCAACGTCGTGAACCTGCTCATCACCGGCTCTGTCGCCACCGACCACCTGATGTCCTTCCCAGGCCGGTTCGCGGACTCCCTGGTGGTCGACCAGCTCGACAAGATCGCGCTGTCGTTCCTCGTCGAGGACCTCGAGGTACGCCGCGGCGGGTGCGCGGCGAACATCGCCTTCGGACTGGGAAGTCTGGGGCTGCGGCCCCTGCTCGTGGGCGCCGTCGGCGCCGACTTCGTCGACTACCGCGCCTGGCTGGAGCGCCACAACGTCGACTGCAGCGCCATCCATGTCTCGGAGACGAGGCACACCGCGCGGTTCGTGTGCACCAACGACGCCACCATGGCGCAGATCGCCTCGTTCTACGCCGGGGCCATGTCGGAGGCGAGGGAGATCGAGCTCAAACCGATCGTCGACCGTGCCGGCGGGGTCGAGCTGGTCCTCGTGGGACCCAACGACCCGGAGGCCATGCGCCGGCACACCCAGGAGTGCCGCGACCGCGGCTACCGCTTCGTCGCCGACCCCTCCCAGCAGCTCGCCTTCGGCGACGGCGAGATGATCCGCGACCTCGTGGACGGCGCCGAGATCCTGTTCTCCAACGAGTACGAGTCCGCGCTCATCACCCAGAAGACCGGTTGGAGCGCCGACGACGTGCGCGAGCGCGTCGGCATCTGGGTGGTGACCCTGGGTGCCGCGGGCGTCCGGGTCGAGCGCCGTGGGCACGAGCCCATCCACGTCGGGTCCGTCCCGGAGGTCGCCCGCGTGGAGCCGACCGGGGTCGGGGACGCGTTCCGTGCCGGGTTCCTCGCCGCACTCAGCTGGGGGCTGTCGCTCGAGAGAGCCGCCCAGCTCGGCTGCCTGCTGGCCGTCCACGTGGTCGAGCAGGTGGGCACCCAGGAGTACACGCTGCACCAGCGCACCTTCGTCGACCGGTTCGCCGCGGCCTACGGCGACGACGCGGCCAAGGAGGTCGCCGAGCACGTCCGCACCTCCCGCCCCTGAGCCGACCCGCCCTCGATGTCTGCCCGACCCGCCCTCGATGTCTGCCCGACCCGCCCACGATGTCTGGCCGACCCGCCCACAATGTCTGCCCGACCCGCCTTC